>JAYTVW010000129.1:0-48074 GCA_043743785.1 Rhodocyclales bacterium | reverse complement strand
TTGGGCCGGTTTACGCCGGCCCCACAACCCAGGCTGAGTTCAGCACTAATCAGGAAACGGGATGACCATGGCCGAAATAAGGCCCTACGACGTGCCCCTGAGCGACGGCGAATTCCAGGCCGTACGGGACTTCATATTGCGGGCGGCGGGCATTTCCCTGTCTCCGGCCAAAAAGGCCTTGGTGGGCGCACGCCTGGGCAAGCGCCTGCGGGCTCACGGCCTGGATACTTATACCGCTTATCTCAAGTTGATCGGCCATGATGGGGCGGAGCGCCAAGTGGCCCTGGATTTCCTGACCACCAACGAAACCTATTTCTTTCGCGAACCCCAACACTTTGATTTCCTGCAGGAGGAAATTCTGCCCCGGCGCCGCCAGGGTGAGCCTTTCCGGGTCTGGAGCGCCGCCAGCTCCAGCGGCGAGGAGGCCTACAGCATTGCCATGCTGCTGGACGACAAGCTGGGCCAGTCGCCCTGGGAAGTGGTGGGGACCGATATTTCCACCCAGGTGCTGATCCAGTGCCGCGTCGGCCGCTATACCGCTGGAGCGCGGCCGGAACATTCCCAAAGAGTATCTCCGTAAATACTGTCTGAAGGGTACGGGGCCGGAAGACGGCTTTCTGCGGGTGGCGTCCATCCTCAAGAAGCGCGTGAGCTTCCTGCACGCCAATCTGAACGGCCAGGTGCCCGCCGTGGGGGAGTTCGATGTCATCTTCCTGCGCAATGTGATGATTTATTTCGAGACGCCCACCAAGATCAGCCTGGTGGCACGGCTGCTGACCCATTTGCGCCCGGGGGGCTGGCTGTTTATCGGCCACTCCGAATCCCTGCAGGGCGTGAACAGTGCCGTCCGACAGTTGCGTCCCGCCATTTACCAGAAGCCGTGATGCACAAGCCGGAAGACATCCTTGAAATCTACCTGACGCCCGGCGAGTTTCACTTTGGTGACGCCGACACCCGGGTGCGCACCCTGCTGGGGGAGGGCGGCGTATTTACCCTGTGGCATCCGCGCCGCCATACGGGCTGCATCAATCATTTCCGCTTTCCACGACGGGTGACCCCGTCGCCCCAGCTGGATTCCTCTTATGCGGAGGAGGCCCTGGCCCTGGCCATCCTGGAAATGAGCCGGGCCCGCACCCGGCCCCGGGAATACGTGGGCCGGGTTTTCGTCTTTGATGATGGGGACTGCGTCGAACGCAAAGAGGCGGTCTGCGATCTGCTGGATTTCCATGGTATTCACGTCAAGCTGGATTACGCCGGCCGCGGCAATCTGGTTTTCGACATCTGGAACGGGGAGGTGTGGATGCAGAAAAAGCAGCCCTCCGTGACCATGGCCGGCAAGAATCCGGAGGACATACTCGAGGTCTATCTGCACCCGGGCGAGTGGCACTTCGGCGACGAGGACACGCGCATCAAGACCCTGCTGGGTTCCTGCGTCTCCTTCACCCTCTGGCACCCGGAACGCAAGATCGGCGGCATGTGCCATTACATGCTGCCCAGCCGGGAGGCAAAGCCCGCCGACGGCACCCTGGATGGGCGCTATGCGGATGAAGCCATGGCTTTGCTGATGCGGGAAATCGAGAAGGAAGGCACCCGTCCCCGGGACTACATCGCCAAGGTTTTCGGCGGCGGCTCCATGTTGGACATGCGGGGAGTCAATATCAGCGAGCGCAACGTGGAAATGGCCCGGAAACTGATCAAGCACCACGGTTTTCGCGTGGAAGGGGAATGCCTGGGCGGGGTCGGCCACCGCAATGTGGTTTTTGATCTGTGGAGTGGCGAAGTCTGGCTGAAAAAAGGTGAAAAATCATGAATTATTCCGGCCGGTCCAATGAGGATGTCAGGGTGGTCGGCTTTCTCGATCACCTGCTGGGGCGCGCTGATCTCCTGGGGCAAGTGGCAGCATTGCGGGTCCAGGTGGCGGGCTTGCAGCAGGACAAGGCGGAACTGGAAGCGGATAAAACCATGGCCATGCAGGCCGGTCAGGCGCTGGCCGAGCTTGAGCGGGAAGCCAGCCTGGACCGGGAGACCGCCGCCGGATTGTTGCGCCTGACGGAGGCCCTTGCCAGCAGCCAGCAGGGCTTGAACCGGATAAGCGGTGACATGCTGGGCAACGATGTGTATATCCGGGAGACCAGCGACACCGCGAGCCAGGGCATACGCATCGTCGCCACCATGATCGCCGAACTGGAAACCCTGGCGGAGGATGTGGGCGCCACCGACGCGGTGCTGGGTCGCCTGGGAAGCGCCAACGAGGAAACCCGTGGCATCGTCAAGATCATTGGCAGCATTGCCAAACAAACCGATCTCCTGGCCCTGAATGCGGCGATTGAGGCAGCTCGGGCCGGGGAAGCGGGCCGCGGTTTCGCCATCGTGGCGGACGAAGTCCGAAAGCTCTCTCAACTGACGGCGGAAGCCACCCGCAGCATAGGCCTGGTCATAGGCAAAGTGGGTGCCGAGTCCGCCCTGGTGTCGGCAAAGGTCGCCCAGATTCGGGGGGAACTGGCGGAGCTGGGGGCACAAGGGGCCTCCGCCCGAGGCAATCTCAACGGCTTGCTGACGGTGGCCGATCGGCTGCGGCAACTAGCCCACGAAAGCACCCGTTCCGTATTCATCGAGGCGCAAAAAATCAACCTGCTGGCGTTCATGGGCTCGGTATGGCGGGCGGTGCAAGCGGGGGGAGATGGGCGGGACTTTGCGGATCACCGCAACAGCCCCCTGGGCCACTGGTACTACGAAGGGGAGGGCCGGCGGTCATTCTCGGAACTACCCGGATTCCACGCCCTGGAGGCGCCCTTGCGGGAACTTCATGTCCGGGCCGCAGCCGCCGTGGCCCATGCCGGTGGCGGAGACCGGGATACGCACAAGGGCAAGGATAAGGACAAGGCGCTCGCCGCCACTCTGGGCCTGCAGGAAACCTTCTTCCAGCTTGAAGCCTGCCTGGAGGGCTTGCTCCACGACGAGAATACCGCCGATGAAGGCCTGACATTGTTTTGAGCTGGGAACACCGTCCACAACCCGACTTCGGTCGCAGGCAGGAAATGAAATGAGCAAAATTAAAGTGTTGCTGGTGGACGACTCCGCCGTGGTGCGGCAGGTGCTGCAGCAGGTGCTGGAGCGGGACAAGGACATCGTGGTCATCGGTGCCGCCCCGGATCCCCTGTTCGCCCTTACCCGCATGCAGAAGGAATGGCCAGACGTGATCGTCCTGGATGTGGAAATGCCGCGCATGGATGGCATTACCTTCCTAAGAAAGATCATGGCCGAGCATGCCACGCCGGTGGTGATGTGTTCCAGCCTCACCGCCAAGGGCGCCCAGACCACCATCCAGGCCTTGGCAGCCGGCGCCGTGTCCATCGTCACCAAGCCGGCGGTGGGCGTGAAGCAATATCTGAGCGATGCCTCCAACGAACTGGTGCGGGAGGTCAAGGCCGCCGCCCGGGCCAATATGCGCAATGTGGTCATCCGGGAGCCGGCCCTCGTGGTGGCAAAACTCAGTGCCGATGCGGTGCTGGCGGCGGCGCCCCAGACGGCGCTGCACAAGACCACGGAACAGATCGTCGCCATTGGCACCTCCACCGGCGGCACCCAGGCCCTGGAGGCGGTGCTCACCCGCCTGCCCCGTACCGCGCCGGGCATCGTCATTGTCCAGCACATGCCGGAGAAATTCACCGCGGCCTTCGCCCAGCGCCTGGACGGGTTGTGCCAGATCGAGGTCAAGGAAGCCCAGACCGGCGACCGGGTGCTGCCGGGCCGGGCCCTGATCGCCCCGGGGGGGCAGCACATGCTGCTCAAGCGCAGCGGCGCCCAGTACCAGGTGGAGGTCAAGCGCGGCCCGCCGGTGAATCGGCATTGTCCCTCGGTGGATGTGCTGTTCCGCTCCGTGGCCCAGGCCGCCGGCAAGAACGCCTTGGGCATCATCATGACCGGCATGGGGGACGACGGCGCCCGAGGCCTGAAGGAAATGCGCGACATCGGTGCCATTACCCTGGGTCAGGACGAAAAGACCTGCGTGGTCTATGGCATGCCCAAGGAAGCCCAGAAAATGGGCGCCGTCAGCAAGGAAATCCCGCTGGACGCCATTCCCGGCGCCATCATGGAATTCGCCCTTTCCCGGGACGAAGCCCTGAGAAAAATCTGAGGACAGGTGCCCCGAGATCCGGCTGCTTTCCCTGGTCTCCGCTGGTATCTCTCGATAGCCACCCCCTTTCCCTCCTGCCGCAGGCGTTTGCGAAATCCCATGCCTTCCATACGCAAGGTAATTACCCAGGGCAAGGCCACGTTTGAAGGTCTGCCATTCACCACCCGACTGGCGGTGGTGCTGAATCTGGCCGTGCTGCTGGTGTTTTGCGTCATGGGGGTGCTGGTCAGCCAGTGGCTGAATCAGCGCCTGCAGGAACGTAATCTCAACGAATTGACCCATGTCAATCGCCAAGTGGTGGACATGGTGGACGCCTACGCCAGCCTACTGGAACGTTCGGCAGAACGTTTGGGCAATGCCTTCGTGTCTACCCTGCCGGAGGCGCCTGTCCTGTCCGGCAAGCGGGTCGCCGACGGGGAACGGGTGCTGCCCGTTTTGCTGGGTAACGGGCGGGCGCTCAATAATGATTTCCAGCTGGTGGACCGATTTACCCGGTCCACCGGCGCTACCGCCTCGGTCTTTGTGCGTGACGGCGATGATTTCTTTCGCATCACGACTTCCGTTAAACAGGAGAATGGCCGGCGGGCCGTGGGCACGCCCCTCGGGCACAGCCATCCTGCCTACGGCAATCTGATGAAGGGCCTGCCCTACACCGGGCGCGCCACGCTTTTCGGGCGGGAATTCATGACCCGCTACCAGCCCTTGAAGGACGAGGCCGGCCAAGTCATTGGCCTTGCCTACATCGGCATCGACTTCACCGAGAACCTGATGGGCCTGAAGGACAAGATTCGCGCCATCGATATCGCCGACAAGGGTTACGTTTTCATCTTGGACCGGGAGCGGGAACCAGGCCGGGTGATCCTCCACCCCACGCTGCCAGAGATGAACGTCCTTGACCTGCAGGATGACAAGGGAAGTCCTTTCGTTGCACAAATGATCCGGGAAGGCCAGGGCCACTTGCGTTACCTGTGGGCCAATCGGTCCGCCGGGGAGCGGGAGGCACGGGAACGCACTGCCATCTACTCCAGCTTCGCCCGCTGGGGCTGGCTGGTGGCTACCGTCGCCTATACCGACGAGGTCATGCGGGATGTGCATACCCTCAACCGGCAGTTGTTGGCCTTCGGCGCCCTCATCGCCGCCAGCCTGATGCTGGTGATATTTTTCACTACCCGGGTCTTCCGGCGCGCTGCGGATGCTCTGGAGGCGGAACAGGCCCGCCTGAGGAGTGTTCTGGAAAACGGCGCTGACGCGGTCTTCATTGCCAACCCGGATGGTCGTTGCCGCTATGCCAATCAGCAGGCCGGCAAACTTTTGGGCGTGCCGCCTGCCGTCTTGCAAAGCCGGGGCTTTGCAGACCTTACGGCGCCGGGGGATGAGAACACTCGCCGAATACTGGAAAACCTGGGGCCAGGAGGGCCGGTGCGCAGCGAACTGATGCTGCAACGCCAGGATGGCAGCCAGGTTCCGGTGGAAATGAATGCGGCCCTGCTGCCGGACGGGGACATTTTTGCTTCCTGCCGGGACATCACCGAGAAGAAACGCATCGCCGGGGAACTGGACCGCTACCGGGAGCATCTGGAGGAAATGCTGGAATCACGCACCCGGGATCTCATGGCCGCCAATGCCTCCCTCACCCAGGCCAGGGATGTGGCCGAGTCGGCCAACCGCGCCAAGAGCGCTTTTCTGGCCAACATGAGTCACGAGATCCGTACGCCCATCAACGCGGTGCTGGGTTTCTCCCAGCTTTGCCTGAAGACCGACCTGAGCGCCAGGCAGAACGACTATGTGCTGAAGATCGAGTCCGCCGCCGAGTCCCTCCTGGGCATCGTCAATAACATCCTGGATTTTTCCAAGATCGAGGCAGGCAAGCTGGAAATGGAATGCATTCCCTTCAGCCTGGACGAGGTGCTCGCCCAAGTCAGCAACTTGTTCAGCCACAGGGCACGGGCGAAGAGCCTGGAATTTGCTTTCGGGGCCTTGCCCGGTGTGCCGGGGCGCTTGGTGGGTGACCCCTTGCGCCTGGGCCAGGTGCTTACCAATCTGGTGGGGAACGCCCTCAAGTTTACGGATCGGGGTGAGATTGCGGTGACGGTGGAAGCGCTGGAGGGCGAGGCCGGTAAGGCGTTCCTGCGTTTCAGCGTGCGGGACACGGGCCTGGGTCTTAGCCCGGCCCAGCAGGAACGGCTGTTCTCCGCCTTCAGCCAGGCGGATAACTCCACCACCCGCAAATTTGGCGGTACCGGCCTGGGCCTGGCCATCTGCAAGCAGCTGGTGGAGCAGATGGGGGGCGATATCGGCGTGGACAGTGCACCGGGCCAGGGTAGTTGCTTTAGCTTCACCGCCCGCTTTGGTATAGACGGAGAGCAGCAAGCCCTGCCGCCTCTGCTCTCGGGCAAACGCTTGCTGGTGGTGGACGACAATGGAGTCATGCGCACCTTGCTGACTCGTTTGGTGGCGGCCCTGGGCTGCGCGGCCGAAAGCGTGGATTCCGGGGAGGCCGCCCTCGACCGGCTGACGGCGGCGCCCGGGTTTGATGCCGTTATCATGGACTGGCGCCTGCCGGGGCGGGATGGCCTGGAGACGGCCCGGCAAATTCGTCAGCAGGGCTTGGCCATGCCCATCATCCTGATTACCGGGGACGAAGTGACTGAAGCCCGCAGCCAGGTGGGGCTGGATGTGGTGCAAGCCTGCCTGGGCAAGCCGGTGTCCCGTGCCGCCCTGCGGGACACCCTGGTTCAGGTGCTGGGAGGGCAGATCAGGGTTCCGCTGACGGCCAGGGCGGTGGCCGCCACGCCCAATCTTTCCGGCCGCCACATCCTGTTGGTGGACGACAACGAGTTCAATCGCCAGGTGGGCCGGGAACTTATTGAACTCAGCGGCGCCAAGGTGGATACGGCGGAGAATGGCCTGGAGGCAGTTCAGATGGGTATCGGCGGAAAATATGATCTCGTTCTGATGGACATCCAGATGCCGGTCATGGATGGCTACACTGCCGCCCATGCCTTGCGCCTACGTTTCCCGGATCTACCCATCCTGGCCCTGACGGCCCATGCCCTGGCTGACGAGCGCCCGCGGGTGCTGGCCATAGGCATGAACGACATTCTCACCAAACCCATACGCCCGGCGGTACTCGACGCGGCCCTGGTGCACTGGTTGGGCGGCGAAAGCCACACGGCGCCCGTGCATGCACCCAGACTGGTCGGCGCAGCCGACCCCGTCTCAGTGCTGACCGAGAGTGTCCCGGAAACTCAGGTGGCAGCGGCAGCGGCGACTGCCGTGGCAAGTGCGGTGGCGCCCGAGCCGGAGGCCCGGGCTGCGGGGATTCTGGATGTGGACGCTGGTCTGGTGACCGCCAAGGGCAACCGGGCGTTTTATGGCCGCCTGCTACAGATGTTCCTCAAGAATCCCTCGACGGACATGGAAGCCTTGCAGGCGGCACTGGCCCGGAACGACAGGGTCGTGGGCTGTCGCCAGGCCCACACCCTGAAGAGTCTGGCGGCCTCCATCGGCGCCCACCACCTGCGGGATGCGGCACATGCCCTGGAACTGGCCCTGGCCGGCACAGCCGGGGCGGGGGAAGCCGCCCTGCTGGCGACCCTGGAAGAGCGCCTGGCGGCAGCACGGGGCGCCGTGGAGGAAGAACTGGCGGGCTGAAACCGACCGACCTGCGAACAGGCCGGTGTCTGGCTTAGGTGCCCTGCTTGTCGGAAGCCGGTGGCGTTGCCGGATCGCTCAGGCTCAAACTCTGGCGCAGGGCCGTCAGTGCTTCGGTCAGCTGGCTGTCCAGGGAGAGGCCTTCGTCATAGAGGGAATTGGCTTCGGCGCCCAGGGGGGTGACGATTTCCCACATGCCCCGTTCCTGCTCGTCGGAAAGCCCAAGGCCTGCCAGGGCCCACTCCAGCCTTTGTTCCAGGCGGCTGAAGATGTTGCTCATGTCCGACTGGCCCCGCTTGTAATCCGTATTGACCTGGGCCAGTTTTTTCGACGCCGCAGCCACGCTGAGCGTCAGGGCTTCCTTCTGCTCCCGCACCCGGGTTTCTTCCACCAGCGCCGTCAGGCGGAATTCCGCGCCTTCGGCTAAAAGCGCCACATTGTCCTTGATGCGCCCATAAGCCTCCGGCTCGTCCAGGGGCATGGCCTTGATCAGGACGGCCACGTTGGCGTAGCAAAATGCCGTGCGGTTGCCGTAGTCGTAAATGTGCCGATTGCCCATGGACAGGTCGTAGAGCATCTCCTGCTCCAGGGGGCTGGAACGCCGCTCGCTGTTGACCGTCAGGATCTGCTCGCCGGAGCGGAGTTGTACGCAACCCGTCAGGCCGAAATCGTCCAGGGCCTTGAGCACCACCTCGGCCAGTTCCGCCATGCTTTTGCAGGCGTAGGAGTTGCGGAAGAAGTTCATCACCACGCCGTATTCGCCGCTGGTGATGATGGTGGTCATGAGAACCCCCATGGTTTCCGCCATTTCCTGGTGCAGTGCGGTGACGCGCTGCTGGCTCTTGGCCGCGTTTTCCACCTTGCTCAGGATCTCACTGGGGTCCAGGGGCTTGACCAGCACGTCGTCGCCACCCACTTCGTAGGCGGCCTTGCGTGTTTGGGCATCGTTCTTGGAGGTGACAAATATAATGCTGATGTTGTCGTTGTCCGAGTCCTTGCGGATGTGCTTGCAGGTTTCCAGGCCGTCCAGCTTGGGCATGTTGACGTCCAGGAGAATGATGTCCGGCCGGTCCGAGGCGATCTTCACCAGGGCATCCAGGCCGTCCTCTGCCGTGGTGTAGCGGTAGTTCTCCTCGCCAAGCTGAAAGCGCTCAATCTCGATCATGGTTGGATCGTCGTCTACCAACAAGATGTGGGCCCGGTCAGACATGTGAATTCCTCGAGTTTGTGGACTGAAACAAGCGATGCTGCTCTCCGCCCGCACATTATCCTCGTGCCTCCCGGGGAGAACAATCGGCCGGGGCGGCATACGGGCGAGAAATCTGGCCCAAACAGGGAAAATGTGGCGCCAGAAACCGCCGGCCCCAGGCTGGAAAAAAAAACCGCACCCCGGCAGCGCCGTTGCGGTCAGGACATCCGTATAGTGGAGGCCTCGGCCCCCGGGCCGCCCGAAAGGCGCTGCCATGAACATGGAACTGCTGAGGAATTTCCTGCTGTGGAGCGCGGCGCTCAATTACGCCTTGCTGGTATGGTGGTTCCTCGTGTTTACCTTCTCCCACGACCTGGTGTTTCGCCTGCATGGACGCTGGTTCGCCCTGTCGGAGGAGCATTTCGATGCCATTCACTACGCCGGCATGGCCTTCTACAAGATCGCCATCATGATGTTCAACCTGGTGCCGGGCCTGATCCTGTGGTGGCTGTTGCGCGACCCAAGCCTGTAGGTCGGGTTTCAATCCGACAACGTCAATCCTCGAAGAAATTGAGTATGCCGTCCATCCCGCTGTGATCCAGCGCGTAGGCGGCTTTTTCGCGCACCACGGGCTTCGCTTGGTAAGCGACGCTGTAGAGAGCCTCCGCCAGCATCAGGAGGTCGTTGGCGCCGTCGCCTGCGGCGATGATCTGGTTGCGATTCAGCCCCAGGTCGGCCTTGAGGGCCAGCAGGTGGTCGCGCTTGGCCTCGGCGTCCTCCAGTTCCCCGATGACCTTGCCTGTCAGGCGGCGGTGGCGCACTTCCAGGGTGTTGGCCCAGGCATGGTCAAAACCCAGGTGGGTCTTCAGGCGCTCGGTGAAGAAGGTGAAGCCGCCAGACACCAGCACCGTGGTGACGCCTGCCCCGTTGAGCTTCGCCAGCAGGGGTTCCGCGCCCGGGGAAAGTTGCAGACGCTCCTCGTAAACCCGTTCGAGCGCTGATTCCTCCAGGCCTTCCAGCAAAGCCACCCGACGCAACAGGCTCTCGCGGAAATCCAGTTCGCCGCGCATGGCCGCCTCGGTCACGGCGTGCACTTCCGCCTTCAGGCCATACATGTCCGCCACCTCATCGATGCACTCGATGGTGATCAGGGTGGAATCCATGTCCGTGACAAAGAGTCCCATGTCGGACAGGCGCCGGCCCGCCGGCACAAAGGCGAAATCCAGGTGCGCCAGACGACACGCGGCCGTCACGTCGGGATGTGCGGTCGCGTCCAGCAGACGGCAGGCAGAATCGGCGAGGCGTTCGATACCGGAGGCCCCGCTGAGGCGGGCCAGTTCGGCCAGGGCGTCCGGGTAAATGTCCCGACCCTGAACGATCAGATGGGTAGAGGGCTTGCTCATGGATAAAACCAAATCGGCACCGCAGCAGTGCCCGGGACCGATGAACAAAAGGGCGCGAGTTTACCCGATTGGGGCGAAGGCAGGGGTGCGGAGGAAGGTCTGACTTTGACGGCACGGTTCCCCGTCCTGCAATCTGACTACCCCGGGCTCGCTTTCGTGGATGGCTGCACACCCTGTTGATCCGTGGGGAGCGCCCCGGTGCCGAAAAATCAGTATCATCCCTGCCTCATCAACGCGTATTCCGGGAGAAGAACATGGGCAAGGTCTTGTGGGTGATGGCAGGTGTGCTTGCAGTGGGTATTCTGCCGGCTCGGGGTGCGGATGTGGACTTGCGCCGCGCCGCGGAAATTGTGGCCGAGCGCTGTTCCCTTTGCCATGGCGCGGAGGGCGCCTCCGCCAGCCCGGTGTACCCCCGGTTGGCGGGCCAGCATGCCGAGTATGTAGCCAAGCAGCTGGCCGACTTCAAGAGTGGCAAGCGCAAGAACGAGACCATGAAGCCCCAGGCGGAATCTCTTTCTGAAACAGAGATGACGTCTCTCGGCGCCTTTTTCGAGAGCAGGAAAACCACGGCGCGCAAGGCTCCGGATGCCGATCTGGCCGCTATGGGACGGCTGATTTTCCACAAGGGCAACCGTTTTTCCGGGGTGCCGGCCTGCGCCACCTGCCATGGGGACAGGGGCCTCGGTACGGTGCGCCTGCCGCGTCTGGCCGGGCAGCACCCGCGCTACATCGAGGACCAGTTGAAACAATTCACTCAGCGCGAGCGCACCAACGATAACGCCATCATGCACACCGTGGCATCGAAACTCACTGAACTGGAAACCAACGCGGTGGCGGAATACATCGCCACCCTGGAGTGATCCAGGCGCCCCTCCTGGACGCGGACCGGACGCCCTCCGGTGACGCCGATATTTGCTCCCGAACCGCTTGTTCCTCCCCACGCCGACCATGCCTGACATCATCACCTTCCCCGACAGTCCCTTCCGCTTGCACCAGCCTTTCCTGCCGGCGGGGGACCAGCCGGAAGCCATCCGCCTGCTCACCGAGGGCATTCAGGACGGGCTGATGTACCAGACCCTGCTGGGGGTGACCGGCTCGGGCAAGACCTACACCATGGCCCAGGTCATTGCCCGCTGCGGCCGGCCGGCCTTGGTGCTGGCGCCCAACAAGACCCTGGCGGCCCAGCTCTACGCCGAGTTCCGCGAATTCTTCCCCGAGAACGCGGTGGAGTATTTCGTCTCCTACTACGACTACTACCAGCCGGAAGCCTACGTGCCCTCCCGGGATCTGTTCATCGAGAAGGACTCGGCCATCAACGAGCAGATCGAGCAGATGCGCCTCTCCGCCACCAAGTCCCTGATGGAGCGGCGCGATGTGGTCATCGTGGCCAGCGTCTCCTGCATCTACGGTATCGGCGACCCGGTGGCCTACCACGGCATGATCCTGCACATGCGCCAGGGCGAACGCCTGTCCCAGCGGGACATCATCAAGCGCCTGTCGGAAATGCAGTACACCCGCAACGACATGGAATTTAAGCGGGGCGTGTTCCGGGTGCGCGGCGATGTCATCGACGTCTTCCCGGCGGAAAGCGCCGAGAACGCCCTGCGCATCAGCCTCTTCGATGACGAAATCGAGACCCTGACCCTGTTCGACCCCCTCACCGGCCACCAGCGGCAGAAACTCGGCCGTTACACCATCTACCCCTCCAGCCACTACGTCACGCCCCGGGACACGGTGCTGAAGGCCCTGGAGTACATCAAGGAGGAACTGCGGCAGCGCAGCGCCTGGTTCGTCGCCGAAGGCAAGCTGGTGGAGGCCCAGCGCATCGAGCAGCGCACCCGCTTCGACCTGGAAATGCTCGACCAGATCGGTTTCTGCAAGGGCATCGAGAACTACTCCCGCCACATGTCCGGGCGCAAGGCCGGCGAGGCGCCGCCGACCCTCATCGACTACCTGCCACCGGACGGCCTCATGTTCATCGACGAGAGCCACGTCACCATCGGCCAGGTGGGGGGCATGTTCAAGGGGGACCGGTCCCGCAAGGAAAACCTGGTGGACTATGGCTTTCGCCTGCCCTCCGCCCTGGACAACCGGCCCCTCAAGTTCGAGGAGTTCGAGCAGCTCATGCCCCAGACCGTGTTCGTTTCGGCGACGCCATCGGCCTACGAGCAGGAACACCAGGACCAAGTGGTGGAGCAGGTGGTGCGGCCCACGGGCCTGGTGGACCCCATTCTGCATGTGCGCCCCGCCGGCACCCAGGTGGACGACTTGCTGGGGGAAATCAAGCTGCGGGTGGCGGTGCAGGAGCGGGTGCTGGTGACCACCCTCACCAAGCGCATGGCGGAAGACCTGACCGATTACCTCATCGAAAACGGCCAGAAGGTGCGCTACCTGCACTCGGACGTGGATACGGTGGAACGTGTCGAGATCATCCGGGACCTGCGCCTGGGGCTGTTCGACGTACTGGTGGGCATCAACCTCTTGCGGGAAGGCCTGGACATTCCGGAAGTGTCCCTGGTGGCCATTCTGGATGCGGACAAGGAAGGTTTCCTGCGCTCCGAACGCTCCCTCATCCAGACCATCGGCCGCGCCGCCCGCCACCTCCATGGCACCGCCATCCTCTACGCCGACAAGGTAACGGACTCCATGCGCCGCGCCATGGCGGAAACCGAGCGCCGCCGCAACAAGCAACTGGCCCACAACGAGAAAATGGGCATCACGCCGGTGGGCGTCAACAAACGCATCAAGGACATCATCGACGGCGTGTATGACGCCGATGCCGCCAACGACGAACGCAAGGCCGACCTCAAGGCCGCCCAGAGCCGGGCCCGCTACGACACCCTGTCGGAAAAGGAACTCTCAAAGGAAATCAAGCGCCTGGAAAAGGAAATGCAGGAAGCGGCCCGCAATCTCGAATTCGAAAAAGCCGCAGCGGCACGGGATGAACTGTTCAAGCTACGGAAACAGGTGTTCGGGGCGGAGGGATAGGGCGAGGAGTGGGCGTAGCTACCGACATGCCTACGCCGTCGGCCAGGCGAAAATTGGGCGTGAAACGTGAAAGGTGAAAGGTAGAAGCCAGGTCGCCGCCACGTTTCACATTTCACGTTTCGCGCCCTCGGGCCGGTGTACAATCCCCGCCCCATGACCCAGCAAGCCCCCCATTCGGCAGAGAGTTCCGGCGCGGCCCGGGCGGAGCGCTTCAACCGGCATTGCCATTGCGTTTCCCTCGACCGGGCCGCTCTGCGCGCCGCCCTGGTCTGTGACGATGCAGGCGCCGCCTGCGCCGAAATCTGGCGTCTGATCGATGCCGAGCGCCCCAGGCTGTTTGCCGATGCGGCAGTATTCGTCGCCCGGGAGGATCTGGAGCGCATGGCGGCCATTATCAACGCCATCGAACAGGTCACGGCCCTGCCGGCCTACCAGGAACATGTGCTGGCCTGGGCGCCGGCCCTGGCACATCGGGTGCCCAAGTATCCGGGCGTCTTCCTCGGCTACGATTTCCACCTGGGGCAGGACGGCCCGCAACTCATCGAGATCAATACCAATGCCGGCGGTGGTCTGTTGAACGCGGCCTTGGCCCGGGCCCATCGCCGCTGTTGCCACGATGTCGTGCCTTTGGAAGGCGCTACGCTGGAACAGCGTTTCCTCGACATGTTCCGCCAGGAATGGCAGGCGGAGCGGGGCGATGCGCCGTTGAAGACCATCGCCATCGTGGATGAGCAGCCGGCGGAACAATTCCTCTATCCCGAATTCCTGCTGTTCCAGCAACTCTTCCGGCGGGCCGGCCTGACGGCCGTGGTCTGCGATCCTTCTGATCTGGCCTGGCGGGACGGTGTCCTGTGGCACGGCGAGTTGTCCATCGACCTGGTGTACAACCGGCTCACCGACTTTTCTCTCGATGGCCAGGCGGCCATCCGGGCCGCCTATGAAAGCGGCGGGGCGGTGGTGACGCCCCATCCCCACGCCCACGCCCTGTATGCCGACAAGCGCAACCTCATTGCCCTGACAGACATGGACCTGCTGGCCACCTTCGGTGTTTCCCTGGCGACGCGGGCCGTTCTGGCGGAAGGCATTCCCCGCACCGAGGCCGTGCGGGACACCAATGGCGACGAGCTGTGGGCGCGCCGCAAGCACCTCTTCTTCAAGCCGGCCGGCGGTTTCGGCAGCAAGGCGGCCTACCGGGGCGACAAGCTGACCAAGCGGGTCTTCGCTGAAATCCTGTCCGGCGAATACGTGGCCCAGGCCATCGCCCTGCCCGGGGAGCGCCATCGTGTCACGGAGGGGGCAGTGGCGGCCCTCAAGGTGGATCTGCGCCACTACGTCTATCGGAGCCAGATCCAGCTTTCCTGTGCCCGTCTTTACCAGGGGCAGACCACCAATTTCCGCACCCCCGGCGGCGGCTTCGCGCCGGTGGTGGCGGTAGAGGCCGGATAAGATGCCTGCGGTGTAGGGGCGAACTTGTTCGCCCGACGATTGAATTTCGGGCGAACAAGTTCGCCCCCACAGAAATATCGAGAACATGAGCCACCCCCAGAAAGTCTTCGGTTTCGCCGGCTACTCAGGCTCCGGCAAGACCACGCTTATTGAACAGGTCATCCCCCTGTGCACCGGCCGGGGCCTCAAGGTGTCCCTCATCAAGCACGTGCATCATCGATTTGACATCGACCGTCCGGGCAAGGATTCCTACCGTCACCGGGAGGCGGGCTGCACGGAAGTGCTGCTGACCTCCGGCCTGCGCTGGGCCCTCATGCACGAACTGCGGGGCGAAGCGGAACCCACCCTGGAAGAGCAGTTGCGCCTTTTGGCGCCCTGCGACCTGGTGCTGGTGGAAGGCTTCAAGGCCTCGCCGATTCCCAAGATCGAGGTGTTCCGCCCGGCCAACGGCGGCGCGCCCATTTATACCGACAACCCCAGCATCATCGCTGTAGCCAGCGACGCGCCCCTCTCCACCACGCTGCCCCAGCTGGACATCAACAACCCGCGGCAGGTTACGGATTTCATGCTGCACCACCTGGGTCTGCTGTCATGAGCCTGTTGTCTCTGGACGAGGCCCTGGCCAAGCTGCTGGCCGCCGCCCAAGCGGTGGCGGAGACGGAAAGTGTGGATACCCTGGCCGCCGCCGGCCGGGTGCTCGCCACGGGCCAGGTCTCAAACATCGACGTGCCGGGCTTCGATAATTCCGCCATGGATGGCTATGCGGTACGGGTATCCGACGTGCCGGCCCCCGGCACCGCCTTGCCGATTTCCCAGCGCATACCCGCCGGCTCTGTTGGCTGGTCCCTGGCGCCGGGCAGTGCAGCGCGTATTTTTACCGGGGCGCCGGTTCCCGCCGGGGCTGACGCGGTGGTCATGCAGGAGCTGTGCGCCCATGATGGCGAGCGCGTCCTCATCAACCATCTACCCAAGGCCGGCGAATGGCTGCGCCGCAGGGGCGAGGACATCTGCCGGAGCGCGGAAATCCTCCCTGCCGGCACCCGTCTGCGGCCCCAGGAAGTGGGCCTGGCGGCCTCCGTCGGCCTGGCCCGCCTGCCCGTGCGGCGGCGCGTTAAGGTGGCCCTGATGTGTACCGGCGACGAGCTGGTCAGCCCAGGTCAGCCTTTGCCCCCGGGCAAGCTCTACAACTCCAATCGTTACCTGATGGCGGCCCTGCTGGCCGGCCTGGGCTGCAGCGTTACTGAACTAGGCATCGTGCCGGACACCCTGGACGCTACCCGGGATTTCCTGCGTCGTGGCGCCAGTGGCCACGACCTGATCCTGTCCACCGGCGGCATGTCCGTGGGGGAAGAAGATCATTTCCGCCCGGCGGTGGAGGCGGAAGGGGAACTGGGCCTGTGGCGCATCGCCATCAAGCCTGGCAAGCCCCTGGCCTTCGGGCACATCGGTCGGGGCGAGGGCCTCGTGCCGGTCATCGGCCTGCCGGGCAACCCGGTGGCCGCCTTCGTCACCTTCCTGTTGCTGGTGCGGCCCTTCGTACTGCGCACCCAGGGCGTGACGGATGTGGCACCAAAGACATTTCCGCTGCGGGCCGACTTTGATTGGCCCCGGGCTGACGCCCGCCGGGAGTTCCTGCGTGTGCGCCTCAATGCCGAGGGGGCTGCGGAGCTTTATGCCAACCAAGGCTCCGGTGTGCTGAGTTCCGCCACCTGGGGCGATGGCCTGGTGGATAATCCGCCCGGCAACGCTATCCGCCGTGGCGACACCGTGCGCTTCCTGCCGTATGCCGAACTGTTGAACTGAGAGGCTTGTAGGTCGGGTAAGCACCCGACTTACCCGGTGGCGCCCTGTCGGTTTAAAACCCGACCTACAAACGGCAAAACCATGGGCCTGTAGGTCGGGTTTTAACCCGACAATGAATCACCAGGCCGGATTTGACACCGACCAGACCGAGGTAAAACCATGAGCATCAAAGTCGTCTATTTCGCCAGCCTGCGGGAAAGCCTGGGGCAGGGCGGTGAAGAACTGGAGCTGCCGGCCGACGTCGCCACCCTGGAAGCATTGCGCTGCCATCTCGCCGGTCGGGGCGAACAGTGGCTCGCCCTCAGCACCACCAAAAATCTGCGGGCGGCGGTGAACCAGACCATGGCCGGCCCTGCTGCGCCGGTCAAGGACGGCGACGAAATCGCCTTCTTCCCGCCGGTGACGGGAGGCTGAGCATGGAAATGAGACCTCGGATCGTAGGGTGGATAAGCCGCAGGCGCATCCACCATGGCAGGCTCGCGCTTTACGGGGAACTGACATGAGCGTGCGCGTGCAGGAAGCCGACTTCGACGTGGGCCACGAAATCGAAGCCCTGAGCCGGGGCCGCACGGGGGTTGGCGCCGTCGCCAGCTTCGTCGGCCTGGTGCGGGACCAGCACGCCGGTCTGGACGTGGCCGACATGAGCCTGGAGCACTACCCGGGCATGACCGAGAAGGCCCTGGCGGAAATCGTCGCCGAGGCCAGCACCCGCTGGAACATCCTGGACGCCCTGGTCATCCACCGCTTTGGCCGGCTCCTGCCCGGCGAGCGCATCGTGCTGGTGGCGGTGGCCGGCGCCCACCGGGGCGAAGCCTTCCAGGCCTGCGAATTCATCATGGATTTTCTCAAGACCCGCGCTCCCTTCTGGAAGAAGGAAACCACGCCGGAAGGCAGCCGCTGGGTGGATGCCCGGGACAGCGACGATGCCGCCGCCGCCCGCTGGGGTAACTCACCGACCTAACGGGCACGACTTTCATCACCAGGGCCGTCCTCAATATTCATACCCGTTAGGTCCAGCCGGCCGTTCTTGACGGGCGGGCACCAGAAGAAAGCGCCGGTGAGGGGGCGGGTGAAGCGGAAGAGGGCGTCGATGATGCCGTCGTCAAGTCCGGCCATGCGGCGCAACTGGGCAGTGAAAGCGTCCAGGCTGTGGCCGAAAGCGGCGAAATAGAGGCCGGTGTTAGCGCCATCCAGCCAGGGCATGGAGCGGCGCAGGACGAAGGCTTCCGGGCTGAAGCTTTCCTGGGCAGTGCGCTTGACGTGGGCGCAGGCCGGTGCATCCGCCAGTTCCTCATTGTCTTCCCGGCGGCGGCCGATGGCCTTGTCCCGGACTGCCGGGGCCATGGCGTCGAAGGCCGGCAGGTCGTGCTGCCAGCGCTGCACCGCCACGAAGCTGCCACCTTCCGGCGTGAAGGCGGCGTTGAGGGCATCCTCCCCTTCCGGGTTTTCGGTGCCGTCTTCATAGCCGGTGATATCCCGGCCCGAGCCGTGACGGAAGGCGTCCACGCAGTCGCTCAATTGAAAGGCGGGAGCCAGGGCGGCTTCCAGCGTCCGGGCGCGGTGCAGCAGTTCGCCCCGGTCCGCGCCCCGCAGCCATAGCCACAGGGCGGCAGGGGTGGACGGAATGTCGATGCCGGCACCGCTGACGACGGGGAAGGCCACCAGGCCGGGAAGCTCGCGGCCGAGGGCGCCCAGAAGGGAAGCCCCCAGGCCCGCCACGGTGGTTTCGCCATCCACCAGGCTGCAGAGGGCCGCCAGGGCCGGCCGGGGATCGGCGTCGGGCGTGGCGAGGCTGAATGTCAGATAGCGCGCCTGGGCAGGCACGGGGGCAAGGATGCCGGGCTGGTGGGTGGTCATGATGGGGGCAGGGCTAATGAAGATGAGAGTGCCAAAATTGCCGCTAATCAAGGGGCAGCCCCGTGCTAGGGCGGGCTTCAGCCCGCCATGGCCGGATAAATCCGGCCCCACGAGTACTGCACAATAAACTTTTCTAAACTCAATCCGCCTTACGTTCCCAGAGCGTCACTTCCGACAGGGTGTGCTGGAATTTACGCTTGGTTTCGCGGATGACGAAGGGCACATCTTGCGGGGGGCACATCAGGCGGAAATGGGGCGCCAGAAGTTCCTTGAGTCCGGCGAGCGTCGTGCGGTTTTCGCCGGCTTCCTTGTAGCCACCCAGCCATTCCTCCCGCTTGGTGTGTTCCTCCAGCCAGGTATAGGGCGAGGCGATGAGCAGGATGCCGCCAGGATTAAGGCGTTCATGCACCGCAGACAGGAAACGGGCCGGGGCGTAGAGGCGGTCGATGAGGTTGGCGGCGACGATGAGATCAAAGCCACCGAAGATGTCCTTGAGGTTGCAGGCGTCGCCCTGGAAGAAGTCCACCTTGCCCCGTACACCCGCCAGGCCCAGTTCCGCCAGGCTGCGTTCGTGCCAGGAAACCAGCTCCCCTTCCTCCGGCAGGGTGTAGCGCAGGCTGCCCTGGGCGGCCATGTGCACGCCGGAGGCGATGAGGCGGGCCGAGAAATCGATGCCGATGGCCTCGTCGAAATGACGCGCCAGCTCGAAGGTGGTGCGTCCGGCGGCACAGCCCAGGTCCAGGGCCTTGCGGGCCGGCTTGTCCCCCATGGCGTTGATGGCGATGTGGGCCAGGGCGGCGGGGAAATTGGGCACGCCGAAGTATTCGGCGCCGTAGTGGAATTCCGCGTACTGGGAGATGAGGGCATCCGCCTCGTAGCGGGATTCGGGAATGGCGACGGGCGGCTCGCCTGCCACGTAGCGGAAACCGGCGTGCTGGAAGAAGTGCCGACGGAAGGCATAGCGGGCCGCCAAACGGCTCTCGTTGCCGCAGGAAATCCAGGAGCCGCCCTTGATGAGGTTGTGGCGCTCGTCGAAAGTGGGGGTGGAGAAGTCGTCGTAGAAAGGATGGACGCTAAAACCCTCGAAGCCATAGATGGGAGTTTGGGTCCATTGCCAGACATTGCCCACCACGTCGTAAAAATCGCCTTGGGCAAAGGTATTCACCGGGCAGGAAGAGGCCCAGTGGTCCAGGTGCAGGTTGGCCGGAGCGCGGCTATCGGTCGGTACTTCCGCCACACCGGCCACCTGGGCCAGGCGCTGCCATTCGTCTTCCGTGGGCAGGCGTAGCGGCTCTCCGGTGATTTCCGCCTTCCAGTTGCAGAAGGCCCTTGCTTCATGGCAATTGGTTTCCACGGGCCAGTCCCAGGGCATGGTGATTTCCTCGGCCATGAGGCGCAAGTACCACTGATTGTCCCGGGGCACCCAGAAAGTCGGGTGTTCCGCGCCGGCATAGCGGCGCCAGCCCAGGCCTTCCTCGTCCCAGAAGCTGTCCTGCCGATAGCCGCCGGCCTCCACGAATTCCAGGAACTCCTGGTTGGAGACGAGGAAGCGGCTGGCGCGGAAGGCGGCAACATCGGCCTCGTGGCGGCCGTATTCGTTGTCCCAGCCATACACGGCGTCGCTGAAATCCTTGCCCAGGCGGACGGCTCCTGCGGACACCTCCACCAGGCTGTTGGCCGGCGCCTCAGCGGTCTTGGGGCAGGGCGGGAAGGCCGGGTGGGACCGGACGTATTTCAGGTCGTGCTGGCGCATGAGCACGGAGGAGGTTTCCAGGTGGATGCGCTCATGCTCGATGCCCATGAGGATGGTCCACCAGGGGTTGTCCCAGCCGATGGGCAGACTCAAGGGCGCCTGGCGGATGATGTCATCCACGGTCTGCCGCAACTGGCTGCGATAGGCCCGCACCTCGGCCACCGTGGGCCAGGTGTAATGGGCGTCATTCAAGTCGTCCCAGCTCATTTCGTCCACACCCACGGCGAACATGGCCTCGAAGCGGGGATTGAGACGGGATTCGATCAGGCCGGCCAGCAGCAGCTTGTTGGCGAAGAAAGTGGCGGTGTGGCCGAAATAGAAGATCAAGGGATGGCGCAGGCTGATGGGCTTCTTGTACCAGGCTTCGTCGCAAGCCAGCACTTCGAAAAGCTGCTCATAGCGCTCGAAGGTGCCGTGGAAATACTGGCGGATTTCCTCCCGTGTGGCGTCCGGATTCGAGCCGGCCAGGAAGGGCGTGCGGGGAAACAGCGTGGGGTTCATGCAGGGTGCTCCGGGAGTTCTGAGGTGTTGGCGTGTTACTGGATTTCGACGATGTCCTTGAGGAGCGTCGGCCCGGTATAGACCTCGGTGACTTCGCTGCCCAGGGTGGTGATACTGCCACGGCGACGGTTGTCGCCGGTGTCACTGTATTCAAAGCTGAAGACCCGTTCCAGGCAGACCCGGCCTTCGTCATCCCGGCCGGGGCGCAGCTTCTTCAGCACCACGGTGTCGTCGAGGAGCTGTACGCCATGGCCGGCGCAGGCCTGCCGCGCTGCATTGATTCCCGCGTCCCGGGCCTTGATGGTGTCGTACCAGAACCAGATCGCGGCCAGGACGAGGAGGGTGCCAAGGCTTTCGAGTATGGGCATGCTGTGTGTCCGCAGAGTGAAGGCCGAATTATGGCGGAAAAACCGCTGGAAGCACCGGGGCGCGAAGACCGGTATATCGGGACATCCGCTCGTGTTTCAACCCGAGAAGCAGGCATTTTGTCGGGCTGAAGCCCGAGCTGTGTGAGTATCCCGACCCAGGCTCGGTAGCAGCGTTCCATTTCCTCACGTTCCAGGATGTCCCGGATGAGCAGGACGCCGTCCATGGAGGCAGACGGTGTGACCCCGGGCCGGTTTCCCCCAGCAGGCCACACTGAGTAAGGGAGTAAACATGGCTTCGCTTGAGAATAATCACTCAATTGATCGGTTTTTCCGAATATATAGCAAACTATTGTCTGTTTACTTCGAGTATTTCTCATGTCAATAATAGGGCCGTCTTCTCCCCAAGCGACACAGAAATGCCATGAACCAGCAGATCCTGCCCAGGACTGTAGTCTGACCGAGGGACTGCGCAAGCATGTGGTCACGCGCCCCGGCTGCGCCTTGAAGCAAGCGCTCATCCACCTGAAAGAAAATCCATGAAACGCATCGAACACGGACTTGAAGTGCTTATTTTCAACAGCCGCTGGCTGCTGGCACCGTTCTACCTGGGATTGGTGGCGGCCATCGGCCTGCTGCTGGTGAAGTTCATCAAAGCCTTCGCGGCCAGCGTGCCCATCGTATTCGAGGGCAACGGCGGCGACGCCATGATCGCCATCCTGTCCTTGGTGGATATCGTCTTCATCGCCAACCTGCTGCTGATCATCATCTTCGCCGGCTACGAGACTTTCGTCTCCAAGATAGACACCGGCGACCATGAGGATAGGCCGGACTGGATGGGGCATGTGAGCTTCTCCGACCTCAAACTGAAGCTGATCGGCTCCATCGTCGCCCTCTCCGGTATCGAACTCCTGAAGTATTTCATCAACGTCAAGCAGGCCACCGACCATGAGTTGATGTGGGTGGTGATCATCCACCTCTCCCTGGTGTTCTCCGGCGTGATGTTCGCGTTGATGGATCGTATCGCCGGCGGTCATCACGGCGCGAAACATACGGAGAGCAAGTAGGGCGTGACCGGACCTCTGCCCGATTGCTTGAGTCCGCAGCCCTTTCCCGCAGCGGACGGCTTGATGGGTTCGGGGGAGAGTAGCGGCGGGAGTCCCGGTTACCCGGTACGTTCCGCCGCCCTCGCAGAACCGGACTTGGAGCCTTACACCATCCGGCTCCCAGCTTGATACCGCTTTGCCGCCTACGTCCCATCGCTCCGGCCCCGGAAAGCCAGTGCCGGCAGTATAGATAGGTGGACCGTGCCCACGCGTTGGGCTGGGAAGAAGTCGATGTCATTGATGAGGATCTGGGTTGTTCAGGTTTCTGGCACGCACCGGCGCGTAGTGAGGGGCAGCAGGCGGTCGCGGGTTAAAAACTGGGGTTCCAGTTTGGATTCGTTGAGAAACTCACGTGAGTTCAGGATGTTACGCAGCAATATTAGAATTTTTGAATATTTTGGCCGTCATGGAATAGCCTATATATATCAAAGAGTTGAATGCGCATTATGCCATGCGATCGTGGCCCATGGGAAACCACTCGATTTCAATGACAAATATCTAAGTTGCGAGGATGGGATACGGCCTGCACCCAAGCTTTATGGCGGGAGATCCTGCATGAGCAACCAAGTCGGATAAAGGGAGAAGAGCGACTGGTGGAACAGGTGAGTCGGGCAGACGTAGTACAGCGCTTTCTGCCGGCTCTTAACAAGCGACTTGCCGGGCTAGATGCGGAACTACCGACTGAAGCCCAATAGGAATGCGCCTGTCGTGCTGGTTGCTCTACGCCTGGCCCGCTGTTTCGATCGCTGGAAGAAGTTCGATCCGGCTCACCAAGTTCACGCCCGTGCCGCCCTGGAATCCATCCGCGCCCACCAAGGGCTGTCCTCGGATGTGTTCGAGGTGGTGGGCAAGGCACTGGGGTGAAAGGTGCGTCAGTGCCGCGCGAAGACGCTGGTTTTGCCGTCCGGACCCACCAGCAGGGTGTTGTAGGCTTCCCGGCGGATTTCCTTTTCCTGACTGCCGTTGTCCAGGATGGTGCAGGCGGTTTCGCAGATCGGGTTGGAGACTTCCCGTCCCGGCGCTCCCCGGGGCAGGCCTGGCACCGCCAGGCCCCGGGCCAGGGGATTTTCCTTCAGCAAGAGCATGATGTCCTCTGCCGGCACGTGGCCCTCGATGAAATAGCCGGCCACCTTGGCCGTATGCACCGACTCCAGTCCGGAGGGTACATTCAGCCAGCGTTTCAGCTTGGGCATGCTGGCACTCAGGGTTTCCACCATGCGTACCTCGAAGCCGGCCTGGCGCAGATGCTCTGCCCAGTCGATGCAGGCCAGGCAAGGGCTGGGGGCGAAGACTTCCACCAGTGGCAGGGGGACGTCTGCCGCCAGGGTTTGGGAGAGGGGCAGGGCGGCAAGGAGCAACAGCACGAGGCGCAATTTCAGCATGGTGTTCCCGCTTTGCAGCCCTTGAGTATCCACAAGGATATTTCTCCGGCCAGTTCGTCGGCGCGCACCTTGCGCGCCATGCTCAACACGTCCCGGCCCGCGTCGGTCTTGAGGGTTGGGTCGGCACCGGCGGCCAGGAGCAGCTTGCCATGCTGGGTGCGGGTAGCAAATGCCGCCATGTGCAGGGGCGTGCGGCCCTCGCCGTCCCGGGCATTCACGTTGGCACCGGCAGCCAGCAGGGCCTGCAGCGGCCCACTGTCCTCGTTCATGGCCGCGTAATGCAGGGGCGTGGCGCCCAGGGCCGTGCGCACATCCCGAGCCTGGGGGGTGGCTTGCAGGAGCGCTTCCACCTCCTGGCGCGTGCCCATGCGGGCCGCGTCATGGATCGCTTGTTCGTTCTGGCCCAGGGGCGCAGCCACGGCGGACAGCGGTGTGCCGGCTAGCGCTGCCAGGACACTGAAAAGGGCGATGGCTTTCATCCTTGATTCCTCTGTTATCGGACCTTACTGCAATTTATCAGAGCCTTGCGCTGTTCTCGTAGGTGCGACTTCAGTCGCACGCAGCGCTTTGATTGGGCGAATAAATTCGCCCCTACAACGACGTCAATTGAGGAATCAAGGTTCATGATTTCCGTTCGGGGCGAGTCGACCCGGAATGCTAGGCCGGGAAAATTGACATTTCCTTGACTTCGGATAGTGAACGGGCCGTGAGCAAAGTTCGCTCAGGCGATGGAGACGCCGGCCGATAGCAGGATGCCCAGGAGCAGACTGGCGCGGGCGGTGCCGGCGAGGACTTCGTTCATGGCTGGACCGGGCTGGCTCCGCCCCATGCGGGCGCAGAGAGATAGGCAGGCAGGCAGGGCCAGGAAGGCCAGCAGGCTCCAGGGGTGGCCGGTGCGGGCGAGCAGCGGGGGCACCGCGAAAGGCAGCAACAACAAGAGGACGTAGAACTGCCGGGAGGCCCGGGGGCCCAGCAAGCTGGCCAGGGTAAGCCGGCCGGCCCGGCGGTCCCCCACCATGTCCCGGTAGTTATTTACCATCAGCACGGCCGCCGCCGGTGCGCCAATGGCGCAGCCGCCGAGGAAACTGGCCAGGCTGAGGCTCCCCGCCTGCAGCCAGTGGCTACCGCCCACGGCCACCAGGCCGAAAAATACAAAAACGCAGATTTCGCCAAGAGGCGTGTGGGAAATGGGCCGGGGGCCGCCGGAATACAGCCAGCCGGCGCCCAGGGACGCTAGGCCCACCGCCACGATGGGCCAGCCACCAACATTCGC
Organism: Rhodocyclales bacterium; assembly: GCA_043743785.1. Classification (GTDB taxonomy): domain Bacteria; phylum Pseudomonadota; class Gammaproteobacteria; order Burkholderiales; family Rhodocyclaceae; genus JAQTNA01. The sequence continues at coordinate 23,216 of JAYTVW010000129.1, read as the reverse complement.
CAGGTAAATGCCCAGCACAAAGGCGGCGGTGAAGACCATGACGGCTACCCGCCGCACCGTGGCCGGCGGTGCCCAGCCGGCGGCGGTAATTCTGAGCGGTCCCACCCGGTCCGGCAGATCATTGCCTTTTTCGAAATCCGAGACGTCGTTGTGGATGTTGGTGCCGGCCTGAATCAAGAGGGAACACAAGAGGGCCGCCAGGGCCGGCAACCAAGCGTGGGGCGCGCCTTCCGCCCAGGCCAGGGCCGTACCCAGAATCACCGGCGTCATGGCCAGCGGCAGGGTACGGGGACGGGCGGCGGTCCACCAGATTTTCAGGGGAGAAGGACGACAGGGGGCTCTCATGCCGGAACCTCACCGAAATGCAGACAGGCGATGCCAAAAGACAGGTTCTCCCAGCGCACGGACTGGAAGCCGGCCTCTTCCACCAGGCGGGCAAAGGTTTTCTGGTCCGGAAAGCGCCGGATGGATTCCACCAGGTAGCGGTAAGCGGAAGTTTCGCCTGCCACGGCGGCGCCGAGCAGGGGGATGACCAGCCAGGAATACAGGTCGTAGAAAGGCGCCAGCCAGAAGTGCGGCCGGGAGAATTCCAGGCAGGCAAAGCGCCCGCCAGGGCGTAGCACCCGCCGGATTTCCGCCAAAGCGCCCTCCAGCCGGGTGGCGTTGCGTAAGCCGAAGGACACGGTCAGCAAGTCTACGCTGGCATCAAGAAAGGGCAGCTTCTCCGCCTCTCCTCCCAACCACAGGATGTCCGCCGACTGACGGGGCCGACCGGCCCGCATCATGGCCAGGCTCGGGTCGCAAACAATGACGCGGCGGCGGCTATTCAGCAGCAGGGCCGCCACGTCGCCGGTGCCCCCCGCCAGGTCAACCGCCGTGCCCCCCACGTCCGCCACCCGTTTCGCCAGGGTGCGTTTCCACAGGCGATGGATACCGAAGCTCATCAAATCGTTCATCAGGTCGTAGCGAGGGGCGACCGCATCGAAGACGCGGCGGATACGGTTCCGGCGTTCATCCACGGAGACGGTCTGGCGACCGAAACTTTGATCCAGGGGGCGGGGTAGGGTCATGGTTTTTCGAAAGACTTTATAAAGCTACGAGGTGCAGTGAGAGCCATCCTGGCAGGAATTTTACGATTTCCGGCCGACCGGGAGACTTGCACCTGATGACGGGACAAGCCTTGAGTCGGATCAACAATCGGCGGAATCTGGCCTTGTCCGGGGGAACAAGCGCACAATCCGGCGGGTGTCACACATACATTCTTTCCCGGAAAGAACGTCCCAGCATGAAACGACTTGCGGCAATCGCCTTGTTCCTCGCGGCAGGCCTCAGTTGGGCGCTGCCGTCCACCTTCGAGACCAGCGTCGGGCCGGCCTTGCTGTGCCAGGACCATGTGGATCCGGGCTACTTCTATACCTATTTGAAGGGTGTCGCCGGGGCGCCTATCAAGCGGGAGGGGGGTGCCTGGTGGTTTGTCCTGCAGCCCGGCAGCACCCTGTGGGGCGAGCCTGTCAATTACGTGTTCATCAGCGATGGCAGCAGCGACTACGACTTCATCGGCGCGGCCCTCTCCAATCCGCCGGAAATGGTGGCCGAGGCCTTGAAGAAGGCCCGCATACTTTCCGGCTGGAAGTTTGAAGGCGGCCCCGGCAAGCAACCGGTGCGGGTGGCGCCGACCGGCTCGCGCATTACCTACGATGGCCGAGCCAGCCGAATTTATTGCGCCCGCTGGGTCGGGCCGCATCTGCCGGCACGTCCGTAATTTGGGATCTCAGCTCAGAAACCACTGGATACCATGCAGCAGCACCCTTGCCGCCCCGGCCAGGGTCAGGGCCACGCCGACGGACAGGGCCACGGATGTCCAGGCGCGACGTTTGCCGAGGGTGGACAGCATGACGGCGAAGGTGGACACGCAGGGCACGTAGAAGGACAGGAAAATCAGGAAAACGGTGATTTGCACCGGGTCCAGCAGGTTGCCGATGTCCGTGGTGCCCAAGGCTTGCTGGACCATGGCCAGGGACAATTCCTTGCGCAGCACGCCGAACAGGATGGGCACCCCCAAGGAAACGGGTAGCCCGAGCCAGCCGTGGGTGATGGGCGAGAGCAGCACGTTGATGGTGCCGTCGGCGCCCCAGTGGGACAGCAAGGCCAGGACGATGCTGCCGATCACCAGCAGCGGCGTGACGATGGTGACGATGTCGCTGGTACGCTCCCAGGTGGTGGCCAGCAGGGTCTTGAGGTGCGGCAGGGCGTAGGGCGGGATGGCCTGCACCATGCCGGGGCCGGCGGGGCCGTAGCGCCGGGCCAGCAGGCGCCCGGCCACGGCGATGACGGCAAGGTTGAGGGCGAAGAGACCCAGCACCCCCATTACCCCCAGATACTTGCCGCCCACCGCCAGCATGATGGCGGAGCGGGCCGAGCAGGGCACGAAGGTGATGAGCACGGCGGCCACCATGCGTTCCCGGCCCGACGAAGATTGGGTGGCGGCGGTGATGGCGGGCACGTTGCAGCCCAGGCCCAGCAGGAAGGGTACGGCCACGCCACCGTGGAGTCCGATGCGGTGAAAACCCCGGTCCACAGTGAAGGCCACCCGGTGCATGACCCCGGATTGTTCCAGGGCCACCAGCAGCATTACCAGGGGCAGCATGTAGGGGATGACGATGCCGGTGAGGCCTACCAGGCCATCGGCGATAGCCCGGCCCACCACGCCCAGGGTGGTGGTGGGTTGCCACTCGCCGACCCAGGCCCCCAGAGGGGCGGAGGAAATACTGTCCAGGGCCGTGCTGACCTTGAAGACCATGAAGAGCACCAGTGCGAACACGGTCAGGCTGCCCAGCAGGCCCCAGTGGGGGTGGAGGAACAGCTCGTCCAGGGTGTGGCGCCAACGAAAATGGCCGTCGGACTTGCTGTGATGGGTGACTTCCTCGAAAAGCAGGGCAGCCCGGTGATGGCGGTCGGCGTGGAGTTCGTCCGCCAGGGGGCGGGGCAGCCTGGCGGAAATTTCTGCCAGGGTAGCGTCAAGGCGGGCCGGCAGTTCCGGGAAGTTCTGTGCGATGAGTTGCCGGGTGGCGGCGTCGCCCCCGGCCAGACGCATGAGTAGCAGCGGACGGGGCTGCTGCAGGGCTGCGTCCACCTCCGGCCGGGCCAGGAGTGGCGTGAGGAGTTTCAAGGCCGCCACGATGTGCGGGCTGGGCGGCTGGGGCAGGGGGCAGGATTTGCGGCGGGCCGCATCCAGAGCCGCCTCAAAGAGCGGTTTGATGCCCTTGCCCATGCGGGCAATGGTGGGAATGACCTGGGCGCCGAGGCGGCGCGACAGGGCCGCCACGTCGATGCGCAAGCCCTTGGCGCCGGCTTCGTCCAGGCGATTGAGGGCGATCACCATGGGGCGGCCGAGCATGGCCAATTCCTGGCTGAGTTCCAGTTCCCGTTCCAGGGCGGTGGCGTCCACTACATGGATCAGCACATCCGGTGCTCGGGAGATGCCGCTGCCGGCCCCGGAGAGGCCGTGCAGCAGATAATCCGCCAGGGTGCGCTGGACCTCGTCCCCGGGTAACAGGGATTCAAGGGGCGGCAGGTCGATCAGCCAGGCCTGTTCCAGGCCAGTGTCCACCAGTGATTCCTGCCAAGCCATACTGCCCTTCCTGCCCCCGGTAACTTCGGTGCTGGCAACCGCCTCGAAGAGGGTACTTTTTCCCGTGCCGGGACGGCCCACCAGGGCGATGCGGGGCGCCTGGGCATTGCGGCGAATGGGGCCGCGCAAGGGGAAAACTTGCGGCGTGATCTTTGCAGACATGGCGTATCCAGCGGATTGCGGCCCGGTCCAGGTTGCCCCAGTGGACACCGGTCAAGCTCGCAATTGATAATGGTTCTCAATAGTTCGCCACAATAGCGCTTTTCCCCTCTGCTGCCAATGGGTATGGCGGCTGCCAAATCCACATTTCATTTGCCGTTCGTACTAAAGATTTTTGGTTTCCGTCGTTAACAGGAGGACTGACGCGCCGGAGAGTGCGTCTTAGCCTTCGCCCGACCATCCCGGGCAGCCCCTTCCGCTGCGTACCAGGACCGCCAGAAACGCTGGAGAAAACAATGAAAGTCAATTTACCGGTCACCCAGAACGAGGTGGAACTTCGGGACGACACCCTCATCGTCTCCCGCACCGACCTCAAGGGGCAGATTACCTATATCAACAAGGACTTCCTCGACATCAGTGGCTTCAGCGAGGATGAACTGATAGGCAAGGCCCACAACATGGTGCGCCATCCAGACATGCCGCCGGAGGCCTTCGCCGACATGTGGACCACCCTCAAGGCCGGGCGGCCGTGGACGGGCTACGTCAAGAATCGCTGCAAGAACGGTGACTTCTACTGGGTGCTGGCGAACGCCACGCCCATCTGGGAAGGCGGCAAGGTCAGCAGCTACTTGTCCGTGAGGCGCCGTGCCTCGAAAGCCGCCATCGCGGCCCATGAAGAGGTGTACCGGCGCTTTCGCGAAAAGCGTCAGGGCAGCCTGGTGATTCGCCATGGCCGGGCGGTGAGTGGTTCCGGTTGGCGCGAAAACCTCGGCATCCGGGCTCGTTTCGGCGCCGTCACGGCCCTGGTCGGGGCAATGGTGTTGGCCTTGAGCCTGATGGTGCCCGACGCAGCCACCCGCACGGGCCTGCTGCTGGCGGTGATCCTGGCGGGGGCCGGGCTGTCGGCGTGGACTGTGGGCGCCCTGCGCCGTGATCTGGAGGACGTTGCCGGTCTGCTGCGGGCCGTCTCCCAGGGCGACTATTCGAGCGCGGTGGATATTTCCCGGAACGACGACATCGGCCAGGTTCTCCAGGCGCTGCAGGCCATGCAGACCCGCTCCGGCTTTGAACTGGCGGATTCCGCCCGGGTGGCGGACGAGATGACCCAGATCAAGATCGGCCTGGACAATGTATCGACCAATGTGCGCATCGCTGACAACAACGGTACCCTGATCTACGTCAATCGGGCATTGGAGGAAACCTTCAGGCGCTGCCAGGCCGAATTCTCCCGGAATGACCCGTCCTTCGATCCGAAGCACATCATTGGCTATGACATTTGCCGTCTCTACGACGATCCGGAGGGCGCGCGGCAACGGCTGCGGGAATTGCAAGCACCCAGTCGCCGACAGATGAAGCTGGGCGGGCGCCTGTATGACGTGGTGAACTCTCCGATTCTCAATAGGCAGGGGGAACGCCTGGGGTCCATCGGCGAGTGGGTGGATGTGACCGACCAGGTGGCTGCGGAAGCGGAGCTGGCTGACGTGATCCGCCATGCCGGACAGGGAGATTTCTCCCATCACCTCGATATGGCGGGGCGAGGCGCCTTCTTCGAGAACATGGGACGGCTCATCAACGAATTGATGGACAACAGCGCCCGGGGCCTGCATGACGTGGCCGGGGTGCTGAATGCCCTGGCGGCCGGGGATCTGACGAAGCAGATCACAGCGGAATATCAGGGTACCTTTGGCGAGGTCAAGAATGACCTGAATACCACCGTGTCCCGCCTGCGCGGTATCGTCGGCCGCATCCAGGAAGCCGCGTCAAGCATCAACGTGGGGGCCGGGGAAATCTCCGCCGGCAACCACGACTTGTCTTCCCGCACGGAAGAGCAGGCCAGCAGTCTGGAAGAAACGGCTGCCTCCATGGAGCAACTCAACGCCACGGTGAAACAGAATTCCGAGAATTCCTGCCAGGCGCAACTGTTGGCGGATCGTTCCAACGAGGTGGCGGGCAGCGCCGGCGACACCATGCGCCAGGTGGCGGAAACCATGGGCGGCATCCAGAGCAGTTCCCGCCGCATCGCCGACATTGTTGGCATGATCGACGGCATCGCCTTCCAGACCAATATCCTGGCGCTGAACGCCTCGGTGGAAGCGGCCCGGGCCGGTGATGCGGGCCGGGGTTTCGCCGTGGTGGCGACGGAAGTGCGCAATCTGGCCCAGCGCAGCGCCCAGGCGGCCAAGGAAATCCGCGGCCTCATCGCCGAATCCGCCCGTCAGGTGGGGGACGGCGTGGACCTGGTGGAAGAGGCCGGTGCCACCATGGACGAGGTGGTGCGCTCCTGTCGTAGCGTGGCCGCCCTCATCGCCGAAATCAGCAACGCCAGCCGGGAACAGAGCCAGGGCATTGGCCAGATCACCCTGGCGGTCAGCCAGATGGACGAGGTAACCCAGCAGAACGCGGCCCTGGTGGAGGAAGCCGCCGCCGCCGCCGAATCCCTCAAGGACCAGGCCCGGGGCCTTATTCAAGCTGTGGCGATTTTCGACACCGGCGAGCGGACCGTGGATGATGGCCTGGTTCTCGGCCTGGATTTCCCCGGGGCCATGCGCGCCCACTCGGACTGGCGCAAGCGCCTGGTGGATTACATCAGCGGTGCCGGCGAGAAGCTGGATGCAGCCACGGTGGAATGCGACGATCGTTGTGCTCTGGGAAAATGGATTTACGGTGACGCTCGCCAGCTTGCCCATGTGCCGGTGTTCGAGTCCCTGCGGGGTTCCCATGCCCACTTCCACCAATGTGCGGGCAAGGTTATCCGTTGCTTCGACAAGGGCGACGGGGGCGGTGCCAGGGCGCTGTTGGCGGGCGACTTCGCCACGGCTTCCCGCGCTACCCTGGACGGACTGCGTGCCCTGCGCGACCAGTGCCGGGACCTGCCGCCGGAGGAAACGGCACCCGCGCCTGTGCCCGTGCGTCAGCTTACCCGGACACCCTCCCGCAGCAAGCCGGCGCCCCAGCAACTCATCGCTGCCGAGGACGAGTGGGAGGAGTTCTGATCCGGGTTGTGCTTCTGGTCTGGAATCGCAAAGTCGAAATTGCCGGCAAGCTGGCTCCTACGGGGGGGTAGGAGCCAGCTTGCCGGAGAGGGATCTTGCCGTCGATGCTCAGTCCACGACGCCGGTCTGGCCGGCCAGGGTTTCCAGGGCCTGAATGGCGACCTGGAGCTTTTCGTGCACCGTGCCCGGCTGCCCGACGATGGCGGTGATGCGCTGGCGCAGGGTCACCAGATGGGTGATGAGCTTGTTCTCCAGGTCCAGGGCGATACCCATGTGGGTGAAGGCGTCTTCGTACTCGTCGATCACCGCGTTCACCAGTTCGCGGCTGGATTTCATGTCTTCCATCTGCCGAAGGCCCAGATGCCGCACCGAGTCCCGTACTTCGTAGACCGCGTAACGGATGCCCTGCTGCTTGAGGATAATGTCGTGTTCCAGGAGCAGGCCCTGGATGCGCGATTCCACGCCTTCAGCCAGGGTCGCCAGGTTGTCCCGGATGCGGCCGCAGTGCTGGGGATCCTCCGGCATATTGGTGATGAGGATGGAGACGTGATCGAAATTCACGATGAGGTTTTTGTCGATCTCCAGCAGGCGCCCCAGCAGGCGGTACTGGGCGATCATGTCCTGGTGGGCCTCCGGCGCGGGCAGGCCATCGGTGGTGGCGGTCAGATGCTCCCCTTCCCAGACGAAGTGCACGACGCCGGCCAGATCGTATTGGCGCAAGGCCTCCAGGGCCAGGTCGGCCACTGTGGACAGCGAAGTGCAGGCAAAACTGTGAGACAGGAACTGCATGACAACGCCTAGTTCGCCCATGCTCGACATGGCCGTCAGGGCCACGCCCTGGGCATAGCTCAATTGCTCCCGGTTGCCGGCTTTTTCTTCGAAGAGCTTTCGGATGAGGGCTGTTTTCTTCCAGAAGGCACCGCTCGCCAAGGGCTTCAGCAGGAAATCGTCGGCGATGAAATAGTCATGGGCCGCTTCGTCTTCATTGCACAACAACAACTGATAAATATCGCCGGTCATGAAGTCGTCCCGTACGTCCCGATGCAGGGCGAATCCCCCGGGGAGGGCTGTGTCCAGGATCAGTACCTGGGGCTGGGTGTCCGCCAGTGCCTCACGGCAGTCCTTTTCCGTGCGATACACGTTCAGGTCGAATGTCCGTCCCAGGCGTTCCTTGTGCAGGGAAATCCACTCTTCATCCGGTGAGACGAGAAACACAAAGAGTTTGTCAGCCATGATCGTTATGGGTATGAGAGTCGTCTGCCTTCTACGGCCCAAATTCGCCAGTCTTGAGTGTTGCCGGCAGCATCCGCCAAATTATTGCGCCGGGGTGGCAAGCTTCCCGTAGGAGGCGAGAAAGAATAACTTGGACAGATGGCCGCTTGCAGACGAGATGCCAGGCAAGGCGCAAAACGCGCCATGTGGCTGGCCACACAAGCGCTTTGCAACGCAGCATGGCGCTCGTATGCAAGATGGACAATGTTCAAGTTATTCTTTCTCGGCGACTAAATAGGCGCCCAGAAAAAAGCCCTGCCGAAGAATCGGCAGGGCTTTTTGGTACCTTCAGGCGTTATCGCCCTTCACGGACGGGCCTACTTGGCAGCGTTCGCTGCCGCGTCTCTCTTGGCCATCTTGCCGAAGAAGTAGACAAAACCATATCCGATAACAACCGTCGCCACGATAACGGCCAGCGACGCCTGACCACTGTTGGATCCGAGGAGAACATTCCAGGCCATGACTATCCTTTTCGTATATTGATGAACCTGACGCAGCCGCGTTATTAGCGAGAAAGCCTACTCCCCCTGAACTCAAGGTGTAGTCACAGACCCGCGCGAAGCTAGCGCCAACAGTGCAATGATAATACGAATTTCAGGATGCATTGCGCTTTATCAATACAAAACGTACAAACACCTGCAGATCAACAAGCAAAAGCGAGAAAGCCCCGCAGGCATGGCCTACGGGGCTTTCTCGTGTCTAGCTTTCCGCTGAAAGCCGTCGGCAATTACTTGCCGCCGTGCTTGAGCCGGTCTTCATCGGCCTTTTTGCCGAAGTACCAGGCATAGTAGCCACCGATGACCAGGGTCAATACGATGACAGCCAAGCTCATCAGTCCAATATCGGAACCAAGCAGAAGTTTCCAAGCCATGTTTATCCCCTATCAAAACAGAACGTTAGTAATACTTTTTACTCTGTGGGTCGGATCGTTATTTGTAGTTGCTCCGGCAGCTGGATTTCGGAATTCAGCCGCCAGGTGTTTGCTTCGTCACTGATGATGATTTGCCAGCGCCCGGGGGTGAGCGGCGCCACCGCACCTTGGTACGCCCCCCCCACCCCGGGCAACAACACGGACTGATCGAAACCTGCCCGGGTTGGATGGGCGATGGTGACGCGGATCTTGCCCGGCAAATCGCCTCGGGCACTCAACTTGACAAGCACCCGTTCCGACGTAAACCGTGCCTCCGCCACCACACCCATGGCCTTTGCGGCACTGGATCGTGCCAGCGACTGATTCATTTCCAGGCCCTTCTTGTAATAGTCGTCCGTAACAAGACCGTCATTGCTCTTGATCGCCAACCACAGGGTAACAAAGCCGGCGACGACGACGACGCCGGGACCGGCCATGAGAAACCAGGGCCAACGATGGCGATACCAGGGCAGACTTGCGGCAGAACGCACTATTTTCTCCTTCATGGCAGCCGGAAACCGCAGGCCGCCGGACAAACACATACCGATAGAGCTAAAACGACAAAACCCCCCAGGCGAAGGCCCGGAGGGTTCTGAAAAGCTACAACATTACTTGCCAGCCGAGGCAGCGGCCGGAGCGGCTGCCGGGGCAGCAGCAGCCGGTTCGGCAGCAGCAGCCGGAGCCGGGGCAGCCGGAGCGGCAGCGGTGTCGCCATCCTTGTGGGAGACGCCATAAACGTAAGCGGCCAACAGATGTATCTTGGCTTCGCTCAGGAAGTCCTTCCAGGCGGGCATCTGGTTGGCACGACCCTTGTTGATGGTCTCGGTGAGGGCGGCTTCGGAACTGCCATACAGCCAGACCTTGTCGGTCAGGTTGGGGGCGCCAACCGGCATACCCAGAGCCAGGCTACCCTTGCCTTCCGGACCGTGACAGGCGACGCAGTTGGCAGCAAAGATTTCCTTGCCACGACCAGCACGCACGGAGTCATTGGCCAGACCGGACAGGGAACGAACGAAGTTCACCACATCCTTGACGCCTTCGGCGCCCAGCTGCGGGCCCCATGCCGGCATCACGCCCTGACGACCTTCATACAGCGTAGCCTTGATCTGGTCCGGCTCACCACCATACAGCCAGTCATTGTCCGTCAGGTTCGGGAAGCCCTTGGCACCCTTCGCGTCGGAACCATGGCAAGAGGCACAGTAGGTCAGGAACAGGCGCTGGCCGATTTCCTTGGCTTCCGGATTGGCGGCAACAGCCTTCAGATCCATCTTCGCGAACTTCTCGAAGATCGGGCCGTAGGTCTTGTCCGCCTGGGCCATCTCGGCATTGTACTGGGACTCGTGAGAGGTCCAGTTCAGCATGCCCTTGTAGGTACCAAAGCCGGGATACAGAGCCAGGTACACCACCGAAAACACGATGGTGATGTAGAACATCCAGCTCCACCAGGCCGGCAGAGGATTGTTGTACTCCTGCAGCGTCTCGTCCCAGACATGGTCCATCTTTTCCACTTCAACGCCATGGGCAAGTGCCGGAGCCCCTTTGCTCTGGGTCCACAACAACAGACCGCAGGCGGCGATACTGACCAGGACAAGAACGCGAACGTACATGTCCCAAAACCCGCTAATAAAATCGCTCATGATGCATTCCTTTTCGTTTGCGTGACGACGGAAGAATTCTGGTCCATCGGCAATTCGTCGTCATGATCGAACGGCAGGTTAGCGGCTTCTTCGAAGCTGTCCTTGCGCCGACCACTAAATGTCCAGTACATGATGCCGAGGAATGTCAGAAACGACACCACGGTAATCACGATCCGTGCATTGTTTTGAAAATCGCCGATGTCCATGATTCTTACCTCTTGTCCTTGATGGCGGTGCCCAGATTCTGCAGGTAGGCGACAACCGCTTCCAGCTCGGTAACAGGCTTGCCATCCTGTCCCTTGAAGGTAGCGGCGGCACCGGCGATCTCCGCATCGGTATAGGGCACGCCCACCGTACGCAGGGCCTTCATCTTGGCCTCGATGTCCGAACTAACCGCCGGACGATCAAGCCAGGTGAATGCCGGCATATTGGACTCGGGCACCACGTCACGCGGGTTCAGCAGGTGAACCTTGTGCCATTGGTCGGAGTAACGACCACCGACGCGGGCCAGATCCGGACCGGTACGCTTGGAACCCCACTGGAACGGGTGGTCATAGACGGACTCACCGGCAACAGAGTAGTGCCCATAGCGCTCGGTTTCAGCACGGAAGGGACGAATCATCTGGGAGTGGCAGAGGTAGCAGCCTTCCCGGATATACACGTCGCGTCCCACCAGCTGAACCGGGGTGTAGGGTTTGACACCTTCCACCGGCTGCGTCGTGGACTTCTGGAAGAACAGCGGCACGATTTCAACCAGGCCGCCAACGCTCACGGTCAGCAAGGTCAGCACAATCAACAGGCCGACGTTGCGTTCGATATTTTCAATCTTGAAAGCCATTTTCTATGCTCCTTCTCAATGGGCGGCAGCGGGGGCAAGCACCGGTGCGTCGTAAGCCTTGTTGGCCGAGGCGGTGCGGACCACGTTGTAAAGCATGATGATCATGCCGACCAGGAACAGGGCGCCACCGAGAACACGGATGGTCCAGAAGGGATAGCTGGCCTTGACACTTTCCACGAAGGCGTAGGTCAGGGTGCCGTCCGGGTTGGTGGCACGCCACATCAGGCCCTGCATCACACCGGCAATCCACATGGAGGCGATGTACAGCACGGTACCGAGGGTAGCCAGCCAGAAGTGGAAATTCACCAGCTTGATGCTATACATTTCCTTGGCACCGAAGAGGCGCGGGATCATGTAGTAGATGGAACCGATGGACACCATCGCCACCCAACCCAGAGCGCCGGAGTGCACGTGGCCCACGGTCCAGTCGGTGTAGTGAGACAGGGCATTCACCGTCTTGATGGCCATCATCGGGCCTTCGAACGTGGACATACCGTAGAAGGACAGGGAGGTCACCAGGAACTTCAGGATCGGGTCATCGCGCAGCTTATCCCAGGCACCGGACAGAGTCATGATGCCGTTGATCATGCCACCCCAGGAAGGCGCCAGCAGAATCAGGGAGAAAACCATACCCAGGGACTGGGTCCAGTCCGGCAGGGCCGTGTAGTGCAGATGGTGAGGACCCGCCCACATGTAGGTAAAGATCAGGGCCCAGAAGTGCACCACGGACAGGCGGTAGGAATACACCGGACGCCCGGCTTGCTTCGGCACGAAGTAGTACATCATGCCCAGGAAACCAGCGGTCAGGAAGAAGCCCACGGCGTTGTGGCCGTACCACCATTGCACCATGGCATCTTGCGCGCCAGCGTAGCAGGAGTAGGACTTGGTGAGGGAAACCGGGATCGCGCAGCTATTCACGATGTGCAGCAGGGCCACAGCAATGATGAAAGCGCCGAAGAACCAGTTCGCCACATAAATATGCGGCGTCTTGCGCATGGCGATCGTGCCGAAGAACACGATGGCGTAGGACACCCACACCACGGCGATCAACAGGTCGATGGGCCATTCCAGTTCGGCGTATTCCTTGCCTTGGGTGAAACCCAGCGGCAGAGAAAGTGCAGCCAACAGAATGACCAGCTGCCAGCCCCAGAAGGTAAAGGCAACCAGGGGGCCGCCGAACAGGCGGGTATGACAAGTACGTTGAACCGCGTAATACGAAGTCGCGAAGAGTGCGCAGCCACCAAACGCAAAAATTACCGCGTTGGTATGTAACGGACGAAGACGGCCAAAGTGCAGCCACTCAGCCACGTTCAGTTCGGGCCAAACCAGTTGAGATGCGATGATGACGCCGACAAGCATGCCGACTATCCCCCACACCACCGCCATGATGGCGAACTGGCGCACGACTTTGTAATTGTAAGTCGCTTGCGTTTGCATGTTGAATTACCCCTTTTATTGACAAAACAAAACCTACAAAACCGGATGCGCGTTATCCCCCCGCGCACTAAGTACGGCAGAATACCTTGGTCAAACACACTCCACTTGATCCAGATCAAACCCTGCGACGTTGCGCCACACGAAAACAGGCTTGAAATCCGCTCTGCTGCCTCCAGAGCACAAAAAAAAGGGTGCGTTCGCACGCACCCCCAACCCCAACAGAGAAACACCGATTTTCCGCAAGCGGCCTTTAGCCGTGCAAAAAACCCTGCGCGAAGTATGTGTAAAAGTCCCCGGTAGCCGTTTGACGCAGATCAAACTTTTGTCGCATTCTTGACATTGCTTTCATCCGTTGCCGTCCTATTCATGCCTTCCGGCGGGCGGTCATCATCCATGACAATACGATAGGCCGGACCTTCCATATCCTCAAACTGGCCGCTCTTCAGGAACCACCAGAAGAACGCGCCGATGACGAACACCAGCACGACCGACAGGGGAATGATGAGGAAAATAATGTCCATCAGGCTGTCCCGGTAGCGCGCGGCGCGGCGGCTGAACGCTGCAGGCGCAGCGCATTGAGAACCACCAACAGGGAGCTGGTGGACATGCCGATGCCGGCCATCCAGGGCGTGATGAAGCCCGTCATGGCCAGGGGCACGGCGAGAAAGTTGTACAGGAAGGCCCACCAGAGATTCTGGCGTATGACGGCCAGGGTGCGCCGTGCTGCCAGCACACCGAGGGCCAGGTGGCCGAGATTCTCCGACAGCAGCACCAGGTCTCCCTGGGTACGCGCCAGCTCGGTACCGCCCCCCATGGCCACGGAAACCTGGGCCTGGGCCAGGACTGGGGCGTCATTAACGCCATCGCCCACCATGGCAACGATGGCCCCCGTCGCCTGCAGGCGGCTAATGAAATCATGCTTGTCCTGGGGGGAAAGCCCGCCGTGGGCGTCCGGGATGCCGAGTTGTGCCGCCACCTGAGCCACCGCCGAGGGCGTATCGCCACTGAGGATGCTCACCGCCGCGCCCTGGGCCTTCAGGGCCGCGACCAGCGGGCCAGCTTCCGGGCGCAGTTCATCTGCCAGGGCGAACAAGGCCAGCCAGCCCTGTTCGTCCCCCAGGGCCACCACCGTACCCTGGGCCGCCGCAGCACGGGCGTGCTCCGGCAGGGGCAGGCCGTGGAGTGCGGCGACGTAATCGACCCGGCCTACGCGGCAACGTCGACCTTCAAAATAAGCTTCGATACCTTGTGCCGTCAGCGCTTCAACCCGCGCCACCGCCGGCAGAGGCGTGCCCATCGGCAAAGCGTTCTTCAAGCCCAGGCCAATGGCGTGCTCCGAACCCTGCTCCAGGGCCACGGCCAGGGCCAGGGCTTCATCTGCCGACAGGCAACCCAAAGGCAGGGTCAGTTCCAGGCGCAGCCGCCCCCGGGTGAGGGTGCCGGTCTTGTCGAAAACGAAATGGGTGGCACGGGCCAGGGCCTCGATGGCGTGCCCCCGGGTTACCAGCAAGCCCTGGCGGGAGAGCATGCCGGTAGCCACCGTCAAAGCGGCCGGCGTGGCCAGTGACAGGGCACAGGGGCAGGACACCACCAGTACCGACACAAATATCCACAGGGCCTGGGCGGGATCAGTTCGCAGCCACCACACCAGGGTCAGGAGTGCCAGCACCAGCAAGACCACGACAAAGCGGGCTGCAATGCGGTCCGCCATCTGCACCACCTTGGGTTTCTCGGTGGAGGCCCGCTCCATGAGTCGCTGAATGGCGGCCAGGCGGGTTTCCTCACCGACCCGCTCTACCCGCACCACCAGCGGGCTGCCGATATTCAGGCTGCCGCCAGTGACCGGCTCGCCCGGCAACTTGTCCACCGGCCGGCTCTCCCCGGTCAACAAGGATTCGTCTGCGCTGCTCCGCCCCTCCAGCACCACGCCGTCGGCGGGGAATACCTCCCCCGGTTTTACCAGCAGCAGGTCGCCCTCAGCCAGGGCCGCCACGGCTACCCGCTCCCCTTCCCGGTCCGTAATTGCCTTGAGGCGCAGGGCAAAAGCAGGCAAAACCCGGGCAATCTCTTCCACGCCCCGCACGGCCTTCTGCCGCGCCATCATTTCCAGGTAGCGCCCCCACAGCAAGAAGAATACGAACATGGTGACGGAGTCGAAATACACCGGCGGGTTGGTCTGGTTCATCCACCCGTCCACCATCGCCCACAGACTCGCCACGTAGGCGCTGCCCACACCGAGAGCCACCGGCACGTCCATGCCGACACGCAACAGGCGCAAATCCCGCCAGGCATTGCGAAAGAAAGGCGCCGCAGAATAGAGGACCACCGGCATGGTCAGGGCCAGGCTGGCCCAGCGCATGAGCTGCTCCTGGTCCCAGGTCATGTCGCCCCCCGCCAGGTACACAGGAACGGCGTACATCATGACCTGCATCATGCCGAAGCCGGCCACGAACAGGCGCCACAGGGCGTTCTTGCGTTCGGCCTTGGCGATTTGCTCCGAGCGGGCCGTATCGTAGGGATAGGCCAGGTAGCCGATGGCGGAGATGGCACCAAGAATGGCCGACAGCTTGATGCGGGATTCGTCCCAGCGCACCCTTGCCCGACGGGTGGCGTAATTGATATCCACCGAAGTCACGCCGGGCTGCCGGGCGATGTGGGTTTCATTCAGCCAGACGCAGGCCGCACAGGTAATACCTTCAAGAATGAGGGAAGCTTCCTTTTCCTCGCCCCCGGCCCCGTCCACGGAACGCACGAAGGTTTTCTGGAAATCCGGGTGATCGAACAGCCCCAGTTCCTTGAGTTCGTCCGGCATGGCCTCCCGCCGGGATTCGGGCAGCGTGTCCCGGTGGCGATAGTAATCCGTGAGGCCGTTGCCAACGATGGCCTCGGCCACGGCCTGACAACCAGCGCAGCACATGGGGCGGGTCGCGCCGTCCACTGTGACCGGGAAATTGGCGTCCGGAGGGATAGGCAAGCCGCAGTGATAGCACCCGGCCTCCCCGTGGGCACCGCCCTGATCTGCCTGAACTGCTGCTTCTGCCAACGGGAGTCTCTCTGGAATACCGCCTGTGGCGGAAGAAGAATCAAAGTCTGGAAGGCCGCGACAGCCGGCGGCCGGCGCGTATTGTAGCCGCTCGCGTCGGGCTACGGAGAAGCGGGCTGGATATACTTCCGGGGGGACGAAATGCAGAAAGCGGCGAGGAGGGAGCGCCTGAGACGCTCACTGCTCACCGCTTTCCTTACTTGCTGTGTCAGACGATGAAGCGCCCGACGGTGGTCTTGAGTTGGTCCGACAGGCTTTCCAGGGTTTCTGCCGCATGTACGGTGTTATCCACCGATTCCCGATTGTCCCGCGCCATGGCGGCGATGGCCTCGATGTTGGAAGCCACATCCTGACTGACCCGCTGCTGCTGCACGGTGGCCGCCGCGATGTCGTCCAGACCGCGCCCGACGGCCGCCACGGTGCCGCTGGCCGCCGACAGCACGCTTTGCACGCTGTCCGCGGAGTCGCGACTGGACGCCAGATGCCCCAGGCCATCCGAGATGGACCCCTTCACCGCCACGGATTGCTGGGCCAGCTTCTGGGTGATGGCATCGATCTCCTGGGCGGAATGGGCCGACTTCTCGGCCAATTTGCGAACCTCGTCCGCTACCACCGCGAAGCCCCGCCCCTGCTCGCCGGCCCGGGCCGCCTCGATGGCCGCGTTCAGGGCCAGAAGATTCGTTTGTTCCGCGATATCCTTCACTTCCCGCGTCATGGCGCTGATGGCTTCAGTACTGTTGAGGAACTGATTCACCGACTCGGCGATGCCCTTGACGGCAAATTCCACCGCCCGGACCTCGTTCATGAGCTTTTCCAGGCTGGCGTTGCCTTCCCCGGTGCGAGAAAGGCTCTCGCGGGAAAGCTTGTGCACCGACTCGGCGCTCATGGCGATGGCGGCGATGCTCGCCACCAGGGAATCCACGGCCGCTGCCGCCGCCGAAGATTGTTCCGTCTGGCGCTGGGAACCGCTGGAAACCTGGCCGGCGCTGGAGGACAGGCGCCGAGCTGCCACGAAGACGTGACTCGCCGAATCCCCCACCTGCCGCACCAGTCCGCTGAACTGATCCATCATCTGATTGAAGACTTCTTCCGCTTCGCCGATCTCATCCTGGCTCTTCACCGTCAGCCGGCGCGTCAGGTCGCCCTTGCCGTTGGCGATATCCCGCAACCCCTCGGTCATCTTCTCAAGGGGCTGGGTGACAAAGCGGCGGATGAACAAATAAATGAAGGCCAAGAGCGGTAGGCTGACCAGCGCCGCTGCAATGAATATCTTGGTGCGGAATTCTGCTACGGCTTCGTCCACCTTGGTCAGGGAGACTTTCATGCTCACCACGCCCAAGACCGAACCTTCAGGCACCACATGGCAGTTCAGACAATTCTTGCCCAGGTAATTCTTCGACGCCAGGGCGGGATAGACCACCCGCAGGCTGTCGCCCTCAGCGCCAGGCATAATTTCCGAGTATTCCTGGCCGCTTTGCAGAACCTTGTTCTCCACGGCGTCGGCGGCCCGCTCGCTCTGATTGCCTGGACCGAACTGCTTGACCACCGCATCGCCGCGCAGGACCTTGAGGTCCCGAATGATGGACAACTGCTTGATCTGGTCGAGGAACACTTCCCGCTGGCCCACCGTGCCGGTGATCATCATGCCGGTCAGGCCCGCCATGGTCATTTCCCGAATGCTGTGGGAAAAATCCTTGGCCTGGGCAATGGCCGCCTGGCGGGATATCTGGCTGCCCATGAGGATCATGCCGGTCCACGCCACCACCAGCAGCAGCCAGATGACGGACGTCAGGCGGATCCATATCTTCAGGTCGGAAAACTTCTTCATGGCGCGAATCCCAATGGGCAATGTCTGCACTGGTAACGGACGCTACGGCTGATTCTTTAATATTTGTGTCCACGTGAATTTCCGGCCCGATGACTCGCCGTGGCGACAGGAGCGCACCCGATTACCCTACAGCTTCCGCAGGTATGGCCGTTATATCCGCGTGCGATTGCGGCATGCACTTGCCGCAGCTTTCGCCAAGCCCAGGTGCATTTCAAGGACAAGCAGATGAAAAACATGATCGCCAGCTATTGGGAACAAATGGGGCTGCAGTTACGTCTACAGATCCTGCTCCAGGGCACCCTTATATTCGTGCTGGTGGCGGCCCAGCAGTGGATCATGCTCCAGTTCGAACACGAGATCATGGGCACGGCCCGGGAGCGGGCCGAGGCCGTGGCGGACGGCGTGGTGAATGGCCTGAACATTCTGATGATCATCAAGAATGGCAAGGACGAGATCATCAGCGACAAGAAGAGCCGCAGCCTGTTCATCCAGAAAATGGCGGCCTCCGAGGGCGTCCGGGAAGTGCGCGTCATCCGCGGCAAGGGCATCGACGCCGAGTTCGACCCCGGCCTGCCGGAAGAGCGACCCAGGGACGACATGGACCAACGGGTGCTGGCCAGCGGCAAGAGCGAATCCCTGCTGCAAATCAGCGGCGACCAGGCCACCCTGCGCACCGTCATCCCCTACATCGCCAAAAAGAACTTCCGCAGCATCGACTGCCTGTCCTGCCACGGCGTCGATGAAGGCACGGTGGTGG
The DNA here is from genome assembly GCA_043743785.1 of Rhodocyclales bacterium. Lineage (GTDB taxonomy): Bacteria > Pseudomonadota > Gammaproteobacteria > Burkholderiales > Rhodocyclaceae > JAQTNA01. Next base: position 4,711 of record JAYTVW010000129.1, on the reverse strand, counting down.
GCGCGGCGAGCATCGTCACCGACGTGAAGAAGGACCTGGCAAGCCTCCAGAACATCAACCGCTGGATCTGGCTTGGGCAAGGTCTGCTGCAGCTCCTGCTGTTCTTCTCCATCCGGAGCATCGTCCGCCGCCTGCTGAAACAACTGGGTGGCGAGCCCAAACACGTCATCGAAGTCATCCGGCAGATTGCCCGGGGCAATCTTTCCGACCAGATCGTCACCCGGCCTGGCGACCAGGACAGTCTCCTGGCCTCCACCCGGGACATGCAGGCGGATCTGCGTAGCGTGGTGGTGGAAATCCAGTCATCCGTGGAAGCTGCGGTGAAAGGCGACTTCAGCCGGCAGGCGGATCTGGCCGGAAAACAGGGTTTTGGCCTGGACATCGGACGCTCCCTGAATGCCCTGAATGCCAACCTCCTGGCTCAGATCGGTGGACTGCCGGCAGATGCCGTCCAGGTCGCCACCCGCATTGCCGAGGGGGAACTGGGCAATGCGGTGCCCCTCCTGGCGGGCGACAGCATCAGCATCCTGGCGGCCATGGCCCGTATGCAGAACAACCTGAGCGGCGTCATCAACGAAGTCCGGGACATGGTCAATGCCGCTGCGGAAGGGGACTTCGGCCACAAGCTGGACCCACGGGACAAGCAGGGCTACGCCCGCACCCTGAGCGAGCTGCTCAACCGCCTGTCCGACGTAACGGAAACCGGCCTGCAGGACGTCATCCGCGTATCCACCGCCATCGCCGGGGGCGACTTGACCCAGACCGTCAGCGCCGATTACCCGGGCCTCTTCGGCCAGTTGACGCTTGCCATCAACAGCACGGTAAGCCGCCTGCAGGACATGATCCGGCTGATTCACGAAGCAACCCAGGCCATCAACATCGCCACCCATGAAATCTCCGTCGGTAACCTGGACCTATCCCGCCGCACCGAGGAACAGGCCGGCAACCTGGAAGAAACCCTGTCCAGCGTGGAGCAGTTGAACAGCACGGTACGACAGAACGCCGAACACGCCCGGGAAGCCACTACCCTGGCCCAGAGTTCGCTGAAGGTGGTCACCAAGGGCGGCGACATCGTCAGGCAAGTGGTCACTACCATGGGCCACATCCAGTCAAGTTCCCAGAAGATAGCCGACATCACGGGCTTGATCGACTCCATCGCCTTCCAGACCAACATCCTGGCCCTGAATGCCGCTGTGGAAGCGGCCCGGGCCGGAGAACACGGGCGGGGCTTCGCCGTGGTGGCCAGCGAAGTGCGCAACCTGGCCCAGCGCAGCGCCACTGCCGCCCGGGAGATCAAGGCCCTGATCGCGGATTCCGTGGGGGAAGTGGAGGACGGGGTGAAACTGGCCCGGGAAGCCGGCAGCACCATGAACGAGGTCGTTCACAGCTTCCAGAAAGTGGCCTCCCTGGTCACCGACATCTCCAACGCCAGCAAGGAGCAAAGCACGGGCATCGAACAGGTGACCCGGGCCATCGGCCAGATGGACGAAGTCACCCAGCAGAATGCCGCCCTGGTGGAACAAGCCGCAGCCGCCACCGAAAGCCTGGAAGACCAGGTTGGCGGCCTGGTGAAAGCCCTGGCTATGTTCAAGCTCAGCCACGCCCCGGCCGCAAGCCTGGCCACGCCCGCCCCGGCCCAGCGGCGAGCAGCAACGACCGCCCTCGCCAAGCCGGCGGGACGCGCCCCAGCGCCCCGGAGCGCACTCCCCGCCCCCCGCAAGGCAAGCCAGACAGAGGAATGGGAAGAGTTCTAGGCTGAAAAAATGCCCCGGACAAACTGTCCGGGGCGAACACCGAGTAAATATTTCGGCTGGGGAGAGACTCTCAGGCGTAGGCCGGCGCGAAGGCGCCGTCCGGGGAGGCGGCAGGACCCTTGCCGCTCCAGTAGGGCGACAGCTTCCTCAACTGGGCGATGATGGGTGGCACGGCCGCGATGACCCGGTCGATTTCCGCTTCCGTGGTGTAGCGGGAGAGGGAGAACCGGGTGCTGCCGTGGGCGGCGGTGTAGGGAATGCCCATGGCGCGCATGACGTGACTGGGTTCGAGCGACCCGGAGGTACACGCGGAGCCGGAACTGGCCGCAATACCTTCCTTGTTCAAGAGCAGCAAAATCGCTTCCCCTTCGATGTACTCGAAGGCGATGTTGCAGGTATTCGGCAGGCGGTTCGCCGTATCCCCCGTCGGGAAACAATGGGATACCTGGGACAGCAGGCCCGCCTCCAGCTTGTCCCGCAGGCGCTTCACCGTGGTGTTTTCCTCCGCCAGGTGGGCCTGGGCCAATTCGCAGGCCTTGCCCAGGGCCACGATGCCGGCGGCGTTTTCGGTGCCGGCGCGACGCCCCCGTTCCTGATGACCGCCCCGCAGCAAGGGGCGAAAGCGCACGCCGCGGCGCAGGTAGAGCACGCCGATACCCTTGGGTCCATGCAACTTGTGGCCGGACAGGGAGAGCATGTCGATCTTGGTGTTCTTCAGGTCCATGGGGATCTTGCCCACGGCCTGCACGGCATCCGTGTGGAACATGATGCCGCGGGCCGAGGCCAGTGCCGCCATCTCTTCCACGGGGAAAATCGTGCCGGTTTCGTTGTTGGCCCACATGATGGAGACAATAGCCACGTTGTCCGCCAGCATGGACTTGTATTCGTCCAGGTCGATACGGCCCTTCTTGTCCACCGCCAGCTTCTTCACCACGTAGTTATCCTTCTCCAGCCACTCGCAGAGGGTCAGGATGGCCGGATGTTCGACGTTGGTGGTAATGATGGTGTTGCGCTCCGGCTGGGCCTTGAGGGCCGACAGGATGGCGGTGGAATCCGCCTCGGTGCCGCAGGAGGTGAAAATGATTTCCGAGTCGTGCTCGGCGCCCAAGAGGCTCTGCACCTGGCTGCGGGCGGTCTTGAGGGCCTTGCCCACCTGGGCGCCAAAGGCGTGAATGGACGAGGGATTGCCGAAGTGCTCCGTAAAGAAGGGCAGCATGGCTTCCACCACCGCCGGGTCCACCCGGGTCGTGGCGTTGTTGTCCAGATAGATGGGTTCCATGGTTTGGCTCCTGCGGATTTCTGAAGTAGTTATCAAACGCCGAGGCGCCGAGACGCCGAGAAATTCATTGGTCCGGCCACAGAACCACCGGTCCGATCAGGTACAAACCGATGGGCCTGATCTACCAGGTTTCCTCGGCGCCTCAGCGCCTCGGCGTTTCAATTTGGTTTCTAAGAACCCGTTTACGCCTCGACCGGCATCAAACCGACCGGCAGGACCTGGACCAGTTCGCCCAGGGCTTCGATCATCTTCTGCTGCACACCGCCCAGGGTGGCCGCTTCCATCATGCAGCCGGAGCAGGCGCCCTTGAGGGCCACATAGATTTTCTTGCCCTGCACTTCCACCAGATCCACGTCGCCGTGGTCCCGTTGCAGCATGGGGCGCACGGACTCCAGCACTTCCTCAATGATCTTGATGCGCTGCACCATGGTCAGCTTGGAGGGCTTGGGCTTGGGCGTTTCCGGCGAGGCCGGGCACACCGGGGGCGGCGAGGTTTCACCGGAACCCGGGCGGGAAGCCTTCACTTTGGCGAGGATTTCCTCGATGCCTTCGTGGCAAGCGGCGCAGCCGCCGCCGGCCTTGGTGTAGAAGGTCACTTCTTCCACCGTGTTCAGGTTGTTGGCCGTAACCACGTCCTCGATCATCACCGCGTCGATGGCGAAGCACTTGCAGATGAGGGCGCCTTCCTCGTGGTCGTCGCTCCACACTTCGCCCCGATAGTTGGCGATGGCTGCGTGCAGGGCTTCCCGGCCCATCACGGAACAGTGCATCTTTTCCGGCGGCAGGCCGTCCAGGAAGTCGGCGATGTCCTGGTTGGACACTTCCAGCGCCTTGTCCAGGGTCATGCCCTTGACGATCTCGGTGAGTGCCGAGGACGAGGCGATGGCGGAGCCGCAGCCGAAGGTCTGGAAATGGGCCTCCTGAATGATGTCCGTTGCCGGGTCCACCTTGAGCATCAGGCGCAAGGCGTCGCCGCACTTGATGGAACCCACGTCACCGATGCCATTGGCCTCTTCGAGGGGTCCGGCGTTTTTCGGGTTGAAGAAGTGCTCGCGCACCTTGTCGGAGTATTCCCACATGATTAAGTCTCCCTGCGTTTAGGCGGAAAAGGACGAGCCGCAGGAACACTGGGCGCTGGCGTTGGGGTTGTCGAACTTGAAGCCGGTGTGCGTGAGGGTCTCGATGAAATCGACGGTCACGTTGTCGAGCAGCGGGTGGCTGGCGGCATCGACGAAAAGCTTGATGCCCTCCACGTCGAACTCCCAGTCATCCTCTTCCTTGGTGTCTTCCAGGCGCATGCCGTACTGCAGGCCGGAACAGCCGCCGCCGGAGATGAGCAGGCGCAGGCCGATGACGGGCTTCTCGGAACCGCGGATGAAACGCTGAACGGCTTTCTTGGCTGCGGGGGTGAGGATGATCATTTTGGCTCTCCTGTCGGTGATGGCTTTAACTGAGCAAGCCTCATGCCATTCCGGGAGAACCTCTCAAGCCATTGATATAACAAGAAAGTACAAGCAAGGCCAGTTGTCGCATTTGCGACAAAGCGCTTCCTGGACAATAACCACACCCAACAAAATGTTTCTTGATTAACGCTAATCTTCATCGAATCCCGATTTTGTGGGGCCGGCTTCAGCCGGCCAGGTCGCGCACACGGGAGCTTTGGCCGGCTGAAGCCGGC
>JAYTVW010000128.1:0-7027 GCA_043743785.1 Rhodocyclales bacterium | reverse complement strand
GAACGGCGTGACGACGACGGGGACGATCACGGGCAGCGGTGGCGGCACGGCCGGTGTGGCCAGCAATCCGACGGCGACGACGAGCCAGATCACGACGATCGTGCTGGGCGCGGTTGCCGGCACGGGCGTGGTGGACAGTTCGCCGAACAACAACTTTGCGGAAATTCCGGCTGGACCGGCCACGATTTCCGGCTACGTCTACGCAGACAACCAGTCTGGCGGTACCGCTGGTATCAAGGACGCGGCAGATGCGCCCATTCCCGGGGTGATCATGAAGCTCACTGGTACCGATGCCAGTGGCCCGGTGAGCAAGACCACGACGACGGATAATCTCGGCTATTACAGCTTCACCAACCTGCAGCCTTCCACCGGTGCCGGTTACACCATCAGCGAAGTGCAGCCCCAGGGGTACATCGATAGCGTGGTGAATGCGCCGACGGGGACCACACTGACCAAGCCACCTGTGGTGGCGGTTGGTGCGGACGACACGATCAGCGGCGTCGTCCTGGCCGGTGTCACCCTCACTAATTATAATTTCGCCGAAAAATTGCCTCCCACTGTTGGCCTGTTGCCGCCGATCGTGAACGGCTATGTGTATCTCGACCGGAACCACACTCGGGACCGTTTTACTCCTGGTTCCGAACCCAAGCCGGGCTGGACGGTGGTCCTTTACCGGGACGGTACGCCGATCTGTACAGCCAGTACCGATAGCAGCGGTTTCTACCAGTTCGATAACCTGTACTGCAACGGTCAAGGTGTGGATGCCGGTTTCCCGGATCTGAGTGCCGGCCTGATCGGTAGCGCAACTACGGCGACGGGTTTCTCAATCAGGTTTTCCCAGCAAGGCAACACGATGCCGAACTATGCCCAGTCCGGGGGGAATGCGGGTAATGATACGGCCCAGCCCGGTCAGATCACCAATCTGACGCTTTCGGTGAATGTGCCGGTGGTAGAGCAGAACCTGCCCCTGGATCCGTCGGGGATTGTGTATGACGCCGTGACGCGTTTGCCGGTGGCGGGGGCGGTGGTGAAAATTACTGGCCCGGCCAGTTTCCTGCCCACGAACCATCTGGTGGGCGGCAACGACACCCAGATCACGGGTGCGGATGGGATGTATTCCTTCCTGCTGCAGAATGGCTTTCCGAGCGGTAATTACTTCCTGACCGTGACGGCGCCTGCCGGTTACAAGCAGGGGGTGTCTACCCTGATTCCGGTTTGCGTCACCGGGGCGGCGAACACGATACTTGCGGTTCAGGCGACCCCGACTCCGGCACTGATTCAGGCCTCCAACAGCGCCCCTTCGGGAGCGAATGCCCTGACTTGTCCCACTACCACGGCGGTGGGGTGGACGGCCAGCGGTGCCTTGAATACTCAGTATTACCTGGGCTTCAGCATCAGTAATGCGGATCCTGCAACGGTGGGGGGACCGGCGGCCTTTACTTCGGCGCCCATTGTGAATAACCACATCCCGCTGGATCCGATTGCCCCTGGCGACATCCTGATGACCAAGGTGACGCCGCTGGTGAATGTGGCCCGGGGAGATCTGGTGCCCTATACCATCACGGCCACCAACACCACTGCGGCCAGTCTCGCCAATATCTCGGTGCGGGACCAGATGCCGCCGGGTTTCAAGTACCGTAGCGGCAGCGCCAGCCTGAACGGTGTCAAGGCGGAACCGACGGTGGCGGCGCGGCAGCTTAGCTGGTCGAACCTCTCCTTTGCGGCGAAGGAAAAGAAGACCTTCAAGATGATCCTGATGGTGGGTTCCGGGGTGGGTGATGGTTCCTACACGAACCAGACCTGGGCTACACCGGATGGCAGCACGACCCTGAAGTCGAATATCGCAACGGCCACGGTGCGTATCGTGCCGGACCCGACCTTCGACTGCCCGGACGTGATCGGCAAGGTTTTCGACGACAAGAACGCCAACGGCTACCAGGATCAGGGCGAGCCAGGCATTCCCAACGTGCGTCTGGCCACGGTACGCGGCCTCCTTGTCACCACGGATGCGGACGGGCGCTTCCATGTGCCTTGCCCGGAAATCCCCAATCAGGACCACGGTTCCAACTTCGTCATGAAACTGGATGACCGCACCTTGCCCTCCGGCTATCGCCTGACCACGGAAAATCCGCGGGATGTGCGCATCACCCGGGGCAAACTGGTGAAGTTGAATTTCGGCGCCACCATCCATCGGGTGGTGCGCATCGAACTGACGGATGCAGCCTTCGAGCCGGGCAAGGAAAGTCTGTTGCCTGATTGGCAGCAGAAGATCGAGGCCTTGCCGCGGCAACTCACGGACAAGCCTTCCCTCATACGTCTGGCCTATCTGCAGGGAGCGGATGTGGAACTGCTGAATAAACGGGTGAGCGCCTTGCGGGAACAGATAGAGAAACGCTGGCAGGGCTTGAACTGCTGTTACCGGTTGGTCATTGAAACCGAAGGGGAGGGCGCGCAATGAAACCGCTGACGCCCAAATTGCTCGCCGTATTGATCGGCAGTCTTTTCGTCCTGCCGGTTCTGGCCGATACGGTTTCCCCGCTAAAGGGCGAGGGACCGGATAGCAAGCACACCTGCATCGAGAAGACGCCTCAAGGCGACAAGCCCTACACCTGCGGGGAGAGTCCCCGGAGCAAGATGCTGGAGCACAGTCACGCCAGTCCGCTGCCAGCCTCCAGCAGTAGTGAGCGGGAAGGCGCCGAGTTCGCCGGCTTGCCGGGTTCGGCGCTGACTTTCCAGGAAACCCTGACGGTTGTGGAGCGGCGGACCATTCTGGAGAACGTGGCGCCGAAGGAGGTGCCTGCAGCGGCCAGTGTGCTGCAGGATACGTTGCCCGGCGGCACCAACTTTGTCTCCGGCCACGCGGAACTCACGCCGAAAGGCCAGGCGGCGCTGGATGCCATCGTGGCGAAGGTGCGTGGCAAGGCCAAGATCCGTTTTGAAGTGGTGGGGCACACGGACAATCAACGTATTTCGGCGCGCCTCAGGCCCACCTACGCCGACAACAAGGCCCTGTCCATTGCCCGTGCCCTGACGGTGGCGGGCTACCTCAAGAAACAGCTTGAGTTGAAAGTGGATGTCTTTACCGCCATGGGCAAGGGTGAGAGCCAGCCCATCGCCACCAATGGCACGCCGGAAGGCATGGCCAAGAACCGGCGCACGGAATTGCGCATCTGGTTTGAAGAGCCCATGGTGGCGCCTGTGCCCGTCGTGCTGCCCAAGATTGTGGAAAAGACCGTCGAAAAGACCGTCATCAGGGATGCCTGCGCAGCCCTGGAAGGCGTGAAGGGCGGCCAGCCCTTCTCCATCAGCGTGGATGGCATGGCGCTGAACACCGATACCACCCAGGTGGAAGGCGACCGCCAGCGTTGCGTGGACGTGGCCCTGGAAAAGGCCGATATCCAGATCAAGTATGATCCAATGAATGTCTCGCCGGCCCTGAATGTGTGGCTGGCGGGCACGCCGCTCCTGGGCAAGCCCCTGGAGTTCGGCACCTATACCAACTACGCCTGGTGGATCAAAAAGGCTGAAATCCGCGTCTTCCTGAAGGGCCAGCAGACCCAGGAAACGCCCTTCGCCATCATTCCGCTGGCTGTGGGCAGCTTTGTTTCCTGGCAGCCGCCGGTAAACGTTGCGGCCGAACTGGGCTACCTCTTGCGGGTGACGGACGACAAGGGCCGCTTCGACGAAACGGCCTTGAAGCCGGTGCGCCTGCTGGAGCGCTCCCAGCCCTTGGCGGACCTGGAAAAGGCCAGCCGGGAACGCCTCACGGGTTACGGCGAAACCAGCCTGAAGCTCAGGAACATCCGGGCCAGCGGCGGCACCGTGACCGTCAGCGGCACCAAGGTGGCGCCGGGCCAGAGCGTCACCGCCCTGGGCATTGCCGTGCCGGTGGACGACAAGGGGCGCTTCGCCGTGCGTCAGATTCTGCCTTCAGGCCCCCATTCCGTCGAAGTGGCGGTGAAGAACGACAAGGGCCAGGGGCCCACCTTCCGGCGCAACTTGAACATCGCCGACAAGGACTGGTTCTATTTCGCTATCGCCGACATCACCGTGGGCCGGGACCGCACCAGCGGGCCGGCTCAGCTGGTTACCACGGATACCCAGCACTACAACAACGAAACCTGGATGGATGGTCGCGGCGCCTTCTACCTGAAGGGCAAGATCAAGGGCGAATATCTGCTGACGGCCGGTGCCGACACCCAGGAACAATCCTTGGGCAGCGTATTCACCAACTTCCAGGCCAAGGATCCGAACTATCTGCTGCGGCGTATCGACCCGAATCGCTACTACCCGGTGTACGGTGACGACAGCACCATCACCGAGGACATGCCGACCCAAGGCAAGTTCTTCGTGCGCCTGGAAAAAGACGACTCCAGCGTCATGTGGGGCAATTTCCAGACGGCGTGGACGGGCACGGAGCTGACGGGTTTCAGCCGGGGTCTCTACGGCGCCAATGCCGTATGGCATTCGACGGACACGACGAAATACGGCGAGAAGCGTACGGACCTGAACGTCTTTGCCGCCGAACCGGGCACCCTGCAGAGCCGGGAAGAATTCCGTGGCACTGGCGGTTCCCTGTATTACTTGCACCACCTGGACCTGACCCAAGGCTCGGAGCGCCTGTGGGTGGAAATTCGCGACAAGGACTCCGGCATGGCGCTGGAGCGTAAGCCCCTGGTGTATGGCCAGGATTACGATTTCAACTACCTGCAGGGCCGCATTACCCTGCGCGCGCCGTTGCCCTCCGTGGCGGACGGCAGCACCCTGGTGCAGACTTCGTCCATCAGTGGCAACCCGGTGTTCCTGGTGACGACGTATGAGTATGCGCCGGGCCTCGCCGAGATCCACAACAAGACCGCCGGCCTTCGGGTCAGCCACTGGGTCAACGACAACCTGCGCCTGGGTATCACCCGCTACCACCAGGGCGAGGGCGGCTCGACCCAGGATCTGAAGGGCCTGGACGCCACTCTGCGCTACAAGCCCGGCACCTTTGTGCGCGTGGAAGTGGCCCGTTCCAAGGGGGCCGGCGGCGACAGCCTAGGCTCCCTGGATGGCGGCTTCAGCTTCAACCAGAGCACCCCCGGCGGCCAAAGCGCAGGCGCCCGACGGGTCGAAGGCGCCGTGGATCTGGCCGACGTCAAGGATGGCATGCGCGGCAAGGTGACGGCCTATGTGCAGGCCAGGGACGCGGGATTCTCCGGCCCGGGCGCCAGCACTTTTAACAGCGAGGCCACGGTGCAGCGCGGCGCTGCCGCCATCCTGCCCCTGGGCCAATCCACCGAAGTGGCTTTGAAGGCCGACAGCCGCAATGCCACCAGCCAGACGGCGAAGGCGGGCGAAGTGGCCCTGCGCCACAAGATTGATGCCGAATGGGGTGTTTCTGCCGGGCTGCGCTCGGACAAACGGGACAACGGCGTCGCCAACGCCAGTACGATCCTGTCCCAGAACGGCACCCGTAACGACCTGATCCTGCGGGTGGACTTCAATCCGCTGGAAGACGGCGAGAAGGACAAGGCGGCGGCCCTGGCCAAGACGAGTCCGGCCACACCTGTCGCTGCCATGAGCGCCGTTGCGGCGCCGGGCGTGGCCGCAGGCTCCGGCACCGGCCCGGCCAGCGGCCTCTTGCCGGCCATCAACAAGGCCCAGAGCGGCAGCCTGGGCCAGCCCTTCGATACGGCGGTGCCGGCGGGCGTGGCCGCCAACCGGGCAACCGGCCTGCGCTACAAGCCCTGGAGCACTTACGGCTTCGTGCAGGACACCCTGTCGAAAAATGGCGACCGGGATGCCTTCAATCGGGGCGGCGCGGGCCTGGCTTACCAGGTCAATGATCGTCTGCGCTTGGGCGCCGAAGGCTCCGGCGGTACCGGCGGCGGCGGTGGTCGGGTTTCCGGCGACTATCGCATCGACGACCGCAGCAATGTCTACCTGGCGTACAGCGTGGAGACGGAACTGGCGGACTCGAATTACCGTGGCCGCCAAGGCACCTTGACCTCCGGCACCCATTACCGCCTGTCTGACCAGGCGGGCATGTTTGCCGAAACCCGCTGGACCAATGGTGCCGGCCCACAAAGCCTGACCAATGCCTTCGGCGTGGATCTGTCACCCAACGACCGTTGGACTCTGGGCACCAAGGTGGAAGTCGGCACCGTGTCCGATCCCCTGGCCGGGGATCTGCGGCGTCGTGCCGTCGGCCTTTCCGCGGCCTACAAGTTCGAAAGGCTCAAGTGGGCCTCGGCCCTGGAGTACAGGAACGAAACCAATAGGACCAACGGTACGGCTACCGGCGCCACCAGCAGCCCGAACGACGCTTCGGTGCCGGCCACCGTCACGCCGGCAGTGGCGACGGCCAGCAGCCGGGTGGTCTGGCTGATGAAGAACTCCCTCGGCTATCAGCTTGATCCGGCCTGGCGCCTCTTGGGCAAGTTCAACTTCTCCCGCAGCAACTCCAGCCAGGGAGCGTTTTACGACGGCGACTACACGGAGTTCGTGGCGGGCGCGGCCTACCGGCCGGTCAACAACGACCGCTGGAACACCCTGTTCAAGTACACCTACTTCTACAACCTGCCGTCGCCGGGGCAGGTGGACAACCTGACCGGCTCCAGCGCTACCCTGGATTACACCCAGCGTAGCCAGGTGTTGAATGTGGATACCATCTACGATGTACGGCCGTGGATTTCCGTAGGGGCCAAATACGGCTTCCGCTGGGGCGAACTGCGGGATTCGAAGGTGGGCGGCGACTGGTATTCGAGCAAGGCGAATCTCTTGGTACTGCGCTCCGACCTGCACTTCGTCAAGGAGTGGGATGGCGTTATCGAGGCCCGGCGTCTGCGGGCACAGGAGGCTGCGGATGCCCGTGCCGGCTTCCTGCTGGCGGTGTATCGCCATCTGCCGGCGCAGCATGCCAAGATCGGTGTAGGTTACAACTTCACCACCTTCTCTGATAACCTGACGGACTTGTCCTATCGTAGCCGTGGCTGGTTCGTGAACGCACTCGCTTCGTTCTGAACACCTGGATCTGTGGGGCCGG
>JAYTVW010000127.1:0-10576 GCA_043743785.1 Rhodocyclales bacterium | reverse complement strand
TTGGCCTTCACCAAATGGGTGAAGCGCGTTACGTTGCCAAGTTCTTGTTTTTCCTCTGCGTCTCGGCGTCTCGGCGTTTCAAACAGAGTTTTTTAGGTTCAAGCCTAGCCCGGGACTTCCCCAAGCGTCTGTACGCTGCGGCACCGCCGTAACTGCTGCCGCGCTGCATCACGCCTTGTTACCCGCCTCGCCGGGAACGTAAAAGTGGACCTCGTTGCCGCCGGCCTCTTTGGCCCGGTACATGGCCGTGTCGGCCCACTTGATGATCTCCTCCGCCCCCACCGTGTGATTGAGAAATAAGACCACGCCGATACTGGAGCTGCAATGATGCTCGACCGTGGCTTCCGGCTGGCCCTCCCGTGGGTTTTTCAACACATAGGGCTGGTTCAGACTGGTGCGGATTTTCTCGGCAACAACAGCCGCCTCCGTATTGGATTCTTTTTCCCCTTTGTTCAATTCGCTGAGAATCACCACGAACTCGTCACCGCCGAAACGGGCCACCACGTCCACCTGGCGCACACAGGCGCTCAAGCGATGGGCCACTTCGATGAGCAGCAGGTCTCCGGCAGCATGCCCTTCCTTGTCGTTGAGGGGCTTGAAATTGTCCAGATCCAGGAACATCAAGGCGCCATAGCGGCCGCTGCGCCTGCTGGCGGCCATCATTTGCTGCAAGCGCTCGATCAACATGCTGCGGTTGGGCAAATGGGTCAGGGCGTCATGCAGGGCCAGGTTGAGAATCTGAGCCTCCGCCACCTTGCGTTCCGTGATGTCCCGGGCCGCCGCGAACACGCCCTGCAGGCGCCGGTTCCGGTCATAGAAGGTGGTCGCGTTATAGGACACCACGGTTTCCTTGCCGTCCCGGTCCCGGGCGGTCAGCTCGTAGTTGGTCACTTTCTTGTCCCCCAGCACCCGCTTGATGCCCGCCTCGGCCCGCGCCGGATCGGTGAAACAATTCTTGAATGGCGCGCCGATCAGCTCATCCCGGGTACAGGCCGTCAGGGCTTCCATTTGTTTGTTGACGTCGGTAATGATGCCGGCGGGGTCGGTGGTCATGAGCGCGTCGATATTCGCTTCGAACAGGGAGCGGGTATAGAACTGCAGATCCCGCAGACGCTGGCCCAGCAAGCGCTGCTCCGCCTCGCTGGCCTTGCGGGGCGTATTGTCGGTGCCAAAAAGCAAGTAGCCGATAAGGGCGTTTTGGGTGTCGCGCAGGGCCGTGACCGATACCAGCGCCGAAAAGCGGCTGCCATCCTTGTGGATATAGCTCAGCTCAAAAATATCCTCGATACCCTGGGAAGCCTTGAAGACCAGGGCCTCGAAACCCGGCGCGATGACCGTGTCGAATTCCTCACCAAGCTCCCGCGCCCGCAGGAGCACTTCCTGCGGATCGGCAATGTCCACCAGCGTGAGCTTGTTGACGACCTCGGCGGCGGCATAGCCCAACATGTGCTCCGCGCCGACGTTGAATAGCTGAATCACGCCATGGGCATCAATGGCAATGCCGGAAAAATTGGCACTGTCGAGTATGGCGCTTTGCAGTGCCCCGGTCGTTTGCAAGCTCGCTTCGGCGGCCCCGTTGTCACCGACGCCGTTCACGACGTCGCGCAGGACCAAACGGCGCTGCCGCAGCTGAAGATGCACCATCCAGGCGAATACACCTGCGAACAGCACCGCCAGCAGGGCTTCCACCCGGCGAATATCCACCGAGCCGTGCTCACAGCCGGCCTCCTCGATCGCCCTGAGGGAGAGGAAGGCCAGGCCCAGGGCGAGAGCCGTTCCCAGCAGGGAAACAAGGATTTTCCGGGTCGTTTTCATGCTGCAACTCGCTTTTTTACGCTGTAACGACGGGAGAAGCACGGCTCACTTCGGGTCGGCGCGACCCAACTGGTCCGCGTAGGCCAAGCAATCGCTGGCGTAACAACTGCAGGCGGCGGCTTCCAGTCCGGCACGGTCAAGCACCGTCAAGTCCCCCCGGTGGTATTCGATGAGACCGCAGCGCTGCAGAACGCCAGCGGCCATGGTGATGCCGACACGGCGCACGCCGAGCATGCAGGCCAGGAACTCGTGGGTAACGCAGAAACGGTCGGAATGTACTCGATCCTGGCTCATCAGGAGCCAGCGGGCCAGGCGCGGGCCGATCATGTGAAAGCGCAGGCACGCCACCGAACCGGCCAGCTGGGCCATCAACACATACAGGTAACGGTTCATGACCCCTTGCAGCGCCATGCTGCGGGCCAGCTCTTTGACAAAGGCGTCTGCCTCGATACGCCTGGCCATGCCCCCGCCCTGCACCATGGCGTGCAAGGGCGAGATCCTGACCCCCAGAGCCAACTGGGCACCGAGCATGCCTTCGCGCCCCACCATGCCGACTTCCAAGCCGGGATGACCATCAATCCGGGTGATCAGGGAGGCAAATCCCTCAACGGGGAAATAGACGAAATCGGTGGGCTTGTCCCGTTCCCGCAGTACCGCCTCCAGAACCAGTTTCACCGGTTCGCTGCATGCGAGCAGGCGCTTGCGGTCGGCGTCGGGGAGCAGTTCGATCAAATGATTCTCGGCAGGCAAGGCGGCTCTCCGGTGGGTGGCGGCCTCCTGCGGGGAAAACCAGCAGGGGCAGGGTCGCGCCGGAATACTTTCCTGCGCGATCTTCAGGCCAAGTCTGGACCCGCTGCCCGGCCCTGACTGTCTGCCAACGTACGCAGGTGAAAAACAAGCCGCTTACGCGGCTGTTTTGGCTGGGAGCAGACGGTCGTATTCTTTCTTGACGACCGCGTAACACTCGCAGGAGCGCCTTTCCAGGCCCGCCCGATCCAGCACCGTGATATGCCCTCGGGTGTAACGGATCAAACCAGCCTGCTGCAATTTCAGCGCCCCTTCCGTCACCCCCTCCCGGCGCACCCCGAGCATGTTGGCGATCAGTTCCTGGGTCATCACCAGCTCGCTGCCCGACAGGCGGTCCAGACTCAGCAGCAGCCAGCGGCACAGCTGCTGGTCCAGGGAATGGTGGCGGTTGCACACCGCCGTCTGGGCCATCTGGGTGATGAGGGCCTGGGTATAGCGCAGCATGAGGTGGAGTACCGGCGCAAGCGTGAACTCCTGGCGCATGGCCTGGGCGCTTAGGCGATAGCCACGGCCGGCACTCTGTACCACGGCCCGGCTGGGGGTGGACCCGCCCCCCATGAACAGGGAGATGCCGACGACACCCTCGAAGCCAACCACGGCGATTTCCGCCGACGCCCCGTTTTCCATGACGTAGAGCAGGGAAACAATGGCGGTGGTTGGAAAATACACGTGGCTCATGATGGCCCCCGATTCATACAACACCTGCCCCAGGGGCAGATCCACTGCTTCGAGCTGGGGTAGCCAGCGCAGCCACTCGGCGTCCGGCAGGGCCGCCAGGAGTTGGTTTTGTCTGGGATCAAGAGTAAGGGCCATCGTGGATCTCCATTCGCTGCATGCCAAAAACATGGCAAGAACCGTTCGCAATGAATCCAGAATACGCCAACTGGAGGCAGCCTGTATGTACGGTAGGAAACATATAAAGCTGACGGCATTGTTCAGGAGCTTGCCGGGCGGGCCGGCTTGGTGTCCGGCAGTGCCGGCGCAGACCCCCATCAGGGCCGCTGGCGGGAAAAGAAAAAAGGGGCAACGCCCCTTTTTTTCCTGTTTCCCGCTGCCGCTGTTTGCCCAGGCCCGGCCCGAGCCACTTGGCTTACTTGAACTTGGCGCGGGCTTCGGCCACGCCGGCCTTGAGGTCATCCCACATCTTGTCGGAGGCGGTTTTCATTTCGCTCCAGGCTTCGCCGCTGGCCTTGCCCAGTTCGTGCATTTTCTCGGTCGCCGCCGCGTGCCTGGCCCGCAGGGAATGAAGCTCCTCGCTGCGTTTGAGGCGATATTCGGCGCCGACGTTTTCCATCTTGGCTTCCAGCAAACCGATCTGGGCGTTCCACTCCTTGAGTTGCGACGCCATTTTTTCTTTGTAGGCTTCTTGCATTTCCATGATTTTTCTCCTGGGTGGTGATTAGTTATGCGCCACGGTCACGAGGCGGTTGTCGACTTCATGCACGCCCGCCACAGCACCGGCCAGGGCCTTGGCCCGTTCGCCGTTTGCCATGGAATCCACGGATCCTGTCAGCGACACCACGCCCTTCACCGTATCCACACTGATCTGCAGGGTTTTCAGGCCGGCTTCGGCGAATATGGCGGCCTTGACCTTGGTCGTGATTTCCGTGTCCTCGATGGCCACGCCAGTCTTGGTGGTTTGCTGGCTCACCTTGTCACCGACCTTCTCCGCCGTATCACTTAATTTCTTGCTGGCGTTTTCGGCGGCTTGGTCAATATTTTTGCCAGCGGTTTCCGCCGGCCCGGGGGTTTTGTCGCAGGCGGCAAGGCCGCCCACGAGCAGCAGGGACACGCCGAGCAATTTGAGGCTTTCCATGGCTTTCATTTTGGTTCCTTTAAATAAGTCATTCAAAAATCAGATGTTCCTGACGGCGGAAAGCCGCTCCCGTCATAGCCGCCCCATCAGGATGAGAATCAGCAGAATGAGCAGAACAAGCCCGACACCCCCACTCGGGCCGTAGCCCCAGTTCTGGCTGTGAGGCCAGGTGGGAACAACCCCGATCAGCATCAGCACCACAACGATCAGCAGAATCGTGCCCAGACTCATTTCACACCTCCTCCTTGGGCGCGGCACAAGCCCCGGGAAGACCCGCGCTGTACCGCCATGCAGCTTCGCCGGCACAACCGAAACCCCCCTTCGACGGTTTCACGTTTGTGCCCTGGAAGACATGTTCTGGAACGCCATGCTACCTATGCAGAAATGGACGTCTGTGCGCCCTCGCACAAAGCCGCCTGGCCGCAGGTTTGCACCCCACGAACGTCCGAACCCCGCCGGAACAGCCGAGAAAACGGAGTGTACGGTGGCGTACAGACGCTCCGGCGGCGGAAGACGAGGATGCACGGCAAGGAACAAGCCAGGCCGCATTGCTGGACATTCCCGATCTACTCCGTGCAGGCAAACAAGGGTAAAACCCGCCGCGCTCCCCCAACCCCAACGCTTACCAAAGGAAAAATCATGAGCCATGAACTGCGCATCCCTCACGGGATAGTCGAAAGCACCAAGGACGCCCTCGTCAAGGATCTGAAGGGGGTCATCGATGACGCGGACGCCCTCCTCAAGGATGCGACGAACGCCACCACGGAGGAGCTGGCGGCGGTGTACGCCAAGCTGGAACACAAGCTCGGCCAAGCGAAATCCAGCATGGACAGTGCGCGCCATGTGGTCAGCGAAAAGGCCCGGGATGCCGCTGAAGCCACCCAGGATTACGTCATGGAAAATCCGTGGAAAGCCGTCGGTATCGCGGCGGTGGCCCTGGCCCTGGGCTTCCTGCTCAGCCGGCGCTGAAGTCGAAAGGCCTGGGCCGGCATTCCGCCCCGGGACACTCTCGTGAATCATTCCCGGCCTGGCGCAGAAGTGCGCCAGGCCTTGTTTACCGTAAAAGTTGCGTCAGCGACTCACGATGCTTCCATGACGAACATGCCGACCACCGTATTGCTCGTCGAGGACAATGTCGCGGAGGCCCGGCGGATTCAGGACTCGCTGGCGGGTTCAACAGACTCCCCATTCCAGCTTGTCTGGGTAAGACGGCTTGCCGAGGCTTTGGCCTTGCTTGCCGGGAAGGCCTTTCAGCTGGTGCTGCTGGATCTCATGCTGCCGGACGCGTCCGGCATGGCGGCCGTCACACCGCTGCTAAAGGCCGCGCCCGATGCACTTATCCTGGTCCTGTGCGCGGAAGGGGGCGATGAAGTTGCCCGCCAGGCGGTGTGTGCCGGCGCCCGGGACTACCTGATCAAGGGCCATGTAGACGCCCACTGGTTGCCCCGTGCCCTCATCTACCTGATGGATCGCCAGGGGGCCGAGAATGCCCTGCGGGCTAGCGAGGCGCGCTTTCGGGCCATGAGCGACGCCTCCCCCCTGGGAATTTTCGTTTCGGACGCAACGGGCGGCTGTGTGTATACCAATGCCGCTTATCAGAGAATCTCGGGCCTGAGCTTGGAACAGAGCCTGGGCACGAACTGGAGCACGGCGATCCACCCGGAAGATCGGCCCCGCGTTCTGTCGGAATGGCAGCAGGCGGTGGCGCAGCGGCAGGTCTTTCACGCGGAATTCCGCTTTCTGCGGCAAGACGGCAGCGTGGTGTGGACACGGGTTAACAGCGGGGTGCTCGAGGACGATCAGGACGGTGTCGGCCGCATCAAGACGGTTGAAGACATCAGCGAGCGCAAAGCCACGGAACGCGTGCTCAGGGAGGCCGAAGAGGCCTTGTTCGCGGAAAAAGAACGTGCCCAGGTCACGCTCAACTCCATCGGCGACGCGGTACTGACCACGGACCTGCTGGGCCAGGTAACCTATCTGAACCAGGTGGCCGAGGACATGACCGGGTGGTCCTGCACGGACGCCCTGGGACTGCCCCTGGCGACGGTATTCAACATCATCGACGGCGAGACACGCCAGACGGCGGCGAATCCGGCCCGGAATGCCATGCAGCAAAACCAGACCGTGGCCCTGGAGGCGGACTGCCTGCTGATCCGCAAGAACGGCGACGAGTCCGCCATCGAGGATTCCGCCGCCCCCATTCATAGTCGTGACGGCCAGGTGACCGGGGCGGTCATCGTGTTTCATGACGTCACCGCCTCCCGCAGCATGGCCTTGAAAATGTCCCACCTGGCCCAGCATGACTTTTTGACAGACTTGCCCAACCGGGTACTCCTGAGCGAACGCTTTTCCCAGGCCATCCGACTGGCCCACCGGCACCGCAAGCAGGTCGCCGTATTGTTTCTGGACCTGGATTACTTCAAGCACATCAACGACTCCCTGGGGCATGCCCTGGGCGACCAGTTGCTGCAATCGGTGGCCAAGCGCCTGGTGCAAACGGTACGTGCCACGGATACCGTCTGCCGCCAGGGCGGCGACGAATTCGTCATCCTGCTGGCCGAACTTGAACAGCCCCAGGATGCGGCCGCAGTTGCGGACAAGCTGCTCGCCGCATTCGCCCTGCCCCTGGCCACGGGCGCCCACGACTTGCATGTCAGCTTGAGCATCGGCATCAGCATCTATCCGGATGACGGCATCAACGCGGACACCGTGATGCAGAACGCGGACACCGCCATGTATCACGCCAAGGAAAGCGGCCGGAACAACTATCAGTTTTTCCGCGCCGACATGAATGCCCGGGCCGTGCGCCGCTTGTTCGTTGAAAGCAATCTGCGCCGGGCGCTGAAAAATGGCGAATTTGTGCTGCATTTTCAACCGAAGATGGATATTGCCTCCGGCGCTCTGACCGGGGCCGAAGCCCTCGTTCGCTGGCAGGACCCGGAGTTTGGGCTGACCTACCCGGATCGCTTCGTGTCCATCGCCGAGGAATGCGGCCTGATCGTGCCCATCGGTCGCTGGGTTCTGCGTGAAGCCTGCCGGCAGATCCAGGCCTGGCGCCAGGCCGGCCTGGCTGCGGTGCCCGTGGCAGTGAATATTTCCGCCATGGAATTTCGGCACAAGGGTTTCGTCGAAAGCGTGGCCAGTATCCTCCAAGAAACGGGCCTGGCGCCCCGCTACCTCGAACTGGAACTGACCGAAAGCACGCTCATGCATGAGGGCCTGGCTTCGTCCTCGGTCCTGGGGGAACTCAAGGCCATGGGGGTATCGCTGGCCGTTGACGATTTTGGCACGGGCTATTCCAGCCTCAGCTACTTGCGGCGTTTCCCGATCGACACCCTGAAGGTGGATCAATCCTTTGTGCGTGACGTTATTTCCGATACGGACAGCGCCACCATCGTCAGCGCCATCATCGGCATGGGGCGCAACCTCCATCTGCGGGTGGTTGCCGAAGGCGTGGAAACCCAGGAACAGCTGGAATTTTTGCGCACCCAGCATTGCGACGAAGGACAGGGCTACCTGTTCAGTCGTGCCTTGGCAGCGACTGAATTTGTAAAGCTGCTGCGGACGCCAACACCCCAGTAGGCAGGGGAGGTTTACGCGGCTCCAACGCTGTCAGCGCCTTGCAAGCAATGCCGCCAAGGCGACTCTTGCTCTGAATTTCGCTATCCCCTCATGACTCAGTTTCACGAAGGGTCCGCTGGCGAACAGACCATCCACTCCCGGCGGCGTACTTTCGAGCATTGACGACGACCGCACCACGAACCCAGGAAAAAAATCATGCTGAAATCACGAGAAGGCCAAAAAGTTCCCAATGTCACTTTTCCCATCCGGGTCAATGATGAATGGCAGAAGGTCAGCAGCGACGTCTTGTTCAAGGACAAGACCGTGGTGCTGTTCGCCCTGCCGGGCGCCTTCACGCCAACCTGCTCCAGCACCCACCTGCCGCGTTACAACGAGTTGGCCGGCGTGTTCAAGGCGAATGGCATCGACAGCGTGATCTGTCTTGCCGTCAACGACCCCTTCGTGATGCAAACCTGGAAGGAAGCGCAAGACGCCAAGGAGATTTACTTCCTGCCCGATGGCAACGCTGAATTCACTGAAGGCATGGGCCTGTTGGTGGACAAGGCGGCAATCGGCCTGGGCAAGCGTAGCTGGCGCTATTCCATGCTGGTGAAGGATGGCGTGATTCAAAAAATGTTCATCGAGGCGGAAGAGCCGGGCGATCCTTTCAAGGTGTCGGATGCCGATACCATGCTGAAGCATATCAACCCGAATGCCAGCGTCCCGCCCCGCATATCCCTGTTCAGCAAACCCGGTTGTCCGCACTGTGCCCGCGCTCGCAAGCTGTTGAGCGAGAAGGGCTATCGCTTCGAGGACATCGCCTTGGGCAGCCATGGCATCAGCTACAGTTCCCTGCAAGCAGTGACCGGACGCGGTACCACACCCCAGGTGTATATCGATGGCCAGCACATAGGCGGCGCCGACGATCTCGCGGCCTGGCTGGCGAAGTAGCGCCAGCAGGGCTTTGTTCATGACAACGATGCTTCTGGCAGGCATCGCCGTCACCCGCCATTGCCGAAATCTCTACTGGAGAAATCTTTCATGACACCACTGCAAGTCGATGTTGCCATCATTGGGGCCGGCACCGCCGGCATGGGCGCTTATCGGGCTGCGCGAAAGCATACCGATTCCATTTTGCTGATCGAGGGCGGTGCCTACGGAACGACTTGCGCTCGCGTCGGTTGCATGCCCAGCAAATTACTCATTGCCGCGGCGGAAGCCGCCCATCAAGCCCGGCACGCTGAAGCATTTGGCGTGAATGTGAGCGGCGTCAGCGTGGACGGTGCGGCGGTGATGGCGAGAGTAGTGTCCGAACGGAACCGCTTTGTCGGATTCGTGCTGGAATCGGTTGAAGCCATTCCGCACGGGGAGCGTTTAAAGGCAAAGGTGCATTTTCAGGATGCCCACACCCTGCTGACGGAACAAGC
Organism: Rhodocyclales bacterium; assembly: GCA_043743785.1. Lineage (GTDB taxonomy): Bacteria > Pseudomonadota > Gammaproteobacteria > Burkholderiales > Rhodocyclaceae > JAQTNA01. Next base: position 1,150 of record JAYTVW010000127.1, on the reverse strand, counting down.
TCAGTTGATTCACGCCCGACGCATCGTCATCGCCACCGGCAGCACTCCGGTTCTGCCGCCGGTGTTGAAGGGCATGAGCGCCCATTTGCTCAGCAACGAAAATATATTCGACTTGCCCAACCTGCCGAAAAGCCTGGCGGTGTTCGGTCCGGGGGTACTTGGCATGGAACTGGGTCAGGCGATGTGCCGGCTCGGGGTGAGTGTGAAGATGTTCGGTGTGGGAGGCGGCATCGCCGGCATCCATGACCCGGCAATCCGCGACTACGCCAACAAGGCCTTCAACGAAGAGTTTTATCTGGATGCATCGGCCCAGGTGGAGTCGGTCAAGGAATCCGCCAGCGGCGTCCACGTTCATTACCTGAACCGGAATGGCTCTTGGCAAACCGAGCACTTCGATTACGTGCTGGCGGCCACCGGGCGTGCGCCGGATATTACCGGCTTGGAACTGAAAAACACCGGACTCCAGTTGAACGAACGGGGCGTGCCCTTGTTTGATCGTTACACCGGGCAGTGCGGCACCAGTTCGATCTTCATTGCCGGCGACGCCAGCAACGAACTGCCCCTGCTGCACGAAGCGGCCGACCAGGGGCACATCGCCGGTGACAATGCCGGACGCTATCCCGATATACGACCCGGCTTGCGCCGCACGCCCCTGGCCGTCGTCTTCACCGATCCTCAAGTCGCGTCGGTGGGCTTCAACCTGGAACAGCTACAGCAGCACTTCAAGGATCGCTTCGTCGCGGGCTTCGCCTCGTTCGAGGACCAAGGCCGCAGTCGGGTCATGCTGCTGAACAAAGGAATGCTGAAAGTTTATGCCGAGCGCGGGAGCGGCTTGTTTCTGGGGGCAGAAATGTTCGGCCCCGCCGCCGAGCATATCGGGCATCTGCTGGGGTGGGCCGCGCAAAACCGCATGACTGTTACACAAATGCTGGCCATGCCTTTCTATCACCCCGTCATCGAAGAAGGCTTGCGCACCGCGCTACGGGATCTCAACCACAATCTGGATAGCGAGTCGGAAGTGATAGATCGCTGCATGGATTGCGGGCCAGGAGCTTAGTCGCCGAGAAAGAATAACTTGAACATTGTCCATCTTGCATACGAGCGCCATGCTGCGTTGCAAAACGCTTGTGTGGCCAGCCACATGGCGCGT
>JAYTVW010000126.1:0-15659 GCA_043743785.1 Rhodocyclales bacterium | reverse complement strand
CAGGACACCGCCCGGCACGGGCGGCCGCAGCGAAGGCCGGCGCGCATGCAGATGCCGCACCAGCGCCTGCCACACCGGCGCCGCGCCACTCACGCCGCTGACGTTGTGCATCGCCTCGCCGCCCGCGTTGCCGACCCAGACGCCGACGGCGTAGCGGTCGGTGAAGCCCAGGCACCAGTTGTCGCGCAGGTCCTTGCTGGTGCCGGTCTTCACCGCCGCCCAGGAACGGATGGCGAGGGCGTTTTCCAGGCCGAAACTCAAGGACCGGGCGGCGCGATCCGAGAGGATGTCGGCGAGGATGAAGGCCACGGCCGCCGGCATGACGCGCTTCGCGTTGGCTTTCTCGCCGGGCTTGAGGCGCACCGGCGAAAGCTGGCCGCCGTTGGCCATGGCCCGGTAGGCGTTGGTCAGTTGCAGCAGGCGCACTTCGGCGGCCCCCAGAGCCAGGCCCCAGCCGTAGTAGTCGCCTTCCTGGGTCAGGGTATCCAGGCCCAGTGCCCTGAGGCGGGCGGCGAAGGATTCCAGCCCCACCAGGGTCAGGGTTTGCACCGCCGGCACGTTCAGCGACGAGGCCAGGGCAGTGCGCAGACTCACCGGCCCCTTGAAGTCGTGCTCGTAGTTCTGGGGCACGTAGAGTCCCCCGGCGGTAGGGATTTCCAGGGGCGCATCCTCCAGCACGCTGGCGGCGGTGAGCATGCCTTTTTCGATGGCCAGGCCGTAGAGGAAGGGCTTCAGGGTGGAGCCGGCCTGCCGGGGCGCCAGCACGCCGTCCACCTGGGGGGCCTCCGACAGGCCACCGCTGCTGCCGACCCAGGCCAGCACTTCGCCGCTGGCGTTGTCCAGCACCACCAGGGCGCCGTCGGCCACGTGGCGGCCCGCCAGTTCCGCCAGTTGCTGGTTGAGGATTTCCAGGGCGGCCCGCTGCAGGCCGGCGTCCAGGGTGGAGGCCACCCGCTCCCCCGGCGCCGCCTTGTCCAGCAGGCGCCGGGCCAGGTGGGGAGCGAGGTTTTCCGGGGACATGGGGTCCGGGCGGCCGGAAAGGGTGGCGAGGGCCAGTGTTTCCAGCTCTGCACAGCTTTGGGCGCCTCTGTCAGGTTGCGATGCAACCTGACCTACGCCGGATCCTCCGACGGCGCAGGCCCGTTTTGCCACGGCGGCGGGGGATGCGGAGGTGCCCCGCAGCAGGGCCGCCAGGAGGAGGGATTCGGGCCGGGTGAGGCCGGAGGGATGTTTCCTGAACAGGCCCTTTGCTGCGGCATGGATGCCCACCAGTTCGCCCCGGAAGGGCGCCAGGTTCAGGTAGGCCTCCAGGATCTGGCCCTTGGTCCAGTGGGCCTCCAGGTCACGGGCGGCAAAAGCCTGGTCCCACTTCTGCCCCAGGCCCTTGCCGCTTGGCCCAGCCTTGAGAGCCGGGTCCAGGAAGGCCGCCAGTTGCATGGAAAGCGTGGAGCCGCCCCGCAAGCGCCGGCCAGCCATGCCCCGCTTCAGGTTGTCGAAGGCGGCGGACGCCAGGCCCTGCCAGTCCACGCCGCCGTGCTCATAAAAGCGCTTGTCCTCCGCCGCGACAAGGGCCTGCTGCATGGCCGGTGACAAGTCGGCCAGCGGCACCCACTCCAGGCGCCGCACCCGGCCATCCACCCGCCGCGCCCCGATCACCTCGCCATGCCGGTCCAGCAGCCAGGCTTCCGACGGCCGGTAGGCTGCGCGGACTTCGGCATAAGTGGGGGTTGCGGCGTGGGCCACCGAAAAGAGGGCGAAAAGACTTAATGAAACGCCGAGGCGCCGAGGCGCCGAGGAAAAGCAAAACCGGAGTAAGGCCCGGCAAATGGTGAGCCTCTGATACACGGCCCTCATGGTTTTCTCTGCGCCTCGGCGTCTCGGCGTTTCAATCTACGCTTCACTGCCCCACCACAAAACTCGCATTGGGCAGTTCGCCGAACATTTCCGGGGCGTACATGGCTTCGACGCGGGTGGGCGGGAGCTGGAAGTCGCCGGAGTTGTTGAGGCGCACGGTGTATTCCACGCGCCACTTGCCCTTGGGCAGGAAGCGGTAATAGGCCCGGTAGGCTTCGAACGTGCGTTCCTCGAAGGTGGGCGCGCTCCACCAGTCGGCTTTTTTCTCGCCCCGGGTCATCAGGATGGAATCGCCCCCCAGGCCCGAACCCAGCACCGTGGCGCCGGCGGGAATGGGGTCGCTGACCACCACCCAGCCCATGTCCGCCAGGGATTCCAGTTCCAGCTTCACCCTGGCCACGTCGCCCCGGCGCCAGCGACCCGGCACCTGTTGGGATACGGGCGTGACGCTGCGGACGATGCGGAAACCCGTGAACAGGGGTTCTTTCAGCGGCAGGGCTGCCAAGCTTTGCAGCGTGGCCCAGGGCTTGCCGCTGCCGGCATGACGTATCGTCAAAGTCGCAGCGCGACTCTCGACGCTCCCCTCGCCCTTGGGAGAGGGGCGGGGGGGTGAGGGCGACGCGCCACTGCCCCCAGTAGGCCAGGGCAGGATACGGCGGGCACCTTCCGGCTGGCTCGCCCAGTCATTGGTGAAACTCGGGGGCGTGGAAGCAAGGAACATGGAATCGCCCTCACCCCCGGCCCCTCTCCCAAGGGCGAGGGGAGCAACAAGCTTCACATCCGTCCTGCCGGCAACCGGTTGGGCCTCGAAGCGGGCCGAAAACCGGGCCATGGCCAGGCTGCCCCAGGCATTGGCCACCGTGGTGTTCCAGTGCCCCTGCTGCTGGCGGCCCAGGGTGCCGGTGACGAGACGCGGCAGGTCCGCCTGCCAGTCCGGCAGGTCCATGAGGGTGAGCAAGGCCCGGTTGGCGTTCACGTCGCCGCCGGCCATGAGCCACCACAGGGTGTCATTGCGCTCCGTGGAAAAACTCAAGGTCGTACCCTGGAAGTTGAGGCGGCTCCTGAGGATGTGCTGGGCCTGGGTCAGGCGCTCGGCCTGATGCGGCAGGGCCGGGCTGCGCTTGAGGATGGTGATCCAGTCGATGAGGGCGGAACTGGGCCACAGGTTCGGCTCCAGGCTCAGGCTGTCCAGCCAGCCGGCATTCGCCGGGCCGCCGTGGGACAGGGCCGCCATGGCGGCGAGCTTCCGGAGCGTCAGGTCCGCCACCGGCAGGTCGGAATAGCGCCGCACCCGGCCCTCGACGAAGGCCCGGAGGCCCTCCTTCATCCGATTTCCACTTGCCTCCGGCAGCGCCCCGCCGGATTCCGCCGCCAGGCCCAGCAGGTAGGCACTCAGCACCTCGCTGCCCTGCTCCATGCCCGGGAAGTATTTCGCCAGACCGTCCCCGTCCAGGTACACGGGCAGTTTGGCCATGAGCTTCGTCCAGCGGGCCTTGTCGGCGAGGGCCACGGCCTGGGAGGCCTGCTGTTCCAGGCAGGTGTAGGGATAGCGTTCCATCCATTCCTTGACGCCGGCCAACTCGTCCGCCAGCCGGCCCCGCAGGCTGACCCGGATACCGCCGCGTCCCGGGATCGCCCCGGCCGGCAGGGCCACCGCCAGGTCCGCCGACTTGTCGATCTGCATGAGGGTGGCCTGCAGGGTGCGTACCGGCACCGCCGGGATGATCTTCTGGCTGAGCTTCAGCCGGTCGCCAACATCGCCGCCCTTTTCACCCACGGCCACCTGCCATTGCAGGCCGTCCGCCCCCACGGGCACTTCCACATCCCAGCCGATATCCCTGGCTTCGCCGGCCGCCAGGGAAACGGCGATGGGCGCCAGTTCCCGGCCGCCGTCCGGCTTGCCGCCCGCCACTTTGGCCAGCATTGCGCTCACTTCCGCCTCCACGGTACGAGCAGAGGCATTGCGCACGGTAAAACCGGCCCGGTAGCGGTCCTGCTCCCGCACCAGGGGCGGCAGGCCGCCCACCAGCATCAGGTCCTGGGTGCTGCGGATGCTGGTGGCGCCGGTGCCGAAAAGGCCTGTCTCGCCGGCCGCCACCGCCACGATGCGGAAACTTGTCAGGGAATCATTCAGCGGCACTTCCACTTCCGCTCGGCCTTCGGCATCCAGTTTTACCCGGGGTTGCCATAGCAGCAGCGTGTCGAAGAGTTCCCGGGACGCGCCCTTGCCGCCCCCACCCCCCGCCGGTAGGGCCTTCTTGCCGAAGTGGCGCTTGCCCACCACCTGCATCTGGGCGGTGGCCGTTTCCACCTCGATGCCGCGGCGCTTCATCATGGCCTCCAGCAGCTTCCAACTCTGGTTGGGCATGAGTTCCAGCAGCCCCTCGTCCACCGCCGCCAAGGCCACTTCCATGCCTTTCGGCGGCGCGCTGCCATCCATGCGCCGCACCTGAATACTGAGCTTGACCTTGCCGCGCACCGGGTAGGCCGGCTTGTCGGCGGACACCTCCACCTTTAACTGGTGGGCTCCATGGCCCACGCGGATTTCCGCCATGCCCATGCGAAAGGCCGGCTTGCCCAGATCCACCAGGGCCGTGGGGGCCGGCCCGGCAATGCGGCCGCGAATGGCCAGGGCGGAGACGAAGATATTCGGGGCGTGGGCGGCCGTAATGGGCAGCTCGATCACCGGGTTCTTCCGGGTGAGCGTGACGACGCGGCTTTCCAGCACGCCTTCCCGCTCCACGGTCACCAGCACCGTGGCCCGCTTGAAGGGCATGCGTACTTCGAATTTCGCCGTTTGCCCCGGCTCATAAGCTTTCTTCGCCGGCAGCAGGTCCATGCGGTCCTGGTCCGAACCGCCGCGCCAGCTTTCCTCGCCGGACAGGGAAACCTCCCGGTGGGCGATGCTGGCGTGGCCCTCCCCGTCCACCGTCCTGGCCCGCAGGATGAGGCTGCCTTTTGCCGGCGCCTTCACCTCGCAGACCAGCAGACCCCGGGCGTCCGTCAGGCCCTGGCACAACTCGCCCAGGGATTTTGTCTCCTCGAAATGCTCATAGGCGTAGAAGCCGCCGAGGAGCCGGCGCCGGTTGGAGTGAAATTCCTGCTTGAAGGCATCCACCTGCACCCGGCTGCCGGCCACAGGCTTGCCCGCCAGATCCAGCACAACGGCCTGCAGGCGCAGGCTGTCCGCCCCCTCCAGCCAGCTGTCGGTCTTCAGGCCCACCAGCAGCCGGGAGGGCCACAGGGGCAGGCGCAAGCCGCTGGTGAGGGTTTCGCCGTTGGCGTCCCGGTATTCCAGTTCCGCCAGCAGTTCCCGGGGCCGATCTGCCGGCACGGCCTTCGTGCCGCCGCCAAGCCCTGCCAGCAGCGCCTTGCCGGCGCCGCCGGTCCCCAAACGTAATTCCTGCTGGGGCAGGCGCAGGGCGGAGGCTGCCCCGGCGTCGCCCTCGCCTGCATCCCCGGCATCTTCATCCGGCGCTTCTTCCTGGCTGAAATCCCGGGTGCTGCGGCCGGTCTTCACGTCGCCGTTGGCGAAGCTGAAATCCTCATAGTCGGGAAAAGCAATTTCCCGGGGCAAGATCTGGCCCCGCAACTTCACCGGCAGGTCGGCGGCACCGCCGCCGTTGAGGTAATTCACCTGTAGCGCCAGTTCCGCCACCGGGGCGTTCACCAGGGGCAGATTGGTGCCCTGCAGGCTGGCCTTCATGCTCGGCACCCGGAAACTCTCCACCCGGAAAGCGCCGGCCTCCACCACTTGACTGCCGTTGCGACCGGGCAGGTTCAGACGGATTTCCCAGGCACCCTGTTTGGCCTCCGCCGGGATGGGCCACTGGGCCACGGCGCTGCCATCCGCTGCCCACTGCACCGGCAATTCGAACTTGTCGTCGCTGCCCAGATGGATGAGGGTGATTTTCTCTTGCGGCTTGACGTCGATCATGCCGAAGCCGCCCCGGGTGGCCCGGCGCAGGAAGAGCTTCATGTGCAGCGTCTCGCCGGCCCGGAACAGGCTGCGGTCCAGCACGGCGTGGGCGCGCACGGAATCCTCCCGGCTACCCTGGGGCAGGTTGAAGCGCCAGGGGGCAATGCCCTCGTTCCAGTCGGAGAGCACAAAGGAAAAGTCGTCGCCGCTCCTGGCCGAGACGAAATACTGGTGGTCATAAGCGTCCAGGCAGGACGGCAGATCGTCACGGGGCGGCAAGGCCCGCCGGATGGGGAACCGGCCCAGGGCATCGCTCTTGCCCCTGGCGTAGAGCTTGCCGCCGCAGTCCCGCACCGCCACTTCGGCGCCCGCCACCGCCTCGCCCTTGTCCAGGCTCGTCACCCACACCAGGGATGATTCCCGGCCCTGCTTGAAATGCACCGCCAAGTTGGTGACCAGGGCTGCCGCCGCCACCCGGTAGGGGCGCTTCTGTTCCAGCAGGGCTGCGCCCAGGCGCGGGCTGGCCAGTTCCACCACATGGAAGCCAGTGCCCGGCAGGGGGATGCCGACCACTTCGAACGCCTTGCCGCCGCCGGGCTTGGGCAAGGTGAAGGCCTTGCGGGCATCCATATTAGGGAAGTCGCGTAGCGACTCACGACGCTCCCCTTGCGCCCCCTCACCCCTGGCCCCTCTCCCGGAGGGAGAGGGGAATAGATGGAAGACGGACTGCATGCCCGGTCCGTACAGACCCCGCTCCGCCTCATCGCTGCCCTCCGGCGCCTGTTCCAAATGCTGCAGGCGCCGCAGCCAAGCGATGACCTGCTTCTCGTCCCGAATGCTCAGGGATTCCCCGGGCAGGCCGGCCCGGGCCGCCGTGCCGGCCACCGTGGTTTCCAGGTTGCGCAGGGTGACGGGCAACAGGGCCGGCGTGCCCGGCTCCGCATTTTTTTCGATGATGCCGAAGCGAGCGGAGAACTTCGCCAGGGGCGGGTATTCGTCGGTGGGCACCGCCAGGGGGAAACGGTCGGCGTTCACCAGGGCACGGCCGGCGTCGTCCTTCAGGCTGGACGGGATTTCCAACTTGAAGGCGGTCCTTTCCGGCAGGGGGAAGGGGAAGCTCACGCTACTGACGAAATCCTCCGCCCCCTTGGGCAGGCGGGCCAAGCGGCCCTGGCCGGCCCCATCCACCAGACGGATATGCCGGGCGTCCGCCGCCCGGATCGGTGCGGAGAAGCGCAGCTCCATGGGCAGCATGGGGAGGCATGCGCCGTCCTTGTGCAGGCGCTCGCAGGAAAAGCGCGCCTCGAAGGACTTCCGCACCTTCCAGTTCAGCACTCGGGCCTTGGTCGTGACTACGACAGTCGGCGAAGCCAACTCACGAAGCTCCCCACTTTCGCCCTCACCCCTAGCCCCTCTCCCGGAGGGAGAGGGTAAGGTCGTGCCGACAGAGTCGGTGGTAGGGCTGGCGGCGGCAATGCCGGCGCCCCATACCAGGCTCACCTCCGCATCATTGGGCAGGGGCCGCAGGCAGCGCAGCACCACCAGGGCCGAGTCCGGGCCGTCCGAGCGCATCAGGAAGGCCTCCCGCCGGTTGCCGCTTTCCGGGATGCCAAAGCTGGCGAGGCTGCGCCCCTCCTGGCTCACCAGTTGGTAGTAGCGGGTGAGAAAGGCCGCGCGCTGATCCAGGATGGCTTTGCGTTCCGCCCCCGCCAGCAACACCACCGGCTGGCGCTCCGGCAAGCCCTTCACCACGCAGGCGACGTGGCTACGAATGGTGTCAATTTTTGCCGGGGCATCCAGGCCCAGGATGAAGACCTGTTTCTCGTCGATGGCGGAGCCTTGCCGAGGCTCCATGTCCAGTACCGCCGGGCCGCCGGAATTGAAGGCGAAATGTTCCCCGCCCTTGAGGGCACGGCCATCCAGGGCCGCGAGGCCCTCCTTCAGACGGAATTCGCAGACCAGGCCCGCCGGCACCTCCGCCGCAAAGTCATACACCCAGTTTTTCTCATCCGCCCAGCGCCCCTTGCCCGACACCGGACAGGAGACCTCGAAGGGCGCTGTCTCTCGCGGGTCGCCGAAGGCCACCATGGGCGCGGCGAAACGGGCCGTGGCCTGCCGCACGGCCTTCACCTCGCCCTGGGGCGAGAAGGACAGCACTTCGGCGGCCCGGGCCGGGACACAGAGAAGCAACAGCAAGGGGATGAGACGGAGAAGGCGGCAGGCGTGCACGGCATATGCTCCGGGGGTGGGAGCGGGGATTATCCTGGAAAAACCAGTTAATTAAACGCCGAGGCGCCGAAGTGCAGAGAAAAACAAGTGTTTGTCCGCCCATTAGCACTCAGCACGCGCTCCTGGCACCTGACGTAAATGCAACAAGATTTTGATTTCTCGGCGCCTCTGCGCCTCGGCGTTTCCAAGCGCTTTTCCAGCCCCTTGCCGCTTCCCGGTTAAAATGCGCCCTCATTCCACCACCCGTCCCGCGCCATGCTGGTCCTCGGCATTGAATCCTCCTGCGACGAAACCGGCGTCGCTCTTTGCGACAGCGAGCTGGGCCTCCTGGCCCACGCACTGCACTCCCAGATCGACCTGCATGAGGAATACGGCGGCGTGGTGCCGGAACTGGCCTCCCGGGACCACCTGCGCCGGGTGCTGCCCCTGACCCGCAAGGTGCTGGCCCAGACCGGCAAGCAGCTTTCCGAACTAGATGCCGTGGCCTACACCGCCGGACCGGGCCTGGCCGGCGCCCTGCTGGTGGGCGCCAGTTTCGCCGAAGCCCTGGCCATGGCACTCAACATCCCGGCCCAGCCCATCCATCATCTGGAAGGCCACCTGCTCTCGCCGCTCCTGGCCAAAGAACCGCCGCGCTTTCCCTTCATCGCCCTGCTGGTGTCCGGCGGGCATACCCAGCTCATGCGCGTGACCAAAGTGGGCCAGTACGAGCTGTTGGGGGAGACGGTGGACGACGCGGCCGGCGAAGCCTTCGACAAGACCGCCAAGCTGCTGGGCCTGCCTTACCCCGGCGGCCCCGTGCTGTCGAAATTGGCGGACCGGGGCACGGCGGGCCGCTACAAGCTGCCCCGCCCCATGCTACACAGCGGCGACCTGGACTTCAGCTTCAGCGGCCTCAAGACGGCAGTGCTGACCCTGGTGAAATCCGGCACCGTCACGGAAGCCGACCAGCCGGACCTGGCGGCCGAATTCCAGGAAGCGGTGGTTAGCGTGCTGGCAGCCAAGGCCGTGGCAGCCCTGAAGAAATGCCGCATGAAACACTTGGTAGTGGCCGGCGGCGTCGGTGCCAACCGGCGCCTGAGGGAAAAGCTGGACGAAGCTGTCAAAAAACTGGGCGGCCGGGTGTTCTATCCGGAACTGGAACTGTGCACCGACAACGGCGCCATGATCGCCTTCGCCGCCATGCTGCGCATCAAGGCCGGCCTGCTGCCGGCGTCCGACGGCAGCCACGCCTTTTCAGTGCGGCCGCGCTGGAATCTGGAGATGCGCGAAGGCTGAGAGGCAAGTCGCAAGTCGCAAGATTTTCATGGCGCGCCACCCGCGCAGCTTTGACCGCGGTCAGCAGATTGAAATCAAAGCCCATATCGATACCCTGGCCGAACGCAAGCACCAGGCCAGCCGGGAGCGGGCGGCGACCCGCGCTGGCTGGCCCTTGCCTTCTCCATTTGACGCCGTCTGCGTCAGGGCTATGCCAAGGCTTGCCCGGACATCGCCGACAACCGAACCCGCGAATGGGCACGGCGACCAAGACTCAAAGTGACGTCGTGGGGTAAACCGACTATTTGATGATGGGCACAGAGGGGGCACGGCTTGGGCACAGCTTGGGCACAGCGCCGTGGTGGTTTCGGAACGAGACATTTGCTCTTCATCGACGACTGTGCGCACGTCGGCTAGGTCATCACTTTTGTTGAGTATCGCTCGCGGCAGAAACGGAAGATGAAAAGCGCAGCAGTACAGCTCAGAGTAGCCTTGGGCTCCTGATAACTGTTTGATTTAATGGATTTGGCGCGCCCAGCTAGAATCGAACCAGCCTTGGCTTCGGAGGCCACGGGAGATAGTCGTTCTTGACAGTTATTATGGGGGCGAGAACCAGGTCGATGATGCAAAATATCTTGCCCCCTTGTTTTCTAGCTACTTTTTCGTCGATCGCTTTGTGACAGTTAACATCCATCAGCGTGGACTCAACGCCCTGAAGTCACAAAAGCCGTAACGAAAGAAATCGGACATTGGCATATTTAGACTTTGGAAATTGAGTATTGCTCACCATCTCGGCGAGATCCTACCACCGCCACTCTGACTGACTTGGACAAATAGACAACTTGAACTGTCATGGCAACTCACGAGATGGTGCTGGCTATTCTTCTGCGCAGCCCGGATAGGTTTGGATCACGTGGACAACACAGCGAGGTTCTCCTCTTGCGCACTGCGTATAGTTTATGCTAGCTTACCCGAACGTCTGGGGCGCTGAAAGCTCTTTGATATCACGTAGTACCTGAGAAAGTCCCGACCGCTCGAATGAAGTCGGGCCGGTCGGAAGATGACCGTAATAGAAGTTTGCGCATCAGCGCCACGAAGTAATCTGCCTTTGGCAGGCGGTAACGGTTGTCCGAGATCGGCCGCCATCTGGCCGTTACAGAAATTATTTTTCTGGACACGGCAAGCTGAGGTTGAGACTGAGTTTCGTCTCGACCCTTTCAAGAAGCGAGAAAAAATAGTTTCTCGCAACAAGGGGTAAGTTGCGCCCTAAATTTCCACAATCGTTGTGCTACCAAGCTTCGGTTACGCTCGTGCGTGACGGATTCTGAGCTGTTGGTTCTACAGCACGTGGAAGTTCTCCCCTGACGCTACGGGTTCTCAGGCCCAAAGCATTCCCAAAAGATTGTCATCTCAAAGCTCGTTCCGTTGGTGCTGACGTCCTTCGTCCGCACCTAGCCGAACACGACTCGGCGAATCTGCCGAAAGCCTCTTTTCAAGTTATCGCGCGCCTGCCTCAGGCCCTGCGAGGGCTTTGCTTTTTTCTCTTTCCAGGAGAATGTCATGGAATTTGACGCCAGCTTGGTTGTAGTTCCCGTATCGCCTGACGGCGAGGGGGGTATTCGTCCAGAAAGTGCCACAGTTGCGTCGCCGACGAACTCTCTCGAGTCTTGGGAGGAGAAGCTACCTCACAAGGAAGCGTTCGCCCTCAATAGGGTATCGGAAACGTTCAATGTTCCGCCGTCCGGGGTCGGATTGATGGCCTTGGTGTCCGAACTCAGGCTGGACCTTGCGCAACTGAGCAAGTTCTATCCTCTGCCCGATTGGGTCGCGTCACTTGACTCACTCCGAATCAGCCTCCTTCAACTCGGTCTCGATCCTGCACGGGATCTGGCGATGCTACGTCGTCAGCCCATGACACCGCTAAGGCAGTTCCTCACGCCGCCCGCCCGCAGCCTGTCCATCGGCGCAGTGTTTGTGATGCGCGCCTTGCGGGCAATGGTTGCTTTAAACCTCCTGGCGGCAAAGGAACGCCTCTCCAAGCAGATCGGCGCGACCATGACCCATGTGCTTTCTGGCAAGGAGGCATTTCGGCTCGACATAAGGACAGCTAGCGAGTCCGTGCTCCGTGCGTGCTGGGCTGAACTGGAGCCGACAGCGCCGCTCGCAAAGTTGCTTACGTTCTCCCTTGAAGTGTTCAACCGCATCTTGCCTAACCCGTTCAAGCTTCCTCGCTCTGCCTCTTTCGTATCCCAGGCGGCGGAACAGAAATCGTCTCCTCAATTAGATGACGATTGCAATGAAACCCGGTCGCCCGAACATCCGGCCGGCGACCTCCTTGATGCTTTCCTTGTGGAACCTGCCGTTGCAGGGGGGCGCGTGTTCTCCGGGATCGCCGTTCTCTACGAGGGCCTGACGCCTTTCGAACTGGAGTCGACAATGCCGGCGCTGTTTTCTATCTGGAAGGCAAGCCAGAGCGAGGAGTGCCTTGCGGCATTTTTCACTCTGTTTCTCAGAGTTATGCCTTCTGCGTTCGGGAAGGTTTGGACATCTCCCGCCACTAGCGCCTGGCTTTTCGTCGACGCCAAGAATGGAAGGTTTGGTTGGAGGCTCACCCCCGTCCTGGACAAGTCGGTTCGGGATCAGGGCAGCCCGGAATGGATCAACAGCCAGATTGTTTGGATGCCCTTTCCGGTCGAGGTTGCAAAGATTCTGTCCGCCAGTACCAGTTTGGAGTCTGGCGGGACCTTGGCGTCCTTCTTCTCGACGCCGCCAAAAGAGCTGGCAAAGAAAGCCAAGCAGCTTCTGCGGAGCATTTCGCGGACCTCTCACCGCCCGACCCTCAGCCGCCTGTCCCGGAGCTGGGCCCGGTATCTCCTGGCGGATTCCCGAGACGAAGTGTATGCCTCGGCCATTGGAATCGACTTCACCGTGGGGACCGCCGCCAACTTCAACTATACGAAGTTGCAAGGTGCACGAATCCGCCAGATTTGCGCTGCGGCGTATATCCACTTCTTGATTACGCAGGCACTCCGCGCGGCAACCGGCTCCTGCTTGATTTCTCCCCATGACCTGCGTGGAGCTTTCATATCGTGCAAGGCGGGGGGCCTCCTCGCGCCGCAGAGAGACAAGTCGTTGGACACCCTCGCGCTGCGCCAGGGCATCCCCGAGCTATCGGCGCAAGCCGGGCACGGCCATGCCGGCGTCACGATCGAAAACTATCTATGTGACTTGGATGTTCTCTGGCGGCAGTGGATGGACGTCATCCTTGAAGAGGCGGATTGCCCGCCATCCATTGCATTCATCTCAGGAGTGACGCAAATCCCCGCCGCCACCTATCGCAAGAGGATGAGCCGGCACGGTGCTCTGACGTTCGATGTCATGGAGGGCTTCGACGGAGGGCAACTTGCCAAGCCGAGGATTCAAACGGCAGGCGATCTGGTGCTGGAAGGTATATCCCAATTGGAATGGGATCGAGACGCTGAAGCCGATGGTGGGCTCACGCGCAGGGCGATCTACACGGGCCTCCGCCTTCTCGGGGAGGGAATCGAGAACGCCCGACTGCCTTTGTCCATAAAACTGATCATACCCGCAGCAGACCAAGCGGCGCTCCAGTTGCATCAGGTCAGTGTTCCCGGAGTGGTGGAGGTGGATGGCGCTTTCAGCAACGAGAACCAGCCGAAAGGGTGGGCAGCATCGCCTGCTCGGGAAGACAATAGTGCCGGTGCTTGTGACGGAACACCGTCGATCGAAGAATCTGGACTCATGGAAGCTGAAGATCTCGCAAGGATGTCACGCAAAGTTACGCTGGCTTCTCTGGACGTGGCCGAGCAACTTGTCGATCGTGCTGAGCAGGAGCAAGTGCCCCTGGAGGCAGCGACCGAGGAGTTTTCCAAGAGTCCAGACGAGGATGTGGCGCGCAAGGCGTATTCGAGAGCCCGTGGTTCGGTGCAGATAATTGAATTTCTCACCGACCAACGAATCCTGGGCGGTAACCGCAAGATTCCGTCGGAACTTGATTCCAGCGCTACCTTCAAGTTGAAAAACTGTCAGGTGTATCTCTTTGGCGCAAAACAGCGACTGGATCTTCGAGGCGACGCTGGCGACGAGGAATGGCTCCGGCTTCAAAACACTTACCCAGGAGTTTGCACCATCGGCACAGCTGCCGAGGGAACGGTGCCTGTTCAGTTTCTGCGGTACGCAGAGTTGGAAGGCCTGAATGCAGATGTGGTGGTCTGCGTCCAGGAACACCCCGGCAAGCGTCGGCGGTCGCTGATTCCCCTGAGGGTTGCCAATTCAGAGGAGATAATTTCCGCGGTTCAGGCCAGGCTGTCCGTTCTGATGGAGGCTGCGATTTAAGCTCGGTGCCCGGACTCAAACACTGCCGGCTGCAGCCGGTAACGGCGGGCCATGTAGGAAGGTGATGTCAGGCGATCTGCCAGGTGCGGCCGGTGATGTCCTTTGGCCCTTCGCACAGTGTGCCGGCATCAGCCAGGGCTTTCACCCGGCTGTGCAGGCTCTTGCATACGGCACCCACCGTTTCCGGCGTGTTCGCCAGGCCCTTGGCGGCGACGGCGCGCTCTGCCAGCGCCTGGCAAGTCAGGGGAATGGCGCTCTGGCGCAGGGTATCGAGTATAAAACGGGGGACTTCACCGGGCCGGAAGAAGGCATTACGCTCTCGGTGTTCCTTGGGACGGAGTGTGCGCAGGTCAAGCGCCGGACTAAACAGCTTGAGGGTGGCAGCAAGGTGCGTGAGGTCAGCGCCCAGGCGCTCGATCTCCTTGCTGTGGTGTTCGATCAGGCCAGACAGTTCGCGATGCTTGGTGACAAGGCCGCTGACAACAAGGGATTCCGCCATGGTGTTCTCCGGGTAATGGGGTCGTTATTTGTCAAGATAGTTGTCACGGTGTTCAAGCGACCTTCTTTACCACACTATTCTGTTGTCGTACCGGGTTGAGCCAGACGGTACCGGGTCGATCCCAATTGCGGGTGGGGCCACGCCAGCGTTCCGGGGTGGCTGCTTTGGCCTCCTCATAGAGGGCCTTACGGGCCTGCAGGACGGCGATGTCGGTGCCTTGGTGACGCTGGGCCGGCGTGACGAACTTCAGGGCCGAGTGCTGGTGCTGGGTGTTGTACCAGCGCACGAAGTTCATCACCCATTCGCGTACCGCATCGAGGGTCTTGAAGCCCTTGCCCGGGTAGCCGGGACGGTACTTGTCAGCGGCGACCTGAAAGTCGCCTGAAGCTGGCGGCTTGAAAGTGGTGGATCTTCTTCGTCGATATTCTTCGAGGATTTTCCTTTAAAGATTTTCTGGTTCTTCTTCCCCGCTTTTCCGTCTTCTTCCTTCTTCGATTCCATTCCTGATTGGTGCCCTTGGCTGGGTGCGCCGCTGCGCGCTGTTGCGCCCATGATTCGCCGCAAGGAGGTGAGTCATGGCCCGCCTAAAGTTGCTCAAGTGTCTGTTTTGCGAGGCGTTGTTCAGCGCTGATGCGCGCAACGCACACCATCAGAAATACTGTTCGGCGCTGGCTTGCCGCAAGGCGAGTAAGGCGGCCAGCCAGCGCGCCTGGCTGGCCAAACCGGAGAACCAGGCTTACTTCCGCGGTCCGGAGCATGTCGTTCGGGTGCAGGCGTGGCGGGCCAGCCACCCCGGGTATGGACGGCGAGCTCAGGGCGAACGGCAGGAAGCGCCGACGGTGCCCGCGACGGCCGTTGCGTTACAAGATCTCTGCTCCGCGCAAGTGCTTGAAATCACTGAGGTTTCTCAAGAGATCTTGCAACCGGCGTTACAAGATCTCTTGCGCGATCAACCTGCTGTTTTAATTGGCTTTATTGCCCAGTTCACGGGCAGTGCGTTACAAGAGGACATCGTCAGGAGTACCCAGCGGCTGCTAGAACTGGGGCATGACATCTTGGATGGGAGGATTGGCGATGCCCCTCAAACGCGTGCTGTGCCCTGAGCGGGTTCGGCAGATTCCACCGCAGTTCAGCTGGGTAGACCACCGGCTGGTGCGTGACCACTACCTCGAACGCTGCGATCCCCCGGCGGCGGCGCTGTATCTGTTTCTGCTCACGGTCGCCGATGGGCAGGGGCTGAGCTACTACTCGGATGCCGCGCTCTGCCGCTGCCTGTCGATGAGCGCCACCCGCCTGAGCCAGGCCCGCACAGATCTCGTTCGCATCGGCCTCATCGCTTATCAACGCCCGCTTTACCAGGTCCTGGCCCTCGATGCCCCGCGGCCCCCTGAAGGGCAGGCGCTCCCTGCAACAGAAATCGGCGCCCGCATCGACCAATTGCGCGCCGCCCTGGGACCCACGCCATGATCGACTACGAGACCTATTGCAAGATCAAGGACTGCCATGAGCGGCAGAAGCTGACCCTCGCGCAGACCGCCCGCGCCC
>JAYTVW010000125.1:0-45994 GCA_043743785.1 Rhodocyclales bacterium | reverse complement strand
ACGCGCCATGTGGCTGGCCACACAAGCGTTTTGCAACGCAGCATGGCGCTCGTATGCAAGATGGACAATGTTCAAGTTATTCTTTCTCGGCGACTAAGCAAAAGTGGGTGAAACGGGAGCCGACCATCGACGGTCTGCCCGTGGAGGAATTCCTCCGCAGCAGCGCCGACCCCTTGTGGCTCCATCAAAACGAGGCATGGGAGTAGCTGGAAGAAAATGGGGATGGGGATCCCTGGTGAGCTTGTTGTCGGGGTTGCCTGAACAGGGTGTTTTTGAAAAGCGATTTGAAACGAAGAGGCGCAGAGGCGCCGAGAAAAGCAAAAAACGAAGGGCAGGTCGGGGAAAATTCTGAAATGCGTTCGTGCAAGACTCCGAGATCGTTTATCTCTCGGCAGGGCTAGGCGCTCTGCAAGGTGTCGGCGGCCAGGGCTTCATAAAGGCTGACGGCCGCATCGCTGTTGTGCAAAATGCGCTCACTGGAGCTGACGATCCGGCTGGCTGCCTGGGGGCCGCCATCGTCTGCCGACCTGGCGAGTGCCGTCTGCAGCAGGCCCCATAGGTGGGTCACTTTGATCAATTTGGCCCGGATGGGCGGTGAGCCCAGGGGCGCCTCGAGCAATTCACCGAGGGTGTTGCTCATTTCGTCGCCTGATTTTTCCAGTTCTTCACAGCAGCGCAGGGGGGCGATGCCCCATTGTCGGAAGAGGAAGAATTTGGCGATGCGTTGCGACAGCATGCGGGGGCGCCCCGCCAGGTTGATGAGATGGCTTGCGGGCGTACCGGACATCTCCGCCAGGGTCTGCGTCAAGCCGTGGGCCAGGGCCAGAACCCGTTCGCTCTGGTCAAAGACCAGGATGGCGCTACCCTTGCCGGGGGGGCAGCCCAGGAGTGCCTTGTAGGGCAGCCAGGCATCACTCAAGGCTTCCTGCGCAGCACGCTCCTCCCTGCAGAGAGGCTGGGCGCTGAGGTCGGCCAGCTGGCTTTCGAACAAACTGATTGAATCCAGCAGGTTGCCACGGGACTTCTCGGACTGTACGTTCTGGCCGAGCAGTGCCCAGTCCTTGGCCATGCGCTGGGACAACATGCGCTGACGTCCGGCCATGTTGATGGCGCTACAAATCGGCAATACCCGGCAGCGGTCGGCTGTGCTCAAAGCCTCCCGCCTGGGCACCGTCTCCGAAAAGCGGGGATTAGGCCGGTGGCGCAGCCCGGGAAAACCGGAGCCGGCGGCGTCAATTGGCGCCTTGGCGCGGTAACGTGCGATGTTGGCGTTTTGAAGACAAATGCGTCTGCCGTCCACGAGGATCAGTCCCTCGTCCGACAGCCCGCGCAAGGCCCGGGACAGGCTCTCCGGCGTGATGCCTATGTGGGCTGCGATAAGCAGTTTGCTGACCTGCAGCGACACCACGGTTTCACCCGTCGGCGAGTACCTGTTGCCGGCGAGTTGCAGGAGATAGTCCAGGGTCCTTTGACATCCCGAGCGGAAACCACGGGCCGCGAGATCGCACTCCATGTCGTACTGTCGCTCGGCCTGGGCGCGCAAGACGCGCAGGGCCAGTGTCGGCGATACCTCGATGGTGCGTCGCAGGTTGCCGCCACCGATGCATAAAAGGACAACCCTTGTGACGGCGACGGCGTAGGCCGCACAGGCTCTTGCACCGAGCAATTCCGTAAGGCCAAAAACTTTCCCGGGGGGGACCAGGTCGATGAGCTTCTCGTTGCCTTCATGCATCAGGATGGCGCGCTTGACATGGCCCGATAACACCAGGTAGAGCACGTGGGTCGTGTCTCCAGTGTGGAAGATCGTCTCGCCTTTCTGTCGGACTGCGGTGTGGCTCCCACGCGCCAGATCGAGGAGATGGGCAGGCGCCAGACCGGCAAACAGGGGCATGGCGGCGAGGATGTTCATGACATCCAACTCGGCATCGGGCGCGCATGCCGTGTCCTGCGCCAGCAGCGTAGGGGCATTTCCAGGCAACTGGGCCAGGCACAGCGGCGGTGTCGCCTGCGCTAAAGGCCGCTTTTCCGATCCTTGCGCGCATTCGGTGGCGTGGGGCGTGAAGCGCGTTTCAAGCATGTGGAACTCCCTGTCAAAAAGCCCCATTCGGACCAAACCCGGTTCCGGAAGTGGTAAACGCGCGATCGGATCAAGTCCGGGCCTCTCACGGATGAAATGCAGTGCCGCGAAGGCCAAGCATTATCTGGTATTTGATGGCATTCGGGTGGAGAAAAATCAATCCCGCCGCATGCTGCTTTCCCCCGGCGCGGATTGGCTATACTTCGCCTATTCCTGCCTGGAGCTTCCGGCCATGAGCATTTCCGGTGTCACGTTTGCTGCTTCTCCGCCAGCTGCCGCTACCCGGCCGGAAACTGCGTCGGGGAAGGCGTCGGCAAAAGCGCCAGGGGCCGCTGCAAAGACCTCGACCCAGGACGAGGCGGCTTTGCGGCAACTGAAGGCGCGGGACGCGGAGGTTCGTCAGCATGAAATGGCCCACTTGGCGGCAGCCGGCGGACTCGCCACCTCCGGGGCCAGCTTTACCTACCAGAAGGGGGCGGACGGCGTGAATTACGCCGTTGGCGGTGAAGTCAGCATCGATACCTCGCCGGGACGGACGCCGGAAGAAACCATGGCGCGGGCCCGCACCATCCGGGCCGCCGCCATGGCGCCGGCCGAACCCTCCGCCCAGGACCGGGCCGTGGCCGCCCAGGCCGCCCAGATGGCCCTTCAGGCGGCCATGGAACTGGCCCAGCAGCAGGGTGGCGAAAAATCAGCCACCACGCTTGCCGCCAAGGACCGCTCGGCCCAGATGGGTGTTTATTTCGCCCAGCCCGCCTCCGGCGGTGCCCTGGATGTGCGGGCCTGAGCGTAGCCTGCATCCCGCATCTTTCGTCACGATGGGGCATTTGGCGCAATGCCCTTCGGTTATTGCGCCCTACCTCTCCACGTGCCTCAAAGACAGATCCACGGCGCGCACGTCCTTGGTCAGGCTGCCGATGGAAATGCGGTCCACGCCGGTTTCGGCGATGGCGCGCACCCGGTCCAGGCTGACGCCGCCGGAGGCTTCCAGCTTGGCGCGGCCGGCGGTGATGGCCACGGCCTGGCGCATTTCATCCAGATCCATGTTGTCCAGCAGGATCATGGTGGCACCCGCCGTCAGGGCTTCCTGTAGTTCATCCAGATTTTCCACTTCAATCTGGATGAACTTGGCGTTCGGCGCCTCAACGTGGGCGCGGGCCAGGGCTTCCTTGACCCCACCGGCGGCGATGATGTGGTTTTCCTTGATGAGTACCGCGTCGTAGAGGCCAATACGGTGGTTGGTGCCGCCGCCCATCTTCACAGCGTATTTCTGGGCCAGGCGCAGGCCCGGCAGGGTCTTCCGGGTATCCACGATGACGGCCTTCGTGCCTGCCACGGCCTCCACGAAAGTGCGGGTGATGGTGGCCGTGCCGGAGAAGAGCTGCAGGAAGTTGAGGGCGCAACGTTCCGCCGTAAGCAGGGCACGGGTCTCCGCGGCGATGTCGCAGAGGGTCTGGCCGGCGCGGATCGCGTCCCCGTCCCTGGCGTGCCAGACGATGCTGGCGCTGGGGTCCAGGGTGGCGAAGCAGGCATCGAACCAGGGCGTGCCCGCCAGCACCGCATCCTCCCGGCAGATGACCGTGCCCCGGGCTGGCCGCTTGGCGGATATCAGGTTGGCAGTCAGATCGCCGGCCCCCACGTCTTCCGCCAGGGCGGCGGCCACGTTGCGGCAGATTTCGATGGCGAGCTGGGTGTCGATGGGGGTGTCAGTTTTCATGATATTAACCATTGGCCGGGGCGCAGATTTTAACACCGGCAGAGCGTGATATCCCGCAGCGCTTCAGGACGCGCTGTCAGGTGCTTGCCTCCGGCCGGACGGCTTTCTTGCCCAGGGCCACGGCCAGGCCGCTGCTCACGATGATGGCCATGCCCAGGAGGCTCCATGTGTCCGGCAGGTGGTCGAATATCAGCCAGCCGATGAGCATGGCCCACATCAACTGGGCGTAGAGGAAGGGACCGATGGTGCCCACCGGTGCGTGGTGGAAGGCGCGGATAAGCAGGAAGTGGCCCAGTCCGCCCATGGCCCCCAGGCTCAGGGTCAGCAACAGGTCCAGGCCCGTCGGCAGACTGCCCATGCCCAGCCAGGGCAGGGCCAGACTGCTCAGCAGGGTGCCCACCAGAGCCGTGTAGAAGAGCAGGGTGAGGCTGTTTTCGCTCGTGCTGAGTTGGCGGGTCATGACCTGGTAAACAGCGTAGCAGGAGGCGCCGGCCAGGGCGTAGAGCACCCCCACGCCCACCAGGGCGCCACCAGGGCGGGCAATGAACAGCACGCCGACAAAGCCCATGGTCAGGGCCAGCCAGCGGCGCGCGTCCAGCTTCTCCCCAAGCCAAGGCCCCGCCAGCAAGGCTGCCAGCAGTGGCGAGGTATAGCCCAGGGCCGTGGCTTCCGCCAAGGGCAGGACCTTGAGTGCCGCGATGACGCAGCCGGTGACACCCAGGAGCAGCAGTGCCCGCGCCACCTGGGCGCCGAGTCGCCGGGTGGCGAGCAGCGCGCTCCGGTGTGACGGGGCGAGAAACAGCACCATGAGCAGGAAATGTACCGTGTAGCGCGCCCACACCAGCATGGGCAGGGGATGGCGGGCCGCCAGGTACTTGGCCGTGGCGTCCATGCAGGAAAAGACGCAGACTGCCAGCAGGACCAGCAGGATGCCCCGGCCCGGGTGTCTCGGCCGCTCAGGCACGGGCCATGATCCAGGCGTTGAGGAGTGTTCTCGCGGCGGGAATCAGTTCGGCGGCGCTGAGGCCCACCGGACCCAGGCCTGCGGTGACGCAGGCGTCGGCTGCGGCACCATGCAGGTGCACGGCTGCCAACAGGGCTTCTTCCCCGTGCCAGCCCTGGGCCAGCAGAGCCAGGGCCATGCCGGAGAGAATGTCCCCCATGCCGGCGCTGGCCATGCCCGGGTTGCCGCTGGTGTTCAGCCACCAGCGCCCGTCCGGTGCCGCCAGCACGCTGCCGCAGCCCTTCAGTACGGTCCAGGCCCTGAGGCGCCGGGCGATTTCCTGGGCCGCCTGCACCCGGTCCGCCTGCACCTCGTCCGTCCGGCAAGCCAGGAGGCGGGCCGCTTCCGCCGGGTGGGGCGTCACCAGGGTCGGTGCGCCCCGGCGGGCGACCTGGCGCGCCAGCGGCGGGGCGGCGGCAAGGAGATTCAGGGCGTCCGCATCCAGCAACAGGGGGAGTTCGCTGTCGCAGGCCTGGGCCAGCAGCAACTGGGCTTGCTCGCTGGTGCCAAGGCCGGGGCCTACCGCCAGGCAGGTGCACACCCGGGACTGCAAGAGGGCGTGGGCCTCCCGCAGCATGAGTTCCGGTTGCGCCGGATCCACCTTGAGGGCGCTGTCGTCCAGCAGGCCGACGAATACCCGGCCAGCCCCCAGTTGCAGGGCGGCGCGGCCCGCCAGCAGGGCCGCGCCTACCATGCCGCTGGCGCCGCCGATGATGCCGGCGCTGCCGTGGCTGCCCTTGTGGCTGTTCTTCGTACGGGGGCGCAAGAGGTCGGAAAACAGGATCTGGGTGACGGTCTGGCCCGGCGGCGGGCAGGCGGCGGGCGCATCCAGGCCCAGTTCATGCACCGAGACGAGGCCCGCGTGGTCCGGACCTTCCAGGGTGAACAGGCCCGGCTTGGCGGCGATGAAAGTGGCGGTACGGCAGGCCTTGACCGCCGTGCCCCAGACCCGGCCCGTGTCCGCGTCCAGGCCGCTGGGAATGTCGATGGACAGAATGGGGCAGGCCAGGCGGTTGAGGTGGTCGATCCAATCGGCGTGGCGTCCGGTCACGGCCCGGGTCAAGCCGATGCCGAAGAGTCCGTCCACAGCCAGGACGAAGTCGCCTTGTTCCGGCAGGCTGTCCTGAACTTCACCGCCAGCGGCGCCAAAGGCCGTCACAGCTTGCGCCGCATCCTCCGGTAGTTTCAGGGCGTCGCCAGCAAAGGCCACCACTACCTCGCGGCCCTGTTCCTTGAGCAGCCGGGCGACGACGAAGGCATCGCCGCCGTTGTTGCCGGGGCCGGCGGCGACGAGCACCGGACCCGGCCGCTCCCCCAGCATATCCAGGGCTACCTGGGCGGCGGCGGCGCCGGCCCGTTCCATGAGGGGCGGTTCGGCTTCCGCCAGGTAACGCGCCTCGATGGTGCGAATGCCGGCGGTGCGATAGAGGGGCGTGGGCTGGGGAAATGAATGGGTCATGGCGGCAGCACGGGACGAAGATTTGGCCGCATTTTATCGCGGGCGCTACCTTGCGTCTGTTCGGTAACGCCTTGTCCCTCAGGGGCTCCCGAGGGCACGGGCCGCGAGTATGGTGGCGGCGTGGATGTCCACCGTGTCGTCGATGTTGCGGGCGTAGCCGCCGGCCATGGCGATGGCCACCGGGAGTCCCTGGCGGCGGCAACTGCCCAGCACGTAGTCGTCCCGGCGGCGCAGGCCCTCCTTGCTCAGTTTCAGCCGGCCGAAACGGTCGTCTTGAAAGGGATCGGCCCCGGCCAGGTAAATGACCAAGTCCGCTTCGAAGTTGCCGAGGATGGATTCCAGGGCTTCGGACAGGCTCGCCAAATAGGCTGCATCCTCGGCGCCGTCCGCCATTTCGATGTCCAGGTCGCTGGTTTCCTTCTCGAAAGGGAAGTTGTTGGCGCCGTGGATGGAAAAGGTGAATACCGTGGGGTCCGTCGAAAAAATGGCGGCGGTGCCGTTGCCCTGATGCACATCGCAATCCACCACCAGGACCCGCCGGACCCGGCCTTCCGCCTGCAGGGCGCGGGCCGCTACGGCGGCGTCATTGAAGACGCAGAAGCCTTCACCTCTATCACGGAAGGCGTGGTGGGTACCCCCCGCCAGGTTGGCCGCCACGCCATCCTCCAGGGCTGCCCGGCAGGCCGCCAGGGTGCCGCCGGCTGCGCGGCGGGAGCGTTCCACCATGCCGGGTGACCAGGGAAAACCGATGCGCCGCTGTTCACTGCTGTCCAAGCGCCCTTCCACCACCCGGGCCAGGTAGTGCGGGCAGTGGGCACGGCCGATCTCCTCGTCCGTGGCCGCCGGGGGAACCCTGAAATCCGCCGGGGCGAAGGCGTCGGATGCCTCCAGTTGTGCCCGCAGGCGGCTGTATTTCTCCATGGGAAAGCGGTGCCCGGGGGGCAAAGGCAGGACGAATTCGTCGGCGTAGAAGAGTTTCATGGGGCCGATTCTAACGGGCATGGTCGCGAGTGTTGCATCATTCAAGGCACCTTGCCCCATGCCGGTCAGGAAAATGTATTTTCCAGGTTGATTCCTCGTGCCCCGGCAGCAGACAATACGCTTCCCCTTCCCGAGGATCGTTCCATGTCCCTCATCGAGATACTGCGCGCCCGCCAGCAACGATTCGCTGCCCTGCGACGTGACATCCACGCCCATCCTGAGACCGCCTTCGAGGAAAACCGCACGGCCGAGGTGGTGGCGAAGGCGCTGGAAGGCTACGGCATCGAAGTCCATCGGGGCCTGGCCCGCACTGGCGTGGTGGGGGTGCTGAAGGCCGGCAGCGGCCCTCGGGCCATCGGCCTCAGGGCAGACCTGGACGCCCTGCCCATTCAGGAAAAGAACCATTTTCCGCATCACTCGCGGCACGCCGGCAAGATGCACGCCTGCGGCCACGATGGCCACACCACCATGCTGCTGGCAGCGGCGGAATACCTGGCGGAGACAAAGAATTTCGACGGCACGGTGAATTTCATCTTCCAGCCGGCGGAAGAGAGTTTCGGCGGTGGCCGGACCATGGTGGAGGAGGGGCTGTTCGAGAAATTTCCCATGGACGCGGTGTACGGCCTGCACAACTGGCCTGGCCTGCCCGCCGGCACCCTGGCGGTGCACAAGGGGCCGGTGATGGCCGGTTCAGACGAGATCGAGATCACCATCACGGGGCACGGCGCTCACGGTGCCATGCCCCACCAGGGGGTGGACCCGATTGTGGTCGGCGCAGCCCTGGTGCAGGCCCTGCAGACGGTGGTGAGCCGCAACATGGATCCGCTGGAGTCGGCGGTGGTCAGCGTCACCCAGTTTCACGCCGGCCATGCCACCAATGTGATTCCCGACAATGCGGTGTTGAAGGGCACGGTGCGCTGCTTCCGGCCCGAACATCAGGACATGCTGGAGGCGGCCTTGCAGCGCATCTGCAATGGCGTCGCCGCCGCCTTCCATGCCTCGGTGGTGCTCCACTACAAGCGGGGCTACCCCCCCACCATCAATACCGTGGCGGAAGCGGAAATCTGCGCCAGGGTGGCGGCCAGCGTATTGGGGGCGGAGCGGGTGCGCACCGATCTGAAACCCACCATGGGGGCGGAGGATTTCTCCTTCATGCTGCGGGAAAAGCCCGGCTGCTACGTCTGGTTGGGCAACGGCCCCGGCGAAGGCGGCTGCATGCTGCACAACCCCCTCTACGACTTCAACGACAACCTGATTCCCCTGGGGGCCGCCTACTGGGTGGGACTGGTGGAACACATCCTGGCGGGATAGGGGTCTCAGCCAGTCTTCGGCCCATAGGCGGCCATGAAAACTTCCACGGCACGCTGGGTTGCCGCCTTGATTTCCTCGCTGCTCACTTCGCCCAGCAACTGGAAGAGGAAGCGATCCAGGAGTTCGGATTCCAGCAGGCTGTACAAATGCCGGGTGGCCACCAGCGGACCATGATTTTCATGGCCTCCCATGGGCGCCGGGGCCTGAAGGCGGTCCTGCTGGGCAGCGAAACCCAGAAAGTCCTGACCCACAGCAAAATTCCCGTGCTGGTGTACCGCTGAGGCCTGCCTGCCCGCCACGCTATGCCGTGACGGGCCTTTTGCCTTGGTGCTGCGTGAGGACTACTTGTCCTTCAGCTTCATGATGCCCAGGGCGTTCATGACGACTTTTTCGAAGACGTGCTCCGAGGTGCCCTTCTTCATCTTGCGCAGGAAATATTTCTCGAAGGCCACCTTGGCAAGGTGCACCCACTTGCCTTCGGAGAACCAGTTCACGTTGCGCGGCGGAATCTGCGGCAGGGCCACGAAGCAGGCGCCGCCTTCACCGAAGTCCGCCAGACAGACCGCGTTCCAGGTGGCTTTTTCGACCGGTTCCCGGCCTTCCAGCAAGGCCTTGATGTTGTGGGCCGTGGCCGTGACCATGGACTCGATCATGTAGCCGGTCTTGGGTGTGCCGCAGGGTACCGGGGTCGCTTCCACCGGCGGAATGGCGACGCAGACGCCCACGGAGAAGATGTTCTTGAACTTGGGGTTGCGCTGGTGGGCGTCCGCCAGGATGAAGCCCCGGGGGTTGGTCAGGCCTTCGATGCCGAACACCGCGTCGATGCCCTTGAAGGCCGGCAGCATCATGGAATGCTTGAAGGGCAGCTCGTGCTCTTTCTTGGGCTTGCCGTCCTCGTCATGCTCGGTGACGAACATCTTGCCCGCCTCGACCTTGGTGACCTTGGCGTTGCAGATCCACTTGATGTGCTTGTCGCGGAAAATGGACTCCATCATGCCCTTGGAGTCGCCGACGCCGCCCAGGCCCAGGTGGCCGATGTAGGGTTCGGCGGTGACGAAGGTCATGGGCACCTTGTCGCGGATCTTGCGCTTCCGGAGGTCCGTTTCCATGATCATGGCGAACTCGTAGGCCGGGCCGAAACAGGAGGCGCCCTGTACCGCGCCCACCACGATGGGGCCGGGATCCTTGACGAAATTCTGCCAGGCGGCTTCCGTGGTCACGGCATGGTCCACGTGGCAGATGGACTGGGTGAAACCCTGAGGACCCAGGCCCTCGATTTCATCGAAGGCCAGCTTCGGGCCGGTGGCAATGACCAGGTAATCGTAAGTCACCGACTGGCCGTCCACCAGTTCGATGCGGTTTTCAAGAGGGTGTAGGCGCTTGGCGCCCACCGGGATGAAATCAATGCTGTGCTTCTTCAGGATGGGGCCCACATCCAGTTCGATGTCTTCCCGCTTGCGCCAGCTCACCGCGACCCAGGGGTTGCTGGGCACGAAGTGAAACTTCGGATTGTTGGAGATCACGGTGATGCGATCCCCGGGGCGCGCCTGTTCACGCATTTCATAAGCCATCGGCATCCCACCGAGGCCCGCTCCCAGAATTACGATATGTGCCACAGTCTTCCTCCTCCGGATTTATCTGCTTGTCTTCCCCACATCATTTTTGTATTTATCCGGCCCGCAGCGCCGTGGGGCAGCGCCGAGGTATCGGTTTTCCTGTAGGTTGGGTTGAAACTCGACCTACGAATGCCGCGTGGCGATTTTCGCCACCGTGGTTTTTCTAGATGAACAGGGTTACGTCCGCTTCCTGGGCCATGGGCAGGAAGGAGGCGGCGCCGCAGTAGTCGCAGACGCCGTCGATGAAGTCTGAATGCTCGAAGCCGAAGAGTTCCACGGTCATCTGGCAGGCCATGAACTTGACGTCCGCTTCCAGGCACAGGGAACGCAGTTCCTCGATGCCGGCCACGCCGTTGTTCTTGATGGTCTGCTGCATGAGGCTGGTGGCCAGGGACTCGAAGCCCGGCACGCCGGCCTGGATCAGGTTGGGGATGTTCCAGTTGATGCCCTTGAACCATTCCGGGCCGAAGGGCATCTTCATGGGCATGCCCGGGTTGCCCAGGGGGCTGACCTTCAGGTCGCTGACATCCTTCTTCAGCAGGTTGAGGCCGTAGAAAGTGAAGAAGATGGACACGTCCCAGCCCAGGGCCGCTGCCGTGGAGGCCAGGATGAAGGGCGGGTAGGCCCAGTCCAGGGTGCCCTTGGTGGCGATGATGGTCATGGAAGGCGTCCTGTTCGCCTTCATTTCCGCCAGTTTCTCTTCGATTTTCTGCGGCAGGATGGCTTCGAGGCGCTGGTTGATCAGCTCTTCGATGTTGGGGATGCTGGCGATATCTGTGTTGGCGCCCATGTCCGGTCTCCAGGTTTCGCACTGCCGCCCGTCCGGGGCCGCAGTAAGGGATTAAAAGGCGGACAGGGTGCCCGCAATGAGAAAGGCCGGGGATTCCCGGCCTGGACACAAGGGCTTACTTGCGCTGAATGAAGAATTCGTACTTGCCGGCGGCATCGCCCTTGCCCAGCAGCGGGTTGCCGGTCTGCTTGCAGAAGGCGTCGAAATCCTTGACGGAGCCCGGATCCGTGGTCAGCACCCGCAGTACCTGGCCGCTCGTCATGTCGTTGAGGGACTTCTTGGCGCGCAGGATGGGCAGGGGGCAGTTGAGGCCGCTGGCGTCGAGTTCCTTGTCGTGGTTCATTGTTTGTCTCCTTGATGGTTCGATATTTGAAAAATGCGCCCGGCGTTCCGGCCTGCCGAAAGTATATCAACGCATGTTGTTTTATCAGCTACCCGATCAGGTAGTCTGGCCGTGGTAAAGGCGCACCACATGGCGTGCTTCGGCGAAGAACAGCCAGCGTTCTACCAGTAGTCCGGCCATACCGCAAAGCGCTGCCACGCTGGCCAGGCTCAAGTCGCCCGTCAGCAGCAGTCCGGCGGGCACGAGGAAACCCAGCACGAAGACCGTACCTTTCAGCATGGCGGCGTTATCCCGGGCCAGCACAAAGCCGAATTCCTGGGTGATGAAGTTGCCGTGGCTGTGGCCCGCATCCAGGAGGCGTACGGTGCCCCGGTTGAGTCCGGTGGCGGTATTTACGTTCGGACCCATGCCGGGCCGGCCGATCCAGGCGTAGTAGATGGCCTTCAGGAGAGCACCCAGCAACAGGCCGCCGATGGCCATGCCCCGAAAAGCCGCTGTCGTATTGCCGCTGCCGGCCATGAGGATCCAGAACAGCAGGGCGCCGGAGGAGTGGGCCAGCACCATGTAGAGGGCCGGCACCAGGGGCGTATGCCATTGGCGGATGGTCTTCAGGCAGCCGTAGATCATGCCTGTCGAATACACCGTGGCCCAGGCCAGCAAGAGGCCGGCGATACCGGAGGCCAGGTGCAGGCCGCCGTTGCTTCCCAGCCAGCCGCTACCCAGGTAGATCAGCGCCACGGGGAAGTAGAGCACGGCGAAGACGCCCTCCCGGGATAGCCAGGAGCTGCCGAAGCGGCTGAAGGCGCGCCAGGCATTCTTCGGGTTGGCCAGGTGAAAGGTGGAGGCCAGCAGCCCAAAGGCCACCAGAGCCAGGGCTACGCCGCCCACCAGGGCGTACTGCGGTTGCAGGATGGGGCCGCCGATACCCAGCAGATCCGCCAACACCAGGAGGGAAAAGAGGCCCAGGCCGGCGCCGGAGCCGACGGTAAAGAATATGACGCTGAAAGCGGGTTTCATGCAAAAAATCCCTTCATTGTGCAGGGGCGGTAAATCCCCCCCAGCCCCCCTTTTTCAAAGGGGGGAGCATTGGATATCATCATGGGTTGGCCGTTGACGGCAACCCCCAGCCCCCCATTTCTCAAGAGGGGAGCATTGGATGCCAGGTTTGTCCTGCGGCTGCTTGCCAGGATTTCCCCCCTTTGGAAAAGGGGGGGCTGGGGGGATTTGCGTCCAGCCGAAGGGCGGTGAATGCCTTGCTGCGACAACAGGTATCCCGCCTTCATCGACGCACCAGACGGTTGGTAAAGTTCTTAAGACGTTCGGCGAGGCCGGGCTTACCTTCAGCCACGGGCAGCTCCCGGGCTTCCCGGGGCGGCAGGTAGGTATTGGTAGGCTTGTAGCCCAGTTCCGGCATGAGCTTCATGCCTTGGCGGTCCCGCACCAGCTTGGAAACATTCGATTCCGCATCGTCGAAGTCGCCGAAATGCCGGGCGTGGGCTGGGCAGGACATGACGCAGGAGGGCTGGCGCTCCGCTTCCGGCAGTGCCTGGTCATAGATGCGATCAACACAGAGGGTGCATTTCTTCATCACGCCGGTGTGGCGGTCGAGTTCCCGGGCACCGTAGGGACAGGCCCAGGAGCAATAACTGCAGCCCATGCACTTGTCGTGGTCCACGAGGACGATGCCGTCTTCCCGCTTGAAGGAGGCCCCGGTGGGGCACACTTCCACGCAAGCCGGGTCCGCGCAGTGCATGCAGGAAAGCGGCATGTTCACCGTCTTGTTGTGGGGATAGTCCCCCACCTCGTAGTTCCTCACCCGGTTGAACCACACGCCGGAGGCCTGGGCGCCGTAGGGATCGTAATCCGGCAGGGGGCCGCTGACGCCGGAGGAGGTGTTCCATTGTTTGCAGGCGACGGCGCAGGCCTGGCAGCCCACGCAGACATCCAGGTCGATGACAAGACCGAGCTTCATGCCTTGCTCCTTGCGCTGTAGTTCAGGATTTCGGGACGCGGGGCCTCGTCGCCCGGCAGCCTGTCCATGGCGCCAAAGTTGGGCCAAGAGCCGGTTTCCCCTGGCGCTGCCTTCCTGATCTTTACCCGCAGATCGAACCAGGCGGCCTGGCCGGTGATGGGGTCGGAATTGGTCAGGCGCCGGTCGTCACCGACGGCCTCCGGCAGGGTCTCGGAGATGAGGTGGTTAAGCAGGAAGCCGGTGGTGGATTCGGAGGAATCCTTGTCCAGGCCCCAGGCGCCGCCCTGCTTGCCGATGGCGTTCCAGGTCCACACCGTGTTGGCTTCGGTGCCTTCCATGGTCTTCATCTGGCAGCGGATCTTGCCGTTGTGGGATTCCACCCAGATCCAGTCCAGGTCTTCCAGGCCCAATTTTTCCGCCGTCTGGCGGTTCATGTACAGGTAGTTTTGGCCCAGGATCTGGCGCAGCCAGGCGTTCTGGGAATCCCAGGAGTGGTACATCAGCATGGGCCGCTGGGTCAGGGCGTGGAGTGGATATTCGTTCCCATCCGTGCGCGTCATTTCCAGAGGCTCATACCAGATGGGCAGCGGGTCGAAATAGCGCTTGATGCGCGCCCGATCCGTTTCTGATTTGGGCTGGGGACCGTCGTAGAGGCCCTGGGCCGCCAGGCGGAACTTCTGTAGCGGCTCGGAATACATCTGCATGATGACTGGCACCGGCGGATTACCGAACAGGGCGTTCTGCTGGGCGAACTCCAGGTAATCCTTGTTTACATGCCGGTAGTAGCGCATGTGCTTGGGCAGGTGGTATTCGAAGAAGCCCTGGTGCTCGACGTATTTTTCCCACTGCTTCGGGTTCGGCTCGCCGCGCAGGGATTTCTCGCCATCCTTGCCGCGCCAGCCGGCCAGGAAGCCGATGCCCGGCAGCTTCTCGTAATTGATGATGAAGTCCTTGTAGCCGGAGTACTTGGGCGTGCCGTCTTCCCGGGTGAAGGCGGGGAGTTTCAGGCGACCCGCCAGGTCCACCAGCACTTCCTGGAAGGGGCGCACGTCCCGGTCCAGGGCCACCACGGGCTGGCGGATGGAGTCGGCGGCGGCGTCCGGCTCGGAAATGGGCCGGTCCAGCAGGGAAATGCAATCAAAACGTTCCAGATAGGTGGTATCCGGCAGCACCAGGTCGGCGAACTGCACGGTCTCCGAGTGGAAGGCGTCCGCCACCACCAGGAAGGGAATGGCGTATTCGCCGCTCGCGTCCTTCTGCACCAGCATGTCCCGCACGTTGGCGGTGTTCATGCTGGAGTTCCAGGCCATGTTGGCCATGAACAGCATCAGGGTGTCGATGGGGTAGGGGTCCTTGTTCACCGCATTGGTGATGACCATGTGCATGAGGCCGTGGGAGGACAGAGGCGTTTCCCAGGAAAAGGCCTTGTCCAGGCGCATGGGCTTGCCGTCCTTGTCGATCACCAGATCCTCGGGCCGGGTCGGGAAGCCGTTGATGGGGCGCTTCAAGGGCGTGTCCGGGGCGAAGATCACCGCCGGATCGTTTTCCGGCAGAGCACGCACGGGGATACGGCGCGGGTAGGGGGTGCGTGCGCGGAAGTTGCCCGGGCCTTCCAGTGCCCCAAGCATCATCTGCAGCACATGCAGGGCGCGGCAGGTGTGGAAACCGTTTGAGTGAGCGGCGATGCCGCGCATGGCGTACATGGCCACAGGGCGGCCGACGAACTTGTCGTGCTTCCTGCCCCACATGTCGGTCCATTCGCACTCGATTTCCACCGTCTCCTTGAAGGCCACGTGGGCCATTTCCAGGGCGATGCGCTCGATGGTTTCCGCCGGGATGCCGCATTCCGCCGCTACGGTGGCTGGGGCGTAGCGTTCGTCAAGATAACGCTCGGCCATGAGGCTCATGACAGTCTTGACGCGGCGCCCGTCCGGGGCGGTGAATTCGCCGAAGAGGGCCGGCGCCGTGCCGGCCGCCAGGGCGTCCACCACGCACTGCTTTTCCTGGTCCCACACCAGGTTGATGTCATTCTCGCCCCGCAGGAACAGGCCGTCCCCCATCTTGCCCGGGGTCTGCACCACCAGCCAGGGGGCGTTGGTGTAGCGCACTAGGTAATCCCAGTCGAAGAGTTCCCGGGACAGCAGCACATGCACCATGGACAGGGCCAAGAGTCCGTCCGTGCCGGGCCGCACCGGCAGCCATTCGTCGGCCACGGCGGAATAGCCGGTACGCACCGGGTTCACCGAGACAAACTTGGCGCCGTGGCGCTTCAACTTCTCGATGCCGGTCTTGATGGGGTTGGAGGAGTGATCCTCCGCCACGCCCCACATGATGAAATACTTGGCCAGATCCCAGTCCGGCGCACCGAATTCCCAGAAGGAAAAGCCGATGGTGTAAAGGCCGGCGGCGGCCATGTTCACCGAGCAGAAGCCGCCGTGGGCGGACCAGTTGGGGGTGCCGAACTGCTGGGCCCACAAGCCGGTGAGGGCCTGCATCTGGTCCCGGCCGGTGTAGAAGGCCAACTGGGTGGGGTTGGTGGAGCGGATCCTGGCTAGGCGTTGGGTGAGCATGTCCAGGGCGTCGTCCCACTCGATCTCGATGAACTCGCCGCTGCCCCGTTCGGAGCCGGGCTTACGCAGCAGGGGCTTCTTCAGCTTGGCCGGCGAATACTGCTTCATGATGCCGGCGTTGCCCTTGGCACACAGCACGCCCTTGTTCGTCGGGTGGTTGGGGTTGCCCTGGATGAAGCGCACCTTGCCCTCTTCCAGCGTCACCTTGATGCCGCAGCGGCAGGCGCACATGTAGCAGGTGGTGTATTTCGTTTCCTGCTTGGCGTGGTTCTCGGAACAGGTGGCAGTGGTCATGGGCGGCGCGCCGGTAATTCAGAATATGCTTATTTTCAGCGGGAGCACCGATGCCGCACAAGGCAGTTATTTTGATTTTTGGATAAGGGGGACTAATCCTGGAATGTGGCTTTCCAGGAACGGGAGAACATATGATCCCCAAAAATGGCGCTATAATCCCCGAAATGGGGACGATAGCTACACCATCCTTTGCCGATGCACTGTTTTCCGGGCTCCAGCAACGTCTGCTGGGGCTTTTGTTCGGCCAGCCTGAACGTAGTTTCTACGGCAATGAATTGCTGCGACTCACGGGGACCGGGCGTGGCGCCCTGCAAAGGGAACTGGAAAAACTGGTGTCCTCCGGCCTTGTGCAGGTTTCGCCGTTGGGTAACCAGAAGCACTACCAGGCCAACTCAGCCAGCCCGATATTCGCTGAGTTAAGAAGCATTATTTTGAAGTCCGTAGGGTTGGCCGACGTGTTGCGAGAGGCGCTGGCAAAGACTGAGGGGCACATTCGAGTTGCCTTTGTTTATGGCTCCGTGGCCAAGGGAAGCGATACGGCGGCCAGCGACGTCGACGTAATGGTCGTCTCGGATACGCTGGCTTACACCGAGTTGTTCGAGAGCTTGGCACACGCCGAAGCCATACTTGGCCGGAAGGTGAGCCCTACGCTATACACGTCCGAGGAATTGGCCGGGAAGGTTCACGCCCAAAACAATTTCGTCCTGCGGGTGCGGGAACAAGCCAAGATTTTCCTCGTGGGAGGAGAAGATGACATCCCAACTTGAGAACCTGAGCAAGCTCAGCAAAGGTGGCCTCAAGGCAGAGCCGCCCGACCCGTCCGAGTTCGCCGGCCTGCTCCGCTCCGCCAAACGCAAACTGCTTGACGCCCGGACGCCGACGCTGGGTCTGGAGAGCAGCTTTGATTTGGCGTACAACGCCGCCCATGCGCTAGCCCTTGCGGCCCTGCGTTGGCACGGCTACCGCTCGGACAACCGCTTCCTGGTATTCCAGACCTTGCCCCATACCGTCGGCTTTCCCGCCGCCAAGTGGCGCGTTCTCGACCTGTGCCACCA
Organism: Rhodocyclales bacterium; assembly: GCA_043743785.1. Lineage (GTDB taxonomy): Bacteria > Pseudomonadota > Gammaproteobacteria > Burkholderiales > Rhodocyclaceae > JAQTNA01. Next base: position 28,806 of record JAYTVW010000125.1, on the reverse strand, counting down.
CAAGCGGAACATGGCGGAATATGAAGGGGATTTTGATGTGGCCCCGAAACTGGTCAGCGAACTGCTTGCTGTGACCCAGGAGCTGGAACAGGCGGTAGAGGCTTTGGGGCCGGTGCCAATGTGAAGTGCGGATTGCCGGACGTCACACGTGTGATCAAAGGAGAACGCGGTAATGAAAGTCGAAAGTGCCCTTGTACACGTGGATGAATCGAGTGGAATTGTAAAACGGAAGATCCGTCAGCTCTACGCGTTCCTGAAGGAAGCCAATCAACTCCAATTCCGCCCGATCAGAGTTCTGGCGGAACAGCCCAAGTTCCTGCGGTTGGACGAGTTGCCAGATCACCCCTCGGTGCAGATATTCCGCCCTGTTCAGGTGGAAAACACGCAGGACACTCCCGACATCTTGCTGCGGGTAACGCGACCTTTCATGACGCGGTGCCCCACCCCGCCTGCGTCTCTGCATGGCTGGCTTCTGCCAAACTGGGATGACCCTTCCCGGAAGGCATCGCTCGCTGAAAGTCAAAACGCACTGCAGATCGACGAAGAGGGACACGAACAGACCGTGACGCACCTCTTTGAGGATGATGAACAACGAGTTGCGGACTACAGAAACTGGGCCGCCCGACGCAACGAATGGACGCCTCCTGAATTGGCTGCCCGCAAGGCCATGCAGTTTTTTGAAGTGTTCTACGACATCTACTCGAACATTGAGAAGGATGGCGAACAGTTCGAACTGCTTGTTGCCGACGGACATTTATCCTGGCAAACGACTTCGGGCAACGATGGGCCCATCAAGATAGATCATCCCATTCTCCTGAAACGGGTTGAGCTTAGGTTTGACGCCTACATCCCGGAATTCACCCTTCATGAGACGGACAGGGAGCCGGAGCTTTACGGCGGCCTGTTTGTGGATTTGAAAGCTGTTGAGCCTGCCGCTCTGCAGCTGCGGAAGGGGGAGCTGGAAAAATCGGCTTACCATCCCCTGGGATGGGATGACACCGATGCATTTCTACGGGCCTTCATCCAGACCGTTTCGCCTCTTGATGGAGAATTTCTCGAACAACCTGGTGACGGCACAGCCGAGAACCCGCGAATGTGGCGAGCCCCGGTTTTACTGCTTCGGAAGCGTTTTGCCGGCATGGGCAACGCCGTTGACGGGATTATCGAAAACATCGATCAAAGGGACGCCTTCACTTCCTCTCTCGCCCAGATCACCGGCACCATCAATGAATGGACTGGTTCGGGCTTGGATGATGGAACCGGGCCGAACATACCAAGCGAGCCAACCCATCCCGAACTGACTGATGACGACATTCTCTTGGCCAAGGAAGCCAACGCGGAACAGATTCAGATCATCCGGCGCCTTGATCGTAGCGGCGCCGTCATTGTTCAAGGTCCTCCAGGGACCGGCAAGACGCACACCATTGGCAACCTGATCGGACACTTGTTGGCCCAAGGCAAGTCCATTTTGGTGACCGCCCATACCGCCAAGGCCCTGCGTGTGCTACGGGACAAGGTGCCCGTGGTGCTTCAGCCCCTCTGCGTTTCCGTGCTGGGTAGTGATCAGGGTGCCCGCCAACAACTCGAATCATCTATTGGGGCAATCACTGAGCGGCTTACCAGCGACACCGGCGACGCCTTGCTTCAGAAGGCTGAGAAACTCACGGACGAAAGAAGGAAGTTGCTGAAGTCCGTCAATGAGCAGACCCATCGGTTACGGGAGGCGTTGGAGAACGAATATCGGGAAATCATAGTCGGCGACAAGAAATTCACGCCAACGGATGCGGCTCGATTTGTTTCTGCCAATCAATCCGGCCATGACTGGATTCCATCGTCGGTCAAACTGGGGGCCTCTATCGGCCTGCCAGAGCAAGACATTGTTCGCCTTTACGCCCTGAACTGCTCCTTCGACGCCACGGAAGAGCAAGACGCCCGGCTACCGCTTCCTGAGATGGCTTTTCTGCCTTCTGAGCGTCAGTTCGAAGTCATGGTCTCGGAGCATCAAAACCTCCTGGCCAGTGACTTGTCATTTGGCTTGGACAAGTGGCAGACCGGGAGTCGGGGTGGCGAGTCCCTGGAAACCCTGGTCAATGTCATTCAAAGCGAATTCTCGGATGGTCTTCGCCTGCAAGCCTGGCGGCCGTTTGCAATTGTGGCAGGCATGCATGGCAATACTGACAAGCAGGTGTGGGAACGACTGATCGAGAACATCGAGACAGCAGCAAAAGCCAATGCCAAACATGCACTGGTGTTGCACCATCGCCCCCGCTTGTCAGAAGCCCTTTCTGGTCCCAAACAGCATCAGATCGCAGTGGAAATATGCGCCCACCTGGATGTCGGTGGAAAGCTGGGGTTTATCCAGTTGGCTACACGCTCCGAGTGGCGACAGCTAATTAAAACGGTTTCTGTTGCGGCTGGTCAGCCGAGCCATCGTGATCATTTCGAGGCCATCAAGCACTTGGCCGCATTGGAATCCGCCCGGCTTGAGCTGGAAGATCTGTGGGACTTACTGATCGGCCAACACATTGACCGGCGTTTTGCCAGCATGGGGGTAGCCCCAGAATTGGCGTGCCGTGCGTTAATCCCGGAAATTCGCCGCTGCCTGGACTGGTTCGCCAAGGTATGGATGCCGATGGCAAACAAGCTCAGGGACGAGGGATTAAAGCTGGACCAGCTGATGGCAGCTCAACCGCGGGAAGCGAGTCAGATCGCCGAGTATCTGGTGCTTGAAAAGCTCTCCTCCTCATTGTTAATCCAGATTTTGGCCTGCGAGGGGGCGCGACGGCGACTCAGCGAGTGCGAAGCGGGGTTTGTTCGCCTGGCTAACCTGTCGAGTCAAGTTGATCCGATCTCCCCGGACCGTGGGTGCATCGGGCGCATCATCGCTGCGGTTCGGTCCCGAGATACCGAAGCGTACAGCTCCGCACTTGAGTACACCCGGCGTCTCCATGCAGTCAAGTCATTGATCGATGAACGAGACGGGCTCCTGGCCCGGCTGAAACTCGTGGCGCCAGGCTGGGCGGAGCATATTGCGCATCGTGTCCCGCCCCACCATGCAGGCCAGGCGCCTGGCGTTCTGGCTACCGCCTGGACATGGCGGCAACTCCACGACACTTTGCAAGAAAGAGACAAACTGGATACCCAGGAAATCCAGCGGAATATCGAGCAGACCCGAAATATCCTTCGCAATGTCACGCTGAGGCTTATTGATGCCAAAGCCTGGGGCAAACAGCTTCAGCGATTGCAGGGTAATAGCGCCATCCGTCAGGCCTTGGTTGGATGGCTCGATACGATGAAGCTACTTGTCTCTACCAAGAAGCCGGACAAGCGCCAGACCCTGCTGACCGAAGCCCGCAAGCTCATGAAAAAGAGCGCGGAAGCCGTGCCGGTATGGATCATGCCCATCTCCATCGTCGCCGAGAGCTTCGACCCCCGGACTACCCGGTTTGACGTGGTGATTATTGACGAAGCCAGTCAGGCGGATATGAACGCCCTCATACCCCTCTACATGGGTGAACAGATCGTTGTCGTGGGCGACCATGAGCAGGTAGGACCACTTGGCGCAGGTAAGGACCAGACGATACTCGACAATCTTCGCAAGTCGATGCTTCAAGACATTCCAAACGCACATCTGTATGACTATATGTTTTCCATCTACAAAATTGGCCGTCAGTCGTTTGGGGATGGAATTATGCTCGTCGAGCATTTTCGGTGTGTCCCGGAAATCATCACCTATAGCAATCAACTTTCCTACCTCGGGAAAATTCGCCCCCTGCGGGAGTCCAACTCCACGGACATCAAGCCTGCCTGTGTGGCCTGTCGGGTTAAGGGCGTTCGCCAAGGGGATACCAACCAGCTTGAGGCCGAGCGCATCGTTGCCACGATCCAGGCCATGATTCGACATCCGGCATATGCAGGCAAGACGATAGGCGTAATTTCCATGCTTGCCGGAGCGCAGGCCATCCTGATTCAGTCCATGCTGCACAAGGAGATTGATGGCGTTGAAATCGAGAAGCGCAGGATACAGGCGGGCATTGCCAGCGAGTTTCAGGGCGACGAGCGTGATGTTATCTTCCTGTCGATGGTTGACAGTCCTGCGGAAGAAGGCCCTCTACGGGCAACCGGCGATGGTCCCTTCGATCACACTAAACAACGCTACAACGTTGCGGCAAGCCGGGCGCGTGACCAGTTATGGGTTGTTCATTCCTTCGACCCTGACCTCCACCTGAAGTCGACAGATATTCGATACGGCCTGCTCCAGCACATCAGGGATCCACTTGCTTCGATTCGGGCACTTCGCCAGGAAGAGGCCAAAACGGAATCTCCGTTTGAGAGGGAAGTGCTCAAGCGGCTCAGCGATGCCGGATTCCGCGTCAAAGCACAATGGCAGGTGGGATATTTTCGGATCGACTTGGTGGTCGAGGGCGGCGGAAAGCGTCTGGCGGTCGAGTGTGACGGCGATCGCTATCACCCGATGGAAAAGTTGGCTGAGGATATTGATCGCCAGACAATCCTTGAACGCCTTGGGTGGCAATTCATTCGTATTCGGGGTAGCGCTTTCTACCGTAATCCCGATATCGCCATGCAAACCGTCTTCGCGCGCCTTGCCGAATTGGAGATACCGCCAGAGTCGCCCAATGAAACCCCGACTGAGAGCAATTTGCTGTTGGTTCAGGAGCTTGATGAACTAATTCGCCAAGGGTTTGAGCCAAAAAACATAAATATTCCTGCGTCGCCAGCTCCAATAATGAGTCTAAAAGCCATCAATACGACCGACTCTGCTACTACGTCCGCCAGCGCCCGTGATATTTCCGTCAACGCCCCGAATGACATTTCGCATAAACCCGGGCGTGTTGAACCCCGCTCGTCCTCTGCGCCTATGAGTGCCGTGGAGGTAGTGCTGGCACGCATGGGAGGCGAGGCATCTCTTGAAGTATTCCTGCGAGAGTTTGCCAAGGCGCGCGGCCACAAGAAGCTTGGGAGCAATATTCGGGCAGGCCTTGAAAGAGAGGTGTCTCGAATGCAATTTGAGCACGCGGTGACTGTTGAGGCCGGTGTTATCCGGCTGGCACGGGTTTAACAGGGCACGGATCAAACCTCAGAAGCCGGGTGCGAAATGGATGGCGCGTACGACCAGCGTTAACATAGTGGTACTGCGAGCGCCGCTTTTTCTATGGTGGCAAAAGCCGCCGCGCGGTATCCGTAGGTTGGGTTTCAACCCGACAAGAACGCCCGTCGCACCCTTTTGTCGGGTTAAAACCCGACCTACGAGGAAACCGGCGCCCTGCTCCGGCCAGATTTGCCTCCATAGTTTTTCAACCTGATTTTTCAGGCCGAGGTTTCGCCCAGCCGTGCCATGGCGAACTGCACGAAGGTGTCCACCAGGCGGGAGCGGAACTTTTCCCGGGGATAGACCATGGATAAGCTGCGAGTCAGGCGCGGCTTAAGGGGGATCACCACCAGGGCACCCCATTTCTTCTCCTGGACGACGGAGGCCCGGGACATGATGGCGAAGCCGATGCCGGTACCCACCACATTCTTGATGGCCTCCGGGCTGCCCAGTTCCATTACCGTGTTTAGCTTGTCCACGGGCACGCCCTGGGCGCGCAGATAGTCGTCCGTGAATTCCCGGGTGCCGGAGCCTTGCTCCCGGCTGACGTAGCCATGGCCCAGGAGTTGCCGCGGTGCCAGCTCCCGCTCACCCGCCAGGGCGAAACCTGGCGCGCAGATGACCAGCAGTTCGTCGTCACAGCAGATGTCGTTTTCCAGGTTCGGATGATGGGCGGGGGATTCCACGAGGCCTATGTCCAGGCTGTGTTCCTGCACGCGGGCATGAATCATTTCCGAGTTGCCTACCACCAGGTTGGGACGCACCTGGGGATAGGCGGACTTGAATTCTCCCAGGATGGGGGGCAGCAGGTATTCGGCGATGGTCAGGCTGGCGCCCACCAGCAAGGGACCGCCGATCTCGTCGGTCATCTCCGTGACCCGCACTTCCATTTCGGAGGACAGGGCCAGGATGCGTTCGGCGTAGCGCAGGACGATTTCACCTGCCGCCGTCAGGCTGATATGGCCGTGGCCCCGGTCAAACAGACGCGTGTTGAAATGTTCTTCCAGTTGCTTGATCTGGAAAGTCACCGCTGGCTGGGTCATGAACAGCACTTCGGCCGCCTTGGTGAAGGAAAGCTGCCGTGCGACAGCGTGAAATACCTGGAGTCTCCGGTCCGCCACGATAATTCTTTCTTGTAGGTATATCAGTACATTCAAACATACTTTTATCCTGGGCGGAAGGCATATCTCCCCGCGTCTATGGGTAGAGCAGGAACGCCTTCCGACTCTGCTCCCAGGCCTTCTCGTCCGGCAGGGCCAGCGCATCCAGATCATTCGGTGTGGTGCTTGGATCGTCCACCCATTCCCTGAGCAGGGGTGAGCCATTGATGAGGTCAATGGCCAGGCGGTCGTGCTCGTATTCGTAAGGGAAATCGCGCCACAAAGGGTAGTCGGGCTGGAGCGTGCGCAGGGCCTTGAAGGCCAGGGCCTGGATGCGCCAGGGGCGGAAGGCAGCGGGATCAAAGCTGCCATCCTCCACATGGATCTGCACGCCGTTGCACAGCTTGCCGGCGTGCTTGTGGAAGGTGGGTTCGAACCAGCATTCCCTCAGGCGACAGCCCGTGAGCCATTCCGGCGCGAAGCGGCGCATTTCCGCCAGCACAGCCCCCGCGTCCAGGTCCGGTGCGCCGAAGAGTTCCAGGGGCCGGGTGGTGCCGCGGCCTTCCGAAAGCGTCGTGCCTTCCAGCATGACCGTGCCGGCGTAGGCCCGGGCCATGGAGAGATTCGGGGCGTTGGGGCTGGGATTGATCCAGCTCCGCTCCCCCAGGGGCCAGCCGTAGCCCGGCGCCGCTTCCGGCTGCCAGTCGGCCATTTCGATGACACAGTAATCCACATCCAGTTTGAGGGTGGATATGAACCAGCGGCCCAATTCCCCCATGGTCATGCCGTGGCGCATGGGCATGGGGCCGGCACCGACGAAGCTCTCCCAGCCGGGCCGCAATGTCAGGCCTTCCACCGGACGGCCGGCGGGATTGGGCCGATCCAGTACCCACACGCTTTTCCCCTGGGCCGCCGCCGCTTCCAGTACGTAGCGCAGGGTGGTGATGAAGGTGTAGATGCGGCAGCCCAGGTCCTGCAGGTCCACCAGCAGCACGTCGAAGCTGTCCAGCATGGCGGCGGTGGGCCGGCGCACGCTGCCGTAGAGGCTGAACACCGGGATGCCGTGGCGCGGGTCGAGGAAGTCCGCTGACTCCATCATGTTGTCCTGCTTGTCGCCTCGGAGGCCGTGTTGGGGGCCGAAGGCCGCCGTGAGCGTCAGGTCGGGCAGGGCGGTCAGGGCGTCCAGGGAATGGGTCAGGTCTGCGGTGACGGACGCTGGGTGGGCCAGCAGGGCCACCCGGCGTCCGGCCAGGGGACGGCGCAGATCGGGGTCGGAAATCAGGCGGTCGATGCCGAACTGAATGCTCATGATGGTCGGTCGGTAAGGGCGAAAGTGTGGCCTTCGCGTAGGTGGAAATCCGGGCGGTCGGCCGGGTGAACCAGTGCCCAGTAGGCGAGGCTGCCCCCCCGGTCTTCGACGACGACGCTGAGGCCCAGTTGCAACGGGACTCCCGATGAGAGCAGTTCTGCCGGAATATGTGCGTCCAGTTCCAGCCGGTCCGGCAGCAGGCGCAGGGCCAGGGCGGCGGCGGCGGCGGCGGGAACGAAAGCCCCATCCCGCTGCCGGGTATCTGTAAAGGCATACACGGCCCATTGGCCCGAGGGCGAAAAATTGAATTCCCGGTAGGCCGGCTGGCCGGGAATGCCGATGAAGGCTTCGCAGCAGGTGTGGCGCCACAGTTCGTCCGCCGGGCCGGGGGGGCGGGGTGGCGGAAGGCGCAGCAGGGCCGGTGCACCGGAAAGCACATAGGCCAGGTCGACGCCGCCATCCGCCGTCCGGTTGACGCGGACGTGGATGCCCGTGACGGCAGGGCAAGGAGTGACGGGGTGGGGAATGAGGTGCAGCGGGGCAGTCACGGCGTGCAAGAGACGGAAAAGGCGCTACTTTACTTCGCCCGGCACCGCCCCGGTGCCCCTGGCGGAATAAATTCCGACCCACAGGCGCTATCCGTGGGTCGGAACTTGTTCCGACAATCAAGCTTCTTTAGAACTTTACCGTCACACCCACATTGACCGAGCGGCCCATGCCGGGCACCGCCGTGCCGTAGGTCATGGTGCGCTGGCCGATATAGGCGCCACCCAGGGGCAGGGCGTAGTACTTGTCCAGCAGGTTTTCGATGCTGAAATCCAGTCGGGCTTGTTTCCAGTCGTAGCTGCTTCTCAGGTTGAGCAGGCCATAGCCGCCGGTCTTCAGTTCGTTCCTGACCTGGGAAACCTGGGATTTGCGCTCCACCAACTGGGTTTCCAGAGTGGTGCTCCAGGAACCCAGTTGCTGCACCAGGGCCAGGCGAGCGTTCAGCGGCATGATGTTGTAAAGCGCGTCCCCCGTCGTGGTGTTCTTGCCATCCACGTAACTCAGTACGCCGCTGGCGGTAAAGTTGCCGTAGCTGCCCCACTTGCCCAAGGCCAGATAGCCGGAAATGTCAGCGCCGTAGAGGCGGGCACTTTGGTTAACGAACTGCAGGTAGACGAAACCCGTGGTGGCTGCCTGGTTGGCGGCGGTGCAGGCGCTGCCAGCCATCACCGGGCAGCGGGCAGCGTCAATAAAATTCTCGACCTTGGTGTAGTACGGCGTCAGCTTCAATTCCCAGAGTTCCTGGGCGCCATCGTGCCAGTTGGCGGTGCCGCTCAGCGTATTCGCCGTTTCCGGTTTCAGGTTCAGGTTGCCCACATAGCCGTTGGCGTCCCCCGTCCAGTTGATCATGTTCATGACCATGGTGTTCTGATTGGACCAGGCGAAGCGCTCGTAGAGATTCGGCGAGCGGGTCTTCCTGGCAAAGCCGAATTCGTAGCTGGCTTGCGTCCCCGGCGTGTAGCGGAAGAGGGCCGTCAGGTCGATGTTGTTGTCGGTCTTCTTGCGATCCGCGGCGTTGAAGGTGGCGTAATTGGCGACCGGGTAAATGGTGGTGTTGTAGCCCTGCACCGTGCCTGTATCCATGGTCACGGTGCTGCTGCGGATGCCGATCTGGGATAGCCAGGCGGGACTCCAGCGGGCCTCCCATTCACCGAAAACGTCGAAGCGATCCCGCTGGCCGTTGTTGATGTTCCAGAAAGTGCCGCCCTTCATGCCTTGCATCGTGCCGGACACCACCGGCGAGATGGGATCCCACCAGTCATTCAGGCGGTAGCGTTGCACTTCGCCACCGACACGCAGCAGGTCGCGTTCGGACAGTTTGATGTCGGCTTTGAGCAGGGCGCCGAGGTTATTTCCCTCAGTGTCCATGGGCATGCCAGCCAAGTTGGTGGATTGCAGCTTCTCTTCCAGGAAGTTCATCTTGTGGCGGGTTTTTTCCCGATACACGCGAGCCTCCAGGCTGCCCCAGTCATAACGCCCCGCGTAGTGCAGGTTGAGCTGATGGCTTTCATTCCCCGTCATGTCCATGCGCTGGTTGGGAAAGCCCTGGTAGGGGATGTGCTGCAGGCCGATCTTCAGGTCCACCAGGTGTTTCTCATTGCGCCAGGCCAGACTGACGGACTGGTTTTCCGACTTGTAGGCAGAGGCCCCCACTTCGTCCCCGGTCAACCACACATTGGTGGCGCTGCTCACCGACAGCCCGGCGGGCTTGAAATTGCCGCCAGCCTTGTAGTTGCCGGCTTCGACGGTCGATCCGTTGTAGCGCAGACTCAGGGTGTCGCTGGCCACGGTGGCCATGACGTGGCCGCCCTTGGCATTGCCGTTGCTGCGGTAGAGGGCGCCGGCTTCGCCCTTCAGTAGTTTGTCCTGGCCGGGTGCGGCGAATTCCGGCGGGGCGGCGTCCACCTTGATTGTGCCGCCGATGCTGTCGCCGCCGAGGCTTACCGGCGTGATGCCGGCGAAAACCTGCAACTTGCTCACGCTGGACGGATCAATGTAGGAAAGAGGCGGGTTCATGTGGTTGGCGCAGGCGGAGATGAGGCTCATGCCGTCTACTTCCACCTTCACCCGGTCATCCGCCAGGCCATGGATCACCGGCAGGCTGGACACACCGCCGGCACCGTAGAGGCTTACTCCCGGCTGGCTGGCCAGCAGGGCGGCGGTGTCGCCCGTTGCATAGCGCTTGGCGGTCTTGGCTGTGGCGGGCAGGGTCTGGAGGGCGGTGTCTGTTACGACCACGTCCGCCAGATCGGCCTGGGCCATGTGCGGCAATGTGGTGGCAATCGCCAGGGCGATGGCTGTTTTGCTCAGTTTCATGCAATCCCTCTTTGTCATCATGTTTGTGCGGGCGGCATGATGAACTGGGGAAGGATGGGCGGGAATGTGGCATATCGTCGCACTCGGAGCACGACGACGCTTGGCGTGAAAGTCGCGACAGTGACTCACTGCGCTCCCCTCGCCCTCCGGGGCTGCGTGGGGAATTCGGAGAGCACTGCACTCCGCCCATGTAGCCGGCAGGCGGTGCATGTGCCAAATGTCGTGCAAAACCGTGCCAAATCCCGCGCGCGCTTACACGTGCCGGGTTTGTCATCTCTGGCGGTCCGAGACGTGCCACCTGGCTCGGGTATTGACGAAAAAATCCTGCACTGGGCCTACACGGATTCCAGAAAGCAAAAAGCCCAACCGTGAAGGCTGGGCTAAGTGCTTGAATCTAGTGGCTCCCCGACCTGGACTCGAACCAGGGACCTGCGGATTAACAGTCCGTCGCTCTACCAACTGAGCTATCAGGGAACAGATGAGGAGCGCACTATAGATACCGCTGCGCCGGAAGTCAATAAGTATCGTGAAATTGGTTCGAAAACATTCTTCGGATGAGGGAACGTGTAAACTGCGCAGCTTGCATACAAGGACTGGCGAGGCCGGGACATCGTGGAGCAGGATCAAGTCTATTTGCGTACCAAATCCGGGGAGCAGGCATTGGCGGAGCCGATGCGCCTGTTGCAGCACAACCTGCGGCGGGCACTGGCGCTTGTGGACGGGCGTTCGACGATTGCGCAGATCCATGGGCGTTTCGGTGACGAGGCCGTGGCCGGTGCTGCCTTGGCTGACCTCTTGCGCTCCGGCTTGATCGCGTCCGCCGAGTCCCTGGCGGCCCAGGCGCCAGCCGCTGCCCCCATGCCGCCCATGCCACTGCCGCCCGTGGCGGTGCGGACGCTGCCCTTGCTTTCAAGCTCCTCAATCATCGAGGAAATATCCTTGAATGCGGAGGATGAATTCGATGACGAGGCGTACGGGGCCGACGGGGGGATGTCCACCGAGCCCGGGGGGCAGTTTGGTTCGCCGCTGCAGGCGCCCCAGCCTCGGCCGGTAAAGCCTCCGCGGCGCCACTGGCGTCTGTCGGTGAATTGGCCTTTGTTGACGGCAGTCATCGTGCTGGTGCTGGCCGCCGGCATCACGGCCTTGCTGGTGTTCTTTCCCTATGCCAGTTTCAAACCCAGTGTGGAAAAGAATCTGGCGGCTTTCCTGCATCAGCCGGTCAAGGTCGGCGCCATGCGGGTGACCCTGACGCCCAGGCCCAACCTGACCCTGGACCAGGTGGAAATCGGCAGCCTTGGGGAACTGCGCATTGCTTCGGTCAAGCTGATTCCCGGGGCGGGTGCCCTGCTGCACCAGCGGGAGATTGCATTCGGTGCCCAGCTGGATGGCGTGGAACTGGGCGTGAAAGGCGCGGCTCTGCTTTCCCGTGCCCGTGGCAATGGGGGCGTCACGGCCTGGCGTGTGGATTACGCTACCTTCAGCAACCTGACCCTGGCGTTGGGTACAGCCCGGCTGGATCGTTTGCAGGGTGAGGTCTCCGCTGGGACTGGCGGTGTCGAGTTCTTGAATATGCGTAGCGAGGATGGCAATTTCCGGGTTTCCCTCAAGGGACAGGGGGACGGCTTCGAATTGGCCGGATCGGCCCTGGACTGGAAGGCAGGAGCCCAGGTGGTGCGCAGCCTCGAGCTGGCGGGTACGGTGGATGCCGCTGGCCTGCGCTTCTCCCAGTTCGACGGCGGTGTCCTGCGGGGGCTGCTGTCGGGAAGCTTGAACCTCGGCTGGGATGGCCGTCTCCAGGCCGACCTGTCTCTGACCCGGGTGGATGCTGCTCTGCTGTGGTCCCTGCTGGGCGTGGATATCCCGGCAAAGGGCGAGTTGACCGGCCGTTTCCATGTGGTATCCGCTGCGGAGGACTGGGCGCAGCTTCTTGCCAATGCCCGGATATCGGGGGACGTGCGTCTGGCCCGGGGGCAGGTGGAGCGGATGGACCTCGGGGCGGCGGTGCGCAACGGCAACGGTGCGGCCGTGCGGGGCGGCATGACGGGATTTGATGACCTGGCTGTGAGCTTCGCGCGCATGGGTCCGACCTGGCATCTGTCCAATCTGCGCCTCACCGCAGGCTCCATGGCTGCCTCCGGGGAGCTCAAGCTTAGCGACGAGGGGGGGCTGACGGGGGTCCTGGACGTTGTGTTATCGGACAAGATCAACGCGCCGGTCAGCCTCGCAGGTAGCCTGAAGGAGCCGGTGTTGCGCGGGCGGCGCGGGGGCTGATTTCCGGGGAATGACACTTGAAGTTTCACCAGTCCTACGCCGGGGTTTCGGCCTACATCACCCGGGACGGTTCCGAAATCCGCGAGCTGATGCATCCGGCGGTCCATGGCAACCGAGCCCAGAGTCTGGCGGAAGCCCTCGTGCAGCCCGGTGAGAGCACGCTCCGCCATGTTCATCAGATCACCGAGGAGCTTTATCACATCCTCGCCGGCCGGGGGCGCATGGGCCTGGGTACGGCGTGCTTCGAGGTACTGCCCGGGGACACGGTGTGCATTCCACCGGGAACGCCCCACAACATTACAGCCATGGGGGACACACCTCTGCGGCTCCTGTGTTGTTGCACGCCGGCCTACAGCCACGGGGACACTCTGCTGCTGAACGAGACCGGGCCGGGTGAGGCCCGGCTGTAATCGTCCTCCCGGCGTCCGCCGATGTTCAGCCCCAGTCGTTCGGGCTGTCCCCATCCAGGCTCAGGCTGTCCAGGTCGTTGCCACCACCCGGCGTGTCAGTGAAGTTATTGACAGGCGCAGCGTCTGCCAGGGGCTGCAAGGGGGCCGCTGGGGCCGCAGCGCTGCCCAGGGAGGGACTGTGATGCTGCCCCATGAGATTCCCCAGGCCCTGGAAGAGGAAGGAACCGGCCACGACGCCAACCGCCGTGGTGGCCACGGTGCCGAGGAGGCTGCCGCCGCCCCATGAGGAGGCTGCGGGGATGGGCGGCGCCGCCTGCCAGGGCGCCGTGGATGCGGGAACGGTTGCGGGGCGTGGCGAGGGGGTGGGCGCCTGCCCCCAGGTGTTGCCTTCGGCCAGGAAGCCGTTGCTGCTGCTGGTGCGGTTCTGGTCCAGCTCAGCCTGCAGGCGGGCGATGGTGGCCTGGCTGGCCTGCAGAGCTTGTTCCAGTAATAGCGCCCGCTGTACCAGCAGGTAGGGTGCGTCCGGCTGCTGTGCCACGGCTTCCCGGATCAGGCCATCGGCTTCCGCGTCCTTGACGCCGGCCCGGGCTTGCCGGAGTTGCAGCAGGAACTGGTTCAGTTGTTCGCGTTCCCGGTTTTCCATTTGCGTGCTCCTGTTAGTATGACCTTGCAGCGGTTGGGCATGCTGCCACGGTGCGTCAGGGGACGCTGCAAAAGAGTGTGTGAAATTGTGCATGCTGATGGGCACTTGCCAGCGCGAATTGGGTGTTGCCACGACCCATGACATCAGGATTAGAATGATGTCTGTTTGCGTGGACCAAGGGGCGGGGTGATGCACATCAGGCGGGGATTGCCCCCGGTACTGGACGGGCAGGCCAGGCGCCGCCTGCGTCAGGCCTTTGCCTGGTCGATACTTGTCCATGTGCTGGTGATCGGCCTGGGCCAGCCACCCCGCTTGCCGGAAGCGCCCCGATCCTTGATTGTTTTCATCCGTCCCGCCAAGCTTCCCGAGCTTGCGCCGGTGGCCAGACCGTCTCCCCGCCAGGAGCGCCCGCCGCTCCTGCGCATGGCGCAGGGTGGCTCGCCGGCAGCATCGGTGCCGGCCCAGGCAGCCTCCAGGGATGAGCTTCCGGCGTCTGCCGGGCTGATACGAGCCCCCGCTGTTGGCGCCGAGAGCCTGGAAAGCCAGGCTGGGGAACTTGACGCGGAGGGCTTGCGCCACTACCGGGTTTCCCTCGGGGGTGCCATGGCCGGCTTCAAGACTTATCCCGTGCTGGCGCAGCAGCGGGGCTGGCAGGGGCGGGTGGAATTACTGCTCAGTGTACGCAAGGACAAGCCGCCGCAGGCCGTGGTGGATAAATCCAGCGGTTTTCCGTTGTTGGACGCTCAGGCCCGGGACATGCTGCAACAGGCGGCGAGCGTGACGCCCTTGCCCCCGAGCCTTGGCAAGCGGGATTTCGCCTTGCCCCTGACGGTGGTCTTCGATCTTGAGGACCGTTGAGCGCTACGTCGGCGGTGGGCCGAGTTGATCCACGTGCAGCTGAAAAATACCTGCGGCGCGGTCCGCGAAATAATGCCGCAGCGCCAGGGTGATGCTGCGGAAGGCGATGTCTTTCCAGGGAATCTCGTCCTCCCGCAACAGCAGGACTTCCAGGGACTCCTCGCCGGGGGCGAACTCCAGGTCCAGGAGACGGGCGCGATAGACCAGGTGCACCTGGCTGATGTAAGGCACTTCCACCAGGGAGAACAGATCGCTCACCTGGATGCGGGCACGGGCCTCCTCCAGGGTTTCACGGGCCGCGGCCTGGGCCGTGGTTTCGCAGTTTTCCATGAAGCCGGAGGGCAGGGTCCAGTAGCCGTGGCGCGGTTCGATGGCGCGTCGGCACAGCAGGATGCGTCCGTCTTCCCATTCAGCGATGGCGCCCACCACCAGCTTGGGATTCTGGTAATGAATGGTGCCACAGCCCCCGCAGACATGGCGCGGCAGGCTGTCTCCGGGCGGGATCAAGAGCGCGACAGGCGCGCCGCAGTGGCTGCAAAAATTCATGGATGGACTGAAGCGGCGGCGTGAGTTCGGCGGAAGCGACATTTTACTCCAGGCGTGAAGCGCTCCCGGATGGAATTCCGTTTGCTCGCGTTTCCCGCCGGTGTGACAGGGCATCCCATGGGAATGGTACGGGTCTTGTTCTTTTCCTGTTCTGCGCCTAAAGTCTCGTCGGTGCCGATGCCTCCGCGGCAGGGCCGGTGATCCGGCGACAGGCCTGCAGCATCCCTCTTTGATCGACCATGACGCCAATCGACATCTCAAAGTTCGAACAACTCAAAGCATCCGGTGATCTGCCGTCGCCGAAGGGTGTGGCCCTGGCCATCATCCACATGACGCACCAGAACGACGTGTCCCCCCAGGACCTGGCGCGACTCGTCAAGACGGACCCGGCCTTTGTCGGTCGCGTCATCAAGGCGGCCAACGGGGCCAATGGCGTCGGCCGCCGTCCCGTGGCCTCGGTGCAGGATGCCTTGGCGGTATTGGGGCTGCCCGCCGTGCGCGGCCTGGCCCTGGGGTTTTCTCTGGTGTCGGGCTATGGCGGTGGCAGTTGCCGAAATTTCGATTACGAAGCCTACTGGACCGGCTCCCTGGTGTGCGCCATCGCCATGCAGTTTATTGCTCAGCGCACCCGGGCGACGACACCGGAAGAGGCTTTTTCCGCAGGCTTGCTGGCCCGCGTCGGCGAGCTGGCCCTGGCGACCCTGTTCCCGGTCGAGTATTCGACCGTTCTGGGGGAATGCCGCCAGCGGGGCGACGTGGCGCTTACCGATCTGGAACAACGCGAGTTCCTCATGGATCATTGCGAACTTTCCGCCGCCATGATGGCGGACTGGGGTCTGCCCAAGGTCTTCTTCGAGCCGGTTTATTATCACGAGAATATCGAGACGGCCACCTTCCCGGCGGGCTCCCGGCCGGCGGTGCTGGCCCGCTCCCTGGCCCTGGCGCGCCAGATCGCCACCGTCTGCCTGGCGCCGGAGGCCGAGCGGGGCTGCTGCATGCAGCGGCTCTTCGAACTTGGTCTGGCGGTTGGCATCGCCGCCGAGGACTTGACCCAGATTTGCGACAAGGTGGCGGAGAACTGGAAAACCTGGGGCGACATGTTGCACTTGCGTACCGGCAAGCTGCCCTCCTTCGAGGAGCTCGCCAGGGTGCCGGCCGGCCCGGCCCCCGCTGAAGTGCTCCTGGAAGAAGACATCCTGCGGCGGGATCTGGGCAAGCTGCTGGTGTTGGTGGTGGATGATGACCCGGTGATGCGCGCCCTGGTCAGGAAGGTTGTGGAAAAGGCTGGTCACGAGGTGATCGAGGCTCAGGACGGCAAGTCCGGCCTGGACAAGGCGCTGGAGTTGCGGCCCCAGATGATGATCGTGGACTGGCTCATGCCGGAAATGGATGGCATGGCCCTGACCCGGACACTGCGCCAGACGCGGGTCGGGCGCGGCATCTACGTGCTCATCCTGACCAGCCTGGAGGACGACGAATTCCTCATCGAGGCCTTCGAGAACGGCGTAGACGACTATCTCGCCAAGCCCCTCAAGCAGCGGGTGCTGGCGGCCCGGCTGCGGGCGGGACAGCGGGTGGTGCGCCTGCACCAGGAAATCGAGAAGGACCGGGAGGAAATCCGCCGTTTTGCCGGCGAACTGGCGGTCAGCAACCGTCGCCTGCAGGAAGCGGCCCTCACCGATCCGCTCACGGGCCTGCCCAACCGGCGCTTCGCCATGGAGCGCCTGCAGCAGGAGTGGTCCGTGTCCCAGCGCTCGGATCGTGCCCTGGCCTGCCTGGTGATCGATGTGGATGAGTTCAAGCCCATCAACGACACCTGCGGCCACGACATCGGCGACCTGGTGCTGCGGCAGGCCGCCGCCGCCCTCAAGCGGGGTCTGCGCGAACAAGACGTGCTGTGCCGTCTCGGCGGTGATGAGTTCGTTGCCATCTGCCCCGGCACCACCCTGGAACAGGCTCTTGTCTGTGCAGAACGGGTACGTCGTTGCATGGAGGAAACGGTACTGACGAACGGGGCGGCCCAGCTCCGGGTTACTGTCAGCATCGGCGCTGCGGTGCGCACAGCGACGGTTGAAAGCGTGGATATCCTCATCAAGCATGCCGACCAGGCCCTCTACCTGGCCAAGCAGCGGGGCCGCAACTGCGTCGCCACGGCCTGACGCGTCCATAGGCGTAGCTCGGGTTTAACCCGACATGTGTGCCTTGTCGGGTTGAAACCCGACCTACAGCCCGACCTACGCAAGTCTAAAGTTCGCGCCGGTCTGGCCGTAATGCCAAGACATGAGAACTGGCGACCATACATCTTTGACCAGGGGCGGCGGGGCCACCGGCGTGGAAAACGTCCCTATCCGCATGCTGGTGGTGGATGACTCCGAGGATGATGCCTTTCTGCTGTATTCCGAGCTGGCCCGGCGTGGCACGAGAGTCGAGTACCGCCGGGTGGATAACGCGGTGGACATGGAAACCGTGCTGGCCCATGAGGACTGGCAGATCATCATCTGCGACCACAGCATGCCCGGCTTCGACTCCTTCGGTGCTCTGGATATCCTGAAGAAGAGTTGCAAGGATGTGCCTTTCATCATCTACTCCGGGCATATTTCCGATCAGTTGGCGGTTTCCGCCATGAATGACGGGGTCAGTGATTTCATCCAGAAAGGGAACTTTGCCCGCCTTATTCCCGTCATCGAACGGGAACTGCGTGGCGCCGAGGCCCGCCAGGCGGTCCGCCAGGCGGATCACCGCATCAAGGAACTGGCTTTCTACGACAGCCTTTCCAGCCTGCCCAACCAAAATCTGTTTTGCGCCCGGGTCACGGAATGGATAGTCGAGACCGGGCGCCACGGCAAGGAGTTGCGCGGTGCCCTGTTCTGCATCGATGTGGATCGATTCCTGCGCATCAACAGTTCCTTCGGCTATGAAACCGGCAACGGCATACTGCGCCAGATGGCCCGGCGCCTGCAGGAAATCGTGGCCCCCCACGCCATGCTGGCGCGGCTTGGGGGAGACGAATTCGGCATTTTCTGCCCGGGCCTGAATCAGCCCGAGGCGCTAAATACCTTCGCCAACTGGTTGTTGAAGACTTTCGATGAGCCTTTCCTCAAGGACAAACTGGAGCTTTACCTGACCCCCAGCATCGGCATTGCCCTGCTGACGGAGGATGGGGACGAGGTCTATGAACTCCTGATGAATGCCGAGACTGCTGTGTCCCATGTCAAGCGTTCGGGAGGCAATGCTTACAAGCGCTATTCTCGGGAAATGAATGCCGCTTCCGCGGAACGGGTCGCCCTGGAAGGCGAACTGCGGCATGCCGTGGAGCGCAATGAACTGTATCTGCAGTATCAGCCCTGCCTGAATGCCCGCACCGGCCGCACCGTCGGGGTGGAAGCCCTGGTGCGCTGGCGTCATCCGACCCGGGGCGTGATCCCGCCAGACCGCTTCATTCCCATCGCGGATGAATCCGGCCTGATTACCGGCATCGGGGCCTGGGTGCTGGGGGAAGCCTGCCGCCAGGGCGAGGCCTTGCATCGGGCCGGTTTCGTCAATCTGTCCATGGCCGTGAACGTTTCGGCCGTGCAGTTCGGCCAGCCCAGGCTGCTGGAAGTGGTGAGTCAGACCCTGGAGGAAACGGGTTTTCCCGCGCGCCACCTGCAGTTGGAAATCACCGAGTCTGTCCTCATGCAGGACGCGGAGTCCGCCAACGGCATGCTGCGGGCCTTCCGCAACATGGGGGTGAAATTGTCGGTGGACGACTTCGGCACGGGCTACTCGTCCCTGTCCTACCTGAAGCGCTTCCCCATCGATATCCTGAAGATCGATAAATCCTTTGTGCGGGATGTGACGGTCAATGAGGACGACTCAGCCATCGCACGCGCCATCATCGCCATCGCCAAGAGCCTGCGTCTGACCACCATTGCGGAAGGCGTGGAGACGCGCAGCCAGGCAGAATTCCTGCGCGGCGAGGGGTGTGACAGTTTTCAAGGCTATTTCTTCAGCCGGCCTCTCGATCCGGACAAACTGTTGGCGCGGCTGGTGGAGGAGGAAAAGAACAAGGTCCTGCAACTTCACTGAACTCCCCGGCATCGCCAGCTCTTCACCGCCGTCCCTTGCCGCCGGGGCTGGTCGTCGCGCGTCTGTGTAAGAAGAATTCCTACGTCCATTTCCTCTGCTTTCGTAGTGGAAATTTCCAGTCCTACCGATGGCTTACGTACGTTTCCTCAAGGAAAATAGGACCAAAGTCCCGCTCGTTGAGAATGTGGGCGATTCTCCGAGGAGGGAATGATGGATACCAGCACCATGTACGGCGAAATCAAGGAACTGAATCTGGCTTATCTCATGCTCGCCCAGCACATGCTGCGGGACGACCGGGAGGCGGCCATGTATCGTCTAGGTGTCGGCGGGGACATCGCGTCCGTTCTGGAGCGGCTCACGCCCGGACAGTTGTTGAAAATGGCCGGCTCAAACATGTTGCTGTGCCGCTTCCGTTTTGATGATGGCCTGTTGCTCGATCTGCTCTCCAGCCATCAGCGCGATTCGGGCACGGCCCCGTTGCACGCAGCCATCCTGGCGGCGGGCAAGCCGGTGGAAGCGCTGGTCTGAGGTCTGCCATGCGAAACAAAAGTATCGTCGCCGAGGCCGCGGATATCCAGATCGCGACGGAATTGATCCGCCTCGGTGCCCGTCTGCAACTCCTGGAAGTAGAAACCAAGCTGAGTCGGGAGCGATTGCTCAAGCTCTACAAAGAGGTGAAGGGCGTCTCCCCGCCGAAGGGCATGCTGCCTTTCTCGACAGACTGGTTCCTGACCTGGCAGCCGAACATTCATGCCTCCCTGTTCATGGCCTTCCATCGCTTCCTGCAACAGAACACCGGGACCCAGGGTCTGGCTGCCACCGTGAAGGCCTACCGCATGTACCTGGACCACGTCCAAGTGCATGGCATGGAGTGCGTTCTCAGCTTGACTCGGGCCTGGACCCTGGTACGCTTTATGGACGCTGGTATGCTGCGTACCACCGCCTGCAAGGAATGCGGCGGCCACTTCGTCACCCATGCCCTGGATCTGACCCGTGATTTTGTTTGCGGCCTGTGTCATGTGCCCGCCCGGGCCGGCAAGACCCGACGTACTCAGGAGTCCGGCAAGTCTCTGCAAGCCGAAGTTTCAAGCGTCTGACCTCCTCCTTGCTTCGTGCAAGGGGTTCATGCCGCCGGATGAAGAATCCGGCGGCATTTTTGTTTGCGCGGGTGCTCAAGTTTTGCGGCGATCCGCCGATACTTCGCCTGACAGAGAGTGGGGCACACCCTGCGTGGCGTTCCCCGCCTACCACTACCCTGGGGATGTTTCATGTTTGTAATCATTGGCTATGTCGTCATTCTCGGCGCCGTTCTCGGTGGCTTCATCATGGCCGGCGGACACGTCGGCTCGCTTATTCAGCCGACCGAACTGCTCATGATCGGTGGCGCCACCCTGGGGGCCTTCTTCGTTGCGAATAACTCGAAGGTGGTCAAGGCCACGGTGGCGGCCCTGCCGACGGTGTTCAAGGGGTCTCACTTCAACAAGGCCCTTTACCTCGATTTGCTGACCATGCTCTACGAGATATTGGCCAAGGTCCGGAAGGAAGGTCTCATGTCCGTTGAGGCGGATATCGAGAATCCGGACGCCAGCCCCCTATTTGGTAAGTATCCAAGCATTCTGCATGACCATCATGCCATGGAATTTATCACCGACTACCTGCGCTTGATGGTGGGAGGCAACCTGAATGCCTTCGAAATCGAAAACCTGATGGACAACGAAATCGAGACCCACCATCACGAGGCGGCAATTCCCGCCCATGCCGTGGCCCGGGTGGCGGATGGCCTGCCGGCCTTCGGTATTGTTGCCGCGGTGATGGGGGTGGTACACACCATGGAATCCGTGGGTATCCCGCCTTCCGAGCTGGGCAAGCTGATCGCGGCAGCCCTGGTGGGCACCTTCCTCGGTATCTTGCTGGCTTACGGTTTCGTTGGTCCCCTGGCAACCCTGCTGGAGCAGAAGGTAGAGGAGGGCACCAAGATGTTCCAGTGCATCAAGGTCACGCTGCTGGCCAGCATGAACGGCTACGCGCCGCAGGTGGCCATCGAGTTCGGCCGCAAGGTCCTGTATTCCACCGAGCGCCCGACCTTCAAGGAACTGGAAGACGAAGTCAAGAACAGGAAAGGCAAGTAGGGCGTGAGGGATGAGGTGTAAGGGGTGAGGTGTGGAAATCAGGCGTGCTTCGCACGCGAATAATTACGTGATATCCAGGCTGTCCACCGTACGCTTCTGCGCCGACTACTCCTCACTCCTCACCCCTCACTCCTCACGCTTTTAAAAAGACATGAGCGACGATTCCCAACAGCCAATCGTAGTCAAGCGCATCAAGAAGAGCGCGGCCGGTCACCATGGTGGCGCCTGGAAGATTGCCTATGCCGACTTTGTAACGGCCATGATGGCGTTCTTTTTGCTGATGTGGTTGCTCGGCTCCACCGCCAAGGGGGATCTGCAGGGTATTGCCGAGCATTTCCAGGCGCCCCTGAAGGTGGCCTTGCAGGGTGGTTCCGGCAGCGGCGACAGTTCCAGCATCATCCAGGGGGGGGGCAAGGACTTGACCAAGACCACCGGGCAGGTCAAGAACGGCGAAATCGAAGCGCCCAAGAAGCATTTCAACCTGCAGGCCCTCAAGGCCGCCAAGGCCCAGTTGGAGGCCCAGGAAAAGGCCAAGCTGGGCGAGTTGAAGGACAAGATCGAAAAAGCCATTGAGGGGAATCCCAACCTGGCCCAGTTCAAGAACCAGTTACTCCTGGATATCACCTCGGAAGGTCTGCGTATCCAGATTGTGGACGAGAAGAACCGGCCCATGTTCGACCAGGCCAGCGCGGACCTGAAGCCCTACACCCGGGAAATCCTGCGTTCCATTGGTCACGCCCTGAATGAAGTCGAGAACCACATCAGTCTGTCGGGCCATACCGATGCCACGCCTTACGCGGGGGGAGACCGGGGCTTCGGCAACTGGGAACTGTCCACCGCCCGGGCCAATGCCTCCCGGCGGGAACTCATCGCGGGCGGCCTGGGGGAAGCCAAGCCCATGCGTGTGGTGGGGCAAGCGTCCACCGTGCTGTTTAACAAGTCGGACCCCTACAGCCCCATCAATCGCCGTATCAGCATCGTGGTCATGAACAAGAAGACCGAGGAGGATCTCCTGAGGGATGGCCAGGCGGTCGAGGTGGATAGCGAGGCTCAGGCGGATGTCGCGCCGGCCGGTGTGGCCCGGCAGGAACTTCCGCCGGTGCGCCGTTGAAAGCATGGGTTTGTGGGGATTTCCCTTCGTGAGGTTAAAGAAAGCACGGCTGGGGCCGATAAAGGGCCAGACCCTGCGTGGCAGGATTGTTGAGTGCCCCCGGGAAGCGGTGATTCCGCTTCCGTCCCCCGAGGGGGTAAGAATACTCGGGGCGGCCCTTCGTTTTCGTGAACAGGCCCGATTCCCGGTCTTGAGGAATGCATAAATGAAACCCCGTAGCAACATGACAATCTGGCTCGGGATTACTTGGAGCGTGCTTACCGGCGCGGCAGCGGCAGTCTGGTTCGCCGGCTGGATAGCCGGCATGGTGGTGGCGGCGCTGGTGCTGCTTGGCTGGCTGGCCTTGTTGTGGCTGGGCGGCGACCGTGAAAGTGCCAGTGCGGCAGCAACGGACGCGATGAATGATTGCCGCATTGTGCTGAGCGCCACGGAAGCGGCAGTGTCGGATGTTACCGGCCAGTTCGAGACCCAGTTCGCGGCGATTCGCGACGAGGTTTCCCGGGTGCAGACCTTGCTGGCCGAAGCCATCACCCAACTTACCGAAAGTTTCCAGGGCATGTACCGCCACGCCCTACAGCAGCAGGAAATGGCCGGCAGCATCGGCCAGACCACCGGCGACGGCAAGGATGTGGCGGACCAGTTCGACGGCTTCGTCCAGAGCACCTCGGATGTCATGCAGCGGGTGGTGGACAGCATCATTGCCAACAGCAAACTGGGCATGGAACTGGTGGAATTGACGGACAGCATCGCCCACCGGACCCATGACGTGCAGGCGGTCCTTTCTGAAATTGCTTCCATTGCCAAGCAGACCAACCTGCTGGCCCTGAATGCCGCCATTGAGGCGGCTCGGGCGGGGGAGGCAGGCCGGGGCTTCGCGGTGGTGGCGGACGAGGTGCGCGATCTGTCCTCCCGTACGAGCCATTTCAGTCAGCAGATCAGTGCCTCCATGAAGGCCATGGATATCTCCGTGCGCCAGACTGAGGTGGCTATCCAGAAAATGGCGGCCCAGGACATGAATTTCGCCCTGGAGTCCAAGCAGAAGGTGCACGAGATCGTTGGCGTCATCGAAGGCATCAACCGCCAGCGCTCCGCGGCCATTGCCGACATGGGCGCGACGGCCGGGCAGGTTGGCGTGGAGGTGGGCAAGGCCATCACCGCCCTGCAGTTCCAGGACATTGTCTCCCAGCTCATCGGGCACATTACCCGGCGGGTGGATGCGCTGGAAAGTGTCATGCCGCGGCTGGGTTCCATGGCCCGCGCCCTGCACAGCACGCCGCAGGATGCTCAGGACATGGCTAATCTGCTGCGGGAAGAAGTGGATCGGATGGGCGAGAGCCTGGCCAATCTGTCTGCGACCACCGCCCACAATCCCGTTGCCCAGGATGGCATGGGACACGGCGACATCGAACTCTTTTGAATTACCCCCCCAGGGGCCGGCAACCACAGTAAAGGATAAGACTATGGCCAAGACCGTACTCGCGATCGACGATTCCGCATCGATCCGTCAGATGGTGGCATTTACGCTGAAAAGCTCAGGTTACGAAGTCATTGAAGCCGTGGATGGCCAGGATGGCTTGGACAAGGCGAAGACCAGGGTCGTAAACCTGGTGCTCACCGACCAGAACATGCCGCGTATGGATGGGCTTACGCTCATCAAATCCCTGCGCGCCATGCCCCAGTACAAGAGCGTGCCCATCCTCATGCTGACCACGGAATCTTCCGATGCCATGAAGTCCCAGGGCCGCGCGGCGGGGGCCACGGGCTGGTTGGTGAAGCCGTTCGATCCGCAGAAGCTCATCGAAGTTGTGAAAAAAGTCATCGGCTGAACACCATACCGCCAGCGACGTAAGCAAGGAGAGGGCTATGGCGTTCGACATGAGCCAGTTCTACCAGGTGTTTTTCGAGGAAACGGCCGAACATCTGGCCAACCTCGAAACCCTGCTGCTCGAGGTAGACCGGGACAATCCGGATTCGGAGCAGCTCAACGCCATTTTCCGTGCGGCCCATTCGATCAAGGGCAGCAGCGGCACCTTTGGCTTCAATGACATGATGGAAGTTACCCATGTCCTGGAGACCTTGCTTGACCGCATACGCAAGGGCGAGCAAACGCTGACCGAGGAAATGGTGGATGCCTTTCTGGTGGCCGGTGACGTGCTGGGTGGCCTCTTGGCGGCCCACAAGGGCGAAGGGGAAGGCGACGCGGTAGCCATGGCGCAGATCATCGCCAGGCTACAGAAGCTCTGCGATGGTGAGGCTGCGGCTGCACCGAAAGTGCTTGCTACGGCGGCAGCGCCTGTCACCCTGGTGGGTGCCGCTCCCGTCTTCGATCCGGCCATGAAGACCTACGATATCCGCTTTGTGCCCGTGGCCGGTCTGGCTGCCGGCACCATGGATACGCTGGTCGGTGAATTGCTGAGCTTCGGCACGCCTGAAGTGATGGTTCGTGGCACACGGGAGGGCGATCCCTGGACCTTGCGCCTGACAACTGCCTCCGACATGGAGGCAGTGAAGGACGTGGTGGACTTCATTGCCGTCAGCGGCAGCCTGTCCGTATCCCCGGAGGGGGCGCCCGCAAATGATCCGGAGGGTAGCTATGGATTTTTCCAGTCCGCCGGTGCGTCAAGCAATGACGGGGCAGTAAAGGAAATGGCCTATGGTCTGTTCGACGAGGCGTCGAGCGCGGCGGCGACCCAGGCTGCGGCTGCGTCGGGCGATGCGGCTTGGGGACTGTTTGAAGTGCCCGCCGAGCAGCAAGCCTACGGTTTCTTCGAGCCGCTAGGCACGCCTGTAGACGAGTCCTGGGGCTTGTTCGAGGCCTTGCTGCCGGATGCTGTTGTGCTGGAGACGGAAGCGCTCCGGAGTCCGGCTGCGAGCGTCCCCGAAGGCGATCCCGCCGGTGCCTATGGATTCTTCGCGGCGCCGGGCCAGGCGCAAGCGGCTCCCGCCGCGCCTGCCGCGCCGGTAATTGCGTCGACGCCCGCATCTGTATCCGCCGACACCGATATTCTGGAAAACGATCCGGGCGGCGCCTACGGTTTTCTCAACCGGCTGTCCGCGCCGAGCACAGTGGCAGAGGGGTCTGCGTCCGCTAAAGCGCCCCTGGCGGCCAGCCCGGTGGTGGCGGCTATGGCACCGGAGCCTGCCGTGGCCAAGCCCCGGGAAGCCAAACCCGCCGCGCCCATGAAGGCCGGGGGTGACAGCTCCATTCGCGTCAGCGTGGAAAAGGTGGATCAAATGATCAACCTGGTGGGGGAACTGGTCATCACCCAGGCCATGCTTGCCCAGTCTGCTGCCGCGCTGGACCCGGTAGAGTACGAGCGCCTCATGAACGGCCTGGTGCAACTGGAGCGCAACACCCGGGATCTGCAGGAATCGGTGATGTCCATCCGCATGATGCCCATTTCAGTGGTGTTCAGCCGTTTCCCGCGAGTGGTGCGGGACTTGTCGCAGAAACTCGGCAAGCAGGTGGAACTGAAGCTGGCCGGCGAGCACACGGAACTGGATAAGAGTCTCATCGAGCGCATCACGGACCCACTCACCCACTTGGTCAGGAACAGCCTGGACCATGGCGTCGAGATGCCCGAGGCCCGTGCGGCGGCGGGCAAGCAGGCGATGGGCACCATCACCCTGTCCGCTTCTCACCAGAGCGGCAACATCGTCATTGAAGTGGGGGATGACGGCGCAGGCCTCAGCCGGGAGAAGATTCTGTCCAAGGCCAGGAGCCGGGGTTTGCCGGTATCCGACAGCATGACCGACCAGGAAGTATGGCTGCTCATTTTCGAAGCGGGGTTCTCCACCGCCGAGCAGGTGACGGAAGTGTCCGGACGGGGCGTCGGCATGGACGTGGTCAAGCGCAATATCGGTGCCATGGGGGGCAGGGTGGATATCCAGTCCATCACCGGCGTCGGTACCCGCATGACCGTGCGCCTGCCCCTGACCCTGGCCATCCTGGACGGCATGTCGGTGGCGGTGGGGGGCGAGAACTACATCATTCCGCTCAACTATGTCATCGAATCCCTGCAGCCCACCCGCGCCATGTTGAAGACGGTGAGCGGCAGCCAGCGCCTGATCAAGGTGCGTGGCGAGTATCTGCCGGTGGTGGCCCTCCACGAGGTCTTCAATGTGCCGGACCATGTGGCCCAGGAAGAAAAGGCCATCATGGTCGTGCTGGAGTCGGATGGCATCAAGGTGGCCCTGCTGGTGGATGCCCTGGTGGGGCAGCATCAAGTGGTCATCAAGAGCCTGGAGGCGAATTACCGCAAGGTCTGCGGCGTCTCCGGCGCCACCATCATGGGCGATGGCCGGGTGGCATTGATCCTGGATGTCTCGGCGCTGGTGGATATGGCGCGCCGGGCCGTGCCAGCCGCTGCTTGATCGAGTTTTCATTCATTCGGGGTGGGCCTGTGTTCAGCAAGCCCACCCCGCGCCTTAAGTCTTGTTGCGTCCTGCCGATAAACCTCAGGCAAGATTTCATGGGAGAGCTTTGATGCTGCCAAACACCCCCGGCGCTCGTAACGACGCCGCTGACGATTCCGATTATGTCCAGGAATTCCTCACCTTCACCCTGGGGGCCGAGGAATACGCCATCGACATCCTCAAGGTGCAGGAGATCCGCGGCTATGACGCGGTGACCACCATCGCCAATTCGCCCGCCTTCATCAAGGGCGTGATCAATCTGCGGGGCACCATCGTGCCGATCGTGGATCTACGCATCAAGTTCAAGCTGGGCAAGGTGGAATACACCCCGTTCACGGTGGTGATCATCCTCAATATCGGCGGCCGCGTGGTGGGCATGGTGGTGGATTCCGTTTCCGACGTGATCGCCCTGGAGCCGGGCCAGATTCGCCCGGCGCCGGAATTTTCCTCCAGTGTGGATACGGCCTTCATTCTCGGCCTGGGCACCGTCGGGGAGCGCATGCTCATCGTGGTGGACATCCAACGATTGATGCTCTCCCGGGAAATGGCCCTGGTGGACGAAGTGACCGCAGAGGCCTGACGCACGTCGCGACTAAGCCAGCAGGAGGAGACGGAACATGAATATTCGGAATTTTTCCATCGGCACGCGCCTGACGGCGACGACCATTGGTGCTCTCTTGATGATGGTGCTGTTCGTCGGCATCGCTATGATCAGCTTGGGACGGGTGCATGACTCAGTGGAGCAGATCGTCAGCTTCAACAACAAGAAAATGGATCTGGCGGTGGAAATCCGCATGCGCAATCTGCTGGTGGGGCGCCATGTGCGCACCGCCCTGCTGCGGGACGACGTGAAGCAGATAGCTGAGGAAAAAGCCAAGATCGACGCCGACATGGACAAGGCCCGTAAGGCCATAAATGAATTGCCGGCGCTCCTGAACACGGAAAAAGGACGACAGCTGGTGGCCCGTATCCAGGGGGCGGACGCGGCCGCCCGGGCTAGTTTGGACAAGGCGGTAAATCTGTTGCTGCAGGGGCAGAAGGAGGAAGGGAAGAAAGTCTTCTTCGATGAAACCCGGCCGCGTCTGCAGGAAGCTTTCGACGCCGTGGGGGACTTCGTGCAGCGTCAGAAGGAACTCAATGCCCAGGAGTTCGCCAGCATTAATGCCCAGGGAGAAAGCGCGCGCAATCTCATGCTGGGCCTGATCCTGCTGGCGGTACTGATCATGGTGCCGGCGGGTGTCTATGTCATTCGTCTCATTACCGGCCCCCTCAACCAGGCGGTGGAATTGGCCAATGCGGTGGCGGCGGATAAGCTCGACAACCGGGTGGAAATCGTCGGTACGGATGAGCCGGCGGCCCTGTTGCGGGCGCTGTTAACCATGCAGGAAAATTTGGTGCACCGCATTGAAGGCGAGCGACGTGTTGCGGATGAGAATCTGCGGGTGCGCTTTGCCTTGGAGTGCGTGACGGTGCCAGTGACTGTCTCCGACGATGGCAACAAGCTCATTTTCATGAACAAGGCGGCCCATTCCCTGTGGCAAGGCATGTCCGCTGAAATCGGCAAACGGGTGCCGGGTTTTGCCGTGGACAAGATGCTGGGCAAGGGGCTCGGCGACTACTTGGAAGAGGAAGGCGCCCGTAGCGTCTATCGCTCTGTCCTGAATCAGAGCCATACTCTGGATACGACCCTGGCGGGCCGCCAATTGCAGGTTACGGCCAGCCCCGTGCATGACGAGGCCGGTGCCTACCGGGGGCGGGTAAGCCAGTGGATGGATCGCACGGCGGAAGTGGCAGTGGAGCAGGAAGTGGCGGCGCTGGTGGAGGCCGCGGCCCACGGAGACTTCTCGCGGCGGATCGGGGTGGACGGCAAGGCGGGTTTCCACCTGCGCTTGACGGAGGGCTTGAACAAGCTGGTGGGCGAGGTGTCCCGGGGCCTGGAAGACGTGGTGCGGGTTCTGAACGGCATCGCAAGA
>JAYTVW010000124.1:0-5484 GCA_043743785.1 Rhodocyclales bacterium | reverse complement strand
ACGGACATCGCCACGGCGAGCAAGGAACAGAGCGCCGGGGTGGAGCAGGTGACGCTGGCGGTGAGCCAGATGGAAGAAGTGACCCAGCAGAACGCGGCCCTGGTGGAAGAAGCGGCGGCGGCGGCGGAAAGCCTGGAAGACCAGGCCAAGAGCCTGTCTAGTACGGTGAGCATGTTCAAGTTATCCACGGATGGGCGCCCATCGCCAAAGATGGCGCCTGCGTTACCGGTCAAGCGACTTGCCCCAGCGGCTGCGCCAAAGTCAGCCCGTTCGATGCGCCCCGCGCCTGCGGTGATTGCTGCCGCACACGAGGACGAGTGGGCCGAGTTCTGAGAGCTTGCGCTGCGGTTTGGGGGACGGAGCGTGTCGCGTAATGTCGGGCGGGTGACGCCTGTCGGACGCGGTACTGCGCCACATAAAGAGAAGGAAGAAAAGAAATGAATGCGCTGTTTGCCCCCGCCTCCCGGATCATGCTGCGCTTGAGTGTGCCGGCCAAGATGCTGCTCATGGGTGTCGTCGTCATGGTGCCGGTAATGGTGCTGACGCTCATGCTCTTGCAACGCATCAGCAGCGACATCGAGTTTTCGGCCAAGGAAGCCTTGGCGGTGCCCATGATCCAGCCCATGGAGCGCTTGATGCGTGCCGTGCAGGCCCATCGCGGTGCCGCCCAGGCGGTCATCGGCGGCAACGAGACCCTCAAGGGCAAGCTGGTGGAACTGGAAAGTGCCGCGGAAGCCGCCATCAAGGTGGCCGATGTGGCGGATAGCCAGGTGGGTGCCGCGCTGGCCACCTCCGCCGACTGGGCCAGAGTCAAGTCGGCCTGGGGCGACGTGAAGGCGAAGGGCATCCAGGTGCCTGCCGCCGAAAGCCTCAAGCTCCATACCGATATGATCAACGGGGTTCGGGAGCTGATCGGCAAGGTGGCGGACCAGGCGAATGCCTCCCTCGACCCGGAGATGGATACTTATTACCTTCAGGACGTCTTTGCCGGGCGCCTGCCCCGGACCCTGGAACACATCGGACGCATCCGCGCCCTCTCTTCCGGTGTTGCCTCTCGCCAGAAACTCGATCTACCGGAACGCATCGACCTGGAAAGCTTTGCCCGCTTTGTAGATGATGATCGCGCTTCTCTTGGGGACAGCGTCGCCAAGGCGATCCAGGGTGATGTGGCCCTGAAGGAAAAGCTGGCGGGCGACATCAAGACTTTCGAGGATGCGGTGAGTGCGGGTCTGAAGATGGGCAGTGAAGGCATCCTCAAGGCCGAAACCATTAACCTGGCGCCCTTGACGGTTTTCGAGACCTATTCCCGCGCCATGGACGCCGGCTATTCCCTGGTCGAAACGGCGGAAAAGGAGTTTGACGGCAAGATAAAGGCACGGCTGGCCCGTCTGGAACGGGAGCGGCTGGTGGCCCTGGGCTCGGTGCTGGCTTCCATCCTGGTGGTCCTGTATCTCTTTGTGGCCTTCCGCGGCGCCCTCTTGTCTGCCATTAACGAAATCCGTGCCGGCGTGACGCGCATGGCCAAGGGAGAACTGGACCAGCCCTTGAGGGTGGCGGGGCGGGATGAATTGGCAGGCATCGCCACTTCACTGAATGCCATGCAGCAAAGCCTGCTGGAAAGCATCGAGGCGGACAAGCGCGTGGCGGCGGAGAATCTGCGCCTGCGGGTCGGCCTGGACAATGTGGCCACCAATGTCATGATTGCCGACCGGGATGACCGCATCATCTACATGAACCGGGCAGTGCGGGCCATGTTTCAAGCTGCGGAGTCCGATATTCGCAAGGATCTGCCGGTATTTCGTGCTGACGGCGTGCTGGGAGCCTGCATAGATATTTTCCACAAGAATCCGGCCCATCAGCGTGGACTGCTGGCGAATCTAAAGGGTTCCCATCAGGCCACGGTGCTGCTGGGAGGTCGGACCTTTGTGTTGACCGTCGTGGCTGTGGAGAACGATGCGGGCGAGCGCCTGGGTACGGCAGTGGAATGGCTGGACCGGACGGCGGAAGTGGCGGTGGAGCAGGAAGTGGCTGGGTTGGTGGACGCGGCGGCCCACGGCGACTTCTCCGGGCGTATTTCGGTAGCCGGCAAGCTGGGTTTCCACCTGAGATTGACGGACGGCCTGAACAAGCTGGTGGAGGAGGTGTCTCGGGGTCTGGAGGATGTGGCAAGGGTGCTGAATGGAATCGCCCGGGGTGTCCTGACCCAGCGCATGGACGGGGACTACGCCGGCACCTTCGGCCAGCTGCAAGGCGACACCAACACGACGGTGGAGCATCTGCGGGAAGTGGTGGGGCGGATCCAGGAGGCAACGGATTCCATCAATCAAGCCTCCCAGGAAATTGCCAGCGGCAACTCTGACTTGTCTTCCCGTACCGAGGAGCAGGCCAGCAGCCTGCAGGAAACCGCTTCCAGCATGGAAGAAATCAATGCCACGGTGAAGCAGAACGCGGAAAACGCCATGCGCGCTGCGGAGCTGGCGGAGAGTTCCAACGCCGTTGTGGAAAAGAGCGGCGAAATGGTGCATCAGGTGGTGGACACCATGGGGGCCATCCAGGGTTCGTCGAAGAAAATGTTCGACATCATCGGGGTGATCGATTCCATTGCCTTCCAGACCAACATCCTGGCTTTGAACGCGGCTGTCGAGGCGGCGCGGGCCGGGGAGCAGGGCCGGGGCTTCGCGGTGGTGGCTACGGAAGTGCGCAGCCTGGCCCAGCGCAGCGCCATGGCGGCGAAGGAAATCAAGGTGCTGATCGCGGAATCCGTGGACCGGGTGGAGTCCGGCGCCACGCTGGTGCGGGAAGCCGGGCGGACCATGGAAGAAGCGGTGAAAAGCTTCCAGGGTGTGTCCCACTTGGTCAAGGAGATTGCCACGGCGAGCCGGGAACAGAGTTCCGGGGTGACGCAGGTGACGTTGGCGGTGAGCCAGATGGAAGAAGTGACTCAGCAGAACGCGGCCCTGGTGGAACAAGCGGCGGCGGCGGCGGAAAGCCTGGAGGATCAAGCGCGCAGCCTGGCGTCGGCGGTCAGCGTCTTCGACCTGGGGGGAAGCCGGAGCATCCTGGCCCAGCCCCCGTCCCGCGCGCCTATGCGCAGCCTGCCCGCCGGCAAGCCGAGCAACAAGCCGGCCAGTAAGCCGGCCAACAAGCCGCGCCAAGCCATCGCTGCACCGCCCCGGTTGCCGGCGGCTCAGGACGCGGATGAGTGGTCGGAATTCTGAATATCCCCAGTGCAAATAAAAATGAAAAAGTGGGAACCCCATGCGTAACAACCAGCCCGTCACGAACAAGGAAGTGGAACTGCAGGATGGTATGTCCATCGTCTCCAAGACGAACCTGAAGGGCCAGATTACTTATATCAATCGTGACTTCCTGGCCATCAGCGGCTTCACGGAAGAGGAGCTACTGGGGCAGCCACACAACCTGGTGCGGCATCCGGACATGCCTCAGGAAGCGTTTGCCGATCTGTGGGCTGCGCTCAAAGAGGAGCGCCCTTGGAATGGCATGGTGAAGAACCGTTGCAAGAATGGCGATCACTACTGGGTGGAGGCCAATGTCACGCCCCTGCGGGAAAACGGTACGATCACTGGCTATATGTCGGTGCGCAGCAAGGCCAGCCGGGAGTCTATCCGGACTGCGGAAGAAGCCTATCGACCCTTCCGGGAAGGCAAGGGCCAAGGCCTGGCCATTCATAACGGTAGGGTCGTCCATGGGGGCCTCCGGGGCCGCCTTTCCCGCTGGGTGCATGACACCCCCTTGTCGTTCAAGGGTGCTTCGGCCATGACCATGGCGATCCTGCTGGTCAGCGGCTTGTCCACTGCCATCATCGTGCACAGTTCCCGCTCATCCCTGGAGCAGCAGGGGCTAGGGGTGCTTACCGACAAGGTGCATCTGGCGCGGGAGATGCTGGAAACCAGTGCCGCCGCCATCAAGAGCGAGGCGGGGCATCTGAATGATCTGTTCGCCGGGAATTTCGGCCAGTTCAGCGTGGACGGCCTGGCCGATGATGGCCTGCCCCTGCTGAAAAACGGCCCGACGGTCATGAACAAGCGTTTCAACGAGGTGGATGAGTTCACTGCTCGCAGCGGCGCCGTGGCCACCCTGTTTGCGCGCACCGGGGACGAGTTCCTGCGGGTCACCACCTCCCTCAAAAAGGAAAATGGCGAGCGTGCCGTCGGTACGCCCCTGGTGCATGAAAGCCCTGCCTACAGCCGTCTGCTGGCTGGGGAGCGTTACGTTGGGCGCACTGTCTTGTTCGGCAAGGACACTTACGCCAGCTATAGCCCCATCAAGGATGGGGGCGGCAAGGTCATCGGTGCCACCTTCATTGGGCGGGACTTTACGGCCGAGATGGCGGTGCTGAAGAAGCATCTGGGCACCATCAAGTTTGGCGATACCGGCTATCTATATGTGCTGGACGGGGCGCCGGGCAAGGCCTTCGGCACCCTGGTGGTGCATCCGGCGAAGGCAGGCCAGAACATACTCGCTGCCAAGGATGCCTCCGGTCGGGAATTCATCCGGGAGATTCTCGAGAAAAAGCAGGGCACCATCCGCTATCCTTGGCTGAATGCGGAACTAGGAGATACCCAGCCCCGGGAAAAGGTCGTGGTTTTCGAACACTTTCCGGAATGGAACTGGGTCGTGGCGGGGGGCACCTATATCGACGAATTCGAGCATGCCGCCAATACCCTGGCCTGGCAGTTGCTCTTGGCTACCCTGGTGGTGGTCAGCGTCATGGCGGGGGTCATCTATCTGGTCATGCGCCGACTGGTGACCCGGCCGCTGGAACAGGCCATCGATGCCTTTCATGAAATTGCATTCGGCAATTACGCAAGTTCGGTGGATACCTTGCGGGACGACGAGATCGGCAAAGTGTTCCAGGGCCTGAAATCCATGCAGACCCGCCTCGGCTTTGATGTGGTGGAAGGACAGCGCGTGGCGGCCGAGAACCTGCGGGTGCGCTTTGCCCTGGAGAGTGTGACGGTGCCGGTGACCTTGTCCGACGACGGCAACAAGCTCATTTTCATGAACAAGGCGGCCCATACCCTGTGGCAGGGCATGTCTGCTGAAATCGTGAAGCGGGTGCCGGGTTTTGCCGTGGACAAGATGCTGGGCAAGGGACTTGGCGACTACCTGGAAGAGGAAGGTGCCCGGACGGTCTATCGCTCGGCCCTGATCGGTAGCCACACCCTGGATACGACCCTGGCGGGCCGCCATCTGCAGGTTACGGCTAGCCCCGTGCATGACGAGGCCGGTGCCTACCAAGGCCGGGTAAGCCAGTGGATCGACCGTACGGCGGAGATTGCGGTGGAGCAGGAAGTGGCGGCGCTGGTGGATGCAGCGGCCCACGGAGACTTCTCGCGGCGGATCGGGGCGGATGGCAAGACCGGTTTCCACCTGCGCTTGACGGAGGGCTTGAACAAGCTGGTGGGCGAGGTGTCCCGGGGCCTGGAAGACGTGGTGCGGGTTCTGAACGGCATCGCAAGA
>JAYTVW010000123.1:0-25449 GCA_043743785.1 Rhodocyclales bacterium | reverse complement strand
CACAACAGCATTTCCGGGTGTTGTGCCTGTCGGCACAACCTACACCCTACACCCCGCCGCCAAACCCCGTCTGGCGCCAGGCTTCAAACAGCACCACTGCCACCGAATTCGACAAATTCATGCTGCGACTGTCCGGCAGCATGGGAATGCGCAGGCGCAGGGCAGTCGGCAGATCGTCGAGTATCTCCGCTGGCAGGCCCCGGGTTTCCGGCCCGAACAGAAACACATCCCCTTCCGTAAATGCCGCCTCCTGGTAGGGCCGCGCGCCCTTGGTCGTCAAGGCGAACAGACGCCGGCCGGCCAGGGCCGCGCTGCAGGCCGCCCAGTCCTCATGCAGCGTCAGCACCGCCTTGTCCCGATAATCCATGCCAGCCCGCGCCAGTGCCTTGTCACTGACCTGGAACCCCAGGGGCCGCACCAAGTGCAGGCGCGCACCGCTGTTGGCGCAGAGGCGCATGATGTTGCCCGTATTGGGCGGAATTTCCGGCTGGTAGAGGACGATGTCGAACATGGCTGGGTGAGGGGTGAGGGGTGAGGGGTGAAAGTATGGGGCAATTTCCTCCTACACCACATGTCCTCTCAAATCACCCTCAAGCTGGCGGTCTGCCGGCCGTAATAGCACTGGCATCAGTTCTTCGGCCCCCCTGTCAAGCAGACAGCTCTGCGCCGAAATTGCGGCGGCGACTGTCTCCCTTCGGTCGTCGCCGTTTCTTTGTCCGGCTATCCAGCAGCCCACCTTATGAGTGTGGCAGGGTCCGCGCCACCACTAGGTTGGTGACACGGGCGGCGCCACGGGTTTTCAGGCTGCGGGCCAGCTCGTCCAGGGTGGCACCGGTGGTCATGACGTCATCGACCACCAGCACATGCCGGCCCGTCAGGTCCTTCATGCACAGGAAGACGCCCCGCACGTTCTTTTTCCGCGCCTTCCAGGGCAGGCTGGCCTGGGGCGGGGCATCCAGTTTGCGCTCCACTGCCTCCCAGTCCAGAGGAATGCCCGTAAGGCGAGACAGGGGCCGGGCCAGTTCCAGAGCCTGGTTGAAACCCCGTTCCGCCAGTCGCCGGGAATGCAGCGGCATGGGCACGATCAAGTCCGGCCTCAGTTCATGCTTGGTCAGTTCGTCCGCCAGCAGGCCCCCGAGCCAGCCGGCCAGGGCCAGCCGGTGGTGGTATTTCAGGGCCTGGGCCAGCCGGTCCACCGGGAAGGCATACACCAGAGGCGCCAGGGTGGCGTCGAAATGCGGCGGTTTACGCAGGCAGGCGCCGCAGGTCTCGCCCTGGGTGGTGGGCAGGGCACAGACCGGGCAGGGGGCGGCCTGGAGGCGAGGCAAGCCGGCAGCGCAGGCAGAGCAGATGGGTTGATCCTTTTCATCCGCCCGGATGCCCGCACCGCAGAGCACGCAGTCCTGGGGCAAGAGGAAGCGCAGGGCGGCGGAGAACCACCCACGGCCCCGGCCGGCTTCGGTAGAATGCGCGTCTTGCGGGAGATTTGACACATCCGATCCTTTCTTCGATGATGCCGCCGTGCTCCACCATTCCATAATTATGAATCACCCGACACGGTTTATGCCGCCAGGGTCTTCAATCATTCCCGGAAGCCCTGCCATGAGTACCACCACCGTCGCCTTTCCCGCCTCCACCAAGAACGCCCCGCAAAAGCCCGAACGCTGGAGCGTGGCCGAGGTGGAAGCCTTGTTTGCCCTGCCCTTCAATGATCTGCTGTTCCGCGCCCAGGAAGTGCACCGGGCCAACTTCGATCCGAACGCCGTGCAGCGCTCGACGCTCCTCTCCATCAAGACCGGCGGCTGCTCCGAAGACTGCGGCTACTGCTCCCAGGCCGCCCGTTACGACACGGGCCTGGAGAAGGAACGCCTCTTGTCCATCGAGGAAGTGCGGGAAGGCGCCCTGGCGGCCAAGGCTCGGGGTGCCAGCCGTTTCTGCATGGGCGCCGCCTGGCGCGGCCCCAAGGACAAGGAGCTGGAAGTGGTGGCGGACATGATCCGGGAGGTGAAGTCCCTCGGCCTGGAAGCCTGCGTAACCCTGGGCATGC
Source organism: Rhodocyclales bacterium (assembly GCA_043743785.1). Lineage (GTDB taxonomy): Bacteria > Pseudomonadota > Gammaproteobacteria > Burkholderiales > Rhodocyclaceae > JAQTNA01. Next base: position 23,402 of record JAYTVW010000123.1, on the reverse strand, counting down.
TCAAGGACGGCCAGGCGGAGAAGCTCAAGGACGCGGGTCTGGACTACTACAACCACAACATCGACACGGCACCAGATTTCTACGGCGACGTCGTCACCACCCATACCCAGGCGGACCGTTTCGACACCCTGGACAAGGTGCGGGACGCCGGCATCCACGTCTGTTCCGGCGGCATCGTCGGTCTGGGGGAAAGCGGCAAGAGCCGCGCCGCCCTGATCGCCGAACTGGCCAACATGGAACCGCCGCCGGATTCCGTGCCCATCAACAACTTGGTGAAAATCGAAGGCACGCCCCTGTCCGGCGCGGGGGAACTGGATCCCTTCGACTTCGTGCGCACCATCGCCTGCGCCCGCATCACCATGCCCAAGAGCTATGTGCGCCTGTCCGCCGGCCGCCACGAAATGAATGACCAAACCCAGGCCCTGTGTTTCCTGGCCGGCGCCAACTCCATGTTCTACGGCGAGAAGCTCTTGACCACCGGCAACAACGACGCCGACCGGGACGATGAACTCTTCAAGCGCCTGGGACTGAAACCGGTCTGATGGGTAAACGGTAAGTAGTGAGCGGTGAGCGGAATATCCGCGCCCGCTCACAGCTCACCGCTCACTACTTACCACTCACCAAGCATGTCCCGCGCCCCCTTCCCCCTCGACCGCGCCCTCGTCCGGCGGCGTTTTTCCGCTGCGGCGAAGAATTTCGACACGTTCTCGGTGCTGCACCGGGAGGTGGCGCGGCGCATGAACGAGAGGCTGGACTACATCAAGCAGAAGCCCGGCACCATTCTGGACCTGGGCTGCGGCACCGGGGCCGATCTCAACGTCCTCGGCGAGCGCTATCCGGACGCCCGGCGCATCGCCTGCGACGGGTCGCTTTCCATGCTGAAAAAGGCCGGGGAGCGTACCGCCTGGCTCCGCCGCCTGCTGCCGGTCTTCGGCGCCAGCCGCCTTTCACCCCTCTGCGCCGATGCCACGGCCCTGCCCCTGGCGAATGCCAGCACCAACCTGGTGTGGTCCAACCTCATGCTGCACTGGCTGGCAGATCCCCTGCCGGCCTTCAAGGAAATGCAGCGGGTATTGCAGGCGGAGGGCCTCTTGATGTTTTCCTCCTTCGGGCCGGACACCCTGAAGGAGTTGCGGGAGGCCTTCCTTGATGCGGAGCCTCACGTGCATCGCTTCATCGACATGCACGACATCGGCGACATGCTGGTAAGCGCCGGTTTCGCCGAACCGGTGATGGATATGGAAGTCATCACCCTCACCTATGCCAGCGTAGACGAACTGTTTCGCGACCTGCGGGGCAGCGGCGCCACGAATGCTGCCAGCGGCCGCCGCCAGGGCCTCATGGGCAAGACGGCCTGGAAACAGGCCCTCGCGGCCCTGGAAGCCAGACGGCTGGATGGCCGCCTGCCGCTGACCTTCGAAATCGTCTACGGCCACGCCTGGAAGCCCAAGCCCCGCACGACCGATGACGGTCGCGCCATCATCAACTTCGATCCCAAGAACAGGGGCTGAAAAGTGTGAGGAGTAAGGGGTTAGGGGTGAGGAGTTGATGCTTGCGCGCCTGTGGCGCGGAGCCTGGACGCAAAACCCGCAGCGCTTTTACGCCTTTCCTCGCGCCGAAGGCGCCTGACTCAACTCCTCCCCCCTCCCTCCGCACCCCTCACGCTGTCGACGATTTCCTTCAGACACTCCGGGCAATAGCAGCCGGCGCCCTGCTCCATCGCCGGCACCTTCAGCACCGGCGGATAGTCGGCACACCAGCAGCGCGCCATGCCGGCCTGCATTCCGCAAATAACGGGCTTGCCGCAGCGCGGACAGGCATCGGGAGCTGTTTCGGCCATGCTGTTTTCCTTCTTGAAAAGCTTCGCAGTAAGCCCCATTTCCAGACTCGACGCAAGCCAGGCAGCACAGCACTTGAAATGCGCCTGTCCTGCTCTATATTTGACTTGGCGAAGCGAACAGCTTCATTTATCCACTGTTGAAGGAGACGAAAATGGCCAACCTCACTCGCTATGACCCGCTCGACGATTTCTTCCGCGGATTCTTCGTGCGGCCGGTGGAATTCGGCACCCCCGCCGAAGCCCCGGCCATCAAGATGGATGTGAAGGAAGTGGGCGAGAACTTCGTGGTGCATGCCGAATTGCCCGGAGTGAAGAAGGAAGACATCCACATTCACATCGAAGGCCCGATGGTGTCCATCAGTGCCGAACGCAAGACCGAAAAGGAAGTCAAGGAAGGCGAACGGGTGCTGCGCACCGAACGCTATTTCGGCAAGGTGTCCAGGAGCTTCCAGCTCGGCCAGGACATCGATGACAGCAAGGCCATCGCCAAGTTCACCGACGGTGTGCTGGAACTGAGCTTACCGAAGAAGGCTGCCGGTGCCGGTCGGCGCCTGTCCATCGACTGAGGCGTTTCTTCAGTCCATCAGCCCGGCGGGAGCGTAAAGCCCCGCCGGGCTTTTTTGTCACACACCGGATGTCGGCCAAGCGCAGGGGTTGTCGGGCTGAAGCCCGACCTACAAGCCCACCGCCACCGCCTCAATGGGGGCCGGCGTCACGGAGGAGGGTTGCTGGAAGGGGTTGCCCTGCACCAGCACGATGGCCGCCGTGGGGGCCGCCGCGAGGGCGAAGAGGATCACGGCGACGAGGGCCGCCCGGGGCCGGTCCGCATGCACCACCGCGATGGAAATGAGCGTGAGCAGGCCGAGAAAAGCCATGCCCAGCCACTTCAGGGGGTTCACATGGGTCTGAGATAGCGCGATACGCAGATCCCGGTCATCGCGGATTTCACTGGCTTTCTTCAACATGAGGGCCTGCACATTACCCCCTGCCGCCGCCTCCACCTCCCGACTCGCCAGCAGGGTCAGCAAGCCATCTGCCCGGTCGGAAACCGCCTGACTGGCGCTGCGCCGGGCCAGTTCGGGCCACTCCGCCGCGCTAGCCTTTGCGTAGTCGCCGATGGCGCCCCGTAGCTGGCGCCTCACCGGTTCGGCCAGCTTGGCCGACAAGGAAGAGAGTATGCGCAGGGCGTCCGCCTCACGGTACACCGCCCCCATGGCCCGGTCGTGGGCGCTCCAGGTATCGTTGGCCAGGAAGGCCAGGGTCAGGCCGAAGAGCACGCCGATGATGTTGATAAAGGGCGGCGCCACGCCCTGCAGGGTTTGAATCCAGCCAGCCCAGCGCGAGCGCTGCATCAACCAAGCCACCAGGACCACAGCGAGGACGGTGCCAACAACCGCTACGAGGGCGTAACCGTAGTGGTCGTAGGTATGCAGATTGGACAAAGCCATTGTTTTCTCTTCACGCGCGGAAAAAACCGCAAGGCTTGCAAGGATAACCGCCTGGCCGGCTTAAGGCGATGCCGGTTGCGCTGCAACAAGAATTTGCCCCTGTTTTTGATAATGACTATCATCCTCACGCCAACCACAACCCACCTCGCCCATGCGCCTGCTCACCACCCTCCTCTTCCTGCCCCTGGCGGCATCGGCGGCCCTGACGGATGAAATCCAGGTCTACACCGACGAACTTACCGCCAGAGGCGAAACTGGCCTCGAGGTGCATATCAACACCACGCCCAGTGGCCGCGGCACACCGGATTACCCGGGCGAGGCGCCGCCGTCCCACGGCCTGCGCATCACCCCGGAATTCGCCTTTGCCCTGGGCGGGAATTGGGACTGGGGTTTCTATCTGCCAACATCCCGAGACGCCAGCGGCAACTGGTCCCTGGCGGGAGCCAAGCTGCGCCTGAAATGGTTGCCCTTGCGCCACGAAGGCAGCGAAACCGGCTGGTTTGCCGGCATCAACGGCGAGCTATCCCGGGTGGCGAGTCGCTTCTCTGAATCCCGCAGCAGTTTCGAGATGCGCAATATCCTGGGCTACCGGGGCAAGGAATGGCTTTTTGCCGCCAACCCCGTCCTGGCCTGGCAACTTTCGGATGGTCTTTCCCAGCGCACACCGGATTTTTCGCTGCAATTGAAGCTGAATCGGGAGCTGACGGAACGCTGGTCGGCGGGCCTGGAAAGCTATTCCGAGCTGGGGCCTCTCAACGCTTTCCTGCCAGGCAAGCAGCAATCCCACACCCTGTTCGCCGTGGTGGAATACGGTGGCAAACCCATGGGCGTGCATTTTGGCATTGGCCGCGGCCTCAGCTCGCCCGCCGACAAATGGACCCTGAAAAGCATCCTGGATTTCTCTTTCTGAAGAATTTTATGGAGAGCGGATGGAGGCCCCTGCTCCGAACGACATCATATCGACCCCGCTCTTGCGCACCATGCCTTCCCCCCGCTCCCCTGGGGCGCTAAAATCCGGCCCTTCCCAATCACTCGCCAGCCCCGCCGCCATGAACGAAAAACAGACTCCCGCCGTCGTCGCCGGCATCCTGGCCGAGGCCCTGCCCTATATTCGCCGCTTCCACGGCAAGACCATCGTGGTGAAGTACGGCGGCAATGCCATGACCGACCCGGCGCTGAAGGAATGCTTCGCCCGGGATGTGGTGCTGTTGAAGCTCGTCGGCATGAACGTGGTGGTGGTGCATGGCGGCGGCCCGCAGATCGAGAACCTCTTGGCCCGGGTTGGCAAGAAGGGCGAGTTCATCCAGGGCATGCGCGTCACCGACGCGGAGACCATGGAAGTGGTGGAAATGGTGCTGGGTGGCCAGGTGAACAAGGAGATCGTCAATCTCATCAACCAGCAGGGCGGCAAGGCCGTGGGCCTCACCGGCAAGGACGGCAACTTCATCCGCGCCCAGAAGCTGATGATCCCGCACCAGGACAACCCGGAGGACCTCATCGACATCGGCCAGGTGGGTGACATCACCTCCATCGACCCCAGCCTCATCGGCCTCCTGGATTCCGGCGCCTTCATCCCGGTCATCGCCCCCATCGGCGTGGGCGTAAACGGCGAGTCCTACAACATCAACGCCGACGTGGTGGCGGGCAAGCTAGCGGAAATCCTCAAGGCCGAAAAGCTGGTGCTGCTGACCAACACCCCCGGCGTGCTGGACAAGGACGGTGTACTACTGACCGGCCTCACGCCCAAGGAAATCGACCTCATGTTTGCCGACGGCACCCTCTCCGGCGGCATGTTGCCGAAGATTTCCTCGGCCCTGGACGCGGCCCGCGGCGGCGTCAAGTCGGTGCACATCATCGACGGCCGGGTGGAGCACGCCCTGCTGCTGGAAATTCTTACCGAACAAGGTGTCGGTACGCTCATCAAGTCGAAGTAAGTGCTTCACACCATGGAAAAGGCCCCGGGACGTCACCGCCCCCGGGCCTTTTTCACGTCATCAGGCCATTACGCCATGATGTGGTAGCCCGCATCGACGTAGATGAGGGAACCCGTCATGCTGCGGCCGGCGTCGGAGAACAACAGGGCCGTGAGGTCGCCGATGTCTTCCTTGGACGCCAGGGCGTGCATGGGGGACTTGCTCTTGGCTTCCTTCATGAGGTCGTCGAAGTGGGCGATGCCGGACGCCGCACGGGTGGACACCGGGCCGGGAGAAACGCAATTCACCCGGATGCCCTTTTCGCCCAGTTCGGACGCCATGTAGCGCGTGGCACTTTCCAGAGCCGCCTTCACCAAGCCCATCACGCCGTAGTTCAGCACGACCCGGTCGGCCCCCAGGTAGGACATGGTTACGAGTGAACCGCCAGCGGCCATGAGGGGTTCCGACAGCTTGGCCATGCGGATGAAGGAATGGCAGCTGACGTCCAGGGCCATGGAGAGGCCGTCCCGGCTGCTGTCCACCACGCGGCCGTGCAGGTCGCCCTGGGTGGCGAAGGCCATGGAGTGCAGCGCGAAGTCGAGGCCGCCCCACTTTTCCTTCATGGCATCGAAGACGGACTCCAGGGAACCTTCCGTGGTCACATCACAGGGCAGGTAGAGGCTCGCGCCCAGTTCCTTGGCCAGGGGCTCGGTGAATTTCCGGGTCTTTTCGTTCTGATAGGTGACGGCGATTTCCGCACCGGCTTCCACGGCGGCCTTGGCCACGTAGTAAGCGATGGAGTCGCTGTTGGCGATGCCTGTGATCAGGCCCTTTTTTCCTTTTAGATTGATCATGCTGTTTTCCTAGCTTCAGTTTCAGGGGTTGGGAGCGCCTGTTGCCGGCACCCCATAGACGGTCTGCAAGCCGTCCGGGGCAAGTATAGACCGTTTGGTGCAGCGCACCAATTTTCCTCTTGACGTATGTCAACTGTGTGGCAAAGGAATGCATTAAAGGCCGGAATAGCAGGATCGAAGCCGGTGCTATACTCCCGTGATGTCCAAATAAGCCCGTATCAATAACGGACATGCCATCGTTCCTGAACAGCCGGTCGCTGTCTGTTGAAGGTGCGCAATGAATGCAGGGGGGGAGACAAACATGTGTGCAAGCTTTGCATTCACGGACCCCAGGCTGGAAGGCCTGCCCCAGATCGGCGAGGGGGAACATTGCCGCGTGTACGACGAGGGTAACGGCCGGGTGCTGAAGGTCACCGACTGCCCCGCCGCCCATACTTTCCTTACGGACCCGGACAGTCCCCGGGGTCGCCACTACCCGGTGGTCCATGCCGACTTTGGCGAAGTGGGGCGCACCGAGAAAGGCCTGCCCCTCTACATGGTGGAAATGGAACGCCTCTTGCCCCTGGAAGCGGACACCCTGCCCTGGGCCGTCGCCCGTACCATTTCCAGCACCTACGAACAAGGCTGCCGCACCTGGATGTCCTTTGGCGAAAACATGACCACCCTGGCCTTCGGCAGCCTGTTGCGCACCCCCCTGGGCCTCAGCCAGGACGTCTATGACGCCCTGCAAGGCCTCTACGGTTTCGTCCAGAGCAACCAGCTCCGCGCCGATTTCCTCAAGACCGAAAACATGATGATGCGCGAGGATGGCACCCTGGTCTTCTCCGACCCGGTGTTTGTTTAGATTTGAAACGCCGAGGCGCCGAGACGCCGAGGAAAAGCCGGATTTTCGGGGGGCGCTACGTTCGTCGCGTGCTACTGGCTGCTGCTACAACTCGTGACTCTCTCGACGCCTCGGCGTCTCGGCGTTTAACTTTGGCTTTGCCCGGCTACTACAGGTTCGTGCCGGGGTACGGCCATTCGCGTATCCTTGCGCGCCATGGAAACCGTCTGGCTGTTTGACCTCGACAACACCCTGCACGACGCTTCGCCGCACATCTTTCCCCACATCAACCGCAGCATGACCAACTACGTCATGGCGCAACTGGGCCTGGAAGAGACCCAGGCGAGCGCGCTGCGGGAAGATTACTGGCACCGCTACGGCGCCACCCTGCTGGGTCTGATGCGCCACCACGGCACGGACCCGCGCCATTTTCTCTGGCACACCCACCAGTTCCCGGACCTGCCGCGCCAAGTGATCTTCGACAAGGCCCTGGCCCATGCCCTGCGGCGCTTGAAGGGAAGAAAAATCGTCTATACCAACGGGCCGGCGCAGTACGCGGAAGCGGTGCTCGCCGCCATGGGCATCCGAAAGTATTTCGAGGCGGTGTTCGCCATCGAACACGCAGAATTCGCGCCCAAGCCAGGAATGAAAAGCTTCCGCCGGCTGCTGCGCCAGTTCAAGCTGCAGCCCGCCCGTTGTGTGATGGTAGAAGATACGGCGGAAAACCTGCGCACCGCCCGCCGCCTGGGCATGATGACGGTGCTGGTCAGCCCCAAGCCGGCGAAGCCAGCCTGGGTAGACATCAAGGTGAGGTCGGTGCTGGAGCTGCCGAGGCGATTAGGATCTGGGATTTAGCGTGAAAGTCGACATGGCTTTCATACTCGGGGGCGGATTCCAAAGCCATTCCGGTTAGGGCTGAACTTTCAGCCAAGTGTTGTGGAGCGCGCCCCGTGGCCTACAGCTCGGCGCGGGCCTCGTCAGTTTGACGCCGGGCCGCTGTGGTTTCACCGGCCAGGCCAGCGCGGCGTTCCTCGATGACGACTTCCCGACCCGGGCCCCGGCGCCAGGGGCGGGACTCCACCTCGAAGCCCTCGCCATGGAGGCGGTGGCTGCAGCGGGCGATTTCCAGGGCGCCATGTTCGGTTTCGGAAAGCACTTCCACCAGAATGTCGTGGGCGGGAAAGGCGAAGTCGAAGCCGTTGGGGCGGAAGGCCTTGTGATGGAAGCGGACCAGAATGCTCCGGGCCGGCCCTTCAATGGAGGCGTCCTGCAGTACTTCGTGGATGTAATCGTAGGCCATGATCCTGATCCCGGTGGCGTGTCTTGGGATTCCCATTGCAACAAGGATGCCAGGTAGGGACCAGGGGCGGAGAAAGGGGGCACCACAGAGAAATACCCCGTGGCGGGGCGCGGCGTAAGGCAAGGGAACGAGAAAGCGGCAAGCGCGCCAGCAGCCAGACCCTGCAATATTTGCCGGTTGGCTGAAATCTGCCGGTGGTGGCAAGGCAATACCTATCCTTTTACGGCAAGGCCACACCGGACTTTAGGCTTTCCGGCAATAATTTTTGACGACATGGCAAGGAGCGCAGGTGCGGCGGCGGCATTTTCGGCGGCGATTGCCCCAACCGCCATGGCTTTGAAAGCTAGCGCTGACGACGCAAGCCATGGCGGCCTCCCTCGCCCTCGCTCCCGCTCCCGGCAGGAGAGGGAAGCGTCGTGAGTCGCTGGCGCGACTTTCACAATAACGGGATAATGCCGGCCCCGCTCTGGGGTAGTATTCGTGGCTATCTGCGCCCGGGGCGCACCGCGTCAAAGAGGAAGCCATGAAAACCAAAAAACCCAAAGTGTCGGAGACGCCGGCCCCCGCTATTCCCGTGGCCCCCGGGAGGACAAGCTTTTCCATCGTCGGCCTGGGGGCTTCCGCCGGGGGGCTGGAGGCCTACGAGGCCTTCTTTCACCACATGCCGCTGGACAGCGGCCTGGCCTTCGTGCTGATCTCCCACCTGGACCCGGATCACGCCAGCATGCTCACGGAGATCCTGCAGCGGGTCACGGCCATGCCGGTGGTGGAAGCCCAGGACCAGATGACCGTGGAACCCAACCGGGTGCATGTCATTCCGCCCAACCGGGACATGGCGATTTTTCACGGCGTGCTGCAACTCTCCGTGCCGGCCGTGCCCCGGGGCCAGCGCATGCCCATCGACGCCTTCCTGCGCTCCCTGGCGGAAGACCAGGGCAACCAGGCCGTCGGCATCGTCCTCTCCGGCACCGGCACCGACGGCACCCAGGGCCTGCGAGCCATTCTCGGGGCCGGCGGCATTACCCTGGCCCAGGAACCGTCCTCGGCCAAATATGATGCCATGCCCCTGAGTGCCATCCGGGCCGGCTTCGTCACCCAGGCGCTACCGGTGGAAGACATGCCGGCGGTCCTGCAGGCCGGCACCTCGGCCATACGGCCGCCACCGGGCGTCCTGATGGCGAAGGGGCTGGCCCCAGCGCCGCAAATTCCGCCGGGCAGCATGGCCCGGCTGCTCATGCTGCTGCGCACGGCCACGGGCCACGACTTTTCCCTCTACAAGAAGAGCACCATCGGTCGGCGCATCGAGCGGCGCATGGCCCAGCACGACATCGAGGATACGGACGTGTATGCCCGTTACCTCAAGGAGAACCCGGCGGAAATTCAGGCCCTGTTCCGGGAGTTGCTGATCAACGTCACCAGCTTTTTCCGGGATGCGGAAGCCTTTGCCGTGCTGCGCCAGGACATTCTGCCGAAACTCCTGGCCGACAAACCCGAGGGCTACGTGCTCAGGGTCTGGGTGGCGGGCTGCGCCAGCGGCGAGGAGGCCTACTCCATCGCCATTCTGCTGCGGGAAGTCATGGACGAGACGCACCAGGAGTTCAAGGTCCAGCTCTACGCCACCGATCTGGACGACGAGGCCATCGCCCTGGCCCGGGCCGGCTGCTATCCGCCCAACATCGCCGCCGACGTGACGCCGGAGCGGCTGCGCCGTTATTTCATCAAAGAGGACAGCGGCTACCGGGTGAAGAAGGACATCCGGGAAATGGTCGTATTCGCCATCCAGAACGTCATCAAGGATCCGCCCTTCACCCGGCTGGATCTACTGTCCTGCCGCAACCTGATGATTTACCTGGAAGCGGAACTGCAGAACCGCCTGATTCCCGCCTTCCACTACGCCTTGAAACCCGGCGGCATACTGTTCCTGTCGCCCTCCGAGAGCATCGGCGGCCATCCGGAGCTGTTCTCGGCCCTGAGCCGCAAGTGGAAATTTTATCGGGCGGTACATTCCGCCGCGTCCACCCGGGCGGTCATGGCCACCGGCCTGTCCTGGGCAGCCGAAGCCAGCAACAGAGCGCCGGAGGAAATCATGAAGAAAGCCCGGGAAACCAATTTCGCCGAACTGACCCGCCGCGCCCTGTTGCAGTCCTATGCCCCGGCCTCGGTGGTGGTGGATGCCAAGGGCAATGTGCTGTATGTGCATGGCGAGACCGGCAAGTTCCTGCGCCCGGCGCCGGGCCAAGCCTCCTTGTGCCTGGTGGACATGGCCCGGGATGGCCTGCAACTGGAGCTGCGCACGGCCCTGCAGGCCGCCGCCAGCCCGGGCGCAGGGGGAGTGGAGCGGGATGTGGCCCTGACGGGGGAGGATGGCATCCAGATGGTGCACCTCAGTGTGCGGGCACTGCCGGAAGCGGAAGCCGGCCAGGATCTATTGCTGGTGAGTTTTCAGGCCCGCCCCCGGCCGACGGAGCCGAAACGCCGTGGTGCGAGCACCAAGGCCCAGGAACCGGGGCGCATCGAGGCCCTGGAAAATGATTTGGCGTATACCCGGGAGAACCTGCAGGCCACCATTGAGGAGCAGCAAGCCTCCAATGAGGAACTCAAGTCCACCAACGAGGAGCTGCAATCCACCAACGAGGAGCTGCAATCCACCAATGAGGAGTTGCAGTCCACCAATGAGGAACTGGAAACCTCAAAGGAAGAGTTGCAGTCGGTGAACGAGGAGCTCATCACCGTGAACGCCGAGTTGCAGGCCAAGATCGAGCAACTGGCCGGCATGCAGAACGACATGAAGAACCTGCTGGACAACATCAACATCGGCACGGTGTTCCTCGACCCTTACCTGAACATCCGCCGTTTCACCCGGGAGGCGACCCGGGTCTATCGCCTGGTGGGCACTGACGTGGGCCGGCCCCTGGTGGACATCAAGTCCGACCTGGAAGGGGACGACCTGACGGAGGCGGCCCAGTCCGTGATGGATACCCTGGTGCCCTGCGAGCGGGAAGTCCGGGTGACCGGCGGCGCCTGCTACCTGGCGCGTATCCAGCCCTACCGCACCCTGGACAACGTTATCGAGGGGGTGGTGCTGACCTTCACCGACATCAGCGGGCGCAAGGCGGCGGAAATGGCGGAACTGAAGGCCCGCAAACTCGCCGAAAGCATCGTCGATACGGTGCGGGAACCCCTGGTGGTGCTGGACGAGGCCATGCGCGTGGTGTCCGCCAGCAGCGCCTACTACAAGTATTTTCAGACCAGCCCCGGGGACATCGTCGGCCGCTCCCTGTTTGTGCTGGGCAAGGGCCAGTGGGACATTCCCGCCCTGCGGGAGGCACTGGAAACCGTCCTGCCCCGGGATCAGGTGTTCGAAGGTTTCGGCATGGTGTATGAAATGCACCCCGGCCCGGCCCGCCGGCTCCTGTTGAATGGCCGGCGCATCACGGTGGAAGCCGGCAATGCGCCCCTGATCCTGCTGGCCATGGAGGAGTCCGGCCCGGCGTGAGGGAAATTTCCCCGGTGCTCATCCCGCCTCCGTAGGTCGGGTTTTAACCCGACAATGGATCAAATGTCGGGTTAAAACCCGACCTACGCTGCGCATGGATTCCCCGGGATTCGTGTATCCTGACAAATCGCAAGGATATTCAACGTGGGCGGGGGGGCTCACTTTGCGGCGTCCCCCCAGAACAGGAAGTTGCCCATGAGCACCACGCCGCAGAACGCCAGCCCCGCCGACCCCGCCCCCGCTCCTCCCAGTGAGGGGGAGGTGCGTTCGGCAGTAGAACTTCTGCACCAACTCCAGGTGCATCAGGTCGAGCTGGAGATGCAGAACGAAACCCTGCGCCAGACCCTGGTCGCACTGGAGGAATCCCGCGACCGTTATGCGAATCTTTATGAGCTCAGCCTCCTTGGATACCTGACCCTGAGTACCGGGGGCCAGATCGTCGAGGCCAATCTCACCGGGGCACAGTTTCTGGGGGTCGTCCGCAGCAAGCTCCTGGGGCGGCGCTTCGAGTGTTTTCTCGCCGACGACGCCAGAAAAGCCTGGCAGAGGGTATTCGCGGCGGCCATGGCGGAAGGCGACGCGCTGCCCTTGGATGTTACCGTGGGCCAGGCCGATGGCGCCTCGCTGCACCTTCAACTGGACTGCCTGCGGATGAACGCCCCGTACGGGACATGCTTTATGCGCGTCGCCATGACCGACATCACGGCGCGCAAGCAAGCCGAGAAAAGCTTGCGCGAAAGCGAGGAAATGTTTCGCTCAATCTTCGAGAACAGCATGGATGCCGTTCTGCTGACCGAACCCGCCGGCCGCATCCTGGCAGCCAATCCGGAGGCGCAGCGCATGTTTGGCTTGAGTGAAGAAGCCTTGCGCGGAAGCGGCCGGCAAAGCGTTGTGGACATATCCGATCCCCGGCTCGCCACCGCACTGGCGCAACGCAACAGGGACGGCCGTTTCAGCGGTGAACTGACTTTTCTCCGTCGGGACGCCAAGGCATTTCCCGGTGAAATCTCCTCATCCGTGTTTGCAGGCAAGGATGGTCGCGTGATGACCAGCATGATCGTGCGCGACATCACAGCGCGCAAGGAAGCTGAACAGGCACTGCGCGAGTCCCAGGAACGCCTGGCGCTGGCCCAGCGGGCCGCCCAGGCCAGTGTCTGGGACTGGGATCTGGTGAGTGGAAAGGTCGTGTGGACCGACGAACACTTCCGTCTCTTCGGACTGGACCCGGCGGAGCATGTGGCGGGCCTGGAAACCTGGCGCCGCGTGGCCCACCCGGACGACCTGGAGATGGGGGAGGCCAATATCCGGGCAGCGATGCACGAGCACAAGCCGCTTTTCGCTGAATCCCGCATCATCCGGCCCTCCGGAGAAGTGCGCTGGCTGAATACCGTGGGCGACACCCTCTTTGACGAGGACGGCCGGCCCCTGCGCATGACCGGCATCACCCTGGACATCACCGGGCGCAAGCAGGCAGAGCTGGCGTTGGTGCACCACCGGGATCATCTGGAAGAACTTGTAGCGGAACGCACTGCGGAACTTTCCGCCGCCGAGGCGGAACAGCGCCGGCTCAACCGGGCCCTGATGCTCCTCAGCGTCTGCAACAAGGCCCTGGTGCGGGCTACCAGCGAGCAGCAACTGCTGGACGAGCTATGCCGTCTGGCGGTGGAGTCCGGCGGCTACCTCATGGCCTGGGCGGGCCTGGCGGAGCACGATCCCGGCAAGAGCGTACGGCCGGTGGCCCAGTCCGGTTACGAGGAGGGCTACCTGGACAGCGTGCGGATTTCCTGGGATGAGACGCGGGACATCGGGCGAGGACCCACCGGCACAGCCATCCGCACCGGAAAGACCCAGGTCAACCCGAATTGCCTGACCAACCCGCTGATGGCGCCCTGGCGCGAGGCTGCGCTGAGGCGGGGCTACCAGGCGAGCCTGGCCCTGCCTCTGGCCGGTGAAAACGAGGTTCTCGGTTCCCTGACCCTGTATGCGGCCGCACCAGACGCCTTCGGCTCAATTGAAGTGGAGCTACTGGAGGAACTGGCCAGCAACCTGGCCTATGGATTGCAGGCCCTGCGGGCACGGCATGAACTGGAGCGCGGCCGGCAGGAGCTGGAAAAGCGGGTGATTGAGCGCACGGAGGCTCTGGCCGACGCCAAGAACCGGGTGGCCCGCTTCGCGGCAGCCCAGCAGCGCAGCGTTGAGCAGGAGCATCGCCGGGTTTCCCGGGAGGTGCATGACCAGATCGGCCAGGTGTTCACCTCCATTCAGCTCATCGTCGCCTCCCTGGCGCCGGGGAGCCTGCCGCCGGCATACGAATCGGCCCTGGCCCAGGCCATGGGCGTGGCCACTACCCGCCGCATCACGGCGGAACTGCGTCCACCGCTGCTGGACGACCTGGGTCTGGTGGCGGCCCTGGAACACTTCGTCCAGGATCTGGCCAAGCGGGGGCGGCTGGTCTGCGAGGTGGCGGTGCAAGACGCGGAAATCCTCGGCGAAACCTACACCCTGTGCCTGTTTCGCGTCATGCAGGAAGCGGTGACCAATGCCTTGCGCCACGCCGGTGCCCGCCGCCTGAAGATATCCGGCGGAAAGTGCGGCGAGGAACATTACGTTTTTTCCATCGAAGACGACGGCTGCGGCTTCGATCCGGCCCTGGTTCGCCCCGGCGCCATCGGTCGTTCCGGCATGCGCGAGCGGGCCGCCCTGCTGGGGGGTGAATGCCGCATCGTTTCCGCGCCGGGCCAGGGCACCCGCATCGAGGTCAGCCTGCCGCTGCCGGGACGGCCGGAATGAGTCTTGAAAAGGCATTTACCCCAACGCCGAGGCGCCGAGGCGCCGAGGAAAAACAAAAACTTGACGGTGTAATTGGATTTGCCTGTTTGGTAAGACGCCGATTGTCGCCACGTCTTTCTCGGCGCCTCGGCGCCTCGGCGTTTCAAACGGAGGTTTCAAGATGAACATCCTGCTCGTTGAAGACCACCCCATTTTTCGCTTCGGCGTGCGCCAGTTGATTCAGCAGCGCTGGCCGGAAGCAAGGATCGAAGAGGCCGGGGACATGGCCCAAGCCCTGGCGGCGGCGCGCCAGAACACTTGGCAGGTGGTGGTGGCGGATCTCAACCTGCCGGACGCGGAGGGCGTGGAAATCGTCTCCCAGTTGCTGCGCATAAGCCCTGGCCTGCGCCTTCTGGTGCTGAGCCTCAACGCCGAGGCGGCCTACGCTCAGCGGGTGCTGCAGATGGGAGCGGCGGGCTACCTGGCCAAAGATCGGGCGTCCCATGAATTGCTGACAGCCCTGGAACAGGTCATGAAGGGCGGCCGCTACATCAGCGCCGCCCTGGCCGAGCATCTGGCCAGCCTGGTGCTGGGGGAAAGCCGCGCCCTGCCCCACGAGACCCTGTCCACCCAGGAGTACCGGGTCATGCTGCAACTGGCCGCCGGGCGGCGCCTCAAGGATATCGCGGCAAGCATGTATCTCTCCCCCAAGACTGTCACCACCTATCGCACAAGAGTCCTGGAAAAGCTGGCCATTGCCAGCAACGCGGAAGTTGCCTCCTACTGCGACCGTCACGGCCTGCGGGAACCGCCGGCCTGAGAACGGATGAAACCACCGTCGGCTTGAAACCCGACCTACAGGACGTGTAGGGAAACACCTATCGATTTATCGGTCTTGGCCGACAGCAAGATCGGGCAGATGCCGCTAACGGGATCGGCCTCCTCCGGCCACACTGTGCCATGGTGATGACGTGAACTTTTTGCAGCGCATCCAGCGGGGTTCCTGTGCGGATGCCCTGCGAGTGTCGCTGGGCTACCTGCTGCTGGCGGAGGCCTGGATCCTGCTGTCCGGCGGTTTGCTGTCCCGCTTCGCCATGACCACCGCAGAGGCGGTGTGGCTGGAAAGCGCCAAGGGTACGCTGTTCGTCCTTGTCACCACCCTTCTGCTGTTCCTCTTACTGAAGCACCAATTCCATCGCCGGGCCATGGCTGCCGAGAGCCTCGCCAAGCGGGAGCAAGAGCTACGCCTGCTGAACGAGAATCTGGAGCGGCAGGTGACGGCGCGGACGATACACCTGGAATCCGCCCGGCGGGAACAGGAAGCCTTCAGCCACGCCATCTCCCATGAACTGGGGGGGCCGGTGAGGGCCATCGCGGGCTTCAGCCAGACGCTGCTGGAGGATTACGCACCAGCGATGGATGGCACGGGCCGGGATTGCCTGCAGCGCATCCGCCTGGCGGGGGCGCGCATGGCGCGGCTGATCGAGGCCCTGCGCCGACTGTCCCACATCGGCGCCTCGCCCCTGGCCCTCATGCCGGTGGACCTTAGCCGCCTGGCGGCCCAGATCATGGAGGAGTTCAGGACGGCGGAGCCGGCGCGGCGGGTGGATCTGCATGTGGCCCCGGACCTCTTCGCGGTGGCCGACCGGGATCTGCTGGCCATCCTGTTGGACAACCTTTTGGGCAATGCCTGGAAATACAGCGCCCGGCGGGATCCGGCGCGCATCGAATTCGGCTGTAACCACCAGCACGGCGAGCGGGTTTTTCATGTGCGGGACAACGGCACCGGCTTCGTCTTGCCGACCGAGGACACCCTGTTCGCCCCTTTTCAGCGCTTTCATGCCGCCGAGGATTTCCCGGGTACCGGCATGGGTCTGGCCACCGTCAAGCGCATCATCGAGCGCCACGGCGGCAGCATCCGGGCCGAGTCCAGCCCGGGCGAAGGTGCCGCATTCTTCTTCACACTGGCAGCCGGCCAGGCCCCCCAGGGGTGAATTCTCCTGAATTCATACGGCGTGTAGGACACGACCTACACACGAATAGGCAATCCCTGAGGGTTCAACAGGTCAGGCGCCGCTGACTGCGTCCCGCGCAAAAGACCATACTTGAAAAAGGCCAATTCATCTCATCAAGGCTGGTGATATTCGTCAGCCGTACCCAGGGCAAAGTCAATCCTGATTAGAGCTGAATTTCAGCAAGTTGGTGGGAGCTGGCTTCAGCCGGCCAAGGCTCCCATGTGCGCTGCCAGGCCGGCTGAAGCCGGCCCCACAAAATCGGAACCCGATGAAGATTTGCGCTGATCAAGAAATGAACACACCCCGCCGCCGTTTCATTTTTCGCGCCACTCTGAGCTACGGGGTGCTGGGGTGCCTTTGGATATTTTTCTCGGACCGCCTGCTGTCCATGCTGCCCAGCACCGATGCGGTGATCTGGTTGTCCACGGTCAAGGGCTTTGCGTTCATCGGCACCACGGCCCTGCTCTTCTACCTGGCCCTGGTGGCGGTCCCGCAGGACGGGATACAGCCCACCGACGCTTCCGCACTGGCTACGCCGCCTGCCCGGGCACGCGGCTGGGGCTTGGTCATGTATGCCTTTGCCGCAGGCATCACCTTGACCGTGCTGCTCATTCGCTTTTCCCTGCCGGCCTCCGACGCCGAGCATCCGGTGTTACTCATGCTCACTCTGCCTATCGTGCTCAGTGCCCTGCTGGGCGGGAGGGGGCCGGGCCTCTTGTCCACTGGCCTGGCGGTACTGATCGGCGCCTGGGTCTTGCCGCCGACGGGTAGCCTGCTGGTTGCAGGGGTCTACGACCAGGTGCGCCTGGCCCTGCTGGCTGTCAATGGGGGCCTGCTCAGTGTGCTGGCCGGCGCCCTGCGGGATGCCCGGGCGCTGGCGCTGGCACGCTACCGGGAAGAGGCGGCCATGGTGGTAGCCCTGCGGGCCAGTGAAATCAGCTTGAAGGGTTCCAATCGCACCCTGCAGGCCCTGAGCCGCAGCAACCAGGGCCTCTTGCGGGCGGACTCGGAGGCACGCCTGTTGCAGGATGTGTGCGACATCATCATCCGGGACTGCGGCCACGTCATGGTGTGGATCGGCTATGCCGAACAGGACGACGCGAAGAGCGTGCGTCCAGTAGCCTGGGCCGGCGTGGAAGGGGGCTTCCTGGAAAAGCTCGACGTCACCTGGCGGGACACTCCCCTGGGTCGAGGGCCCACGGGGCGTGCCATCCGCACGGGACGCCCCGCCCTGGTGCGGGACGTGCGGGCGGACCCGGATTTCTCGCCCTGGCTCGAACGGAGCGAGCACCAGGGCTACCGCTCCGCCCTCAGCCTGCCCCTCTTGAACCAAGGCCGGGCCTTCGGTGCCGTCACTCTGTATTCGCCCCACCCGGACGCCTTCTCCGAGCAAGAAGCCGACTTGCTGACGGAACTGGCAGGGGACCTGGGCTACGGCATCAGTACCCTGCGCCTGCGTCTGGAACATGACCTGGCAGGGCAACAATTGCTCAAGCTCTCCCTGGCCATGGCGCAGAGTCCGGAGAGCGTTGCCATCACCAATCTCCTTGGCGAGATCGAGTACGTGAACGAGGCCTTCCTCGTCACCACCGGCTACAGCCGGGAGGAGGTGCTGGGCCAGAACCCGCGTTTCCTGCATTCGGGCCGGACGCCGCCGGAGACCTATCGCTCCCTCTGGAACGCCCTGAAGCAGGGCCAGTCCTGGCAGGGCGAGTTTTTCAACCGCAAGAAGGACGGCAGCGAGTACGTGGAATGGGCGCGCATCGCCCCCATCCGCCAAGTGGACGGCAGCATTACCCACTACGTAGCGGTGAAGGAAGACATTACCGGGCGCAAGCATATGGCGGAGGAACTGGCGCGCCACCGCGATCATCTGGAGGAACTGGTGGCCAGCCGAACAGTGGAACTGGCCGCGGCCCGGGATGCCGCGGAGGCAGCCAATCGGGCCAAGAGCACCTTCCTGACCAACATGAGCCACGAGATCAGGACGCCCATGAACGGCATCCTGGGCATGGCCCACATCCTGCGACGGGGCAATGTCAATCCCATCCAGGCGGAGCAGCTCGACAAGATCGCCACTTCTGGAAAACACCTGCTGGCCGTCATCAATGACATTCTGGACCTGGCCAAGATAGAAGCCGGCAAGCTGGTGCTCGAGGAGCGCGACTTCAGCCGCTCCGAACTCATGCACGGCGTCAGTGCCGTCGTGGAGGACAGCATCCACGCCAAAGGCCTGGCCTTTCACGTGGACATGGAACGTCTGCCCCCGTCCCTGCATGGTGACCTCACCCGGCTGCGCCAGGCCCTGGTGAACTATCTGAGCAATGCCTTGAAATTCACCGAGCGCGGCTCAATCACGCTGACAGGGCGGCTGCTGACGGAAACGGACACCACTTGCCTGCTCTGCTTCACCGTCAGCGATACCGGTATCGGCATGACGGCAGAGCAACAATCCCCGCTCTTCCGCGCTTTCGAACAGGCGGACAGTTCCATGACGCGAAAGTACGGCGGAACGGGCCTGGGCCTGGCCATTACGGCACGCATCGCCCGCCTGATGGGTGGAGAGGTGGGGGTTGAGAGCACGCCGAAGCAGGGTAGTTGCTTCTGGTTCACAGCCCACCTCGGCAAGGGTGGGCCGGCATGCACCGATACCCTGCCCCTGGCAGCGGAGGCGGCCGAAGACATCCTGCGGCGGGAATATGCCGGAATCCGGGTGCTGCTGGTGGAGGACGACGAGGTGAACCAGGAAGTGGCCCTGCTCTTCCTGCGGGACGTGGGTCTGGTGCCCGAGGTGGCGGAGAACGGCCGGCGTGCCCTGGAAAAGGCAACCCTGGAGGATTACGCTCTGATTCTCATGGATGTGCAGATGCCGGAGATGAACGGCCTGGACGCCACCCGGGCCATCCGCGCCCTGCCGGGGCGCCAGAGCACCCCCATCCTGGCCATGACCGCCAACGCCTTCGCGGAAGACCGGCGGGATTGCCAGGCCGCGGGCATGAACGATTTCGTGCCCAAGCCCATGGAAGCGGAGCATTTGTACGCCACCGTGCTGAAGTGGCTCAGGCCGTGAAACGCGCTGATTAGGGCTAAAATTCAGCCCGGTGTTATGGGGCCGGCTTCAGCCCGCCAAGGCTGCCGTGTGCGCTACCAGGGTGGCTGAAGCCGGCCCCACAAATGCACGATCCGACGAAGCTCGCCCTAATCAAATAAAATGAAACCATGCTCACCTGGCTCAAGCAGAAACTGATCAAGCCCAGGGAAGCGCCCGAGATCCTTCAGGCACGGACCCTGATACTCGCCATTGATCGGGGCGGCATTCCCCTCAATCCGGCCAAGGTGAACGCCATCGCCCGGGATCTGGGCCTGGAGGTTTCCCGCCGCGCCCCGGTGGAGCACACCATCGCCCGCATCCGCGCCTGTCTAGGGCGCCTCTAGCCCCGTTTCACGTTTCACGCCCACCAAGCAGCCCCTTCTGTTCCAGGAAGCGCCAGATGACTTCCAGGCGATCCCGAGGCTTGTCGAGTTCCAGGAGCTTCTGACGCGCCAGGTTGGAAACCGGCAGGACTTCGGAAAAGCGCATGCCGACCCATTCCGCGTCGTCAAAACAGTGGGGTTCGGGCAGGCGCTCCAGCCCCAGGTCGGCGGCGATAAGTTTGAGCAGGGGCACCAGGGCCGCAGCAACTTCCGGCAGGGCTTCAATGACGCTTTCCGGCAACATTTCCACCTGGCCGCGGATGAGGCCGTTCTTGCCGGCTTCGCAGCCAAGGATGCGGAAACGCCGCTCGCCCCGCACCGTGACCTGCAGGATGCCGGTCTGCGGCATGTCCCAGCTCAGGATGCGGGCCGTGGTACCGATGAGGTGGGGCACGGCCGGCGCCCCCACTTCCTCCCCTTCCGAGATAAGGCAGATGCCGAAGGGCGCCTTCGTCCGCAGGCACTCCCCCGCCATGTCCATGTAGCGCGGCTCGAAAATCCTCAGGGGCAGCACGCCGCCGGGGAAAAGCACGGTCTGCAGGGGAAACAGGGGCAGGCTTGCCGGAATCATGCCGGGTCCGTTTCGCCCCAGCGGGCCATGAGGGTATGGGCGACGCCCAGCTGATCCAGGATGCGGGCAACGATGAAATCCACCACCTCGCCGACACTTTGAGGACGATGGTAGAAACCCGGGTTGGCGGGCAGGATGACGGCGCCGGCCCGGGCCAGGCGCAACATGTTTTCCAGGTGGATGACCGAAAAGGGCGTCTCCCGGGGCACCAGCACCAGTTTCTTGCCTTCCTTCAACATCACGTCGGCAGCCCGCTCGATAAGATTGTCCGACATGCCGACGGCAATGGCCGCCAGGGTGCCCATGGTGCAGGGGCACACCACCAGGGCGTCCGGCGGATTGGAGCCGCTGGCCATGGGGGCGAACCATTCCTCCCGGCCAAACACCCGCAATTGTCTCGGCGCCGCCTGGTAGCGGCGCGTGAAATCCGCCTCCACCTCAGAGGCCCGGCTCGGCAGAGCCAAGCCCAGCTCCTGCCGCGCCACCACCTGGGCCACCTGGGAATACACCACCTGCACCCGGCAGCCCGCCTGCACCAGGCATTCGATGAGGCGCAGCCCGTAGGCCATACCCGAGGCGCCGGTCAGGGCAACGGCAATGGTTTTAGTCATGAATGGATGCTCACCGCAGAGGCGCAGAGACGCGGAGAAAAGCAAAGGCAAAAAACCGCAGAATGGCGGCGAAACTCACCGGCATGTCCTGGCTTTACCTCTGCGCCTCTGCGCCTCTGCGGTTCAAATAGTACTTTTGGCATTTTCAGGGTTCTCCCGGGAGGCGCCCTCTTCGAGTATGCGCGCGGCCACCAGGCCGTTGGCGACGCCGAAGACCAGGGCCGCCAGGGCGAAGAAGGGCACCAGATAATACACGCCGTCATGGGGCACCAGCCACAGACGGGCGACGATTATCTGGCCAGCGATGTGGGCAAAAGACGCCAGGAGGCTCTGGCTGACGGAGCCGAACCAGCGCTTGGGCAGGCGGGAAGCCGGGGCCAGCACCAGGAGGCTCAGCACGGCGCCGGCGAGGCTGAGGACAAAACCGGGGGCGAGGAACTGGCCCAGCAAGAGGCTGCCGGCCACCACTCGCAAGAGGGATACCCACACCGCCTCGCCCCAGCCGTAGCGGGCCAGCACCACCAGGGTGATGATATTGGCCAGGCCCGGCTTGACCCCCGGCAGGGGCATGGGGATGGCCGCCTCCGCCACCGTCAGGGCGATGGCCGCCGCCGCGTAACGAGCAATGCGCCGGTCAGTGCCGGTGGGCGTCAGCTCAATAGTTGAGGGAGTCATAAGCGGCGTTGCGGCCAGTGAGCGCCAGGCTCACATGGTTGGGGGCGCAGATGGCGATGGCGTTGGCCTGGCTCAGCCAGCCCTGGCGCACGCAATACTGGTGCATACCGGGGTCGGACACGACGCGGGCACGGCCCGGCTGCACTTCGATGCGGGTGATACCGATGGGGCCGCTTACATCGAGAAAACGTTTCTGGTTCAGCGTCATTTCCGCCACCACGACGCCGTCCCGCTTCACCACCGCCTTCTCCGGCGCCCCGCCCTTGAGCGCCAGGGGCACCAAGGCCCCGGTGAGTCCGGTCGCCAGGGCCAGCACCAGCCAGTCCCCGGGCCGCATGAGATGGAGGAAGGCCTTCACAAACAGCCAACCCAACTAAACGCCGAGGCGCCGAGACGCCGAGAAAACCAACAGGAAGTCGTAGGT
Source organism: Rhodocyclales bacterium (assembly GCA_043743785.1). Classification (GTDB taxonomy): domain Bacteria; phylum Pseudomonadota; class Gammaproteobacteria; order Burkholderiales; family Rhodocyclaceae; genus JAQTNA01. The sequence goes on along the minus strand of JAYTVW010000123.1, from coordinate 1,189 downwards.
TCAGATCCTACGTCACAGCCGAACGCAGCTGAACGGGAGAGGTCGAAGCCTTCCTCTGCGCCTCTGCGCCTCGGCGTTTCAAACTGCTTTTTCAAGCGTCAGGGCTTCATATTGCGGTGCCGCACCAGCACCCGGCCCCAGCCGGAGAACTCCGCGGTCAGGCGCTCAGCGATATACACGGAGCGATGCTGGCCGCCGGTGCAGCCGATGGCCACCGTGAGATAGCTGCGGTTGTCCCGGCTGTAGGCGGGCAGCCAGTTGCCGACGAACTGGCGGATATCCCCCGCCATGCGCTGCACATCCGGCAGGCTTTCGAGGAAGCGGATAACCGGTTCGTCCCGCCCGGAATAAGGCCGCAGCTGCGGATCGTAATAGGGGTTGGGCAGGCAGCGCACGTCGAAGACGATATCCGCATCCAGGGGAATGCCGTGCTTGAAACCGAAGGACTCGAACAGCAGGGTCAGGCGGGCATCCGCCCCCAGATCGAGGAAATCCTTGATCCATTGCCGCAGGGTGTTGGTGGGCAGGTCGCTGGTGTCGATGCGGTGTCCCAGTTCGGCGACGACCCCCAGGGCCATGCGTTCCCGGGAAATGGCTTCCGCCAGCGTGACCTCGTTGCTGGCGAGGGGATGGCGCCGCCGGGTTTCGGAGAAACGGGCGATTAGCACTTCGTCCCGGGCTTCGAGAAAAATAAACCGCAGCTTGACGCCGCGCTCCTGCAATTCAGCCAGTTCCTGAGGCAGGGCCGCCAGGCTGATGCCGGCCCGCACATCCACCGCCACCGCCACCCGGTTGTAGTGGGCACCATGCAAGTCCCCAATGAGGGCCTGCAGCATGGTGGCCGGCAGGTTGTCCACGCAGTAATAGCCGCCGTCTTCGAGAACCTTGAGGGCGATACTCTTGCCCGAACCGGACAAACCGCTGATGAGGACAACTTCCATGGGGCCACCGGGGCAAACTTCGTGATGCGGCAGAGCATAGCCAATGCGGACCGGCTTGTCACCCGGGAAGCGCCGCCACCTTCGGGTTGTCGTAGGGTGGGCAGGGTTCATCTGCCCACGCAGACGGGGGATGCCTGACCCCAGGCACGCTAGGAGCCTGTCGGGCTTAAGCGATCGTAGCGAGCCGAGTGGGAGAGCGAGGACAGATTTTCACGATTTTGAGGTACATGGTGGGTCCCATGTACCGA
>JAYTVW010000122.1:0-3142 GCA_043743785.1 Rhodocyclales bacterium | reverse complement strand
GGCGCCGACATAGACCATGCTCAAGCCCGCTGCCGCCAGTTCGTTGATTTCGGCCTGCGATTTCTTGCGTAGATTGCGCGGCAGGCAGTAGCTGGAAATTCGCCGGACGGCCGGCAGGTGGGTTTTGATCGCGCTCATGATGCTCAACAGCCGCCGCGTCGGCAAAACCAGCGCGTCACCATCGGCGAGAAAGACCCGGCGCACCTGATCGCAATATTTCTCGCCAACCAAACGGATGCTGTCGACAATCTCCGCCTCTTCCCGCACCCGGAATTTTTTTTGCGGCCGCTTCTAAGTGCGAGATGTGCGTCTATGGACATGATGTTACTCACCTGCAAGTACAGAGGACTCCGGGGGTTCGCTGGATGTCCACGAAATCTGCAAGTTTCCAGCCATTTGGGGAGGCAATGTCCACACCGAAACGCTCGAAATTTCAGGCCTGATTAGACCCGCCACTGTCACATATGACAGTCTCGAATCGACCCGAGGACTAAACCGCTTGCGCGGTAGAGGCTGCGCATAGGCCGTGGGGTGTCGTTGAGATCGCAGGGCTGTTTCCTATGTTGAGACCAGAGGCAATCCGCCTCGTTTCTCGACAGGAGTGGCGGCATGCGAAATCTCGACTCAGTTGACCACCTGATCTCATTACACCTGACCACGCAATATCGTCGCCCTGACCGAGTAGTATCAGGTGGCAACCGGCCAACGGACCTTCATAGGTGTCGCTGTAAAGACGGCTATTCGCCTTCTAGCGGACAACCCTGAACTGCCCATCTAGGCCGGTGCTTTAGTGGCAGTGACTTTGATGGTGAGCATCTGGGAAATGGGCGTGGATGTGCACCATCGGCTCATGCCGATGTAGATGAGTGTGTTTGGTTCCCGGTGCCACCGGAAATTCATGACTGTGCTGATGGTGCTCATCATGGGCATGCTCATGGCTGTGCGCCACCGCTTCATGGGCATGTTGGTGTTCATGCCGCTCGGTGAGGTGCAGCCAGATACCCAGCGCCATCAGGGCGCCTGCAATCAAAAGAGGAAGCGTGACCGGCTCTCCGCTCAGCACAGCCAGAACAGCACCGAAGAATGGCGCAATGGAAAAATAGGCTCCGGTTCGGGCCGTGCCTAAATGCCGCATGCCAATCACGAACAGCACAAGACTCAGCCCGTAGGCCAACAGGCCAACCACCATGGCCACTTGTACGGTCCACCACGTCGGCAGTTCAGCGCCCAGAACCAGTCCCAGCACAAAGTTGACGCTACCGGCCGTAGTTCCCTTCATTGCGGCAATCCAGGAGGCGTCGGCCAGCGCGACCTTGCGGGTCAAGTTGTTGTCGATAGCCCAGCACAAGCAGGCGCCCAGTATCGCCAAGGCGGGCAGTGTGCCGGCAAACCGAGCTTCGCTTGGCCAACTCAAAACCACCGCCCCGCTGGCAATGGCAAGCATGCCCAGGGCGATACGCCGGTCGAAATTCTCTTTGAAGACCACCCAAGCAAGCAGCGCCGTAAGAACGCCCTCAGCATTTAGCAGAAGCGCAGCGCCCGAGGCGGGCATCCCAATTAGGCCAAACATGAGCAGGACCGGGCCCATGACACCACCCGTGAGAACCGCACCGGCTAGCCAGGCGGCCTCTCCGGGTTGGAGAGAGACGGGTTGGGCATGGGTGACGACCCGATAAATGCTCAAGCCAATCCCGGAACCCAGATAGAACAGTCCGGCAAGCATCCAGGGATTGACCTCCTGGAGCAGACATTTGGCAACCGGCGCACTGGCGCCAAACAGCAGTGCAGCAAGCAGTGCGGCAACAACCCCGGGATTGAAGGTGGAACTTCTGGAACGCATGGTGGTGGTAACGGTTTTTGAGGCCGGATTGTGGCACGCCCGATAGGCCTGACTACAAAGTGTAACGTAAAAACAAATTTGTAGAACTCATTACCACATTGTAGAGTGTATTCATGACCACATGGATTTCACTCATCACCAGCCTGCCGACCGAGAACGCCACGGCCCGTATGCGTGCCTGGCGCAGCCTCAAGGCATCGGGTGCCGCGGTCCTACGGGATGGTGTCTATCTGATGCCAGAGCGGGAATATTGCCGGAATACGTTGAACACCGTCGCTACTGACGTTCATGCAGCGGAAGGGATGGCGCTCGTCGTCCGCCTGGAGGAACCCCGCGATGGCAACTTCGTGGCGCTGTTCGACCGTAGCGCCGACTTTGCAACTCTGCTCAGCGACATTACAAATGCCCGTGAAGGACTCAGGCCGGATACGGCCAATGAGGCCATGAAGACAGCGCGCAAGCTACGCAAGGCATTCGCCAACCTGGCCGCCATCGACTTCTTCCCCGGCGAAGCACAGAGACAGGCGGATGAGGCCTTGCGCGACCTCGAGCAGCGGGCAACCTGGGCCTTGTCACCAGATGAGCCGCACACGGTCAATGACGCCATCGCCCGCTTGAGCATCGAGGATTACCAGGGACGACTCTGGGCGACGCGACGGCGTCCCTGGGTGGACCGGCTGGCCAGTGCCTGGTTGATTCGCCGCTACATCGACCCGCAAGCCAAGGTACTCTGGCTGGCGACACCGGCCGATTGTCCGGCCGCTGCCTTGGGTTTCGACTTCGACGGCGCAACCTTCACCCACGTCGGTGCCCGGGTGAGCTTCGAAGTGCTGCTCGCCAGCTTCGGGCTGGAAACACCAGCCCTCCAACGCTTCGGCGCCCTGGTCCATTTCCTCGACGTGGGCGGCGTGCAACCGCCAGAGGCCGTGGGTACCGAGAGCACCCTGGCCGGCCTGCGCGACACCATCCTCGACGACGACCAGCTCCTGGCCTTGGCCAGCCACATCTTCGACGGACTATTGGCCTCCTTTGAGAAAGGCCCGAAATCATGAACACGGCCCTGACAGCCAAAACCGAAACCCTCGATGACCCGCCGGCCGAAGTCAGCTTCTGGCAGGCCTTTCTGTTCTGGCTGAAGCTCGGCTTCATCAGCTTTGGCGGCCCCGCCGGGCAGATTGCCATCATGCATCAAGAACTCGTGGATGTAAAACAGCGTGCAAAACTTTCCAGATTTCCGGGGTGATCAGCGTCCAAAAGTTGCCACCCTGGGTTGTGTAACCTACCGGCGTTTTTGCCGGGGAA
>JAYTVW010000121.1:0-25928 GCA_043743785.1 Rhodocyclales bacterium | reverse complement strand
TGAGGTGGCGGGCGCGCTCATTCCAGGCATGGCTCCGCTCGACGACCCAGCGCTTTGGGAGGACGACAAAGCCGGTGGTCACGGGTTCGAGCCAAAGAGACTGCTGAACGTGGCACCACCCGTGCGCTCGAACAGGTCATGAACCAATGCCCATGCGGCGTCTGTCAGGTCGGTGTTCATACCGTCGGCGACATCCTGCGTCGGTGCGTCTTGGTATCGCCATAACGCGCCGGCTTTTCCCCCGGCGCCGACGCCACGCGCTCAGGCTTCACGCGCTGGATACCCACGGTACGGAGGGCCTTCCGCACCGTGGCCGAACAGACCGCCACGCCACCACGCCGATGCAACTCACGGGTCACTTCATCCAGCGAAGCACGCGACTTCTCCTCAATGATCGCCCGTGGCGTCACGACATCTGTGGGCGACAGCGAGGGCTTCCGGACCGCTTTGCTTTTCCCCCCTGCCTGATTTTCCATTGGTCGTTACTCCGCACCGGATAATGACAATGAATTGTGTCATGCAAGGGGATTTATTTGGCTACCCCCTCTCAGTGCCGCCCAGGCAATGCCATTTATTTAAAGGCGTGCTCAGTAAATCCATTTTAAGTGCAGGGAATTCGTGGATAATCGGCAGGCGCTGTAATTCTTATGGGGGGGAGGCAGCATGCGACTCAGTACTTTTTCAGACTATAGTTTGCGGGTTCTCATTTACTTGGGGATTAACCAGGAAGGCTTGGTTACCATCGCCGAGATCGCCCGGGCATACCAGATATCCGAGAACCATCTCATGAAAGTGGTACATCAGCTCGGGAAAGCCGGTTTCATCGAGACCGTGCGCGGCAAGGGGGGCGGCATGCGGCTGGCGCGGGATCCGTTCAGCATCCAGGTGGGGGACGTGGTCCGGCATACCGAGAACGATCTGTTTCTGGTGGAATGCATGGCGCCGGACTCTGTCTGTCGTATCCAGGAGGCCTGCCGGATAAAGAACATCATGGCGGAAGGCCTGGAGAGTATGTTTGCCGTCTTGAACCGCTACACGCTCGCCGACCTTCTGGATAAACCGGTTTCCCAAGCCCTGGCCGGACTCTAACTTTGTATGCGTGTGTCAGTATTGGCGTCAGGATGTCAATCCTGGCGCTTTTTCGTATGCGCAGCTTTTCGGGCCGGGGGAAAATAGTCATGATCATCATGGGGATATCGTGTTAGCGCGGAAGTGGCTGGGGTGGCACACAACTTGAATAGAGTGTCCGTATTCCTCTTTCGGGAGCCGCCCTCAGCGGGCACTTATTCGTCATGGCCCATTTCCGCCAGTTCTCTTCCGCCCAGGGGCGGTATTCCTACCTGCTTGCCGATGTGGAGCGGCGGGAAGCCGTGCTGATCGATCCCGATGATGCCCTCGCCGCGCTCTACCTGGGCGTCCTCGATGAGTTGCAGGCGCACCTGGGCCTGATGCTGCTGACGCACACCCATGCCGGGCAGGCGTTGCCGGGTAACCGGCTTTCCGTCGCCACGGGCGCCATGCTGGGCATGGCCATGGCCGAACCGGCCTCCGCCGGCAGCATGCGCAGCCTGGAAGACGGGGAAGCGCTGGCCTTCGGCGACGAGGTATTGCGCGCCTGGCGTACGCCCGGACACACCCGTAACAGCACATGCTATATCTGGCGTGATCGGGTATTCACCGGCGACGCGCTGCTCATCGGGGACTGCGGCAGCGCCCGTGAGGCAGACAGTGATCCGGGCGCCTTGTTCGACAGCCTGAATCAGCGTCTCCTGACTCTGCCGGATGAGACCCTGGTCTATCCGGCCCACGACTTCGCCGGGCGCTGCGTCAGTTGCATCGGCGAGCAGCGCCGCAGCAACCCAAAGCTGAAAGATGTCAGCCGGGACGAGTTTGTCGCCCTGTATTATCGGGATGCCGCCGGCAAGCCTTCGATAAACAGGGGCGGAAGCTCACAGGCCTGACCCGGCGCCTGTAGAATTCGCACCACGGAATTTTTACCATTTGCCCAATCCGGAAATCCAGCCATGAGCAAGCCTGAAAAAACCCCTGCGCAACAAGTGCCAGAGGGAAAGACCGTTTCCCTGTACGCCAAGCACACGAAAATCTATGCCAAGTCAGTGCAAGGCAAGGTCTTCGATAATCTGCGCGTGGTCGCCGCAATCCTCACCCAACTGGTGTTTTACGGCCTGTGCTGGCTGCCGTGGAATGACCGCCAGGCAGTGCTGTTCCATTTGGTGGAGCGCAAGTTCTATATTTTCGGCTTGGTGTTCTGGCCCCAGGACGTGATCTACCTGGCCATCCTGTTGATCATCTCAGCCTACGGACTCTTCCTTGTCACGGCCCTGGCTGGGCGGGTGTTCTGCGGCTATGCCTGCCCCCAGACGGTGTACACCGAGGTATATATGTGGATTGAGCGCTGGGTCGAGGGCGACCGGGCCAAGCAGATCAAGCTCGACAAGCTGCCAAAGTCGAACATGGAAAGGCTCAGGAAGCGCAGCATCAAGTATTTCCTCTGGGCCGTGGTGGCCCTGTGGACGGGCTTCACCTTCGTCGGTTATTTCACGCCCATGCGGGAACTGACCCACAACGTCGCCACCTGGACCCTGGGTTCCTGGGAAACCTTCTGGATTTTCTTCTATGCGGCCTTTCTGTTTCTGATGGCCGGCTTCATGCGTGAGCAGGTGTGCAAGTACATGTGCCCCTACGCCCGTTTCCAGAGCGTCATGTTCGATCCGGACACCCTCATCGTCAGCTACGACGAGGCCCGCGGCGAACCCCGTGCTCTCCGCCGGAAAGGGGAAGATAACAAGGGTAAGGGCGACTGTATCGATTGCGGCATCTGCGTTCAGGTGTGCCCCACCGGCATCGATATCCGCAAGGGTCTTCAGTACGAATGCATCGGTTGCGCTGCCTGCGTGGATGGTTGTGATGAGGTCATGGACAAGATCGGCTTGCCCCGGGGGCTGGTACGCTACTCCACCGAAAACGCCATGGCCGGCAGGTCCGAGCATGGCGGCATCGTGGGTCACCTCATCCGCACCCGGGTGGTGATCTATACGGCGATCCTGATTGTCATCGTCGCCGCCACGGCCTGGACCCTGGCCCATCGCATGCCGCTCAAGGTGGATGTCATCCGTGACCGCTCCATCATGTCCCGGGAAGCCGACGATGGCCGCATCGAGAACCTTTACAGCCTGCGGGTGATGAATACCGATGAACACCCCCATACCTATACCTTCACCGTCAGCGGCCTGAACGGCATCGGCATTCCCGGCGTGACGCGCATCGAAGTGCCACCGGCGGATGCCCGGGTGCTGTCCATGGCCGTGCGCGCCGACCTTGACCCGTCCAAGACCGGTTCCAACACCATCTTCTTCGACATCGCTGCCGTCGATAATCCCGAAATCCAGCGGCACGAAAAAGCCATTTTCATCGTGCCCCGGTAGGCGATTCAGTTTGGCGAAAACGGCGGCTGAGGCCGCCGTTTTTATGTGCCCCGGAAAAATCATGTGGATTGCCCCTTGCTGGAAAAAAGTTTTCGTGTAGAATGCGGCGCTCTCGTTGCTGCAGACAGCAGACAACGCGGCAGTAGCTCAGTTGGTAGAGCGATACCTTGCCAAGGTATAGGTCGAGAGTTCGAGACTCTTCTGCCGCTCCAAATACTTCCAGTTCCGCTGGAATAGCGCAAAGGTCGCCAGATGGCGGCCTTTGTGCTTTTGATGTCCGCATTGTGTTTACGCCCTGCGGAATAAAGTTTTCCATGGGGCAGCCGTTATGGTGCTGAGGTCATTGCTGCATCCAGAGTGTGCGGGAAGCCGGGACGGACGGAGGTCAAATGAAGGTTCTGGTAGTGGATGATTCGCCCTCCAGCCTCGCCTACCATGGCGAACTGGTACGGCAAATGGGGCTGGACGTCGTTGTGGCGCGCAACGGCATCGAGGCGCTGGAGCGTTACCAGGCCGAGGCGCCGGACTTCATCCTGCTCGACGTGGAAATGCCGGGTCTGGATGGTTTCGAGGTGGCCCGCCGCATCCGTGCGGACGAACCGCCGGACCAGTGGACGCCCATCATCTTCCTGACGGGGCTGTCCAATGAAGAAAGCCTGTCCAAGGGGATCGCGGCGGGAGGCGACGATTATCTCAACAAGCCGGTGAGTGAGTTGGTGCTCATGAGCAAGATGAGCGCTCTGCGTCGCATCAACCGCATTCGCCAGACCCTGCTGGAACGCACCCGGCAACTCTCCGTGGCCAATGAGCGCCTCAATGACGCCAACGAGAAGCTCGCCACCATGGTGGCCATCGATGGCCTGACCGGCATAGCCAACCGGCGCCGTTTCGATGAAGTACTTTCCCGGGAATGGGCTAGAGCCATGCGGGAGAAAACCCCCTTGTCGCTGCTCATTGCCGACGTGGATTACTTCAAGCTCTACAACGATACCTATGGTCACCAGGCCGGCGACGTCTGCCTCAAGTCGGTGGCCCAGGCGATCGCCCACGCGGTGATGCGCCCCGGCGATGTGGCGGCGCGCTATGGCGGCGAGGAGTTCGCCGTGGTGTTGGCCAATACACCCCTGGAAGGCGCCCGTTGCGTCGCCCAGCGCGCCCTGGAGAATATCCAGGCCCTGCACATGGCCCACAAGGGTTCCCGGGTTTCCCCCTGTGTGACCGCCAGTTTTGGCGTGGCGACGCTGCAGCCGTCGGCCAGCACCGGCGAACCGGGCAAACTGCTGGGCCTGGCCGACCGGGCGCTCTACGAGGCCAAGGAACGGGGCCGTGCGCGCATCGTCTGGGCCGGTCAGGTACCGGCCTGATGTGAAGTAGGGAAGGTTTCCGACTCTTCGCGGGCAGGGGCCGCTCCTACTGGGCTTCGCAGAAGCGGACCTTGTCCGCGATAACGGTGATCCTAAAAAACTCAGTTTGAAACGCCGAGGCGCCGAGGCGCAGAGGAAAAACAAGAATTTGACGGTGGAATCGGCTTCCCCCGTTTGGTGAGGCACCGATTGCTGCGAAGCCTTTGTTTTCTCGGCGCCTCTGCGCCTCGGCGTTTAGTCAACTGCCTTTTCAAGGGTGATGGGTCAACGTGCCATCGCCAGCAGGCGATCCAGGGCGTTGGCAAAGGCCTGCCGGTCTGACGGGCCAAAGGCGGCCGGGCCGCCGGTCTGTACACCGCTCTCCCGCAGGGTCGCCATGAAATCCCGCAGGGCCAGGGCTTCCCGGATGTTCTCCTTGCCGTAGCGCACCCCATGGGGCGTGAGGACCAGCCCGCCCTTGTCCACCACCTGTGCGGCCAGGGGGATGTCGGCGGTGATCACCAGGTCGCAGGCGGCAACCTGGTCCACGATGTACTGGTCCGCCACGTCGAAACCGCTGGGCACCACCACCGCCGATACCCAGGGGGAGGGGAAGGTGTGCAGGGCCCGGTTGGCCACCAGCGTCAGCTTGATTTCGGCCCGCTCGGCGGCGCGAAAGAGAATGTCCTTGACCGGCTTGGGACAGGCGTCCCCGTCAACCCAGATGCGCATATTCAAAACCTTGGAAAAGCTGTTTGAAACGCCGAGGCGCCGAGACGCGGAGGAAAGGCGAGAGCATGTGGCTCAAGTGGTGCTCGGTATCTGTTTGAATGGGAAAACGTGCATATCTCACCGAACTCTCGGCGCCTCTGCGCCTCGGCGTTTAGTCCTTCCCCCTTTGCGGATGCTGCCAGCCCAGTTGCTTCAGCACACTGGCGAAATCCTCCGACAGCGGTGCTTCCAGCGTCAGGGCGGCACCGCTTACCGGGTGGATGAGGGACATGGTTGTGCAGGCCAGCAGCAGGCGCTGGCAGCCGAAGAGTTCCTGGAACAGCCGGTTGTGGCGGCCCTTGCCGAAACTGGCGTCGCCGATGATGGGGTGGCTGATGTGCTTCAGGTGGCGCCGGAGCTGGTGCCGGCGCCCGGTGAGGGGTTCTAGTTCCACCAAGGCGTAGCGGCTGCTGGGGTAGCGGTCTACCCGGTGGGGCAATTCCACCGTGGCCAGGGTCTTGTAGCGGGTTACCGCGGGTTGGGGCAGGTCGTCGGCCCGTGCGTCGTGAAACTCGGCGTCGTCCACCCTCCGGCTCAGGGTGTGGTCGATCACGCCCGAGTCCTCCGGCCAGCCGCGCACGACGGCCACATAGGATTTCTTGATTTCCTGCTGCTCGAACTGGCACGACAGGGCGCGGCCCGTGTCCCGGTCCAGGGCGAAAAGCAGCACGCCGGAAGTGCCCTTGTCCAGGCGATGTACCGGGTACACCCGCCGGCCGATCTGGTTTCGCAGAATCTGCAGGGCGAAGCGCGTTTCGTAGAAGTCCAGGTGGGTGCGGTGTACCAGCAACCCGGAAGGCTTGTTGATGACGATGATGTGCTCGTCCCGGTACAGGATGGGCAGTTCTGCCTCCGGCGAGGATGCTTCGTTCATCAGAACAATTCAAGGTCGTTGGTATCGGCGACCTTGGCCTTCAGCTTGCCTTGCTCCACCAGGTCTTCGTACAGGCAGGCCTGGTTACGGCCGTTCTGTTTGGCCCAGTACAGGGCCTCATCGGCGCGGCCGATGACGTCCGAGGGCAGGTCGTTGGGGCGCAGGCGGGTGAAACCCGAGCTGATGGTGACCCGGCCGACACGGCTGAAATCGTGGGATTCCACGGCCGTGCGGAAACGCTCGAAGACCACGATGGCGCCTTCCCGGTTGGTCGGTTGCAGCACGGCGATGAACTCCTCACCGCCGAAACGGAACAGCTGGTCGTCGAAGCGGAAAGAGCTTTTCATCAGTTGCGCCAGTACCACCAGCACTTCGTCCCCCATGAGGTGGCCGAAGTTGTCATTGATGGACTTGAACTTGTCTATGTCGCAGACCGCCAGCCAGTGCCCCGCGTCCTCGCCCCCGCCCTGGCGTCGGTGTGGCGATGCATTGGGGTCTTCGGCGGTGTCGCAGGCCGGCTTGCCCAGCACCTCGAAAAGATGCTTGTCGAAGGTCTTGCGATTCGAGAGCCGGGTGAGGGTGTCCGTTTCACCGTAATCCAGGAGGCCGATGTGATTGCTGAAATATTCGGTCAGGCCCATGAGCACGACGCGCTGGTCCGCAGGGAAGTCGGCGGGCAGGGTGACATCAATCAGGTAGAGCAGGTGTTCTTCCTGCAGTACCGGGAAGACCATGCGGATCGAACCCTCGTCCAGCTTGTCGAGGACAATGGCCATCTCCTTGCCGCAGCGTGCCAACAGCGGGTCATCTTTGATGCTGCGGCAGTAGCGCCGGTCGGGCAGGTAGGCGTTGCGGCAATAGTGACCATCCGGGCCAACGCCGGCACAGTCGAAGATGATGACGGCGCTGTCGTTCAGATAGCAGCGATGTATGGACAGGGCGAGGGGATGGAAGATCTCGTCCATGGCCTCCACCAGGGCTTGGTTGATTTCCGTCCGGTCCCGCCGGGCGGAGGTGAGCACGACATTGCGTATCAGTTGCAGCATTGCGCGGAGACCGGACTGTTTAGGGGATTTTGAATGTAGGACTGTATCGTCACGGAATCGCCCGGACTTGAGCCATTGGAGCTAAATAATGAAATATATCTGAGGGGGCTGGGGAAATTCACGCCTCTTCAAGGTGTTCCACCATGAGCTGCAGGCTGGACACACCGTTGTATTCATTCACACCGAGGCGGAAGGCGGCTCGCACCCGGCGCGGGGCCGGATCGGCCCGGTTGAAATGTATGGCCTCGAAGCGGCTGCCGTTCTTCTTCAGGGTGAGCTTCAGGTGCTTGTCCTTGAGAATACGCTGAGAATCCACCTCGAATTCGTCGGCGAACATGGGCGCCGGGAAGCCCTGGCCCCAGATTTCCGCTTCCAGCAAACGCGCCGACTCCAGGGACATGTAGCCGGTTTCCAGGGCGCCGTCGGTTTCCAGACTGCGCTGCAGGTCCGCCGGGCTGAGCAGGGCGGCGCAGGTCTCCTCAAAAAGTTCCGAGAACCAAGGCAGGTCATCTTCCTTGATGGTCAGGCCGGCGGCAGCGGCGTGGCCGCCGAAGCGCAGGATGAGTCCGGGGGCGCGCTTGGACACCAGGTCCAGGGCATCCCTCAGATGCAGGCCGGCGATGGAGCGGCCGGAACCTTTCAGCTCCTCGTCCTTGCCCCGGGCGAAGGCGATCACCGGCCGGTGCAGGCGGTCCTTGACCCGGGATGCCAGGAGACCGATGACGCCCTGGTGCCAGTCCGGGTCGAAAATGACCACCGCCGGGGCGGCGTTGTCTTCCCCTTCCACCACTTCGTCCAGCAGCATGAGGGCCTGTTCCTGCATGTCCGCCTCGATGGTGCGGCGTTCCCGGTTGAGGGCGTCCAGTTCCTGGGCAATGTTGAGTGCTCGGGCCAGGTCGTCGGTGATGAGGGCCTCAATGCCCAGGCTCATGTCCGAGAGGCGCCCGGCGGCATTCAAGCGCGGCCCCAGGCCGAAACCCAGATCAAAAGTGGTGGCGCGCGTCGGCTCCCGTCCGGCCACCCGGAAGAGGGCATCCAGCCCCGCTTGCATCTGGCCCTTGCGGATGCGGGTGAGGCCTTGGGCCACGAGAATGCGGTTGTTGTGGTCCAGGCCCACTACGTCCGCCACCGTGCCCAGGGCCACCAGGTCCAGTAGCTTGCCCAGGTTCGGTTCCGGCTGGCTGGCGAAGGTGCCGCGCTTTCTGAGTTCGGCCCGCAGGGCCAGCATGACGTAGAACATGACGCCCACCCCCGCCAGGCTCTTGCTGGCGAAGCCGCAGCCGGGCTGGTTGGGATTGACGATGCAGTCCGCCGCCGGCAGTTCGTCACCCGGCAAATGGTGGTCGGTGACCAGGGTCGCCATGCCGAGGCGCTTCGCCTCCGCCACGCCTTCCACGCTGGCGATACCGTTGTCCACGGTGATGAGCAGATCCGGTTTCTTTTGCGCCGCCAGACGGGCGATTTCCGGCGTCAGGCCATAGCCGTATTCAAAGCGGTTGGGCACCAGGTAATCCACCGTGGCGCCGAAGCTCTTGAGCGCCCGCACGCCCACGGCGCAGGCAGTGGCGCCGTCGCAGTCGTAGTCGGCCACGATGAGCATGCGCTTGCCGGCCTTGATGGCGTCCGCCAGCAGTACCGCAGCCGCTTCCGCGTTCTTCAGAGTGGCCGGCGGCAAGAGGGCCGCCAGGCCGTGATTGACATCTTCCTTGGTGACCACGCCCCGGGCCGCATAGAGCCGGGCCAGCATGGGGTGGATGCCGGATTGAGACAACATATCCACGGCGCGTTGCGGCGCCCGGCGTTCGGTCAGTCGGGTCATGCGGCTTCCTCCCCGCTCAAGTCGGGTATGTCCAGTGCAGTGATGGGGCTTGGGCTGCGCCAGAACTTCCATAAATCGCGGCGTTGCAGGGTGAGGGACAGGCTGGCCCGGTCCCCCAGGGCTGTGAGGCTGAGAGTGCTGATGCGGCCGGCCTTGAGGGAAGCCAGGGCTGGGGCCAGTTTCTCTGCTTCCAGCGCGACCAGGGCCGTACACCAGGCGTCAAGATCGCTGTACAGGGCCGGGCGGTAGAGGCTGTCCAGCATAGCCAGGGTATGGCGGGCGTTTCCGGGCGATGCGTCGCTGGGCAGGGGCGTTATGCCGGCTTGCCTAGCAAAGCCTCGGGCCAGGATGTCGTTGCTCATTACCGCATCGAAAAGCGGGCTTGGGTTGGCGGCAGGCAGGCTGCCTTCCCCCCAGAACCACACGCTGTTCACCCGGGGTCGGCCGGCGGCTTCCCGGGCCGCATTGACCGGGTGGGTATGCAAGAGGACCTGGATCTCGTTGAAATGCCGGCGCCAGGCGGGACCGTCCGGACCTTCCGGCAGGAAGCGATCCACCCGTCGGCCCACTACTTTCGCCAGGCGATGGGTGGACAGGGCTGCCGGCTTCGCCAGGGAGAGGTACCAGCGCTCCGGTGCGGCGGCATGGAATTGGCCCAGGTCCGGGAATTCCTGGTTGAGGCTCTCGATGACGGCCCGCGCCTCCTCCATGGACAGATCCAGGGTGCCGGCATCCGCCAGCATGAGGCTCTGCTGGGTGAAGCTCAATTGCACCGGGTCGGCGCACAGCCAGTTTCCCGGCTTACGAAAGCCGCGTAGCGGCTCGCGATGCTCCCCTCGCCTTAGGGAGAGGGGGTGAGGGCAAGGTGTGGTGCCGGCTTCGTTATCGTCCATTTCCTCGCCCGCCAGACGCAGGGCGGCGAAGGGGGCGGGGGCCAGCCCGAAGTGTTGCGCCAGCCAGTCTTCCCGGGAAACAGGTTTCTGCCATTGGCGTTGGCCTCGGCCCAGCAGGGCGGACAGGGTTGGCAGCCGGATGTCCTTGAGGGCCGCCTTGTAGTATTCGTTTGGCCAGAGCAGGCCGGGAACCAGGAAATGAAGATGCATGAAGACAGCGGGGAGTGGGGAGTAGTTTGTAGGTTGTGCCGAAGGGCACAACATGGCGTCGTCCATGATGTGTTGTGCCTGGCGGCACAAGCTACCCCTGACGGATTCTGCTTTCTGGTCCGGAAAAACCCGCGAGACCCTTGAAAAACGGCGAAGCAGTGTAGCATAGCGCCCAGAATGAAATACGAACTCTTCATCGGCCTGCGCTACACGAGGGCGCGCAAGCGTGCGCAGGGCCGAAACGGCTTTATTTCCTTTATTTCCATGGTTTCCATGCTGGGCATCGCCCTGGGCGTGGCGGCCCTCATCGTCGTGCTGTCGGTGATGAACGGCTTCCAGAAGGAGCTGCGTACGCGCATTCTCGGCGTGGCTTCCCACGTGCAGATCACCGCCCTGTCTGGCGATCTGGCGGGCTGGCCCCGCTTGGCGGAGGCGGCGGCCCTTAACCCGGAGGTGCGCGCCAGCGCGCCCTATGTGGCGGCCCAGGGCATGCTGTCCTTTGACCAGACCGTGCGGGGCGTCATGGTGCGCGGCATCCTGCCGGATTCGGAGGAGAAGGTGGCCGACTTCAACCGCAACATGCGGGCCGGTACCCTGCAATCCCTCAAGGCCGGCGAGTTCGGCATTATCCTCGGCGCCGACCTGGCCCGGGCTTTGGGCGTCATGCCCGGCGAGAAGGTGACGCTCATCGCGCCGCAAGGCCTGGTGACCCCGGCGGCCATCCTGCCGCGCTTGAAGCAGTTCACCGTGGTTGGCGTGTTCGAGGCCGGCATGTACGAATACGACTCGGGCCTGGCCCTGATCCACATGGACGATGCCCAGCGGCTTTACCGCATGGAGGACAGGGTGAGCGGTGTGCGCCTGAAACTCGATGACTTGTTCCAGGCGCCCCGGGTGGCGCGCCTCGTGGGCCGGGATCTGGAGAAAAAATTCGGCGGTGAAATCATGGTGGCGGACTGGACCCGCAGCCATGCCAATTTCTTCCGGGCGGTGCAGATCGAGAAGAACGTCATGTTCATCATCTTGATGCTCATCGTGGCCGTGGCCGCTTTCAACATTGTCTCGACACTGGTCATGGCAGTGACCGACAAGCAGGCCGACATTGCCATCCTGCGCACCCTGGGGGCGAGTCCGGGCAGCATCATGCAGATCTTCATCGTGCAGGGCGCGCTCATCGGTGTCATCGGCATGGGCCTGGGAGTGCTGGGAGGCGTGCTGCTGGCGGTCAATATCGGCACCGTGGTGCCGGCCCTGGAACACCTGCTGGGCATCCAGTTCCTCGCCAAGGACGTGTATTACATTTCCGAACTGCCGTCCGACCTGCAATGGTCCGACGTCACCGCCATCTCGTCCGTATCCCTGGTGCTGACCCTGCTGGCCACCCTCTACCCGAGCTGGCGCGCGTCCCGGCTCAATCCGGCGGAGGCCCTGCGTTATGAATAAGCAACAGGATGTAGGGTGTGCTGAGCAGAGCGTAGCGCACCAACCCGTCTTGTCCTGCCGGGGCCTGAGGAAGGTCTTCGGCATGGGGGACGGGGAAGTGCCGGTGCTGCTGGGCATCGACCTGGATATCGCCCGGGGCGAGCGGGTGGCCGTGGTCGGCACCTCCGGTTCCGGAAAAAGCACCCTGTTGCATCTCATGGGTGGCCTGGACCGGGCCAGCAGCGGCTCGGTGAGCCTCTTGGGCCGGGACCTGAGCAGCGTCACGGAAAGCGAGCGGGGGCGTTTGCGGAATGAGTCCCTGGGCTTCGTTTACCAGTTTCACCATTTGCTGTCCGAGTTCTCCGCCCTGGAGAACGTGGCCATGCCCCTCTACATCCGGCGCATGCCGAAGGCGGAGGCAGAAGAGCGGGCCGCCGCCATGTTGAAAGCCGTGGGCCTGGGGCATCGCTTGTCCCATGCGCCGGGTGAACTCTCCGGTGGTGAGCGTCAGCGTGCGGCCATGGCCCGGGCCCTGGTGACCCGGCCGGCCTGCGTGTTGGCGGACGAACCCACGGGTAATCTGGATCGGCATACGGCAGAAGGGGTGTTCGACCTCATGCTGGCATTGAACGCCGAGCTGGGCACCAGCTTCGTCATCGTTACCCACGATATGGGCCTGGCGGGCCGGGCCAGCCGCCGGCTACTACTGCAGGATGGCTTGTTGCAGGGCGGTTGATGTTGGTCTCGGCGATAGTAGTCGTGTAAATTACTCAAGTTAGCTTCATTTCTGCCGATACCCCGGACCATTCGGTCTGAAAATCGGGGTTTGCCATGAAAATCATCTTCTCGCCCGCCATCAGCCTGATGGCGCGACTGCGTTATCCCATGAAGTTTGCCCTCATCGGTGTGCTGGCCCTGCTGGCCATCGCCTGGTTGTTCTGGGGGCTGGCCAGCCAGTTGCGTGGCAATATCGATGCGTCCCGGGGTGAGCTGGCCGGCATGGATATGGCAGAACCCCTGCTCAAGGCGGTGCAGCAGGTGCAGCAACACCGGGGCCTGTCCGCCATGCTCATCGGCGGGGCGCCGGGGGTGACGGAGCGCCATGGCGCCAAGGGGCGGGATACGACGGCGGCCCTCGCCGCAGCGGAAAGCGCGCTGGTCACTTCGAAGCTGGCCGCGGTGGCAACTGGATGGAAACCCATCCAGGATGAATGGAATAGCGTGCGCGACAAGAGTGTCGGCGTGAGCCTGGCGGAGAGCCGCCGCCTGCATACGGAGCTTATCAGCCACATGCTGGGCCTGGAGCGGCGCATCCTGGACGATACCGGTCTCATGCTGGACACGGATGCCGATTCCTTTTATCTCATCGACACCACCCTGCGGGGCATGCCGGACATGCTGGAACAACTGGGGCGGGTGCGTGCCCTGGGAGCCGGCATGCTGGCGAAAAAGCAGATCAGTGACGAGGAGCGGCTGGAATTTGCCGGGCGCGTCGGTTCCTTGCGGAAAAGCCTGGTGGAACTGCAGGACAGCCTGGCACGGGCTGGTGCGGCCAATGGCCTCATCAAGCCTACCCTGGACAGTTTCTCCGCCCAGCTGGGCGAACAGGTTGGCACCGTGCTAAAAATCGTGGACGAGGACATCATCCGCGGCAAATTTGCCACCAGCGCGGAAGACTATGTGGCGCGCACCACGGCCGCCATCGACCTGGGCTACCAGCAGAGCGGCAAGGTCTTGCTGCCCACCATCCGTCAACTCATTCAGGCCCGTATCGGTAAGCTGGAAAGCGAGTTCAGGCTCGACGCCGGCTTGGCTCTGGGGGTGGCGCTGCTCTTTGTGTATTTTGCGGTGGGGGCCTACCTGGCCGTGATGGCAGGTATTGTGAGTCTCAGCAAAGGTGCCGAACGGCTGGCGGCGGGGGATCTGACGGCAAGAGTGGCCTATGCGGGGCAGGACGAACTGGCGGTTGTGGCGACCAGCTTCAATGCCATGGCGGGCCATTTCAATGAACTCATACGCAATGTCCAGCGCGGTGCCGAGGAGCTGAACCTGGCTACTGTGGAGCTGGCCTCCAGCTCGTCCCAGGTGGCCCAGAGCTCCCAGCGGCAGAGCGAGGCAGCCAGCGGCATGGCCGCCGCCGTGGAAGAGATGACGGTCAGCGTCGACGAAATCAGCCGTAACGCGCAGCAGGCACAGGATGTGTCTCGCCACTCCGGCAAGCTGTCCGACGAAGGGGGGCAGGTGGTGGCGCGGACAGTGGACGAAATGCGCTTCATCGCCCAGGTAGTGAACGATTCGGCCCGGGTGGTGCAGCAACTGGGCGAGCGTTCCGCCGAGATCAGCACCATGGTGTCCTCCATCAAGGAGATCGCCGACCAGACCAATTTATTGGCTCTGAATGCCGCCATCGAAGCAGCCCGGGCCGGCGAAACCGGACGGGGCTTCGCCGTGGTGGCGGATGAAGTGCGCAAACTGGCGGAACGCACGGGGCGGGCCACGGAAGAAATCACGCGCATGGTCAGCGGCATCCAGTCCGGCATCGGCCAGGCGGTGCAGGGCATGGCCGACGGCGTGGCCCGGGTGCAAGGCGGCGTGGACCTGACACTGCAGGCGGGGGTTTCCATGGAGCGCATCAACGGCGGTGCCCGCCAGGTGGTTGCGGCCGTGGAAGAAATTTCCCTGGCGCTGAAGGAGCAGGGCGCCGCCAGTACGGACATCGCCCGCAATGTGGAGCGTATCGCCCAGATGGCGGAAGAGAATAACTCCGCCGTGGGCCTGACGGCCCGCACCGCCAATCGCCTGCGTGATCTGGCCAGCGGCCTCAATAGCGATATCAGCCGCTTTCGAGTGGCGTAAGGCGATTTCTGTCAATAAATGTCCCCGTGGACTTGTCTTTTCGCTCCCCTGCGGCGTTGCGCCCGCCCTTACATGGCTCGCCATGCGCGGTTGGTCGCGCCTTGCAGGGAAACGAAAATCCGGCGTCTTCGGGTACATTTATTTCCGGCAATCGCCTAAGGGCGGAGCAGGGTGGGCAGGTCTCATCTGCCCACGCGTATGGACAAGCCATCGTGGGCACGCTGCGCTTTGCCCACCCTACGCCCCGCCAACCCTAGCTTTGCAGGATGGGCATGGGCTTGGTTGTTGGCATGGTCTGGCCTGATCTATGTTTGTGCCTGCTCCAGCCAGCGCAGCAGCAGGGCGTAGAGGGCCTGGGGATCCACGGGTTTTGAAATGAAGTCGTCCATGCCGGCGGCGAGGCACAATTGCCGATCTTCGGCGAAGGCATTGGCGGTCATGGCCAAAATCGGTGTTCGAATACCCTGGTTGCGGATAGCCTGGGCCGCCGCCAGCCCATCCATGACCGGCATCTGCATGTCCATGAGTATCAGGGCGTAGCTCTTGCGCCCGGCCAGTTCAAGGGCTTGCTGGCCATTTTCCGCCACATCCACGCTCAATCCGACACTGCTGAGCAGTTCCAGCGCCACTTCCTGGTTGATGCTGTCATCCTCCGCCAGCAACAGGCGGGCGCAGTGGAAGCGCTCCCGCAGGGCTTGTTCCGGGTCGTCCGCCTTGCTGGCCCCAGGCTGGGCTTCCTCCGCGCCCTTCTTGAGGCGAACGCTGAACCAGAAGGTGCTGCCGGATTCCGGTGTGCTGCTGACTCCGGCCTGGCCCCCCATGAGTTCAGCGAGTCGGCGCGTGATGGCCAGGCCCAGGCCGGTGCCGCCGTATTGGCGGGTGGTGGAACTGTCCGCCTGCTCGAAGGGGGCGAACAGCCGGGTCAGGGCATCTGGCGCGATGCCGATGCCCGAGTCCTGCACTTCGAAGCGCAGCTCCAGGGCCTCGTCACTTTCCGTGAGCCGGTGGCTACGCAGGGTGATGCTGCCCCGTTCGGTGAACTTGATGGCGTTATTCGCCAGGTTGAGGATGGCCTGGGTAATGCGGGTCGGATCCCCCCGCAGGTTTTTCGGCAGGGGTGGGCACTCCACTGACAGGCCCAGGCCCTTGGCCCGGGCCTTGTCGCCGAGCATGGCGGTGATGTTCAACATCAGGGCCTCCACCGCCACCGGGGAGTCTTCCAGCACAAACTTGCCGGCTTCGATCTTGGACAAGTCCAGGATGTCGTTAAGCACGCTCAAGAGATGCTGGGCGGCGTGGTCGATTTTCTCCAGGCGATCTGACTGGCGGCGAGTGACGCCCTCCCGGCGGATGAGGTGGGCCATGCCCAGCACGGCGTTCAAGGGCGTGCGGATTTCGTGGCTCATGTTGGCCAGGAAGGCACTCTTGGCCCGGTTGGCGGCTTCTGCCGCAGCCAGGGCGTCCTCCAGGGCGGCGGTGCGTTCGGATACAAGTTCCTCCAGATGCTCCCGATGGCGTTCCAGCAGCACGCGGGTCTGTTTCTTTTCCGTGATGTCGCGAGCGGAGGCATAGAGAAAACGCTTGCCGTCCAGATGCATGCCGCAGGCGCTGATTTCTACATCGATGAGGCTGCCGTCCCGGCGGCGCTGGCAGGTTTCGAAGACATTGCCGAGGCCGCTGGCGATAAGCTGGAGATTTCTTTCCCGGATGGTTTGCCAGCTGTCCTGGGCATCCCAGGCATCCACCCGCAGGTGGCCGATGGCGCTTTCATCCAGTCCGAGCATGCTCAGGAATGCCGGGTTGGCTTCCACCAGGACGCCCTGTTCGTCCAGGATATGGATGCCGTCGCTGGCGGTGCGCAGGATCATTTGCAGGCGCGAGCGTTCCCGCTCTGTTTCCAGCTCTGCCGCATGACGCCGGGAGGTATCCGAGAGAATGCCCAGCAAGCCGGTGACGCCGCCCTGACCCTCTCCCAGACGCCGAACGCTCAACTGGCCCCAGAAGCGTCCGCCGTCGGGGCGGCAGTATTCCCGCTCCACGTCCACTTCCTGGCTCTCGCCGGTGAGCAGTTGGGCCATGCCGGCGGCCGCTTCGGTCCGTTCTTCCGGGCGCACCAGATCAAAATACGAGGTGCCCGCCATGACCGTCGGCGTGACGCCGAACATGCGCGCCGTGGCCGCATTGGCATAGCGTACCTGACCTGTTGTGCCCACGAGGGCGATGCCGACGCCGGAGTTGTCAAAAATCGTGCGTAACAGACCCTCGCTTTCCTTTAACTTGCGGCGCGTTGTTTCACCGCGCGACCATTCCTGATAGAGAACGTAGGCGGTTGTCAGGCTGAGGAGGCCGAAGACCAGGCAGGCAACCAGGGAGAACTGCAGTTCCTGATGCCAGCCCGCCAGGTAATCCTCGGTGGATAGGCCCGTGTTCACGAACAGGGGCCAGTCGGTGGAGCGGCGGAAAGCCACGGTGCGCTCGATGTCGTCCAGCTTGATGACGGCCCGGTAATGGCCGAAGGTTTTGCCTGCCTTCAACAGGGCGTGGAGTTCCGGGGCGATGTTCCGGGTGCCGATGACGATGGCCGGATTTTTTGATTCCGGATGGCGCACGATGATGCCCATATCCGCGTCACGCAGGGATACGGCGCCGTGGGTACCTACGTCGACGCTGGCCAGGATGCGGGCCAGGTGGGGCAGGAAAATGGGCGCGTACACGACGCCAGCGAAGCTGCCGTCCGGATGGTTGAAGCGGCGGGCCAGGCTGAGGGTCCATTCGCCGGAGATGCGGCTGACCACCGGGGCACCCAGGCTTGCTCGCCCGCCGGAGGCAGTCTTTTGTTGCAGGAAGTAGGGACGGTCTGCAACGGATATCGGCTGTTCCCGGGGGATACCCGGGCCGTGGCGCACAATCCCGGCGGCGTCAGCCATGCGCACGACGGCAATGCCTTTGAGACGTTCCGTATGGGTGGCCAGCATGGCCTCGAAGGCCTCGTCGCTCATGGCGGACTGGCCGCTGATACGGCGCTCCTGCTGATCCGCCACGCTTTGCAGGGCCTGGTCCACCAGGCGGATCTGGGCACTGATGTGCTGTTCCAGGATGTCCGTCAGGTTTTGCGCGGTGACGGCCGCCTTTTCCGAATATTGCTCCCGGCTATGAGTCAGAAAGGCCGTGGTGATGATGCCAACGCAGAGATTCAGGCTGAGCACCAGCCAGAACAGCCGCAGGCGGAAGCGCTGGCCCTCTACTGTGGACTGCTTCTCAAAACCTGGACGTTTCACCACCGGTCTCCCTTAATCCGAACCGATGAGTCCTGCTTCCAGTTCCTGGCGCCCCAGGGGCGTGGCCATGGTGATGAGGGTGTAGCCGGGCCGCAGCATGAAATCCTTGGGCGGGTTGAACACCCACTCCGTGCCCGTGCGCACGGCCAGCAGCACGTAGCTGCCGCTGCGCAATTGCAGGGTGGCCATGAGGCGGGGTAGGAAGCTTTCGGGGACGGGGACTTCTTCCAGGCGCAGGCCGTGCTCGTGCTTGCGCATGGCGTCCAGGAAACCAATGACGTGGGGCCGTACCATGGCCGAAGCGATGCGCATGCCACCGGTGAAATCCGGCGAGACGATGGCATCGGCGCCGGCTTTTTTCATTTTCACTTCGTTGCGCATCTCGTGGCAGCGCGCCACCACCCGCACGCTGGGGTTCAACTGCTTGGCCGTCAGGGCGATCATCAGGTTGCGGCTGTCGTCACCGGTAACGGCGAAGACGCCCTTGGCGTGCTCCAGACCGGCCCCGAGGAGCATGTCGTCGTCGCTGGCGTCGCCATGCAGCAGCAGTAGCGTCGGTGACTTTTCCTTTTGGGTTTCAAGGAGTTCAAGGTTTTCGTCGATGCCGACGAAGTGTCGGTTGGTGGCTTCCAGTTCCTGGGCCACGTTGCGGCCGACGCGGCCAAAGCCGCAGACGATGTAGTGGCCCCGCAACTTGTGTATGACTTTTTCCATGCGCCTTCTCCGCCAGGCTTCGTTGAGATCGGTTTCCAGCAACACGACCGTGATGGTGGAAAACATGAACCACAGGGTCCCCAGACCGAGGGTGCCGATGAAAATGGTGAATATGCGTGCCGGCGGATTGTTCGACATGTCGATGATTTCGCCGTAGCCGATGGTGGCCACGGTGATGAAGGTCATGTAGAACGCGTCCAGCCAGGTGTATTTCGGGCCGCCCAGCAGGTGATAGCCAATGGTGCCGATCACCATGGTGGTGAGCAGGGCGGCGCAGGACCAGATCAGCTTGAGGTAAACCCGCCAGGTTGCCAGGGGGATGGCGCGATTGATCATGGATGCGTGTTCCCGGCATCGGGGAAAAATTGCTGCGGTGGACAGGATGAGCCTGCTCGAAGCGGCAGATTCTAACGGAAAGCCCCCGGATTCGTTATGAGAAAGCACAGGCTTTGCGCATTTGTGCCGCAAATTGGTGCCGACTGCATAAAATGGCGGCATGCGTGTCACCATTCTCTGTTTTGCCGTGGGCATAGGCTGCTGCCAGCAGCAGGCAGAGCTGCCTGCCGTTTCGGTCTGGGCCGGGCTTGGCCTCCTCGGCCTCGGGCTTGCGGCACTGGGTCTGAGGTGTCCAGGGCGCCGACTTCGCGCTGGCGCCCTGGCGCTGGCCGCCGCTGCCCTTGGTTTTGCCTGGGCTGCTGCTTACGGCCACTTTCGCCTGTCCGAATCCCTGGCACGGGCGGACGAGGGCAGGGATATCCAGGTGGAGGGCATCGTTGCCGGCCTGCCACAACTGATCGAACGGGGCCGGCGCTTCGACTTCGAAGTGGAAAAAGCGGACGCAGCCGTGCCCCGGCTGATTTCGCTCGCCTGGTACCAGGGCCGGCAGGAATTGGTCAACGACGAGTTGAACGTCTTGCAGGAAGTCCATGCCGGTGAGCGCTGGCGATTGACGGTGCGCCTCAAGCGGCCCCACGGCAACGTGAACCCCGGCGGTTTCGACTTTGAAGCCTGGTTGTTTGAGCGGGGCATTCGTGCTACCGGCTACGTGCGCACCAGCGCCCTGGTGCGGCCAAACGAACGCCTGGCAGACTTCGTCTGGCGTTTCGACCTAGGCGTGGAGCGGTTGCGGGAGCGTGTTCGGGAGCGTTTCAGCCGGGCACTGCCCGAGGCAGAGTATGTGGGCATCCTGGTGGCCCTGGCGGTGGGGGACCAGCAGTCCATCGACAATGAGCTGTGGTTGCTCTTTGCCCGCACCGGCATTACCCACCTGATGTCCATCAGTGGCCTGCACGTCACCATGGTGGCGGCCCTCGGCTGGTGGGCTGTGGCTTTTCTCTGGCGGCGCCGGCCAGCCCTGGCCCTCTTCCTGCCGGCACAGAAGGCGGCGGCCGTCGGCGGCGTTCTCGCCGCCTTTGCTTACTGCCTGCTGGCGGGCTTCGGCGTACCGGCTCAACGCACACTCTATATGGTGACGACGCTGGCCCTGGCCTTGTGGAGCGGCCGCAATGTTTCCGGCAGCCGCCTGCTGGCCCTGGCCCTGCTGGTGGTACTGGTGCAGGACCCGCTGGCAGTGCTGTCCGCCGGCTTCTGGCTGTCCTTCGGCGCCGTGGCCATCCTCTTCTATACCGGCGCTGGCCGGGTCGGTCCGGACCATTGGCTGTCTGGATGGGGGCGTACCCAGTGGTCCGTTACCCTGGGTATGCTGCCGGCGCTGCTGGCCCTGTTCCAGCAGTTTTCCCTGGTGTCGCCTTTCGCCAATGCCCTGGCCATCCCGGTCATCACCTTCGTCGTCACGCCGCTGGCCCTGCTCGGTGCGGTGCTACCGCTGGATGCCCCCCTGCTGCTGGCCCATCAGGTCCTGACCTGGTTGATGGGAGCCATGGCCTGGCTGGGAGATGCGCCTGTCGCCACTTGGCAGCAGGCGACCCCACCCGCCTGGAGCGTGCTGCTGGGCTTGGCCGGTTGCGCCATGGTATTGCTGCCACCGGGCTTCCCCGGCCGCTGGTGGGGCGCCTTGCTGCTTCTGCCCCTGGTGCTGCTGCGGCCTGAGCGCCCCGCCGAGGGTGAAATGCGGCTCACCGTGCTGGATGTGGGCCAGGGATTGGCGGCCCATGTGCAGACCCGCTCATCCGACCTGATCTATGACACCGGGCCTTTGTTCACGGCGGACGCCAACAGCGGCAACCGCATCCTGGTGCCCTACCTGCGGGCGGTGGGGGTGCCGCATATGGAGGGCCTCATCATTACGCATCAGGACACGGACCATTCCGGCGGCGCCGCCTCGCTCCTGGATGCCGTGCCGACGGATTGGGTCGCCAGTTCCCTGCCGCCGGAACATTTCCTGCGGGCCGGCGACAAACGTCATCGGCCTTGTTTTGCCGGTCAGCGTTGGAATCGGGATGGGGTCGCCTTCGAGATGCTCTACCCGGACTACGACAGCTATGCCAGCCCTGCGCGGAAAACCAACGACATGAGCTGCGTACTGAAGATCTCCACGCCGTCGGGTAGCGTGCTGCTCACCTCCGATATCGAAGGCCTGTCCGAATGGCGCCTGTTGCACCGCATGCCGGACAAGCTGCGTGCCGACGTCATGACCATGCCCCACCACGGTAGCCGCACCTCGTCCACGCCCGACTTCATCGACGCGGTAGGGGCGCCCCTGGTGGTGATACCCGTGGGCTACCGGAGCCGTTTCGGCCATCCAAAGGCAGAGGTGCTGGAACGCTACCAGGCGCGGGGCATCCGGCTGCTGCGTACCGATCTGGATGGGGCCGTCACCCTGCGTTTCGCCGGGGGCAAGCTATCGGTAGAAACCGAACGGCCGAAGCACAGGCGCTATTGGCAGGATGGTTGAAGCGTCTGGAATACTTGTCGGTGGAATATTCCGGGCCAGTGTCGGAAAATTTTACACCCTGTAATCAGGTATTGCGCCCCTCGTTTCGGCGATGCCTCACCCGTGTGCCACCTCATTGTCCGTATGGAAATGCGTTGTGAGTGACCCGGATTCATCAAATTCCATTCGTGACATGCCTGTACGTCTGATGTTTCCAGCGGGAGTACCCGCTTTGCCGGAGCAGCGGGTGAATCCTGTTCCAAGTCTGGCATACGGTGTCGGAATATTTTACATTTCGCAATTGATGAAAGTCTATTAAATTGCAAAATATCAATGATAACAGTGTGAGGAAACGCATGGAATATATGTTGCTATGGCCATTGAAGGGTCAGCAGGCCGGAAAACATGGCTTGCTGGTGGTTTTCAATCAATTTCGGCATTCGTGCCATCCGTTATCAAAGGATCGAAAATGCGCAAAAAAATCTTTTTGATCATACTCACGGGTATGTGCTTGCTGGGGGGCGGCAATGCAAGTGCAAACATTGTTACCTACGTCCTTCAGGGCGCCACGCTGAACAATACGGGCAGCACGTCCGTAGGGGGCGGCACGGCCTCCGGCTATTTCTCGGTGGATGACGCCAATCCCTACAGCCCGATTGCCTGGGACATCACGGTGAACAGTTTCATCAACACGGCAACGCCGACAGTGCGGGAGTACGCTGATACGCTCGCCGGGAACGGCAACTGGTTCATTAAAAACGACAATGGAGGGCCTGGGGATGCCTTGGGTTTCAGCGGGCCGGACGCCATGCTGTGGCTGCGTATCACCAGTCACCTGGATACCTTTGCCTCTTCTCTGTCCCTGGATACCACTGTCTTTGCGGTGAATAGCGACGGGGCTGCCCATGAATGGGCATGGAACACCGATAGCGGTAACAACCACAAAGACTACTTCGTGAGCGGCTCCCTGGTGCAGGGGGCCGTGCCCTCAAGCTCTGTTCCTGAGCCTGCTACCATGGCCTTGCTGGCCCTGGCACTTGGCAGTCTGGTCGTGCGCCGCCGTACCAGCTGCTAACTCCGGTCGGGCAGGTGAAGGCCCCGCTAGTGCCGCAGATGGCCGAAACCGGGCGGCTGCGGCATCAGCACTATTGGTAAGATGGGGCGCCTGAATGATGCTTTTCCCGGCTCGGCCCAATGGCGGGCCACCGCAGCCGGTCAGTCTGTTTCAGCGGGGAAGTAGCGGCTCCGGAACCACAGGGACACGCTGACCAGGCCTATCATTACCGGCACTTCAACCAGGGGACCGATGACGGCAGCAAAGGCTGCGCCGGAGTTGATGCCATACACGGCGATGGCCACCGCAATCGCCAACTCAAAATTGTTGCTGGCCGCGGTAAAGGACAGCGTGGTGCACTTTTTGTAGTTCGCCCCGACCTTTTTGCTCATGTAGAAGGAAAACAGGAACATGACCATGAAGTAGATCAGGAGCGGAATGGCGATGCGCACCACGTCCAACGGGAGGCTGAGAATCAGTTGGCCCTTGAGGCTGAACATGACAACGATGGTAAACAGCAGGGCCACCAGGGTGATGGGACCGATCTTCGGCACGAAATGGCCGTGATACCACTCCTTGGACACGAAACGCAGCATGATGACCCGGGTCAGCACACCGGCGACACAGGGGATGCCCAGGTAGATGAATACACTCTGGGCAATCTGGCCGATGGAAATGTCCACCACCATGCCGGAGAGGCCAAACAGCGGCGGCAGCACCGTCACAAAAAACCAGGCGTAAACGCTGAAGAACATTACCTGGAAGATGGAATTGAAGGCCACGAGACCTGCCGCGTACTCGGTGGAGCCTTTGGCGATTTCGTTCCAGACGATGACCATGGCGATACAGCGGGCCAGGCCGATCATGATCAGGCCCACCATGTACTCGGGCTTGTCCGGCAGAAAGATGATGGCCAGCGCAAACATGAGTACCGGGCCAATGATCCAGTTCTGGATCAGGGACAGTCCCAGTACCTTTTTGTCGCTGAAGACGTCCGGTAACTCTTCGTAACGCACCTTGGCGAACGGGGGGTACATCATCAGGATCAGCCCGAGGGCGATGGGAATATTGGTGCTGCCGACCTGGAAACGGTTGATGAAGGCCTCGGTGCCCGGCACGAGATAGCCCAGGCCCACGCCAATCGCCATGGCGGCGAATATCCAGACGGTCAAATAGCGGTCCAGGAAGGAAAGTTTCTTGGTAACGGCGCTCATTTCAAGCTCCTTTTTCCAGCCCCAGGGCTGCGCTGACGGCCGGCACCAGGCGGGCGCGGATGTCGTCACGCACGGCAATGAAACTTTCCAACGGCTCCCCATGGGGGTCGTGGAACGGCAAGTGGATGCGCATAACCTGTCGCGGAAAGATGGGACAGGTTTCCTTGGCGTTGTCGCAGACGCTGACCACCAGGTCGATGGACTCGTCCAGCAGGCTGTCCACGGTCTTGGGAAAGAGGCCTTCTGTTGGCAAGCCAGCGAGCTTCAGGGCCTCGATGGCGCCGTCCGCCACCTTGGGTTGGGGAATGGTGCCGGCGGAAATGCCGCGCACCAGGCCCGCCAGATCGGCGTTGAGGATAGCTTCACCCATCTGGGAGCGGCAGGAGTTGCCGGTGCACAGCACCAGCACGGTCTTGAGGGTCATAGGGGTTTCTCCTTGGGGGCGTCGGGGCCGCAGCGCCTGTCGGCAGCGGCGGTTTGTGGAAGGCAAGCCTTGCCCTGGCAACAGTTGTTGGTCAGGAAGGCCAGCAATGCATCCATGGTTTCGTAAGCAGCGGAGTAGTGGATGAAGCGGCTTTCCCGTCGTCCCTGAATCAGGCCGACCCGGCTCAGATGCGCCAAATGGAAGGACAGCGTGGCGGGCACCAGGCCCAATTGCTCGCCTATGGCGCTGGCGTTGATGCCTTCCGGGCCGGCTTCAACGAGCAGGCGGAAGATGGCCAGTCGGGACTCATGGCCCAGGGCGGCAAGCAGCTCAGCAGCGTTTAGAGTTTCCATGATTCGAATAATATTGAATTGTTGTTGCAGACCGATGACGGTTTGGCCTGCCGGCTTGGGCGGGTTCAACGGGCAACCCGCCCACAGATCGAAATGCTGCCGCAGAATTGTATTTCGATAATAGTGAAATTGTCAAACTATAGGCGCTTCCTCGCCGGAGTCGGTATTCACTCAGAGCCTGGTAGTCCGGCCCTGTTGTGGTCTGACGCGGATGCACGACGCTGTCCGCAAAGCTTTTCCGCTACACTCGGGGCCTGATTTCACGGGGGAAAACCATGGGCTTTTGGGATCGTTTGCGCCGCATGCTGGGTTTCGTGCCACCCATGCGGGAGGGACATGTGCAGTGCATGGGGCCCCACGGTCTCCATCGCATGGCCTATGTGGAGTGGGGTGATCCGGCAAATCCCCGGGTACTGGTCTGCGTGCATGGCCTGACGCGCACTGGGCGGGATTTCGATTTCCTGGCGCGTGCCCTGATGGACGGCTATAGGGTGGTGTGCCCGGACGTGGTGGGGCGGGGCCGTAGCGACTGGCTGACGCTGGCGGCCGACTACGGTTTTCCGGTGTATCTCTCCGATATGACGACGCTGCTCGCCCGGCTGAATGTGGAAACGGTGCATTGGGTCGGCACCTCCATGGGCGGGCTAATTGGCATGATGCTGGCGGCTCAGACGAATACGCCCATTACCCGGCTGGTGCTGAACGACGTGGGGCCGCTGATTACCGCCGAGTCCCTGAAGCGCATCGGCGAGTACGTGGGCAAGGCGCCCCTTTTCCCCTCTTTCGAGGATGCGGACAGCTACGGGCGTCTGGTGTGTAAGCCCTTTGGTAACTTGAGCGACGCCCAGTGGCAGCACCTGAACGGGCATGCGGTGCGCCAGCGGCCGGACGGCCAGTGGGAAATGCGCTACGACCCGGCCCTGGGGACGCCTTTCCGCAACAGCTTCGTGTTCGGCAACGTGGACCTATGGCCCGTCTATGAAGCCCTGCGCTGTCCGACGCTGCTGGTTCGCGGCGCCGAATCCGATCTGCTGGCCCCGGACATCGCCCAGGCCATGACCCGCCGCGGTCCCCGGGCAAGGCTGGTGGAAGTGCCCTCCGTTGGCCACGCCCCTATGTTCACCGATGAATTCCAGATCGGCCTGGTGCGGGATTTCTTGCTGGAAGCCCGATCTCCTGGCTGAAGCGCACCAGGTTTATGTCTTCGAACAGGGCGCGGGAAATTCTATCTGTGAGCATGACGAGGTCGGTTACGGGGGCGATGGCGGCGGCGCATCGGTAAGTCGCCGAGAAAGAATAACTTGAACATTGTCCATCTTGCATACGAGCGCCATGCTGCGTTGCAAAACGCTTGTGTGGCCAGCCACATGGCGCGTTT
>JAYTVW010000120.1:0-47421 GCA_043743785.1 Rhodocyclales bacterium | reverse complement strand
CTGGCAGAAATCCCGATGGGTGAGGGGAATGCCGGCGTAGGCGGCCATGCCGGCGGCGGCGGTGATGCCGGGTACCACCTCGAAGGGCACGCCGTGGGCCACCAGCGCTTCCACTTCCTCGCCACCGCGGCCGAAGATATAGGGATCGCCGCCCTTCAGACGCACCACATTTTTCCCCTCCTGTGCCAGTTTCACCAGCAGGGCGTTGATGGCCTTTTGGGGCAGGATGTGCAGGGCCGCTTTTTTGCCGACGTAATGCAACTCGGTACCGGGCCGGGCCATGGCGAGGATTTCCGGGCTGACCAGGTTGTCATAGACGATGGTGTCCGCGGCCTGGATCAGGCGGGCAGCCTTGAGGGTAAGGAGTTCCGGGTCGCCCGGGCCGCCGCCCACCAGGCTGACCTTGCCGAGAAGGCCGGGAAGGGTTTTGTTGGGTTGGCCGGGCATTGCTGGATTCCTCCTGTCAGGAGGCGGGATGCTGACGCCGGCATCTGCTACTGTCAAGCCGCTGGCCGCCCACCCTTCATTTTTCGTGGGGAATGCCGTTCACGGGGGAAGTCATTACGGCTGATCCTTTCATGAATGCTCTAGAAGATACGTCCCAAGCCATCGGCGAGGCTCCGCCGCCTGGGGCCATTTTGTTCGTCGATGACGAGCCGAACATTCTGTCGTCCCTGCGCCGCCTGTTTCGTCCCCAGGGCTACCGGATTTTTGTCGCCGAGGGCGGGGCGGCGGGGCTTTTGGTCCTGGAGCGGGAGAGCATCGACATGGTCATCTCCGATATGCGCATGCCGGAGATGGATGGTGCCCGTTTCCTCGAGCAGGTGCGCGGCCGCTGGCCGGCGGTGATCCGCCTGCTCCTGACGGGCTACTCGGATATTGGCTCCACCATCAATGCCATTAATCGGGGCGAGATCTATCGCTATATCGCCAAGCCCTGGGACGACAACGACATAACCCTCATCGTCCGGGAGGCCCTGGAGCGGCGGCGCCTGGAGTCGGAAAACCTGCGTCTGCTGGCGCTGACCCGGCGGCAGAACGACGAACTGAAGGAACTCAACAGTGGCCTGGAAGCCAAGGTGGACGAGCGCACGGCGGAAGTGCGCCAGACCATGTCCTTCCTGGAAATGGCCAACCAGCAACTGAAGAAGACTCTGCTCACCACGGTTCGCGTGCTCTCCGGGCTGGTGGAAATGCGCGGCGGACTCCTTGTCGGCCATTCCCGCCGGGTGGCGGAGCAGGCCCGCAGCATCGCCAGCCGCATGGGACTGGAGGAGAATCAGATTCATGAGATTGTCATGGCGGCGCTGCTCCACGATATCGGCAAGATCGCCATGCCCGACCGGGTCCTGGAGAAACCATTCACGGTCCTCAGCCAGGATGAGCGGGCCATGGTCATCAAGCATCCGACCCAGGGGGCGCTGGCCCTCATGGAAATCGAGCAGTTGAGGGGGCCGGCGCTCATCATCCGCCACCATCACGAATCCTTTGATGGCACGGGCTACCCGGATCAGTTGAAGGGCACCGCCATTCCCCTGGGAGCGCGCATCTTGGCGGTGGCCAACGAGTTCGATTCCCTGCAACTTGGCACCCTGGTGAATCGCCGCCTGACGCTGGCGGAAACCCGCAGCTTCATGGTGGACAACCGGGGCAAACGCTATGACCCGGAGGTGCTGGATGCCTTTGACGGCATCCTGAAGGCGGCCCTGGAGAAGGAGAAACCCAAGGATGTGTTGTTGCGCATGCATCATCTCCAGCCGGGTATGCTGCTGGCTCAGGATCTCTTCAACAACGATAAATACCTGCTGCTGGCGAAGGGTTTCATGCTGACGCCAGTGGTCATCGAACAACTGCGGAAACTGGAACTCGGCTCCGAAGGGCGTCCTCTGGTGGCTTGTGTGGCGGCGGAGTCCCTGCCGAAAAAATCATGAAACCCTCTGCGGACGGCAAGGTCCAGCGGCTCTTGCTGCTGGATGATGAACCCAATATCCTGTCGTCCCTGCGGCGTTTGCTGACGGTGGCGCCCTGTGCCTGCAACGGCATGCGTTTCCGGCTCGAACTGGAATGCTTCACCAATCCGATTCAGGCCCTGGCCCGGGCGCGGCACCACGCTTTCGACTTGTTTCTGGTGGATTACCGTATGCCGGAGATGGATGGGGTGCGTTTTTTGCGGGCAGCGCGGGAGGCACAACCAGATGCGGCCCGGCTCATTCTCTCCGGCTACGCGGACCTGGACGCGCTCATGGCGGCCATCAACGAGGCCCATGTATTTCGCTTCATAAGCAAGCCCTGGCTGGATTACGAACTGGTTTCCGCTATTGCCCAGGCCCTGGCTTACCGGGAACTGGCCCTGGAGAATCAGCGCCTGGCGGACCTCATGCGGGTGCAGACCGGCCGCCTGACGCCGCAGGAACTGGAATTGAAGCGCCTGGAAGCCCTGGAACCGGGTATTACCCGGGTGCGCTGGGGGCCGGACGGTGCGGTTTTGCTGGACGAAAGCTGAGCGGCGGGTGCGACCGGGAGTGTTTTCCGCGTTCGCCTGCCGTCTGGCTGCCGGGGTCTGAACTCCAGCCATCGTCACAATTGCCCCGCCGTGACTTGTTGATTCATCAGTTAGAATGCTGCCCGATGGCGCATTGGAGTCGGCTGGCTACGCTTGGTGCCGGACGGATAGCCCGAACTTCAGGTACGCCTTCAGAATCTTTCGTATGGGACGCCCGGCCTGACGGGGGGCGCTTCTTCCGTACTGCAAATAGGGGATCGGTATGAGCAGGTTTGTTTGCAAAGGCTGGCTGGGGCAGGTATGCCTGCTGCTGACGGTCGTTTTCCTGGCCAGCGCTTGCGCTACCCGCCCACCGGCGCCGGTCGGGGCGGCTACGCCGGATTACAACTACATCATCGGCCCGGGTGACAACGTCAATATCACCGTGTGGCGCAATCCGGAGCTTTCCATGAGCGTGCCGGTGCGCCCGGATGGCAAGATTACCACGCCCCTGGTGGAAGACCTGCCGGCCATGGGCAAGGATCCCAGTTCCCTCGCCCGGGATATCGAGAAGGCCCTGTCCAAGTTCATCCGGGATCCGGTGGTGACGGTCATCGTGACTGGATTCATCGGCCCCTACAGCGAGCAGATCCGAGTCATTGGCGAGGCTGCCCACCCCCTGACCCTGCCATACAAGCAGAAGATGACCCTGCTGGACGTCATGATCGTGGTCGGCGGCCTGACGGATTTTGCCGACGGCAACCGGGCCCTCATTGTTCGTGCTGCGGAAGGGAACAAGCAGTACTCCGTCAGGGTGAAGGACTTGCTCAAGCGCGGCGATATTTCCGCCAATGTGGAAATGAAGCCGGGCGATGTGCTCATCATTCCCCAGAGCTGGTTTTGAGCGTGATTTGTTGGCCGCTAACTGCTCACCCCCCACTGCTCACCGCCCTATATTGGATTTCCCATGGATGATGTAATCCGCCAGGTACTTTCCGCTCTTCTCGGCATCTGGCAGAAGCGCTGGTTCGGCCTTGTCGCTGCCTGGGTGGTGGGTATCGCCGGTGTCATCGGCGTGCTGCGCATGCCAGATAAATATGAGGCGGCGGCGCGCATCTACGTGGACACCCAGTCGGTACTGAAACCCCTGATGGCCGGCCTGGCCGTGCAGCCCAACACGGATCAGCAGATTGCCATGCTCACCCGGACGCTCATCAGTCGACCCAATGTGGAAAAGCTCATCCGCATGGCCGATATGGATCTCAAGCTGAAGTCCAAGGAGGAAAAGGAAACGCTCATCGACACCCTGATTGGGGTGCTGAAGATCGAGTCCACCGGAGCGAACCTGTTTTCCGTGGCCTACCGGGATACTTCGCCGGAGCAGGCGAAGAAGGTGGTGCAGTCCCTCGTGACCATCTTCGTGGAGTCGGGTATCGGCGACAAGCGCAAGGATTCGGATACCGCCCGCAAGTTCATCGAAGAACAGATCGGCAACTACGAAAAGAAGCTGGAGGAAGCCGAGGGCCGGCTCAAGGAATTCAAGCTCAAGCACATGGGGCAGGTGGACAAGAACAAGGACTACTTCACCGGGGTGGCGGACGCCGCGAACAGGCTGCAGCAGGCGAAGCTTGAACTCAAGGAGGCAGAAAACTCCCGGGATGTGCTGAAGCTGGAATTGACGGGTGAAGAGCCGGTGATGAAATCGGATGGACAACCCAACACCAGCCAGATTGCGGTCCCGGAGATGGATGGGCGTATTGACGTATTGAAACGTAATATTGATGGTCTCTTGCAAAAGTATACGGAGAAGCACCCGGATGTTGTTGGCGCGCGCAAGGTCATAGAGCTACTGGAGGCGCAGAAGCAGCAAATGATTCTGGAACGCAAGAAGACGTCTGGCTCAAGCATGGTGGCGAGTACTAACCCTGTTTATCAGCAGCTCAAGGTGTCCCTTTCCGAAGCGGAGGCGAACGTAGCTTCACTGCGGGCACGGGTGGCGGAATACGAATCCCGCGTCACCCAGATGAAGTCTATGGCGAATTTGCAGCCTGAAGTCGAGGCGGAGTTCACCCAACTCAACCGGGATTACGACGTCAATCGGCAGAATTATCAGATGCTGGTGTCCCGGCGCGAGTCCGCCAGCATGTCGGAACAAATGGAAGCTTCCTCGGCCATGGCGGATTTCCGGCTCATCGATCCGCCCCGGGTTTCGCCCAAGCCAGTGGCGCCTAATCGCTTGCTGCTGCTGCCCCTGGTGCTGGTGGCGGGGCTTGCCGCCGGTGTGGCGGTCAGTTTCGGCGCCAGCCAGTTGCGGCCCACCTTCATGGATGCCCACAGCTTGAGGAGCTTCTCGGGCTTGCCGGTGCTCGGCACCGTGTCCTTGCTGAAGAGTGACGAGCAGCTCATGGCCGAACGGCGAATGTTGATCGTGTTCTTTGGCGCCGTGGGCGCATTGGTGGTGGCCTATGGTGCCGCCATGCTGATGCTCTTTTTTACGACCCGAACCTAGGAGAGTCCGGTGAGCATCATTGAAGAGGCGGCCAAGCGACTTCAGCAACTGCGTCAGGCGGGCGTCGATGCCGCGCCGTCCCGTCCGGATGATCCGCCCCTTGTGCATCGGGCGGCAGTGTCGCCTGTCCAAGTCGTCCAGCCGCAGCATGCGGAAATCGCTCTTGTGGAAGAGGTGGTGGCATCGGTGCCGGGGGAGGGTGGAGCGGCGCCCCAGCGGATTGAATCCTCTCGGGTGGTCGAACTGGATCTGGCGCAACTGGCAGCGAAGGGCATCGTGACGCCGGACTCCCCCCGTTCGCAGTTGGCGGACGAGTTTCGTG
The DNA here is from genome assembly GCA_043743785.1 of Rhodocyclales bacterium. Lineage (GTDB taxonomy): Bacteria > Pseudomonadota > Gammaproteobacteria > Burkholderiales > Rhodocyclaceae > JAQTNA01. The sequence continues at coordinate 42,108 of JAYTVW010000120.1, read as the reverse complement.
TCATCAAGCGCCCCCTGCTCAGCAATGCCCAGGGCAAGGGAGCCGCACCTGTGCACAACGGCAACCTCATTATGGTGACCAGTTCGGTGCCCGGCGAAGGAAAAACTTTCACCGCCATCAACCTGGCCATGAGCATCGCCATGGAGCTGGACAATACCGTTTTGCTCATCGATGCGGACGTGTCCCGGCCTTCCGTGTTGAATGTGCTGGGCTTGCCGGCGGCCCGGGGTTTGATGGATGTGCTGCTGGACGATGATCTGGACTTGAGCGACGTGATGCTCAAGACCAATATCGAGAAATTCACCATCGTTCCTGTCGGTTCCGCCGCCAAGCGGGCCACGGAATTGCTGGCCTCCGAAGCCATGAACCGCCTGCTGGCGGAGATGGCCACCCGCTACGCCGACCGGATCATTATTTTCGATTCGCCGCCCTTGCTGGTGACGACCGAGGCGCCGGTACTGGCCACCCACATGGGCCAGATTGTCATGGTGGTGGCAGCGGGTTCCACCGCGCAAGGCGTGGTCAAGCAGGCCCTGGCGAGCATCGAGGAATGCCCGGTGGTCATGATGATGCTGAACAAGGTGTCCAGTCCCAGCGCCGGGGGCTATTACGACTATTACGGCTACTATGGGGGTTATGGCGCTTATGGCGGAAATGGCGAAAGCGCCTAGCCGCCGGCCGGTTTGCCTTGGCGCATATTCCAGGCATGAGGTACGGCCCAGCCGTCCTCGGGTGGTTACCGGACGTGTCCGGTGGCTGGGTGCCGGTGGGGCGCTGCTGCTCGCCCTCTCTGCCCAGGGGGCGAACTGGAATACCTCGGCCGGGCTTCAGGTTTCCGAGACCTGGTCGGACAATATTGCCCTGGCGGCCGCCGGCAGCGAACGCCATGAAATGGTCACCGATGTGAGTCCCAGCGTGCATCTCAGCAGCACCGGCGGGCGCCTGGGTTTGAATCTCGATGCAAGTTGCCACGGCCTGCAGTACGCCAATGGCACATCCGCCAAGCACTCCGACACCACACTCAACTCGACCGGCAAGCTGGAAGTCATCGATAAATGGCTTTTTGTGGATGGCATCGCCTCGATTTCACAGCAGAACACCTCGCCTTTCGCCGGGCAGAACACCAGCCTCGCAAACATCGACAGCAACCGCAGCACCGTACGGAACTTCTCCCTGACACCCAATATCCAGGGAATGCTGGGGGCTGACCTGTCCTACAGCCTGCGCTACCTGAATTCACAGACCAGTACGGACTCGACCCTCGCCAGTAACAGCCGTGGCCGTACCTTCAGTGGCGGGCTCAAGTGGGGTAATTCGTCCCGCCTGTTCAACTTTGGTGCGGACTTCAGTAGTGCTTCCACCGCCTATGCGAATCAGGCGGATACGACGACCCGTAGTGTTCGTGCCACGGCCTACCTGAATGCGGACGCCCATCTGAATTTTTCCGCCTTCGTTAGTCGTGAAAGTAACAATTACTCTCTGACCGGCCAGTCCGGTGTGGCCAAGGGCATCAATATGCACTGGACGGTGAGCGAGCGGACCAGCCTCGACTTGGCCCGGGAGTATCACGTGTATGGACCCACTGCCCAGGTTTCGTTCAGCCATCGCATGCCGCGCAGTGCTTTTCAGTTGTCCTACAGCCGAAGTTCCAATACGACCTCCACTCAGGGCATTACGACCGGATTCAGCCCGACATACAACACATTCCTCCAGCAGTGCCTGCCGTTTTTGCCGGTGGAACAGTGCTCCCCATTGGCCGTCCAGTTGCTTGGTACGAGCGCCTTTGCCCAGCTGCCGTTCATTTCCAATACCAGCTATATCCAGCGCAGCCTGCAGGGGTCCCTGGTACTCACTGGCGTGCGAAACACAGTGAGTCTGACGGCTTCCCGCTCCGACAGCCGGAATGATTCGGCGATTGCTGCGGCCAGCGACATCCTGGCCTCCAGTTCCCTCATTCTGCAGCGCAGTTTCTCGCTCAATTGGGCCTTCAAGCTCACGCCCTTCTCCAACCTGACGAGCAGCGTGTCTCGTTCCCGCAATTCCAGCCCCGGGGTTGCCGCCAGCGATACGACCTATACCGCCCTGAACTTGCTGTGGAGCACCCAGTTGACCCAGAAGCTGCTGGGGTCGTTGAGCCTTCGGCATACCCTGAATGCCGTTACGGCCGGCACCGTCCTTCCTTACCGCGAGCACGCAGCCATTGCCACTCTCGGCTACACCTACTGAGCCTGCCATGTACGAGACTTTCTACGGACTGACCGCCAAGCCTTTTCAGCTCAACCCGGACCCGTCCTTCTATTTCGGCAGCCGGGGACATCGGCGCGCCATGGCCTACCTGGAATACGGCATCCACCAGAGTGAAGGCTTTATTGTTATCACAGGGGATGTGGGGGCGGGCAAGACAACGCTGGTGCGCAGCCTGCTGCAGAAACTCGATCCGGACAAGATTGTGGCAGGGCAGCTGGTGAGTACCCAGTTGGATGCGGACGACATTCTGCGCCTGGTGTCGGCGGCCTTTGGCTTGCCCAACAAGGGCCAGGAGAAGGCCGACATGCTGCTGGCGCTGGAAATGTTCCTGGTGTCCGTGGCGGCCAAAGGCAAGCGCGTGCTGCTCTTGGTGGACGAGGCGCAAAACCTCACGCCGCGAGCGCTGGAGGAACTACGCATGCTGTCGAATTTCCAGATCGGCGAGCATTCCCTGTTGCAGAGCTTTCTCATTGGCCAGCCGGAATTCCGGGAAACCATGCGTACGGCGGAGATGCTGCAGTTGCGCCAGCGGGTTCTGGCTTCCTACCACCTGGGCCCCCTCGACCTGGAAGAAACCCGGGCCTATATCGAGCACCGCCTGACCCATGTGGGCTGGAAGGGCAGCCCCGGCTTCCTGCAGGACGCCTTCCAGGCCATCTTCGACTTCACAGGGGGCGTGCCGCGGCGCATCAATACCCTGTGTGATCGACTGTTGCTGTCGGGCTTCCTGGCCGGCAAGGAAAGTTTTGCGGCTGCCGAGGTGGACGAAGTGACCCAGGAGATGACCGAAGAGGCGGGGGGCGAGGCGCTGGCCTCATACCAGCTACCGGCTGCCGCGCCCCGGGGTAGAATGACGCCCCCGGTACCCGGCGGGGCGGTCAGCCAGGGCGGATTTTCCGCCGAGGCGGCCCTGCTGGAAAGCCGCTTGGCCAGGCTGGAACTGGAAATGGCCGAAGTGCGCTCACGATTGCTGGGCGTAAACAGCGAATTGAAGCTGGCGACAGGTAAAGAGGATATTGCGCAATGACGAATCGGGAAAACCTGGCGATGTTGGGACCGGTAATCTGTGTCGTGGGGGCTCGCCCCAACTATATGAAGATGGCGCCCATCGTGGCAGCCTTCAAGGAAATCGGCCTGCCGGTGCTGCTGGTGCATACCGGCCAGCACTACGATGCGGCCATGAACGACCGCCTGTTCGCCGACCTGAGGATGCCGCAACCGGACCTGAACCTGGAAGTCGGTTCCGGCACCCACGCCGTGCAGACCGCCGAAATCATGCGGCGCTTCGAGCCGGTGGTGGATGAGCACAAACCCTCCGCCGTGCTGGTGGTGGGGGACGTGAATTCCACCCTGGCCTGCAGCCTGGTGGCGACCAAGAAGGGTATCCCGGTGGTGCACGTGGAAGCTGGCCTGCGCAGTTACGACCGGGCCATGCCGGAGGAAATCAACCGCATACTCACGGACCAGCTCTCCGACATCCTGTACACCACGGAGCGCTCGGCCCTGGGCAACCTGCAGCGGGAAGGCATTCCTTCGAGCCGTGTCGAGTTCGTCGGCAATGTCATGATTGATTCCCTGCTGGCCAACCGGGAATTTGCCGTGCCACCCACGGAAACCCTGCGCCGGGGTGGCATGGACGGGGCCTTGCTGGATCATCCCAAGGGTTTCGGCGTCGTCACGCTGCACAGACCGTCGAATGTCGATGACCCGGAGAATCTGAAAGCCCTGCTGATGACGCTGCGGGAAGTGAGCGAGAAGCTGCCGCTGGTTTTTGCGCTGCATCCGCGCACCAAGAACAACGCGGACCGCTTCGGTCTGGGGGAATGTTTCGCGGCGCCGGGCTTCATCTGCCTGCCACCCCAGGGCTACCTGGAGATGCTGGGCCTCATGGCCGGGGCCACGGTGGTGTTGACGGATTCCGGGGGCATCCAGGAGGAAACCACGGCCCTGGCCGTGCCCTGCATCACCCTGCGGGAAAACACCGAGCGGCCCATCACCATAGAACAAGGCACCAATACCCTGGCCGGGGTGGATCGCGGCGTCATCATCGCTGCGGTGGACGAAATTCTGGCCGGCGGTGGCAAGCGCGGCCGCACCCCGGAATACTGGGATGGACAGGCCGCCACCCGTATCGCCGCCCACCTGGCCGGTTGGTTGTTGCAGCGCCAGGTGGCGGCGTGAACGTTGCGAGGCGGGTCAACGCCCTTTCCATCGACGTCGAAGACTATTTTCAGGTTTCCGCGCTCGCGCCGCATATTCCGCGGGGCGACTGGGAGGGCATAGCCTGCCGCGTCGAGAAGAACGTGGATCGCATCCTGGCCATGCTCGATGACCATAGCGTGGTGGCCACCTTCTTCACTCTCGGCTGGATCGCCGAGCGGCATCCCGGCGTGGTGCAGCGCATTGTCGCCGCAGGCCACGAACTGGCCAGCCACGGCTACGGTCATGAGCGCGTCAGCGACCAGTCAGCCAGCGTTTTCCTGGAAGACGTGCGGCGTGCCAAGGGGCTGCTGGAGGATCTGGGCGGCGTGGCGGTGAAAGGCTACCGGGCACCGAGCTTCTCCATCGGTGCCGACAACCTGTGGGCGCTGGATGTGCTGCGGGAGGCCGGTTATGACTACTCTTCCAGTATCTATCCGGTGGCCCACGATCATTACGGCATGCCGGATGCGCCCCGTTTCGCCCATCTGCGGGACAACGGCCTCTTGGAAATTCCGCCGACCACCCTGCGCCGGGGCGGTCGCAATTGGCCCGCCTCCGGGGGCGGCTGGTTCCGCCTCCTGCCTTATGCCCTGTCGCGCTGGGCCATCCGGGAAGTGAACCGGACGGACGGACAGGCCACCATGTTCTATTTCCATCCCTGGGAGATCGACCCGGGGCAGCCCCGGGTGCCCGGCGTTTCTGCCAAGACGCGCTTCCGCCATTACGTGAACCTCGAGCACATGGAAACAAAGCTGCGACGTTTGATGAAAGATTTTGCCTGGGATCGGGTGGACCATGTCTTCCTGGAGCCAAAACCGTGAAGCCCGACGACCTGAATGGCGCCACTCTCCGCGTCAAGTGCATGGCCGCGGGCGACCGGGCACGCTGGGACGCGTTCGTATTCAACTGTCCGGAAGCCACTTTTTGCCACCGGGCCGGCTGGCAGGAAGTTATCGAATCCACCCTCGGCCACCGTACCTGGTTCCTCTATGCGGAGCGGGCCGGTGAAATCGTCGGTATTCTGCCTTTGGCCCAGGTGAAGAGCCTGCTGTTCGGCAATTCCATGGCTTCCTTGCCGTTCTGCGTGTATGGCGGCGTGGCCGCCACGGACCCGGCCGCCGTGCCGGTCCTGGAAGCGGAAGCGGAGCGCCTGGCACGGGCGGCGGGCGTGGCCCACCTGGAATACCGCAACGTGGCGCCACGGCACGAGGATTGGCCTCATCAGGACTTGTATGTCACCTTCCGCAAGGAAATCCTGCCGGCAGAAGAAGACAACATGCTGGCCATCCCGAGGAAGCAGCGGGCCATGGTTAGGAAGGGTATCAAGGCCGGGCTAAGGAGCGAACTGGACGGCGACGTGGAGCGCTTTTTCGCTCTGTTTGCCGACAACGTGCATCGCCACGGCACGCCAGCCATGCCCAAGCGCTATTTTCAGCGCCTGAAGGCGGTATTTGGCGACGATTGCGAAGTGATGATCGTGGTGGACCCGGCGGGCACGCCGGTCAGCGGCGTCATCAGCTTCTATTTCCGTGATGAGGTATTCCCCTATTACGCCGGGGATGCGGAGGCGGCGCGGGATCTGGCGGCCAACGATTTCAAGTACTGGGATCTCATGCGCCGGGCCTGTGAAAAGGGCTGCAAGGTCTTCGACTATGGCCGCAGCAAGCTGGGCACCGGCTCCTACGCCTTCAAGAAGAACTGGGGTTTCGAACCCGCGCCCCTGGCCTATGAATACCGGCTATACACACGGGACGCGGTGCCGCAGAACAATCCCGCCAATCCCAAGTACAAGCTGTTCATCGCAGCCTGGCGTCGCCTGCCCATCGGCGTCGCCAACTTCCTTGGGCCGTTCATCGTCAGGAACCTGGGGTGAATAGGGTGCGTACCCGTATCGTATGGATAGCGCTTGCCAGTCCAGGCGCTTTTTTTGAAGCAGGCAGGTCACAGGATGTATCCATCAGTGGCGCCTGATTGGCCGCAGCGTCGAGGCTGTCCGTATGGCGAAGAACAGCTCTATTTTCTGACGGGAAGTTCAAGCCATGCTGTTTAATTCCTACGAATTCCTGTTGTTTTTTATGCCATTGGCATTGTTTGGCTATTTCCTGCTGGGGGGGCGGAAGCCCTTGCTGGCGGCTGCTTGGCTGACATTGGCATCACTGGCATTCTATGCATGGTGGGATGTGCGCTATTTGCCACTCCTGCTGGGGTCCATTTTGGGCAATTACCTGTTTGGTCGTGCCATTGCCAAGCGCGTGGGTAGTCCGACGGCGGGACGGCTGCTTGCCCTCGCCATCACCCTTGATCTGAGTTTGCTGGTCTGGTTCAAGTACGCCGGCTTCGTTGTTTCTTCGGTGAATCTGCTTGCCGGCGCAAATTGGTGGGTGCCCCAGGTGGTGCTTCCATTGGGCATTTCTTTCTTCACCTTTACCCAGATCGCTTTTTTGGTGGATGCCTGGGGCGGCAAGGTGCGCGAAACCCGCTTCCTGCATTACGTGTTGTTTGTCACCTACTTTCCCCATTTGATCGCCGGGCCGGTGTTGCATCACAGCGAGATGATGCCGCAGTTCGACCAGGCCAGGAACTACCGGCCAAGGCTGAACAATGCGCTTATTGGCTCCAGCATTTTTATGTTTGGTCTGGTCAAGAAGGTTCTGATTGCCGACAATCTGGCTCCGTATGTTGGCGCCGTCTTCGATCACACCACAGAACCGAGTCTGCTGGTGGCCTGGGGGGGCGCTCTGGCCTATTCCTTCCAGCTCTATTTCGATTTTTCCGGCTATTCGGACATGGCCATTGGCCTTTCCCGTCTGTTTGGCGTGAGGTTGCCGCTCAATTTTGCGTCGCCCTACAAGGCTGCCAGCATAGTCGAGTTCTGGCGTCGCTGGCATATGACTTTGTCACGTTTCCTGCGGGATTACCTGTACCTTCCCCTTGGTGGAAACCGGCGAGGTCGTGTCAGGCGCTATGGAAATCTGATGTTGACCATGCTCCTTGGAGGACTATGGCACGGTGCTGGGTGGAATTTTGTCCTGTGGGGCGGGCTACATGGCGTTTATCTTTGCCTAAATCACGCCTGGTCGACCATGGCGGGCAACATGCGCTTACCGAAGCCTCTGGCGGTCGGGCTAACCTTTCTGGCGGTCACGGTTGCTTGGGTATTCTTCCGGGCCGGGAGTTTCTCGATTGCCCTGGATTTGCTGGCAGGTATGGTCGGCCTGCACGGGGTTGCACTGCCGGACGCGATCGTTAATCGCCTGGGGCCGGGCAAGGCCCTTCTGGAGGGATTGGGAGTTCGATTCTACTTGGGAGGGGGTTCCCAATTCATCCTTACCTGGTTCTGGGTTGGGCTTGCAGCCTTGATCTCCTTCATGCCACCCAATACCCAGGAGTGGCACGCGCGTTTCGCTCCGGCGCTTGAGCCCGTTGATGGAAGGCGCCTGCGCTGGTCCTTGCATTCCGGTTGGGCCATCGGACTTGGGTTGGCGACGACAGTGTGCATGCTCGCCTTGTCCAGGCCGTCCGAGTTTCTTTACTTCCAGTTCTGATCGCCATGGCACCGAAAAACCGTTTTGCCTTGTTATGGGCGAATGTCGCTCTGGCGGCATTCGTTCTGGTAGCCGTCTTCAACTTCGTGATAGATCCCTATGGTTTGCGGGTTCCGCGCTGGCAGGGGATTAATGAACTTAAGCACCGGCCTAACCGAGTCATCGACGACATCAAACTGGCGAGCGCCCTGCGGCAGGAGGCGAATGCGCTCATTCTTGGTAATTCAAGGGCTGACATCGGTTTTGATCCCCGCCACGCCGGGATGCGTCAGTCAGCACTACGACCATTCAATTTAGCCGTTCCTGGTTCAGGGCTGGAAACCGCAGTACGCCAGCTTGAAACCTTGCTCGCAGTGGGCGTGTCGCCAAGGCTTGTCGTGGTCGGCATTGATTTTATGGATTTCCTTAATGACAAGCCTTCCGCAGCAGCGTCGAAGGTGGACCGTATGCAGGACTGGCAAGGGCGGGAATTGCACCTGAATCTTGAAAGCCTCTTCACGCTGACTGCGCTGGATGAAAGCATTGCGACCCTGCAGGCCCAGCATGCGGCCTACCCGGCCACGATCCGAGTCGATGGCTTCAACCCTATGCGGGATTACATCGGATTGGCACGAACCGATGGCTATCCTGCCCTGTTTCGCCAGCGTGGCCTGGAGAATGCAAGGCGTTTGAAAGCCGCAAAATATCCGGGCGATGTTCGTTCCGTTTCCACTTACGCAGCCATGGAACAGTTGTTGGTACTGGCGCGTGCGAGGAACATTCGTATGGAACTGGCCATCTATCCCTACCATGCGCAGTTCATCAGCCTGTTCCGTCTCTATGGCTTGCTGCCCGCTTTCGAGCGCTGGAAGATGACATTGTCTGAAGCGGTTGGGCAGGCTGCTGCTGACGGTGCGCCTGTCCGTTTGTGGGACTTTGCTGTTCTGGATGATCGTTCTGCCGAGGCCATTCCCGCTCGGAGTGACTTGAAGGCAGACACTGTCTGGTATTGGGAGGCAGGGCATTTCAAGTCCGCCTTGGGAGGCCTTGTCCTGGATCGAATGCTGATGGACGCAAATCCTTCCAGACCAGGCTTCGGACGCTTGCTAGCGCCGGGTCATTCGGTGGAAGTAGTGAATCTGGATCAGAGATTGAGCGGATTGCTACTGAAAAGACGGGATTTGGCGCAAGACTTGGCAGAGATTGAGCGGGCTGTTCGCTGATTTCGGAAGCCGTGGGGAGATGACGGGGCACGTTTCAAACGGACTTCTGGCTAAGCCGGGAGACTCTGGTACTCTGAGTTATGGCACATGACCAGTGCCTCCCGGCCCTCGTATGTCGAAGAACCGTTATACTCGCACGGCTTTGGGATGCTCGGCCTCCATATTGCATGAAGACGGGGGCGACCATAGTGAGCCTTCAGAATAAGAACCCCGAATCCCTCTCATGGACAAAGTCCTCTTCTTGCCCCACCGTTTGCCCTTCCCTCCGAATAAGGGGGACAAGGTTCGTTCCTATCACCTTCTCCGCTATCTGGCGGAGCGCCACAAGGTCTTCGTCGGTACGTTCATTGACGACCCCCTGGATGAGCAGTACATCGACACAGTTCGGGGATTTTGTGCCGGCCTGGAGGTGCAGCGTCTGAATCCGAAGCTGGCAAAGCTACGCAGCTTGCAAGGTTTTCTGACGGGGGAAGCCCTGACCTTGCCATACTACCGGAATGCCGCCCTGGCACGCTGGGTGGAACGGACGGTTCGGGAGCAAGGCATTCGCAGCGTGGTGGTTTATTCTTCCGCCATGGCGCAATACGTGCCAAGGGTGCCGGGTTTGCGGGTGCTGACGGATTTCGTGGATGTGGATTCGGACAAGTGGCGCCAGTACGCCGAAAAGCAGGCGTGGCCCATGTCCTGGATTTACCGGCGTGAAGGAAAACGCCTGCTGGAATTCGAGCGGCAGGTGGCAGAACGTTCCGACGCCTCCTTCCTGACCACCGATGCCGAGGTGGCTTTGTTCCGGCGCCTGCTGCCGGGGTGCAAGGCCAGGGTGGAGACGGTCAACAACGGCGTCGATGCGGGATTCTTCTCCCCGGCTAACGAATTTGCGTCGCCGTATGCCCAGGATGAAATCCCGGTCGTGTTCACCGGCGCCATGGATTACTGGCCCAACGTCGATGCAGTGAAGTGGTTCGCACGGGATATACTCCCGGCCTTGCGTGATAAGTGGCCGGCAGTCAGGTTTTACATTGTTGGCATGCGTCCCTCGGCGGAAGTGCGGGAACTCGCCGGGGAACATGTGGTTGTCACAGGAACGGTTCCTGATGTGCGGCCCTATATCCAGCATGCCCGGGTGATCGTGGCGCCCCTGCGGATCGCTCGGGGCGTACAGAACAAAGTCCTGGAGGCCATGGCCATGGCCCGGCCAGTGGTGGTGGCGGAGACGTGCGCGGCTGGCATCGATGCGGATGCGGGTGTCCATTTTGAGGTCGCGGCCGATCCTGAAGACTACGTGAGTAGTATCAATGCTCTTTTGCAGGACACCGTCCGGGCCGAAAGCATAGGGAAAGCGGCCCGGGAAAGGGTGCTTTCCCGTTACAGCTGGCAGGCCCACCTGCAACACCTGGGGTGTTATCTTCAGCCCGATATACTAGTCGCGCCCCTAGTCGCTTCCTGAACAACAGGTATCCATGACAACCGATCAAGCCCAAGTGACCCCTGCCGTGTCCACCGCCGTCTGGCGGGTGGAGGCTATTGCCATCGTCCTGGTCTTGCTGGTACTGGTGGGCTGGTACTGGAATACCGTCACGTCCATTACGGACATCTGGATGCGCTCCGGCACCTTTGCCCATGGCTTTGCCGTGCCACTCATTTCTGCCTGGTTGATCTGGCATGCCCGGGATCGCCTGACGCATCTCAGTGCGCGCCCCGCCTGGGCCGCCTTTCCACTGCTGGCCGGGGCCGGGCTTGCTTGGCTTTTGGGTTCCCTGGGAGAGGTTAACAGCTTGTCCCAACTCGCTTTCATTTCCATGCTGGTGCTGCTGGTGCCCTGCGTGGCAGGCCTCTCGGCCACGCGGGCCATGCTCTTTCCCCTAGGGTTCTTCCTGGTTTTTACCGTGCCCATGGGGGAGTTCCTGCTGCCGCGCTTGATGGAGGCCACGGCGGATTTTACGGTGCTGGCCCTGCGCCTGACCGGCGTGCCGGTATTCCGGGAGGGGCAGCAGCTGGTAATTCCCAGTGGTAACTGGTCGGTGGTGGAGGCCTGTAGCGGCATCCGCTACCTTATCGCCTCCCTCATGGTGGGATCCCTGTATGCCTACCTGAACTATCGTTCCCTGTGGCGGCGCATCGCCTTCGTGGTGATCTCCGGGCTAGTTCCCGTGCTGGCCAACTGGCTGCGGGCCTACATTATCGTCATGATCGGGCACCTTTCCAGCAATCGCCTGGCTACCGGCGTGGACCACCTCATCTATGGCTGGGTTTTTTTTGGTGTGGTCATGGCGCTCATGTTCTGGGTTGGATCTTTCTGGCACGAATATCATTTGCCGGCAGTGACAAAGGCGAAACCGGATGCCGCTCCCGCCCTTCCTTCTCCCGTTTGGGTAATTTGGCTCGCGGCCCTCATGGCCCTGCTACTGGCGGGCTTGCCCAAGGTGTTGGATTTGGCGATCCAGAAACGGCAGGCGGCCACAGGCGCCGCCCACATCGTGCCGCTGGCGGAGATTCCCGGGTGGCAGCGGTCCCCCGGCGGCCTGACTTCCTGGCAGCCCCGCTTCATTGGATCATCGGATGTATTGCACCAGACCTACCGGCGGGGCAGCCAGGAGGTGGGCTTGTATGTGGCCTACTACCGTAATCAGGACCGGGAGCACAAACTGGTCAGTTCCAACAACTTCCTGGCGGGTGTGGATGGTGCTGGCTGGACGCGGGTTGCGGAGGGTTCCCGGGAGGTGCCTCTGGCCATGCGGGTGACGACCACGGATCTACGGGGACAGGGCGCCGACCCTCGTTTGACGGCTTGGTCCTGGTACTGGATCGGCGGCCGCCTGACTTCGAACGAATACCTGGCCAAGGCCTATACGTCGCTCTCGCGACTTCTGGGGCAGGGCGATGATTCCGCCGTGATTGTGGTGTATGCGCGCAAGGCGTCACCGGGTGAGGATGAACAATTGCTGGCCGGCTTTGTGTCCACCAGCACGCCAGTTCTGGAGTTGGCCCTGGAACGTAGTCGAGCCGCTAAATGAGCGCCGTCGATAGGCGGCCTTTGATCGCCCATGTCGTCTATCGTTTTGACGTAGGCGGCTTGGAGAATGGCATTGTCAATCTCATCAATCATTTTCCGGAGTCCCGGTACCGCCATGCCATTGTGTCCATGACGGACGTCACCGACTTCAAGAAACGTATTCGGCACCCGGATGTGGCGTATTACGCCCTGCACAAGGCACCTGGCCATGGATTCAAGTTGTTCCCGCGCTTTTATCGCTTGTTCCGAGAGATTCGACCGGCCATTGTGCATACGCGCAACTTGGCGGCCCTGGAGGCCAGTTTTCCGGCCTGGGCTGCAGGCGTGCCCATCTGTATACATGGTGAGCACGGGCGCGATGTGAGCGACCCGAATGGACATAATCGGAAGCACCAATGGGTGCGGCGTGTCTACAGCCCCTTCATCAACCGCTATATTGCCCTGTCGAAAGACTTGGAACGCTATCTGACGGGGCGAGTGGGGATCGCGCCAAGGCGGGTTGCCCAACTCTACAACGGCGTGGATACCCAGCTCTTTCGTCCGGCAGCCGGCGGGCGCGGCACGCTTTCCGGCGGCCCTTTTTCGGATTCGCGTTTGTGGCTGCTGGGGACGGTGGGGCGCATGCAAACCATCAAGGACCAGCTGACCCTGACTCGGGCATTTATCCGTGCGCTCGAGTTGTCCCCGCAGAGCCGTGAAACCTTGCGCTTGGTGATGGTGGGCGATGGTCCCCTTAAGGCGGAGGCGGAAAGCCTGCTGGCGCAGGCTGGTCTGTCTCATCTGGCATGGCTGCCCGGCACCCGGAATGACGTGGCGGATATCCTGAGAGGGCTGGATGGTTTCGTGCTGCCGTCCCTCGGTGAAGGAATATCGAATACCATTTTGGAGGCCATGGCCACGGGCTTGCCGGTGATCGCAACCGACGTGGGCGGCAACGGGGAGCTGCTGGTTTCCGGTGAAACCGGCGTATTGGTTCCGGCTGCCGACGTGGAAGCCATGGCCCGCTCCCTGCTTGAGCAAGCGGCAGATCCGGAGCGTGCCCGTGCCATGGGCCGGATCGGGCGGACGAGGGTGGAGCGTTCGTTCAGCATGGAAAGCATGGTGACCAGCTACCTCGAGGTTTATAACGGCCTGCTGGGTTCTGACGGCGAGCCGCTTCCCCATCAATCATTTAAATAATTCTTTCGACGATATGTGTGGAATAGCTGGCATCTTTGATCCTTCTGGCCGGCGCGATTTTGATCGCGCCCTGCTGGAGCGTATGAACCAGGCCCAATTTCACCGCGGGCCGGATGAAGGGGGCACCCACCTGGAGCCTGGTGTCGCCCTGGGGCATCGCCGCCTGTCCATCATTGACCTGGCTACGGGCCAGCAGCCGCTCTTCAACGAAGATGGCAGTGTGTCTGTGGTGTTCAACGGCGAAATCTACAATTACCAGGAACTTATCCCGGAGTTGCAGGCACTCGGCCACCGTTTCCATACCCGAAGCGACACGGAGGTCATCGTGCACGCTTGGGAAGCGTGGGGTGAGACTTGCGTCGAGCGTTTCCGCGGCATGTTTGCCTTCGCCCTGTGGGACCGCAAGCAGGAAACCTTATTCCTTGCCCGAGACCGCCTGGGCGTGAAGCCCCTGCATTACGCCCTCCTTAATGACGGAAGCTTTGTCTTTGGTTCGGAGCTGAAAGCCCTGCTGGTATGTCCGGGAGTGTCACGGGAAATGGACCCCCTGGCCATCGAGGAATACTTTTCTCTCGGTTACGTGGCGGAGCCGCGCACCATCTTCCGTCAAGTGAAGAAACTGCCGCCCGCCCACACCTTGTTGCTCAAGCGCGGTGTACCGCTGCCGGAACCTCGGGAGTACTGGGACGTGCGTTTCACCCTGGACAATCCCATCAGCCTGGCGGATGCCCAGGAGGAACTTGTCAGCCGTATCGAAGAGTCCGTGCGCTTGCGCATGATTTCGGAAGTGCCCCTGGGGGCCTTCCTCTCCGGTGGCGTAGATTCAAGTGCCGTGGTGGCCGTCATGGCTGGCCTGTCGGCTGCGCCGGTGAACACCTGTTCGATCTCTTTCGCTGATCCGAAGTACAACGAATCCGAGTTTGCCAAGATGGTGGCGGACCGCTACCACACCCGGCATTTCGTGGAGACGGTGGAAAGCGATGACTTCGATCTCATCGATACCCTGGCCTGGCTCTATGACGAACCCTATGCCGACAGTTCCGCCATTCCCACCTACCGGGTTTGCCAATTGGCCCGGAAGCATGTGACGGTGGCCTTGTCCGGTGACGGCGGGGACGAGGCCATGGGCGGCTACCGACGCTACAAACTGCACCTCATGGAGGAATCCATGCGCCAGGCCTTGCCGCTGGGCCTGCGCCGGCCCCTGTTTGGCGTGCTTGGCGCCGTGTATCCCAAGGCTGACTGGGCGCCACGGGTCTTCCGTGCCAAGACAACCTTCCAGGCCATGGCCCGTACCTCAGTCGATGCCTATTTTCATTCCATGTCCATCATGCGCGGAGACATGCGCCAAAAGCTCTTCAGTGACAGTTTCAGGATGGAACTTGGTGGCTATGATGCCGTCGAGGTGTTCCGGCGGCATGCTTTGAAGGCAGGTACGGATGACCCCCTGGGCCTGATCCAGTACATTGATCTGAAGACTTATCTGGTGGGCGACATCAATACCAAGGTGGACAAGGCCAGCATGGCCCACTCGTTGGAGGTGCGGGAGCCTCTCATGGACCATCAACTGGTGGAATGGCTGGCGACCCTGCCGTCGTCCCTAAAGGTCCATCGTGGTGAGGGGAAGTATGTCTTCAAGAAGGCCCTGGAGCCGATGCTGCCGCAGGACGTGCTCTATCGGCCGAAGATGGGATTTTCCGTGCCCTTGGAGAGATGGTTTCGCGGCCCCCTCAAGGACCGGGTCGAGTCCGCCGTGCTCGGTCCTCGCCTGGCCCAGACCGGCTTGTTCAATGCAGATTACTTGAAGCATTTGGTTTCGGCGCATCAATCCGGCGCCAGGGATTACAGTGCGCCGCTGTGGGCCTTGCTGATGTTCGAGGCTTTCCTGCGCAAGGTTGTTGATGGGGCCGGTGCGCCCTCCCTTGTAGGGGGAATGCGATGAGCTTGCGAATACTGCATGTCCTTGACCATTCCATACCGCTGCATAGCGGCTACACGTTTCGTACCTTGTCTATCCTGCGGGAGCAGCGGGCGCTGGGTTGGGAAACCTTCCACCTGACGTCGCCCAAGCACGTTGGTTGCACGCTACTGGAAGAGGATGTGGAAGGCTGGCACTTCTACCGGACGCCAACTGTGCAGGCCGGACTGGGTTTGCCCGGGCTGGGTGAGATTGCCCTCATGCGGCAATTGGAGAAGCGTCTCGAAGAAGTAGCCCGCTTGGTGAAACCGGATGTGCTGCATGCCCACTCACCCGTACTCAACGCAATTCCTGCGCTGCGCGTCGGACGGCGCCTGGGTATTCCGGTGGTCTACGAGGTGCGGGCCTTCTGGGAAGATGCGGCGGTAGACCATGGCACGACGCGGGAAGGCAGCCTGCGTTACCGCCTCACCCGGGCGCTGGAAACCTATGCCCTGAAACGCGTGGATCACGTTACGACTATTTGCGAAGGTCTACGCCAGGATATCGTTGCGCGTGGTATCCCCGCAAACCGGGTGACGGTTATACCCAACGCCGTGGATATCGACGGATTTTCCGTGGATGGCGTGGCGGATGAAGCCCTTAGACAGAGCCTGGGGCTTTCCGGCTGCACGGTGGTGGGGTTTATCGGATCGTTCTACGCCTACGAGGGGCTGGATTTGCTGGTAGAGGCCCTGCCGCGCATGCTGGCAAAGGTGCCGACACTACGCCTTCTGCTGGTGGGTGGTGGTCCTCAGGATGCCGCCCTCAAGGTACAGGCGCAAGCGCTTGGTGTCTCGGACAAGATCGTGTTTACGGGGCGGGTGCCCCATCAGGAAGTTCAGCGTTACTACGATCTGGTAGACGTGCTGGCCTATCCGCGGCATTCCATGCGGCTTACCGAACTGGTGACGCCGCTTAAACCTCTGGAAGCCATGGCCCAGGGGCGCTTACTGGTGGCGTCAGACGTGGGTGGCCACAAGGAACTCATTCAGGACGGTCAGACAGGGGTTCTTTTCCGCGCCGGCAGTGCCGAATCCCTGGCGGAAGGCGTGTTGCGTCTGCTATCGCGGCGGGACTTGTGGGCCGAGTTTCGCCAGGCAGGGCGCCGTTACGTGGAGACCGAGCGGAGCTGGGCGAGGAGCGTGGCCAACTATCCGAAAGTCTACCAAGGCGTCCTTGCCAAGGCCAGGAGCGCTGGGTGATGCCGATGGAAAACCGCAAGATTCGCACTCTGCTGTTCTCCACCCTCTATCCCAGCAGTGTGCGACCCAGTAATGGCATTTTTGTGGAGAACCGGCTGCGGGAGCTGCTGAAAAGCGGTCAGGTAGAGACCAAGGTCGTGGCACCGGTACCTTGGTTTCCGTCGGCTCATCCGCGTTTTGGCGAATACGCTCTGTTCGCCCGCACGCCGCGCCGTGAAGTCCATAACGGCATCGAGGTGCTGCATCCCCGCTATGCCTTGCCCCCCAAGGTCGGCATGAATGTGGCGCCGTTTACCCTGGCCATGGGCGCCTTGCCCGCCATACGTAAGCTTCAGCAGGAAGGTTTCGATTTCGATTTGATCGACGCCCACTACTACTATCCGGATGGGGTGGCGGCGGCCATCCTGGCGCGCATCCTGGGCAAGCCCTTTGTCGTGACCGCCCGTGGTACGGATATCAACCTGATTCCCCAATATGCTTTTCCAAGGAAGCTGATTCGCTGGGCGGCCGGCCAGGCCAAGGCGTCCATTTCTGTTTGCCGGGCGCTACGGGATGAAATCGAGGGCCTGGGGGCTGATCCATCCAAGCTCATGGTGTTTCGCAATGGCGTGGATCTGCAGCGCTTCCATCCTCTTCCCAGGGACGAGGCCCGGGCGGTGCTGGGCTGGCCGGATATGCCCACCCTGCTTTCGGTGGGCTATCTGGTAGAGCGTAAGGGACATCACATTGCCATTGAGGCCCTGGCGGGATTGCCTGGCTACCGCCTGGTTATTGCTGGGACCGGTGGCGAACAGGGGAACCTGGAAGCCCTCTCTCGATCACTGGGCGTGGCGGACAGGGTGAGCTTTGCCGGCGCCGTGCCTAATGTTGAACTTTTCCGCTATTACAGTGCCGCAGACATCATGTTGCTGGCGTCGAGCCGGGAAGGCTGGGCCAACGTCCTCTTGGAATCCATGGCTTGCGGCACCCCAGTGGTGGCGACACGCATCTGGGGTACGCCGGAAGTTGTCGCCGTTCCAGAGGCCGGCCGCCTCGCGGATCGTACGCCGGCCTCCTTTGTGAAGGCCATACAGGAACTCATGCTTGCCTATCCATCCCGGGAGGACGTGCGTCGCTATGCTGAAGGCTTTAGCTGGGATGAAACAAGCAGGGGCCAGTTGGAACTATTCGGACGCGTCACCGGGCTGGGAAATGTAGCCGCTAGCACGGCGTGCGCGGCAAGAGTAAGCGAGGACATCTTGCGTGCGTGATTTAACACTCTTTGGTATGTTGGCGTGGTTTTCATTCCAGGGTTTGATGCATCCAAGCATTGGAATTCTCGGGTGGACTTGGGTCAGTATCATGAGTCCTCACCGCATGGCGTACGGTTTTATTCAGACCTTTCCTGTGGCGATGATGGTCGGTGGGGCGACCTTGCTGGGTTTTTTGCTGACAAAGGACAGGCGGAAGTTTCCGATCACATCAGAGTCGGTCTTTTTGATGCTTTTCATGTTATGGATAACGGTCGGGCTTGCGTTCGCGCCTTTTTTCGATGACACCTTCGAAATGTGGAAGCGGGTAATTAAAATAGATGTCATGATTTTGGTAGCATTGGCGGTTATTAATTCTCGAAAAATGATTATTGGGCTCGCGTGGGTTCTGGCTATTTCTGTGGGCTTTTATGGTTTCAAGGGTGGGTTGTTTACCATGGCAACCGGGGGGAGTTACCGGGTCTGGGGGCCTGACGATTCGTTTATCAGTGGCAATAACGAAGTGGCTCTAGGTATCGTGATGGTCATTCCGCTTGTCCGTTTCGTCCAGTTGCACGGAGGTTTTAAGCAGAAATGGGTTCAGATGGGCATGATGTTCTGGATGGTCTTGTGTGCCTTTGCCGCCCTTGGTAGCCAGTCTCGTGGGGCTATGCTGGCCTTGGCGGGCGTGGGCTTGTTTTTTTGGCTTAAGAGCAACAAGAAAATGCTTTCGGGGCTCGTGATTATCATTTCTGCCATCGCACTTGTTTCTTTCATGCCTGCAAGTTGGAGCGAGCGCATGAACAGCACCAAGTCCTATGAAAAGGATGCTTCTGCCATGGGACGAATCAATGCTTGGCAAATGGCTTTTAATGTTGCCAAGGACAGGCCTTTTGGGACCGGATTTGAAAATTTCAAGTCCTACTGGTTCCGGGCGTATGCGCCGGATCCATTGGATTTGCATGCGCCCCACAGCATCTACTTCCAGGTGATGGGGGAGCAAGGATTTGTCGGTTTCTTTATTTTTGGGGCCATATGGGTAAGCGTCTGGCGTGGCGCCAACAAGTTGAAAAAACTTGCCCGACCTCACCCTCAGGCACGGTGGTGCGAAGATCTTGCCTCCCTATGCCAGGTAAGCCTGGCGGGCTATCTGGTTGGAGGGGCTTTCCTTGGCCTGGCCTCCTGGGATTTTCCCTACAACTTGCTGGTGCTGGTGGTCGCCGCGCGCCAGTGGGTCATCGACAAGGGATGGGAGCGGGAAACGCCCCCCGCTCTGGAGGATGAGCACAGGCGGGGAAGGAATAGGGAGGCAGAAGCGCCAGGCTCAGCTAAGCGGCTTTCCCGTGTGCTGATGAAAAAGGAAGGGTTGCAGGCATGATGGGTCGAGCACTGTTTTCTGTCTTGTCTCCGCAAGGGCCTCAGGCGCGCCTGTCGGTACTGATCTTTCACCGCATTCTGCCAAAACCTGATCCATTGCTAACGGGGGAGCCGGATGCCCGGGAATTCGACGAGATTCTCGGGTGGATGAAGTCTTGGTTCAACGTGCTCCCTCTGGACGATGCTGTGGTCCGATTGAGGGAGGGACGCTTGCCGAGTCGGGCGGCGGCGATTACCTTCGATGATGGCTATCAGGACAACTACACGGTTGCCTTGCCCGCCCTGAAGCGCCATGGACTCTCAGCGACATTTTTTATCAGCACGGGCTTCCTGGATGGTGGGCGCATGTGGAACGACTCCGTGGTCGAAACTGTGCGTCGTATTGACTGCGAATTGAACCTGGAGTCCCTGGGCCTTGGCCGCTTTTTGACCTCCAGCTATGCCGAGAAGCGCCAGACCGTGCAGTTGCTCCTCGGTTGCATCAAGTACCTGCCCCATGAAGATCGTCTGGCCTTGACGAGGCGGATCGCTGAAGTGGCCGGTGTGAGTCTTCCCCTGGACCTGATGATGACTTCGGAACAGGTTCGTCTGATGCGTCGGGAGGGCATGCTCATTGGTGCACACACCGTCAGCCATCCCATCCTCCTCGGTTGTGATCGAGGTCAGGTAAGTATTGAACTGCGGGAAAGTCGCGACTATCTGCAGAATTTGCTCCAGGAACGCGTTGGACTTTTTGCCTACCCGAATGGCAAGCCCGGGGTGGACTACGGGATGGAGGACGTTAACTTGGTACGGCAGGCAGGTTTTGATGCAGCGTTCTCAACTGCCTGGGCCGCAGCAAAGGGGACGGATGATCTCCATCAACTACCCCGGTTTACACCGTGGGACCGCCAGCGGGCGCGTTTTGGCATGAGAATGGCTGTCAATCTATTGCAGTCGGCCCGGAAGGGGGTTTCGGCTTACACGGTACCGAAGGTAAGCTCTCTACGAAAAGTTTGTCGGTAGCCTGGGCCGACTCCTACGAGGAGGCACATGCAGGACTGCCGAAAGACTTCCTGCGGAGAGCTTATGAAAAACCAAGAGAATGGGATTGATGCCCGATGCGTGCTTTCCAGGGCGTTAATCGCGAATATTTGAAATCTTGAATAAGCTGTTGGGGTTTTTTTATGTTTGCTTGGGGCGTAAGCTCTCTACGGAAAGTTTTTCGGTAGTCTGGGCCAACTCCTACGAGGGGTCTCAGGTGCAGGATTACCGAAAGACTTCCTGCAGAGATCTTATGTGCCGCGTTGTTGCAAACTAACGTACCTACCGCGCTCTGTTTCGTTATTTGGCGCTGCAGCACCAGTAGTTTATTGAGGGGCTAAATTATGTTAATAATAAAGCGTGCGGTCGCTGCTGGTATATATCTGACCATGTTTTCATTTTCGATGTTGGCGCATGCGGAAATGGATATGACGGATGCGGAGTTCGAGATTCTGCCTGATATATGTAAACATAAAAAATGGGTTTCAAAGAATCATCCTTGGACAGGTTCTGCTGCTGATGGGGAAAGCCTACTCGGAAAAAGCTATATACATATTCACCATCATTGCTGGTCGTTGGTCTATTATCAGCGCAGTTATGCTCAAGGGTTGTCACATCAGGAGCGTCGAGCCATGGTGGCCGATGCAATAAATAATTGGGGGTATGTTTTAAATAATTCAGAGCCAGATTTTGCAATGGCTGCTGAAGTGTATACGTATCGAGGCCGGGCTTATTTGCGGAATAATGACCCCAAGAAAGCTATCGAGGATTTTTCCAGGGCGATAAGCAAGAACCCAAAATATTGGCGTCCCTATTATTATTGGGCTTTCTATCTCAGCACGCTTGGGGAAAATTCTGCAGCGTTGAAACTCGCGCAGAAAGGGCTGGAGAACGCTCCGGATACGCCGGCTTTGCTATCCTTTGTAGAGACGTTGAAAGGGAAAAAAACACCTCGTGTTGAAAAGTGAGTTCATGATGCGAATACTGTAACTCCCGAATGAGGTGTTGTTTATTGGGTATAAAATAGGCTCTCTACGAAAAGTTGGTCTGTAGTTACCGAAAGACTTCCTATGGAGAGCTTATGGAAGTATTCACGAGCGCTGAATCTAGTGTGCAAATAGCAGTCTATTCAGAGAAAAGCCGGCGAGAGCAGCCATCCAAAATAGAAGACAGGCGTAGTTTCACCGAACTCCTGGAAAAGTCCGGGGCTTGTTTGCCTGCAGATTCGCGCCGGTGACAACTTGCCGGCCGGGCAGATCTGCCCGGGAAGTCTGGCGTATGACGAAAGCGAGCGTTTGCACACCTGAAATTTCGCTGGAAGATGTTGCTTGAACAAGAATTTCCTGCGTTCTCCCTGCGCGGATTTGTTACTTGACGCTATAATGCCGCCTCGTACCTTTCGCCGTTTCACTTTTCTAGAGCGGCGAGTCACCCATCGAGAATCGAATGGACATCAAGAAAGAATTGCTCACGTTGATGGAAGAAACCCTGCACCTGAATGGGCGGACGGCAACTTTTACTGAAGATCGCCCACTTCTGGGTAGCCTGCCGGAACTTGATTCCATGGGCGTGGTGGCCATCATTACCGCATTTGAAGAGAGGTTCGGCTTCGCAGTGGAGGACGACGAGATTGACGGCAGCGTATTTCACACACTTGGCACCCTCATTGAGTTTGTCGAGGGGAAAATCAGTTCATTGAAGTCCAGTTGAGTCGTCAACGTTAAATAGCCCCGCTACTGCGAACTGGAGCTTGGGGTGTTTCGAAGCAATTTTCTTCCCGTTTGGGTTCGCTAAGCGCCTATCGGAAAGTTTGTCGGTAGCATGGGCGTACCTACAAGCCAGATTAGTTAGATTTGTCGGAAGACTTCTTGCGGAGAGCTTAACGAGGGAAGCTCGGCCACAGGCCAGCAGAAATTCAGCTTCAAACAGGCGGGAAATCCATCAGGGATATGTGTAGGTTGAAGTCTTGTGTCCTGTGCAGCGAAAATGCAGGCTACTTGGTAATGCGGCGATTCAGTGGGCTTGGTCGTCCGTAGCCCTTAATGGGAACGAGCACGCCTTAATTGGACCGCTGCGATAGACATCCCTTTACCCTTGAACTGTGTCCGTTTTTCCTCAGCGCTACCCTGTTACACCGCTACTCCGGAATTCCTGGCACCCCTTTCGCCAAAAGACTACCTTGGGCTTTCGGTCTAGTACGCGCCGTGCCTGAACTCTGTTTCAACCAAAAATAATTTGATTGAAATATGCAAAGTAGTCTAATTATTCCCCTGTATTCCACTACGTTGCCCTTGTTTCGCTAACGAAATAAGGTAATACCCCCACGCCTTCAGTGAAAATTTGTTGTACCTTGTTGCGGCTAAAAATGCCCTTGCCGCGACTTGGGGTGATCCATGCCAGTAGTGGCGATATCCATGTCGAAAGCAGAGTTGGAAAAGCCGTCCGCGTAGCTTCTGAGGCGATACCTCTCGGCCATCCGGCGCGGCGGTGCCATATTTTTCAATCGCGCGTAACAGCACCGCATACTCTATATCCTCTACGCGCATGACGTGGGTTGTGCTTTGTTTGTGTATCCGATAATAAGCGACCACCCGGTCGAGTTCATCCATTTTAGTCTGGCGTGACGCCCGGATAAAAAAGTCATAGTCCTCGCCAATGCGCAAAGTTGGGTCCAGCCCCCCCAAAACATCCCATAAGCTCCGCCGAACCATTGCCGAAACGATCCAGATTACACTGTCCAATAACATCTCAGGATATATCCAGCCGGATTCTTCAGGTACTATGCCTGCCCGTTGCTCCTCGGCTGTCGCTTCCGGAATAGGGCCAAAGGAGCCATCATCATTGGCGAACCAGCGGATGAGCCGTCCGAATACAACCCCCACCTCCGGATGTGCCGCAAGATAAGCGACTTGAGTGGATGTCTTGTCGCTTTTCCAAATATCATCGGCATCAATAAAGGCAATTAATTCTCCTTCTGCCGAAGAAACCCCCCGGTTCCTTGCAGCAGCGGGGCCGGAATTAGTCTGCCTGAGAACGCGAACTCTGGTGCGGTAGCGTAGCGCTTCTTCTACGGTCCCATCTGTCGAGCCGTCATCCACGATGATCAGTTCAAGATTCGGATAATCCTGGTTGAGTACACTCTCGATCGCCGCACCAATGCAATCTTTCGCGTTGTATGCCGGCATGACCACAGAAACCAGCGGACTACTTGATGTCATACAGATTTCCAATGTTTATTTGGGTAATCAGCTTTACATCATCCGCAGCCTTGGCCGCCAAGCATGATGTGATGCAAGGCCCTAAATCGACAATTGCTTAGGGTATGTCGGCAATGATGGATAGCATGCGTTTGGAAAGGGCCTCGCGGCTATGCGCCTGTAACCAGTCCTCCCGCACCTTGTCGGCCCGGGGGATATTACCTTCCTCCACTCGAGTAATCACACTGCGTAATGCATGAGTGTCGCCAGTCTTGATTGACCAACCGGCTTTCAGTTCATCGACAACACGTGTGGTTTCCCCGCTATCTTCGCAAATCAATATGGGTTTTCCTGCCGCAAGGTACTCATAAAGGCGGCCGGGGCGGGTTCGAATACAGCGTTTGTCCACAAGCAGCAAAAGAATGTCAGCTGTGCGCAGCAGGCGTGCCGCCTCCGGTTGCGGTACTACGGGCACGCTATCAATCATCTCCGGGTATTTGAAGCCAGCCAGGACGGCGTCCTCGCCGTCGCGCTTCTGCCCGACAAAACGCAGCAGCAAGCGCTGTCTGAGACCGGGCTCGGCCCCGATAAGTTGTTCCAGGGTACGCAGGAAGGGGCCTACCCGAGTAGGTTCCCCCAGAGTCCCCGCGTGCATTATGACAAGCTTACCTTCCGCGGCCTTATCTACGTGCCCCGGTGCCGGGTCACCGGGTGGATCCCATCCATTCGGTACCACCTGGCACTTGGATGACAATCCCGGGACTGGGTAACGTGCGCACAAGTTTTCCTGAAACGAGCGCGTTGTCAAAATGACTTGATCCGCCTGTTGGAGGCAGCGTGCTTCCCAGCGCTGGTCGCTATCACCCTTGGAGGTTACAAAGTCGTAAAGGCTAAGTGTCCATTCGTCCCGGTAGTCGAGCACCAGGCGGCAGCCAAACGTCCTGGCGAGCCAATATCCGGCTACGAAAACATGGAACGGCGGGCCTGTTGCAACGATGACATCGGGTGGAGAATCGCCAAAATGGGCACGGGCCGCAAAGAAGAGATCTAGGGCGGAATGCAGCCCCCCATCCAATTTCGGGAACAAGCGATAGCTTGGCGGGGGGGCGCTAGGCTCTACCCTCACAATTTTCACGTTAGAACCCACATGATCCAGCAGATTCTTGCCGGCCAGCGTGGGGTTTGTCGGCGCCGAGCCGGCAAATACAGTTACGCGATAGCCGGCTTCACTTGCATAGCGCGCCAAGGCGGCCGGACGATAGACGCCGCCATTAACGTCTGGGGCGAAGGACCAAGCCAGTATCGAAATACTTGCTTTGTCAGATGCACGCGTATTTCGATTTGTTGTGGTGGCATGAATAGTAACGCGAGCATATTTTATGTATGCCTGCAATGTGTGAAGAAGGGTGGTAAATAAGCTCATTTTGACAGGTTGTAAAAATAATACATGACTAATTTGTGAGTTGAATGCAGTGTCGTCAAGTCTATATAAATAAAAATGTATTGTGTGCTTGGTCAAATTGCTGGCAACTAAATGTTTTTTAAACGACGATGTGTCGTGTAATTCTGTACATTTTTAACAGAAAGGTTGTGATGAGTGAGAACGCAAAAACAAGAATAATATATATTATGTCCCATGCGAAAAACGATTGGAGTTTGTCAATAGATTTGAAGATGTCGATGAAAATAAAATGAGCGACGTAGATGCCGAGGGTGTTGCGCCCGAGTAATGCAAGAGACGGCACTTGGAAATATTTATGGTTTGACAGTGCGCACAAGGAGAAGCCAAGCCCGATAAAATAAGTTCCAATGACAAAGTCTTGGTTAAGATTTGTGTGGTAATTGTTATGTAGAGTGGCTAATTCAATGCACTGAAGAGTGTATCCAAATATGATTGAGATAAACCCTAGCGCTGGCCAGTGTGGCATTTGGCGAGCTTGGGAGAGCATGTATCCAGACACAAAAGGGAGAAGGGCAAAAAACGGGCCATTTCTAGTATTGAAAGGAATGTGTACTCCAATCGGCGTGGCAGCGTAAGATTTTGCGAGTAGGCCAAAAGCGTACAGAACTATTGCTATGGTAAGCAATTCATTTTTTCTGTTATTGGCTACGAATATCGCGCTTATGGCTATGCAGCAGATTAGCGCAGGCAAGAACCATAAGTGTGGCTTTGTTCCTTGAAAAAAGAGCGTTGTAGGATTGGTTGCTGCGGATACGAGTTCGCAATATATTATTTTTATGAGATGAACGATGCTATTTTGGCTAAAGACTGCTAGTGAGAAAGGGATCGCATATATAAGGGTCCAAATAAAAAATATTATAGAAATCCGTTGTGCTAGTTTTGCCGATGGATAGAGAGCACTGTTTGTTTCGCTGATCTTTCTTCCCCAGAAATAGCCGGAGATAATGAAGAAAAATGGAACGGCAAATCTTGAGATCTGTGCTATTAGTGTAGGTAAGTTAAAGGTGTCGCCCATAGGGGCTGATTGTGAAGCGAACGGTTCGGTGTGAAGAGCAATAACGGCTATTATGGCTAGGAGCCGAAATAGATCGACACTGTCTAAACGTTTCAATTGTTTTCCTATTGATTTGGGTTGTTGTTTCTGCTTAGGAAAATAGGTAATCTATCAGAATGTTAAATTCTCTGCGAGAAATAAGCAAACAAGTTTCGCCGCAGTGCCGTCCCCATACGGATTTGTCGCTTCTGACATCTTTTGATACCGTTTATCGTTATCAAGAAGCATCGAAACATTTGATACGATGGTGTTTATGTTGGTGCCAACTAAAATTGCCGTACCTGCTTCCACGGCCTCTGGACGCTCCGTCGTCTCTCTCATTACGAGCACTGGCTTGCCAAGGCTGGGGGCCTCTTCCTGAATTCCTCCACTATCCGTAAGGATAATATAGGCGTGTTTCATAAGGAGAATGAATTCTGCGTAATCCAAGGGCTCGATTAAGTGAACATTGGGAATTCTCGTCAGTAGCTCGGCAACAGGACGCCGGACATTTGGGTTCAGATGAACCGGATATACGATATCGACTTCGGGGCGGGCAAGGGCTATCGCTCTGAGCGCATGACAGATATTCTGAAAGCCCTCGCCAAAGTTTTCCCTTCGGTGTCCCGTCACCAAAATCATGCGATTCTGACTGAAACGATACCCTTTGGATTCGACAGCTGCCTTTAGTTGGGTCGCGTAAAGCGGCTCTTTGTCAATTCGGCTAACTACGGCAAATAATGCGTCGATGACCGTATTTCCGGTAACCAGGATACTGTCCATGGTTACGCCTTCACGCAATAGATTGTCGCGGCTGGTAGTTGTTGGCGCGAAATGGAAGCGCGCCATCCGTCCCGTCATTTGCCGGTTCAGTTCCTCGGGAAACGGGGCAGTCAGATCATAGGTCCGCAGCCCCGCTTCCACGTGTCCAACGGGTATTTCCCGATAGAACGCGGCAAGGGCAGCTGCCATGGAGGTCGTGGTGTCACCATGCACAAGGCATGCGTCCGGTTGTTCCTTGTCCAGCACACCGCGCATGCCCAGCAACACCCCGGAGGTCACATCAAACAGGTCCTGTCCGGGGCGCATCAAGTCCAGATCGTAGTCTGGCGAGATGGAGAAGAGCGCCAGAACCTGATCCAGCATCTGGCGGTGTTGCGCGGAGACACAGGTGACGACTTTGAAGATCTCCGGGTGTTTCTGAAGTTCGTGAACAATCGGCGCCATTTTGATGGCTTCGGGTCTGGTGCCGAAGACGATGAGAATTTTCTTCACCATTATTTTCCCTTGGGGGCTTGGGTAAGCGATTTGACCGCATCCAAGCATTTGGATGCAATATGGAAGCAGGTGGGATGTTTGTCCTGAACCCAGAAACGAAACCGTTCGTAGTGAGTAGGGGGTGTCCATCCGCAGCGCCTGGATTCAAACTCTTCGAGTTTGGCAAGCAGGTCGATGTCCGGTGCCTTTTTTGTCAAATGTTGAGCATCTCTAAATACTAGTCGTATGGCATCTCGGCGTGATGCCCAGTCAAAATTAGTTTCCGCAAAATTGCGGGCGCGGCATTTCAAAACACCAATGCTCGCCATGTTGTCAACGTACCACTGCATCTTCTCTGCCAGGCTGCTTAAGTCGCAAATGGCTTGGGGCCAGTAGTAACCATCTCGACGGGGTTCCAAGTGATTAACGTTAATCAGGGCGCCATTCTGTCCTTCAAGTACAAATTCGTTCATTGGGCCGTCGTCCGTCACGATGATGGGTAGGCCGCAAGCACCAGCCTCCATAATCGTCAATCCAATGCCTTCCAGTCTCGTTGGATATACATATACATCTCCCAAGTGAAACAATCCTGGTGCCGAGACGGTTCGTTCATGGCACTCTAGGCGCCCTTCTTCGACAAGTCGAGAAATGGTAGAGGCAAGCGCGGGGAAAAATAATTTCAAATCCCTTTGCGAGTGAATGACCAGTCTGCTTGGACCCCGCAGTCGTTCAAAAGCCTGGATGACAAGATCGCATCCTTTGCGCAGCGGGTTAATTCCGGCTGAATGAAAAAATGTCAAAACATCGGTATTTGCCAAGCCGGGGTTGCTTGGTTTAAAGAGGTTGATGTCTGTTCCCCACGGAATGTAGTGGGCGGCAGGGTGACCAGAGAAAAGAGAATGGTGCCGCTTTGTATTACAGATGAGAAAGTCGAAAAGTGCAAAGAATGGCAAAGTTTCTTGTGTGTAGTAATCAATGTAAGAGCCGGTCATGACTCCTGTTCGATTGGCGGATAATACTGCAGGCCACCAATGTTGTTCATTGAAAAATACGACATCCAGTTTGTTTGTTATTATCCAATGTTCGAACTCGTTGGTGTCGATTGCTGTATCAATGCGAAACATGGATTGCTTTGCCCATGTTACATTCGGCCCGTCCCAGTTGGGATCTCCGATTGCATATTGCTCTCCGCCTCGCGCGTAGATAAAAATATCATTATCCTGCTTCAGGATATCTCTATACTGGCGAGAGACATAGGCAGCCCCGCGCTCAAACCAAGTAGTAACAATCCCTATTTTCATTATTTATTCGAGGAACGATTCGTAAGTGTTTGGAACGCGCCAATGAAGTCCTGGGCGGATTTCTTGCTAAGGCTGCACAATGCGGCTATGTAAATTGCTGCGCCGCAACAAATCATGGCTGCCAGTTTTTGTCCATACCCCATTGCGCCAAACCAGTGCCAACGGTCTGCGGTTAGAAGGCTAACGGCCATGATAAGACTTGCCAAGCTTGCCGGCAGAACGGCTTTGTAGAATGACCATGGAGATGCCTCAATCAGGCGCATTGCCAAATAGGTTCCGACAATCGCAGGAATTTGAGCAAGCAGCATCGCCCAAGCCACGCCTTCAGTTCCCCAAAAACTGGCTATAAAAATGACGGGAAGTGTAAACGGTATGGATCCAATGGCAACCCGGAAAGCCAGTTCAGGATGCCCTTTGGCGGAAAAGATGCTACCGACAAGAGAAAACATGGCACGGGTTCCCCCTCCTACTGCGAGTATTTGCAGCAGGGGCACGATAGGGAGCCACTTTTCACCATAGAGAACATGCACAACATATTCGGCTGTTACTGCTAGGCCCGTCCCCAATGGTAAGACCAGAGCGGCAAGCATTCTCTGGGAACGATCAACAGCGCTCCGGAAGGCGGACAAATCTCCCTGGAGAAGAGAATACGCGGGGAACAGAACCCGGATAATCGGATGTGCAAAACGATTTCTCAGTTCTTCCGGTAGTGAATACGCTGTCTGGTAATACCCGAGCTGAATTGCGCCGAAGCGTCGAGCGACAACCATGTTGTCGAAGTTTGATAGAAGATAATAAAGTATGCTGGAGCCGAGGTAGCTTCCGCTTTGACGCCATGTGGTCGAAAAAAAATGGCGGCTGAAGCGCAGTCGAGGTTTATAGCCAACGTAGATTGTTGCGGCCACTACTTCGAAGAGTGCGGAAATTACCGGGGCAAGGACCAAACTCCAATAGCCTGCACCGAGCCAGGCGAGCGTGATGGCGGACAGGATACGGACGGTCAATGCCGTAAATTGAAGTAGGGCATCGGCTTTAAATAGCAGCAGTCTATTTAGTATGGCGTAAGGAACGACTGCGGCTTCTCTGAGTATTAAGGTTGTAGCAGACGCACAAAGAATTCCGATGAGTTCTGGTTGTTTGAAAAACCAACTGGCAGGAATTGACAGGATTACAACTACGCTGAATAGTGCTAAACCAATGCCCAAGGACGCCCAATAAACGGAGTCTAGGTGAATGCGGCATACTCGACGGCGCTGTATGAGAATGGAACTGAAACCCATGTTCGTCAGCAGCGCTGCCAATTCAACCACAATCGACGCCATACCGTTCAGGCCATAGTCATTCGGTGTAAGTAGACGGGCCAGTATTGCTGTCGATAAGATGGTGAATGCAATGCGTGAACCCACTAGTCCGAATTGCCAAGCAGCTCCTATTGCAACCCTTCCCCTTAGATTATCAGTGGCCGGGCGACAAGCCAGGTGGACTAAGTCCTTGCTTGTGTTCTGCCGCGATTGGCGAGGTATGTTGAGCGTCATTGCCGGGATAGTGGGTTTTGATTTCGGAACTTCAGTTGGTGGTGGAAACCGTTATCTTGCTAGCTCTTCTGGTTTTGTGTAATTTGTTAACTGCTCTGTATTTCACCTTAGGTAAGTCAGATTAAGTCATGTTTTCGGTGGAATATTTTCAATCATGCAGCTATGGCGTTGGTGAAAACGCGGCTTTAGTCCGTTCTTTCTTAAAGATCAAGCGCCACAGATTCAGAATATAGGTAGTCCATGTCCGCGCTTTTTAGGCTTGCGCTGAGGAATACCTTGGCATTGAACCCCTCGCGTATGACGTTTGGCCAAAGCGTGTTTTTCAGAAATCGGCACTCCACGTGGGTGCTAAGCATGCCTTGACGCAACAAGTGGGCCGACAGGCGACGGAAATAACGGTCGAAGAGGTCCGCGTCACTCAGGTACAGCAGCTTCGCAGCCGCAAAACCCTTGAAACAGTCGCGTTTGTAGACGACATGGCACCAAGCCTGGCCATCACCGATAAGCACATGGCGCAACCACGGGAAACTAGCATGGTCCTTGTACACCTGCAGGGCTGCACCGCTCAAGGCTGACTCGATATCGCAGGGGGAAGTGAGCACGCGACCGAAGATTGGCAGCCATGGCAGATTAAGGATCACGGCCTGGCGTTCATCCAGGGACTTGAACTTCAGGAAACGCAGGGACTTGCCGACGACTTCGGTCGGGGAAAAATCCGTGAAATGGTAGCCCGGCTGGCCGATCACGGCCATGGCAAGGCGCATGCTTTGCTGGCGGTGTGAATCCAGCACGCACCAACTGGTGATGTTGCAGAAGCGCTCGACCTGGCCGCGGATGATCCGATCCGCGTAATAGGCGCCGATGCCGCCCACCACTTTGCCTTCGTCCCGCACCAGAAAGCCGAAGTTGGGACGGCTGTCGCTCCAGGTGATGGCCAAGCCTTTCTGCCATTCCGCCGTGGAACGCCGCACGCTCATGTGTTCGCTCAGAAAGGCAGCAAACTCCGGCAAGGTCTCGGCGGTAATGGGTTCGATGTTTGGTCGGGCCATTTTAGTGATTACCAGCTGCGCAGCCAGTCCAGGCCCCAGGTGGCAACCTGGTTGCGCTGCACCGCAGATGAAAAAGTGTGATCTGCCTCCGGCAGATCGTGCCAGGCCAGGTGTTTGGCATCCAGGTGCTCCTGCCAAGCCTTTGAACCCTTCACCAGATCCTCGAACTCCTTGGCCACCAGATCCCGTCCAGACAGGACGAGCATGACGGAGCCGTGGAAGCGGCTTATGCCGGTCAGCATGCGCTCGGGTAGCGCCAAGTCCTTGGGAAGCGGGGCCTGGAGGTCCATGGCATGGGCAGTATCGGCGGTTTTTTCCTTGGGCAGGCGCACACGGCGAGCCAGTTCCAGAGCGTAGCGGGCGGATTTGAGCGGGTTGAAGCGCAGGCTGAAGACCTTTTTCCAGAAATCCGGCTGGGTGATGCGTTGCAGGTAGTAATGTTTCAGGATGGTACGTGCCTCACCCTCCTCGGTCCGCACCCAGGGGTTGAGCAATGCAACGCCCTTCACCCGGCTGTCCCGGTAGGCGTAAAAGAGAATGGCAGAGGCGGCATTGCATTCCCCCCACAGGGCGATTTCCTCCAGCGCAGGCACTTCCTGGAAGAAGCGATCCACCGCCGCCCGGATGTCGTCGTCGAGATGCTCGAAGCCCTGGTAATTGCCGGAACTGTCGCCGGCCCCCCGGTTGTCGAAGCGCATTACCGGATAGCCTTGCGCCGCCATGTGGCGTGCCCACAAAGTGAGTTGACGGTGGCCGCCGACACGGTACTGGGGGCCACCGGCAACCACCATGAGCACGCCCCGGCGCTGCGCTTGCTCGGGCTTGTGCAGGACACCCACCAGGTGTTCGCCCAGGCAGGGAAATGAAAGTGCGTATTCGCTCATGTCGGGCAGGCCTCGCCGATATGGGCCGCCAACCAAGCGGTAGTTTTCTGAATGGCCTGGGGACTCACCACCCGCTCGTGCACCTGCCAGAACTGGGGGCCTTCGAACGTTAGCACATCCGGGTTTAATCCTTTTTCGCGCCAGATTTCGAGCAGTCCCGCGCTGGCGGGGGAGACATCAGGATTGCCGGTAGAAACATTTTCCAGCCATAGCAGTGGTGCCCCGGCAGCAGGCAGACAGGCGGCAAGCTTCGCCGCCTCCATGGCATGTGCCAGTTCCGGGTGAATCTCATAGCCGGACACTTCCACGGTCTCTCCCTTGGACAGACGTTCTCGCAGGATGCCGGTGGTTTCCTTTGGAATGTCCGTGCGGTACATCTGAGCCGCCAGACGCAGGCGCAAAAACTGGTTGAAGTATTGCTTGCCGTCCAGCACCGGCTGCCAAAGCATCAGGCCCACAGTCGGCAAAGCAAGACTGGCATGGAGGTCTGCCGCCAACAGGGCACCCAGACGTGAACCCCACAAGAAGCGTTGGCTACCTGGCTGACCATCAAGCCAGGCAAGCCCCGCCCGCAGGTTGTCCAGCCACACTGACCAGCGCCCGTCCCGGTACTCGCCCGTGCTGTCGCCAGTGCCCAGGAGGTCGATGGACAGGGTGCCGAAACCGAGGCGGGCCAGTTCATGGGCCTGCATGGTGACCATGCTGCGGCAGCGGTTCATTTCCTCGTTGAACGGAGGCACATGCAGTACGTTGCCACGCACCGGCACGCCCGGCGGCGGGCGACGATAGACAGCGTACAAACGCCCCTCCGGTACCTCAAGGAAGAAGGGCTCGGTGGCGACCGGATTGGTGGGAGAGAGGCGCGCTACCATGCCACTCGCCTCAGGCCAGGCCTTTGCGCTTCAGGACGAAATTTGCCATGGCTTCCAGGGTGCCTAGGTTGTCGATGGTGATCTCGTCTTCAGCAAGGTGGATGGCGTATTCCTTTTCGTACCAGGCGATGAGTTCCAAAAGGCCTGCCGAATCAATGTAGCCGGTGGCGGGGATCAACTCATCCGCCTGCAGATCGTTGGCATCGCTGCCAAGACTTTCGGCAATGGCGACAACTTTCTTCTTGATGGCGGCCTCGATGGCGCTCTTTTCCAGAGTCATGATGTTTTCCTCTCAGGTCGCGGGTTTCGAAAGCTTGCGCAGGGCGGTGACGACATCGAAGCCATTCATCACCCGGTGATCATAGGTAGCGGCCAGGACGGCCTGGCCATCCGGCCCCACCGTGTGCGCCACCATGAAGGACGTATAGGGCGGCAGGATGGGCACATGGCGGCTTACTTTCCAGCGGGCCATGCTGGAAAAGCCGATGGTGGGCCCCTGGGTTTCCTGGGCGCCCAGCTTGTGGCCGGCGGCTCGGCGCTGCAGGTCCACCATGGCGTTTACGAAATTCTTCTCATCGAGTTGCGCAGCGTCCCGCAGCACGGCCAGGTAAAGCGTTTCACCAACCTGCACGGTGAAGCCCGGATTGACCACGCTGTACTCCAGGCGCTGGCCATCCACGATGGTGGCGTTCAGCTTGGGGTTCTCCAGCGCCAGTTGCACCAGGCGCCAGGTCATGAGGGACTGCAGGGGCCCCAGCAACAGCTTGTGCTGGTCGCCAAAGGCTTTGGCATAGGCGTCCCAGGGAGCCGGATCATAGGGAAATTCGATATAGCCGGCAACCGCTTCATCCCGGTGCCAGGTGACCGTGGCCAGCATGCCCTTTTCCTCGGGGCGGAGTTCCCGCAGATTACCCTCGACTACGGGAGGCGGATAGGCAGCCCGGCTGACTAGCCCGGCGGCCTGCCGTTTCCCAGTGGAGGCCAGATGGCGTTCGACATCGGCTTCCGTGAGCCGTTCGCCGCTGGCGCGCACATCCACTGCCTGGAGTCCATGCCGTACAAGGAGCATGCGCGCCTTGGCGGTGGGAGCGCCGCCGGACATCTGGCGTACTGCCGGGGGCGGGGCCAATTCTTCCGGGACGGCCTCATCCACGCTTTCCCCCAGCCACACCAGCACCTTGCCGACGGTAACTTTTTCGCCCACGGTACCGCGGGTTTCCAGGATAAAACCGTCGGCCGGCGATTCCACGTCCAGCACGGCCTTGTCGGTTTCCACCTGAGCGAGTACCTGGCCGCGGCGAACCTGAGCACCTGCCGCGACCTCCAGGCTGACGAGGACGACCTCGTCGTCGTTGTTGTTGACCCGGGGGACGTATACAGGCGAAGCCATCGTTGGGGATTCCTTAATTCAGAACAGGTCGAGGACGTTGTCGATAATGCCCTGCTCATCCAGCATCTGGTGGCGTTCCAGGCTGCGGGCGGCGGCGATGGGCACGGGGGGCAGGCCGAGGCGGATCACCCTGCCGGCAAACCCGGCTTCCACCAGACTGGCCAGCAATTCGGCACTGACGCCGAATTCATGGTGAGACTCTTCGATGACGGCGATGCGCTCCCGGGTCAGCAACGCCTCCAGCAGGGTATTCCGGGGCAAGGGGGAGAGCAGGGACGGCGTGATGATTTCCACCGCCAGTTCTTCCTCTTCTTCCAGACGCTTGGCGGCCCGTTCGACGAAGGGCAACATGCCGCCGAAGCTGACCAGGGTCACGTCCGGCTCCCGGGCACCACGACGCAGGGTCGGAAACAGGTCGGCGCCCAGGTCGGTTGCATCGGCGGGCAAGATCTCGTAATCCGCCGGATCCTGGATTTCGCCATAGAGCAGCTTGTGCTCGAGGAAAAGCACTGGATTCGGCCAGCGGGTGGATGCATCCACCAGCAGTTGTCCCACGTTGTGGCGATGGCTGCCGTAGAGCACCGTCAGTCCGGGTACGGAAACGAAGATATTTTCCGGGCTCTGGCTGTGGGTCGGGCCATAGCCGCGCCGGCCACCCGCCGGGGAACGCACGATCAGGGGCACTTCCACGTCCGGGAACATGCCGGGGAACTTCACTGCGTGGTTGTAGATTTGATCCAGGCACAGGCTCAGGAAGTCGGCAAACATGATTTCCACGATGGGGCGGCGCCCCTCCATGGCCAAGCCAATGCCGGCACCGGTGATGCCGGCCTCACTGATGGGCGTGGAAATGACGCGCCCCGGGAATTCGCTGGAGAGCCCCGCCGTCACCTTGAAAGCGCCACCATAGGGTTCGTGCAGGTCTTCACCGAGGAGCAACACCTCGGGATGGTCCGCCAGCAGGCAGCGCAAGGCGCCGTTGATGGCAGTCCTTACGTTGGGCGAACGGGCGGGAAGCTGGACCGAGGCTTCAGGCCGCGCCGCACGCAAGCTATGACTGGGCAGAGGATCAAAGCGGGCTTCGGGAGAGGCCATGGCTGCCGCCTCGATCTCCTGCAGAAAGGCCATGTTCGCCGCTTCCAGGGCGGCCCGTTCGTTGTCAGGCAGGCGCCGGCCCAGGGCCATGAGAGGATCGCGCTCGGCGATCAACTGACGTTCATCTGCGGCACGCAGGTCATCGCCCTTGCTGTGGGGCCCCAGGCGGCGGGTGTCGATGACCAGCATGCCCGGCCGGCCGGAGGCGCGCAGGGTAGCGACGACTTCCTCCGCCCGAGTCATGAAATCCGGGGCCGCGTCATCCAGGCGCCAGGTCTGCAAGCCGAAGGCCGCACCACGCCCCTCAATGCTGCCGCCCAGGGTGTCCCGGGTATAGGTTGTCTGGGCGATCCCGTTGTTTTCCACCACGAAGAGCACCGGCGCATCCCAGATGGACGCCAGGTTCATGCTCTCGTAGAGCAGGCCTTCGCCGAGGGTGCCATCGCCGATCATGATGGCCACCACGCCGGGGCTGCCGCGTTGTTTGCGCTCCAGGGCCAGGCCGACGCCGATGGCGGTCATGCCGGCCTGCACACCGTTGCTGTGAAAATGCCGCCAGGCCAGGTGCTGGCTGCCGCCATAGCCACCGCAGACGCCGGCTTCGCGCCCCATGACTTCGCCCACGAGACCCAGAAAATCCCCCGAATAGCTCAGGTAGTGGCCGTGATTGCGGTGGTTGGAGAGCACCGCATCATCCCCATGGGTGAGTGCGCGCACCACCGCCATCTGACACAATTCCTGCCCCAGGCAGGTATGGGTGGTACCGGAAAGCAGGCCGCGCCCGAAGAGATCCAGGACGAGTTGTTCGCTGCTGCGGATCAGATGACCATAGGCGTACAGGCTTCGGTTGTCGCCGCCAATTTTGGGTCTGTCAGCGCTATCGAACGAAAAGCCTGGGATTGTCTTGATCATCTGGGCAGAAGGAGGCAGTTTGCTATGGGGCCGTAGTATGCCACAGCCACCCGCTCGGCCGCAGCAGATAGCGTCTTCAAACGACAGCTGACGGCAGCGGGCTTGCCGTATACTTCCGCAACTTTGAGTGAATCAATTTGATGTCGCGTGCTCCAGCGCGGCCCTGACAAGGCCAGACATCAACCCGGCGGAATAGCGTCTGAACAACGGCACGTGATGAATTGGCCCTGGAAGAAAATGTGAATTTCAGTATTTTCGTTCCGGCGTTCATCGTCATCCGTTAAGCTTGCCGGACAGATAACTGACATATCCGACAATCGCCCTATTTCCCATGACATCAACCGACCTGCTGCATCAACTGATTTCCGCCTCCGCTCACCGGGTTCCCTCCCGGCCGGCCCTGACTTATCAGAAGCTTACGCTGGACTACGCCCACCTTCAGGGACAGGTAGCGGGTTTTGCTTCCGGGCTCCTGCAACTAGGCCTTGCCCGCCAGGAGCGAGTCGGTATCTACCTGGAAAAGTGCATCGAGACGGTGGTAGTCTCCTTTGGCGCAGCGGCGGCCGGTGCCGTATTTGTACCGGTGAATCCGTTGTTGAAACCGGACCAGGTGGGCTACATCCTGCGCGACTGTAGCGTACGGGTATTGGTGACTTCCCGACAGCGCCTGCCCCTGCTGGCCGAAACGCTGAGTCAGTGTCACGACCTGCGCTACGTGGTCGTGGTAGACGAGGGTGATGAAAGCATTTCCCTGCGGGGAATAGAATTGCTGACCTGGGATACACTGATGGCAGCGCCGCCCTGCGCCGGCCACCGGGTCATCGATACAGACGTGGTATCCATTCTGTACACCTCCGGCAGCACCGGTCGCCCCAAGGGCGTGGTGCTCTCCCATCGCAACATGGTAGCGGGTGCCAAGAGCGTGGCCAGTTATCTGGAAAACCACGAAGAAGATACGCTGCTGGCAGCCCTGCCGCTTTCCTTTGATGCCGGGTTCAGCCAGCTCACCACTGCTTTTTCCGTTGGCGCCCGGGTAGTACTCATTAACTATCTGATGCCGCGGGACGTCCTGAATGCCGTGGTAAGGGAAAAAGTGACGGGCCTGACCGCTGTCCCCCCCCTATGGATCCAGTTGTCCCAGCTGAAGTGGCCCGAACAGGTTAGGGATCATCTGCGCTATTTCGCCAACACGGGCGGGCGCATGCCGCTGGAAACCTTGAAGGCACTACGCGCTGCCCTACCGCGCAGCAAGCCCTTCCTGATGTACGGCCTGACGGAGGCCTTCCGCTCCACCTATCTGCCGCCCTCGGAGGTGGACCGGCGCCCGGATTCCATCGGCAAGGCCATCCCCAACGCGGAAATCCTGGTCTTGCGGGAGGACGGCAGCCCTTGCGCGCCGAACGAACCGGGCGAACTGGTGCATCGGGGCGCCCTCGTGGGCATGGGCTACTGGAACGACCCGGAAAAGACAGCGGAACGCTACAAACCGCTCCCCGTGGGCGTCGGTGGCCGGGAAGCCGGTTTGGTGCTGGCCGAGATGGCGGTTTTCTCCGGCGACAACGTGCGCATGGACGAGGAAGGCTTTCTCTATTTCATCGGCCGCCGCGATGAAATGATCAAGACCTCCGGCTACCGCATCAGCCCGACGGAAATTGAAGAAGTCCTCTACGGCACCCAATTGGTAGGAGAAGTGGCCGCCTTCGGCGTGCCCCATCCCACCCTGGGCCACGGCATCATCGTCATCGCCACGCCGCGCCCAGGTGAAGCACTGAGCGCGGAAGCCTTGCAGACCGCCTGTCGCCAGCGCTTGCCGATCTACATGCTCCCGGCGAAAATCGACATCCGCAGCGGCCCCTTGCCACGCAATCCCAACGGCAAGATCGACCGCAAGTTACTTTCCGCAGATTTTCAGACGCTTTTCGAACCGGCTGCGTAAGCCAGTCAATGCACAAGGCCACCATGACCTCTCACGTACCCATGCCCGTTCACGCCCCCATGACCTTCTTCGAGGTCGATGACGGATGTCTCCAGGTCGGCGGTATCCCGGTGACACGGCTTGCCGCCCGGGTCGGTTCCACGCCTTTCTATGCCTATGACCGGCGCCTGCTGGATGAACGGGTGGCCCTGCTGCGGGCAGCCTTCCCGCCCCAGGTCAAATTGCACTACGCCATGAAGGCCAACCCCATGCCGGCGCTGGTGGGGCACATGGCCCGCCTGGTGGACGGCATTGACGTGGCCTCGGCCGGGGAGCTTAAAGTTGCCCTGGACACGGGCATGGATCCTCAGGAAATCAGTTTCGCAGGGCCGGGCAAGCAACATCGGGAGGTGGCTCGCGCCATCGCCTCCGGCATCCTGCTCAACGTCGAAAGCGCCCGGGAAGCGCGCATCCTGGCGGAGCAGTCCTCCAAGATGGGCTTGCCGGCCCGGGTGGCGATACGGGTCAATCCGGATTTCGAGCTTAAAATGTCGGGCATGCGCATGGGCGGTGGCGCCAAGCAGTTCGGCGTGGACGCGGAAAGCGTGCCCGATCTTCTCGGGGAAGTTGGCCGTCTGGGACTGGCCTTCGAAGGCTTCCACATCTTCTCCGGTTCCCAGAGTCTCAGTGCCGAGGCGATCTGCGATGCTCAGCAAAAGGCCGTGGAACTTGCTACGCGGCTTGCCGCTTCCGCCCCCAGCCCCGTCAAGGTGCTGAATATCGGCGGTGGCCTGGGTATTCCCTATTTTCCTGGCGAGACACGCCTGGACCTGACCCCAATAGGCGAAAACCTGAAGGGACTGGTGGATCAGATCGCCGTCAGCCTACCGGAAGCCCATCTGGTTCTGGAACTCGGGCGTTTTCTGGTTGGGGAGGCCGGCATTTACGTCTGCCGCATCATCGACCGCAAGATATCCCGCGGCAAGGTCTTTCTGGTGGCCGATGGTGGCCTGCACCACCACCTGGCCGCTTCCGGGAATTTTGGCCAGGTCATCCGCAAGAATTACCCGGTCGCCATCGGCAACAAGATGAATCACCCCAGGAAGGAGCTGGTCTCCGTCGTCGGCCCCTTGTGCACCCCCCTGGACATCCTGGCCGACCGCATGGAACTGGCCGAACCGCGACCGGGCGACCTGGTGGTGATCTTCCAGTCCGGCGCCTACGGCGCCAGTGCCAGCCCCCAGGATTTTCTCAGCCACGGCGGGCCGGTGGAAGTGCTGGTTTGAGGGATGTTCGGGCTTCTGTAGGTCGGGATTCATCCCGACAAAATCGACAACGAGGCCACTTGTCGATCTGAAGACCAATCAAAAACTTTGCCAAAAGCCCACAACCATGCGTCTAACCGAGGCCCAGCGCCAGTCCATCAAATCCGCGGTGACAAGTGTCATAGGCACACAGAACCGTGTCTGGCTTTTTGGCTCCCGCGTCGATGACACCAAACGCGGTGGCGATATTGATCTGCTGATCGAAGCAGAAGGGCTTGTTTTGAACCGTGTAAGCGCCCTTTGTCGAATCGAGGCCGCCCTTGTACTGCGGCTCGGCGACCGCAAGATTGATGTCTTGCTAAAGGACTCCCGCACCGCCGACGCACTCGTATTCCATGTAGCGAGGCAGACGGGAGTGCTGCTATGAACTTGCCTTACTTGGCCGAGTTTGTCGACTCCGCCCGCATCGCACTCGATCTTGCCGAACGGGAATCTGCCCACCTTGACTATACCTACCGCACCCTCTATGCGGAACCCATAGACCTGGCCTGGGTCGAGGCGCTTGCGACACGGGAGGATCTGGCAGAAAAAATAGATGCGTTCGTCGGCCGCTTCGGACGCCTTCAAGATCACCTCGGTGAGAAATTATTACCCCTGTTTGCAAGGCTTCTGGGCGGACAGCCCAAGTCCTTGCTTGATGTCGTCGCCTATTCCGAACGTATGGGCTGGGTGGAAAGTGCCGATGAATTCATCGGCGCACGAAAACTTCGCAATCTGCTTGTACATGAATACATGACGGAACCGGAGCTTTTTCATGAGGCACTGATCACGGCAAAGGCGGCTACGGAAATGCTCTTCCGCGTCGTCGCCGCGATCAAGACAGAAGCCCTGAGTCGCGGCCTGCCGGCCTAACGGGCATGGCGAAAGCCACCCCAATGAAAATCAGCGCCATGCCCGTTTCCCTCACCCTCAGTCCCTCTGCCGGAGGGGGAGGAAAGCGTCGTGAGTCGGCTATGCCAACTTTCACGCTAAAGCCATGTAGGTGTCCCTCCGCACCGGTCGCTTGCAACCCGAAGTATTCACGGCACGCACAGGCCGAAGCCTGTGCCACAACGATAGATGCCCCGCAGGGCTATGTTAATATTCGGGCCTCATTGGGAACCCCTTAGAACGCCAGCCATAGATGAACTCATTTGTGAACGCCAGCAACACCTTCGGGGAAACACAATCCAGAGTTGAGCCTGCCCAGGAATTTGCCCTTGGCCGCCCGGTCTTTGCCGATGCCGACCTGGCGCGCTTGCAACAATCCGAAGGTAGTCTGGTCGCCTGGCGCCAGGCATTCACCCACCATGGCGCCAATGCGCCGCGAGGCGTCTCCGGTGACTTCGCCGTTGCGGCAAGACTTGCCGATGGACGCATATTCCTGGCGGTGGACCGCTTCGCCGTGCGCAGCCTGTGCTATCGGCAGGAGGGAGCCCGACTCAGCTTTGACGAACGTGCCGACAAAGTGGCAGGGGCCAGGGGGGAAATCGCCCCCCAGGCCATATTTGATTATTTTTATTTTCACGTCATTCCGGCGCCCCGCACCATATTCAAGGACGTATTCCGGCTTCCGGCCGGACACTGCGCCAGCTTCGACAAGGGCAAACTGGCGGTGGCGCCCTACTGGGTGCCGGAATTCGAAGAGAACCGATCGGCGTCCTTTCCCCAACTGAAGGACGAATTCCTGCACCTGGTTGAAACCTCCGTGCGGGACCATTTGAATGGCCAGCGGGTCGGCTGCTTTCTCTCCGGTGGCACGGACAGCTCGACGGTGGCCGGCATGCTGCGCAAGGTCAGCGGCCAAGCTGCAGAGAGCTACTCCATCGGCTTCGATGCCCAAGGCTACGACGAAATGGAATATGCCCGCCTTGCCGCACGGCATTTCGGCGCGAATCATCACGAGTACTACGTCACACCGGACGACCTGACCCGAAGCATTGCCGACGTGGCGGCCCATTACGACCAGCCCTTCGGCAACTCATCCGCCCTGCCGGGCTATTACTGCGCCAAGCGGGCGCGGGAAGACGGCATCGGAAAGCTGCTGGCGGGCGACGGCGGCGACGAGCTCTTCGGTGGCAACACCCGCTACGCCAAGCAAAGGATCTTCGACTGGTACGGCGCCTTTCCCGGCCCCCTGCGCCGGCATGTCATGGAGCCGCTCGCGCCGCTGGTCCGCAGCGTGCCCCTGCTGAAAAAAGTGGACAGTTACATCGAGCAGGCCCGGGTGCCCATGCCGGGGCGCATGCACATGTACAGCCTGCTCACGCGCCTGGGGGTGGACAACATCTTCATGCCATCCATGCTCGCCACCTTCGACCAGGACGCCCCCTTGCGCCACCAGCAGGAAGTCTGGGACGCACCCCGGGCCGGCAGCCTGATCAACCGCATGCTGGCCTTCGACTGGCGCTACACCCTGGCGGAAAATGACTTGCCCAAGGTCGTTGGCACCACGGCCCTGGCCGGAGCCGAAGTGGGCTTTCCCCTCCTCGACCAACGCATCCTGGACTTCTCCCTGCGCCTGCCACCGGACTACAAGCTCAAGGGCCTGAAGCTGCGCTGGTTCTTTAAGGAAGCCTTGCGTGGCTTCTTGCCCGACGAGATCCTCACCAAGAAGAAGCAAGGGTTTGGGTTGCCGTTTGGGGTGTGGGCGAATCGCCATCCGGCACTGCGGCGCCTGGCGAGTGATTCGCTGCACAGCTTTGCGGCCCGTGGCATCGTGC
>JAYTVW010000119.1:0-2738 GCA_043743785.1 Rhodocyclales bacterium | reverse complement strand
GTTGGTGGCGTCCATGGCGGTGTTGAAGCCGCCCCAGAACAAAATGCCACCGACGAAACCGCAGGACAGCAGGACCAGGAGAGAATATTTGGCGCTGGGGCGCTTGAGGACGGCCCACAGGCGACCGAATACGCCGGTCTTTTGATTGTCGTTACTCACGTTGAATCCACCCATTTGTTGGTTGCTGACAAGACTCGGGCGAGAACGGGTGTCCCCATTCTCGCCCGATGCCGGGTGGAACTCAGTACACGTCGTGCTGAGTGTTGTACATGTTGAACTTGCCGGTCGGGGTGATGATCTTCGGATCGGTGATCACCTTCTTGACCTTCAAGGTCGCATCGTCATAGACCACGATGGCGGACTGGTCGGCCTTGCCGCCCCACAGGGAGATCCAGACTTCCTTGCCGTCCGCGCTGTATTCCGGATGCACGGCGCGACGGGTGGCCTTGGATTCCGGCAGACCGGAGTCCTTGGCAACGTTCAGGGTCAGCAAGGGCTTGGACAGATCGGATTTGTTCCACACGGAAACGGACTCGGCAGTGGTCTTGTCCGGATTCTGGGGTGAATCGGCCCAGAAGTGCTTGGACACCGGATGCGTCTTGACGAACAGATTGCCCGGCACGTGCTTGATTTCCTGCACGACCTTCCAGTTGTTGGCCTTGTACTTGGCGAACTCCTTCTTGTCGGACGGAGTGGAAATCACGGTAATCACGTCGGCACCCAGGTGGCCGGTGGTCCACACCGGGCCGAACTGGGGATGCACGAAGTTGGCGCCACGACCCGGGTGGGGCAGCTTGGCAACGCTGATGAGTGCCGCCAGTTTGCCGGTCTTGGTATCCACGGCCGCCACCTTGTTGGAGGCATTCGCCGCCACCATGAAGTAACGCTGGGAAGCATCCCAGCCGCCGTCGTGCAGGAACTTGGCGGACTCGATGGTGGTTTCCTTCAGATTCTTCAGATCCGAGTAATCCACCAGCTTGATCTGGCCGGTTTCCTTGATGTTGATGACCCATTCCGGCTTGCTGGCGGAGGCCACGATGGAGGCCACGCGGGGTTCCGGATGGTATTCCCCATCCACGGTCATGCCGCGGGTGGACACGATCTTGAGGGGCTTGAGGGTTTCGCCGTCCATGATGGAATACTGGGGCGGCCAGTAGGCGCCGGCCACGGCGTACTTGTCTTCGTAGCCCTTGAACTTGGAGGTATCCACGGAGCGGGCGTCGAAGCCCACCTTGACCTCGGCGACCACAGCGGGCTTTTCCATCCATAGGTCGATGAGGGACAGGCGGCCGTCGCGGCCGATCACGTAGAAATAGCGGCCGGAAGCGGAGGGGCGGGAGATATGCACCGCGTAGCCCGTCTTCACAATGCTGCGGATTTCCTTGGTGTCGCCGTCGATCAGCGCCACTTCACCCGTATCCCGCAGGGTCACGGAGAACATGTTCTTCAGGTTGTAGCTGTTCATCTGCTTCTTCGGCCGCTGGTCCACCGGCACGATCAGCTTCCACGAATCCGTCATGTTCTTGAAGCTGAACTCGGGCGGCGTGGTGGGCGTGGTCTGGATGAACTTGGCCATCATGGCGATTTCATCCTTCGACAGGATGTCGTCGAAGTTCACCATGCCGCCTTCAGTACCGTAGCCAATGATCTTCTCAATCCGGTTCTGGCCGAGCTTGTGGGTGCCGCCTTCCTGGGTCGTGCCGTCCGGCAGCTTCTTGCTCCAGTTGGGTTCCAGGTTCTTGCCCGTGGCGCCCTTGCGCAGCACACCGTGGCAGCCGGCGCAACGCTGGAAATAGA
Source organism: Rhodocyclales bacterium (assembly GCA_043743785.1). Lineage (GTDB taxonomy): Bacteria > Pseudomonadota > Gammaproteobacteria > Burkholderiales > Rhodocyclaceae > JAQTNA01. The sequence goes on along the minus strand of JAYTVW010000119.1, from coordinate 941 downwards.
TTTCCTTGGCCTTGTCGAACTCGGCCTGCGTCATGGCCGGTGCATTCGGATTGGTATCCATGTGCATCGCTTCGCCAGCAGGTGCGACGTCCGCCGCGAAAGCCATACTTATTGCAAACGGCAGAACAGCCATCGCCATCATGCCGGACAACAGATTTCCTCTGGATTTCATTGCAATCACTCCCTATCCCTTAATGAATTCTTATGGCGGCAGCCCTTCTCCGCGGCGCAAGAATGTTCTTTGATCGCCCTGGAATCCTTGATTGCAATCAATCCATTAAAAAACCTGCCCCTATACAGTGCGGGCCATCTAATGAATGCGGGCCACCGAAACTCGTGGCACAAAGGGGAAAAAAATGGCGTGTCCAGGAATAGCGGAAGACGGCAGACTTGCCGTGAAGGGTGTCCAAGCACCGACATCCGGCGGGCTGGACCCGTGGCTGCAGGCCTGCCGCCGGCTTCCCGGCGCGGGGGCGCAGGCACCTGAGCGGCCAGCCATCCGCCCCGGGCTTCCCGGCACTGGCCGTGGCGTCGGCACCGTCAGCCTGGTGGGTGGCGGCCCCGGCGATCCGGAGCTTCTTACCCTCAAGGCCGCCCGGCTCATCAATGGCGCCGAAGTGCTGGTGTATGACGCCCTGGTCAGCCCCGCGATCGTGGCCATGGCCCCTGCCGACGCCGAAATGCATTACGTCGGCAAGGAAGCGGATCGCCACACCCTGCCCCAGGCCGATATCAACGCACTCTTGGTTGCGCTTGCTCTGGAAGGCAAGAACGTGGTGCGCCTGAAGGGCGGCGATCCCTATATCTTCGGCCGTGGTGGCGAGGAAGTGGAAGCACTTTCCGCCCACGGCGTGCCCTTCGAGGTGGTACCCGGCATCACCGCCGCCGCCGGCATGGCCGCCTACGCCGGCATTCCCCTCACCCATCGGGATTTCTGCCAG
>JAYTVW010000118.1:0-35507 GCA_043743785.1 Rhodocyclales bacterium | reverse complement strand
CGCTCCAACTGGGCCGCCACCGCTTGGATTTGGCTCACCGAAGCGCGTATCCTCGCAACAAGACTTGCCGCCTGATTATTTTGTCTACACCCTCTCAGCCCCGGTCGATTCACATCAGTCTCTTCAGTTCGCCACGATCGTGCCGCAGGCGATACGGGGGCCGGAATTGCCGGCGGGCTGGCTCTGGTAGTCGTCCTTGCCTCCATGCACCACCACGCTGCGGCCAATGATACCCGTGGCACCGCCGAGGGTCTGCCCCGGCAGGACCTGAACCAGGCTGGCATTGCCGCTGCCGTCCGCCTCAAGTTGCAGTAGATCACCGCCATGGTGGCTCGCGGCGTGGGGCGCGCCGTGGGGCATGGCACCGGGATTGAAATGGCCACCGGCACTGGTGGCATCCGCCGCACTGCAATCCCCCTTATCGTGGATATGGAAGCCATGCTCCCCCGGGGTCAAGCCCGACACCTGGGCGCTCAGGCGAACGCCGCCCGCTGTTTCCTCAAAACTCACCGTACCTTTGACGGCGGAGCCGCTTTTCGACTCCAGCGTGGCCACAGCCCCCGCTAGGCAGGTGCCGGACCAAAGTGTCACCAATGCCACACATACCGCGGACAAATGCTTTTTCATGGTTTGCCTCCGTGATTTGAAATACCCGAGCCGGGTAGGGTTTTTTCTTGATCCAGGATATTGATTGCTCCCCCGGCGAAGCGCCATACTACGCGCCCCTCTGCTTATCAAGTGCACTTCCGCCCATGAAAACCATCTGGCTGGCCAGCGGGCACGGAAACACACTGCCCACGGATGAACATCTGCCGGCGAGCGGCCCACTGACCGACAGTCGCGGCCGGGTGATGCAGGACTTGCGCATCTCCGTCACCGACCGCTGCAATTTCCGCTGCACCTACTGCATGCCGAAGAGCGCCTTCGGCGAAGGTCACGCCTTCCTGCCGCGGCAGGAATTGCTCAGCTTCGAGGAAATTACCCGTGTCGCCCGCCTGTTCGTGGAGCGGGGCGTGAAGAAAATCCGCCTCACCGGCGGAGAACCCCTGCTGCGCCACAGCGTGGAACGACTAGTGGAAATGCTGGCAGCCCTGCCCGGGGTGGACCTGACCCTCACCACCAATGGCGCCCTGCTGAAGAAGAAGGCCCAAAGCCTGAAGGATGCGGGCCTGAAACGGGTAACGGTGAGCCTGGACTCCCTGGACGACCCCACATTCCGCGCCATGAACGACGTGGACTTTCCCGTGGCCAAGGTGTTGGAGGGCATCGAAACCGCCGCCGCCGTAGGCCTGGGGCACGTCAAGATCAACATGGTGGTGAAACGCGGCACCAATGACCAGGGCGTCATTGATATGGCGCGGCATTTCAAGGGCAGCGGCCACATCGTGCGCTTCATCGAGTACATGGATGTGGGCACCCGCAACGGCTGGAAGCTGGACGAGGTGCTAGCTTCCAGCGAACTGGTGCAACGCATCCACGCCGAGTTCCCGCTGGAAGCCATAAACCCGAATTACCCGGGGGAAGTGGCTGAACGCTGGCGCTACCGGGACGGCACCGGGGAAATCGGCGTGATTTCCTCCGTCAGCCAGGCCTTTTGCGCCACCTGCAGCCGGGTCCGCCTGTCAACCGACGGCAAGCTCTACACCTGCCTGTTCGCCCAGGAAGGCCACGACCTGCGGGGCCTGCTCAGGAATGGCGCGCCGGATGAGGCCCTCGACCGAGCCATCGCCCAGGTCTGGCATGGCCGCCAGGACCGTTATTCCGAAATCCGCACGGCCCACACCCCGGGCCTGAAAAAAATCGAGATGTCCTACATCGGCGGATAAGCAGTTGGCTTCACTATTCACCGATATTTCACCGCAGAGGCGCAGAGGCGCGAAGAAAGCCAGGTTAAATATCCAGTTCGCAATAGATCTAATCGGCAATTTATTTCTACTCCATCGGGTGTTCCTCTGCGTCTCTGCGCCTCTGCAGTTCAAACTGTTTCTTCGTCAAACATGAGCTTCATTCCCGTGTCTGAAATCACCGGCCTGCTCCTGGCGGGCGGCCAGGGTTCCCGCATGGGGGGCGTAGACAAGGGCTTGCAGGTTTTTCGGGGCCGGCCGCTGGCAGCCTGGACCCTGGAACGCCTCGCGCCCCAGGTCAGTAGCGTGCTCATCAGCGCCAACCGCAACCTCGACCACTACGCCGCCTTCGGCGGCACGGTGGTGAAGGACGAGCTTCCCGACTACGCCGGCCCCCTGGCCGGACTCCACGCCGCCCTCGGGCAGACGAAGACCCCCTGGCTCGCCACCTGCCCCTGCGACTCCCCCTTCCTGCCGCCGGACCTGGTAGCCATCCTGGCCGCAGCCCTGACAGAAAGCGGCGCCCCCCTGGCGGTGGTACGCACGCCGGACGGCCCCCAGCCCGTGTTCATGCTCTGCCGGCGGGAACTGCGGGACAGCCTGGGGGCCTTCCTGGCCGCTGGCGGCCGGCGCATCCGCTCCTGGCAGGACGCCCAGGGCGCCCTTCAGCTAGACTTCGACGACAGTCGGCCCTTCGCCAATTTCAATACCCTGGCGGACCTGGACCTGCCGTCGGGCTTCAACCCGACTTCCCTGTCGGCTTAAAACCCGACCTACACACTCATTGCCATGAACCACACTGCCACCCTTTCCGTCGAAGAAGCCCGTGTACGCATCCTGGGCCGTATCGCTGTCCTCGCCGCGCGTGAAACCCTGCCCCTGGGCGCCGCCCGGGGCCGTTTCCTGGCAGCCGACCTTATTTCCCCCATCGATGTGCCGGGCCATGACAACTCGGCCATGGACGGCTATGCCCTGCGCTATATAGACCTGACGGCGGACGGCCCGACCCGCATGCCCATTGCCGGCACTGCCCTGGCGGGCCATCCCTACCCTGGCCCCCTGCCGTCCGGATCGTGCGTGCGCATCATGACCGGCGCGGTCATGCCCGAGGGTGCCGACACGGTAGTCATGCAGGAAGAGGTTGACGCCAGCGAAGGTGCCGCCCTGATGCCATCCGGCGTCAAGGCCGGCCAGAACTGCCGCAGGGCCGGTGAAGACACCCGGGCCGGCAGCGTAGCCCTGGTAGCGGGCCAGGCACTCCATCCGGCGGCCCTGGGCCTCGCCGCCTCCCTGGGCATCCGGCGCGTCAGCGTGGTGGGGCGCCCCCGGGTGGCGGTGCTCTCCGGCGGCGACGAACTGGCCCAGCCCGGCCAGCCCCTCCAGCCGGGCCAGGTTCATGACAGCAACCGCCTCAGCCTCATGGCCCTGCTGGACGAGATGGGCTGCGAAGTTATGGACCTGGGCATCGTGGCGGATGATCCGGCCGCCCTGGAATCCGCCCTCGCCTGTGGCGCCGCCATGGCGGATGTGGTCCTTTCCAGCGGCGGCGTCTCCGTGGGGGAAGCAGACTATATTCACGAGCTGCTGGGCAAGCTGGGGGAAGTGGATTTCTGGAAAGTAAACATGAAGCCGGGCCGGCCCCTGGCCTTCGGCAGGATCGGCAAGGCCGCCTTCTTCGGCCTGCCGGGCAACCCGGTAGCCGCCGTCGTTACCTTCGTCCAGTTTGTGCGTCCGGCACTGCTGAAAATGATGGGCGCCTCACCCCTGCCGGTGTTGCCGGAATTCGAGGTCAGCTGCGCCTCGGCCCTGAAAAAGATCCCGGGCCGCCGGGAATATCAACGGGGCGTCCTGTCCCTGCTGGACGGCCGCTGGCAGGTTGAGAGCACCGGTCCCCAGGGTTCCGGCATGCTGCGCTCCTTGGTCCGGGCCAACTGCTTCATCGTCCTGGAAGAAGCCCGTGGCAACGTGGCCCCCGGGGAAAGCGTGCGGGTGCAGGTGTTCGACGGGTTGATGTAGGTCAGGTTCCGCCAGGAACCTGACGTCCAGCCGTAGGTTGTGCCGCAAGGCACAACATTACCCATTGTCGAGGACGGGATTGTGCCTGACGGCACAACCTACAGGTCAGCCCCCGTCCGGCAGCGGCGCTGCGGCGGCGATTTCTTCCGTGAGCTGGACGCCCTCAATGCGGGCAAAGTGGCTGGTGATCTTCTTGCTGGAGGTATGCACCTCCTGAGCATCCTCGTGAGCCTGGCGGATGTGGGTGGCCAGCTTCTGCATACGCTCGTCAAAGCGGGTGAAATCCTTGGAGAGCTTGCCCAGGGCGTCCTTGATGACGTGGATTTGCTTCCTGGTTTCCACATCCTTCAGCACCGCCCGGGCCGTATTCAGGATAGCCATGAGGGTGGTGGGCGAGACGATCCACACACGCTTCTGCTGGGCGTAGTTCACTACTTCCGGATGGTAGGCGTGAATTTCGGCGAACACGGCCTCCGCCGGCACGAACATCACGGCACCGTCGGACGTCACGTCCTGAAGGATGTACTTGGAGGCGATGGCATCCACATGGCGGCGGATGTCGGTCCGGAAGGCGCTCTGAGCCAGTCTTCGGTCCGCCTCCGAAATTTCCACGTCGAACATGCGCTGGTAGTTTTCCAGGGGGAACTTGGAATCCACCGCCACCATGCCCGTAGGCTCCGGCAGTATGAGCACGCAGTCGGCCCGGGTGTTGTTGGGCAGCAGGTATTGGAACTCGAAACTGCCCGGCGGCAGCATGTTGCGCACCAGGCCTTCCAGTTGCACTTCGCCGTAGGCGCCCCGGGAGCGCTTGTCCCCCAGTAGTTCCTGCAGGGAAACCATGTTGGTGGTGAGTCCGTCGATCTTCTTCTGGGCCTCGTCGATGGTGGCCAGCCGGGCCATGACGCTGGCGAAGGTTTCGTTGGTCTTCTTGAAGCCCTCCTCCAGACGCTCGCTGACCTTGCCGCCGATGAGTTCCAGGCGCCCGTCCACCGTGCGCGTAAGGCCCTCGATGCGCTCCGTGAGTTGCCGCGTAGTGTCGTTAAGCGAACCTTGCAGCAATTCCCGGTCGGCCCGGGCATGCTCCGACAAGGACTTGAGGGTTTGCTCCAGCAGTTCGCCCCGCAGGGCTTCCTGGCCGGCCTGGACGCTGGCGGCCAGTTGGGTCAGGCGCAGCCCCATGTCCTGGCGTTGATCGGCCAGCAAGGCGGCGGCCTGCTGCTTCTGTTCCGCCAGCCGTTCCACCACCTCCTGCTTGAGTTCCGCCAGGCGGCTGCCCACTTCCTGCCGCAGATCCCCCAGGCGATTGCCGGTTTCCAGCTTCTGTTCCGCCAATTGTCCCTGAACCGCCAGGTGCAGGGCCTGCAGCGCGTCCCGGGTCTGGCCCAGTTCTTCAGAAATCAGCCGGCGCAGGCGTTCCGCCGTATCCAGGTTTTGCGCCGTGAGGCGGTCGCCCTGTCGGGCCAGGCCCTCATGCAGATCTCCCAGCATGGCCCGGTGGCGCGCTTCCAGCACGGGGACAAGTTCCTCTGCCAAGCGTTGCGCCATCTCGTCCTGGCCCCGGGACAGGGCATTCAGGCGCAGTGTCAGCCAGGCCACGGCGGCCAGCAGGGAAAGGAGGGCAACAAGGAACCAGGCGACAGAGGTCATGAGATGACTCGAAAAGGATCGGAGGCCAGTATACCGGCCCCTCCGATTGATGGCGCTCAAGAAAACGCAACTCCATCCGTTAATGTGTGCAGTGCAGCATCAATGTGACGGAAGTACATGCAACTCACCATTCCCCTGCCTGCCGGCCCCGAATTTGAGCGCCCACCTCACGATTTCCAGTCCATACGGGCCATGGCCAGCGACTCGACGCCCTGTACGGGAACCTGGGGCCCCTACCGGCTCGCCAGCCACTTCCAGCCCATCGTCAGTTTCTGCTACCGCCGCATCGTCGGTTACGAGGCCCTCATGCGGCCCCAGGATGGACTGGGGCGGCCCATTGCGCCGCCGGTGCTGCTGGCCATGGCAGAGCGCAATGGACGCCTGGAGGAACTGGACCGGCTGTGTCGCTACGTACACGTGGCCAACCACACCAGCCTGGCCCTGCCGGACGGGTGGCTGTTCCTGAACATTCATCCCTCCCTGTTCGGCCGCCCCCGGGATGGACAGGGAGCGGGATTCACCGAAAGCCTCATCAAGCACTTCAAGGTTTCCCCCAGCCGCATCGTGGTGGAAGTGCTGGAGGAAGCGGTGCTGGACGACGCCAGTTTCGAAGCCGGCGTGCAACACCTGCGGGAACTCGGCTGCGGCATCGCCCTGGACGACTTCGGCGCCGGCCATTCGAATTTCGAGCGCATCTGGCGCATCCGCCCGGACATTGTCAAGCTGGACCGCTCCTACGCCGTGCGGGCTGCGGAAGACCCATCCGCCCGGCGCATGCTGCCGAGCATCGTCGCCCTGCTGCACGAAGCCGGTTCCATGGTGCTGCTGGAAGGCATCGAGACGGCGGAACAGGCCCTCATCGCCATGGATGCGGACGTCGATTTTGCCCAGGGCTGGTATTTCGCCCGCTCGGCCGCCCCGGAAAATCTCATCGACGTTTCGGTGCAGGAACCCCTGGACGCCGTCTGGCAGGCCTATGACGAGCACCGCCAGACCCACCAGGGCCGCTACCGGGACATGGTGGGGCCGTATCTGAATGCCCTGGGCTACGCCGCCACCCTGCTGGCCGCCGGCCGCACCATGCAGGAAGCCTGTGCCGGATTCCTGGAACTACCCCGGAGCGAACGCTGTTACCTGCTGGACAGCACCGGTTGCCAGGTCAGCCGCAACCTGCTGACACGCCGCATCGCACCGACGCCGGCCCTGGTCGCCTTCCAGAATACCTCCCAGGCCCGCTGGTCCCGCCGCCCCTATTTCCATCGGGCACTGGAGCACCCGGGCTCGGTGCAGATCACCCGCCCCTACCGGTCGATCGCCAGTTCCATCCTGTGCGTCACCGTTTCCGCCAGCATGCTCATCAATGGCACGCCCCATGTGCTCTGCGGTGACGTGGTGTGGGACGACGCGCCGATGAAAGCACCCGGAAAATTGAAGGCGTAACGCCTCGCGGTCGTAGGTCGTAGGTTGTGCCGCCAGGCACAACACATCATGGCTGGCCCCACAGCCGCCCTTCGGCACATGTCGCAAATAGCGTTGGTATGGCTGCATCACCCTCGCAGCCCCTCCACCACCGGCCGCCGCAGGGCGCCGGACAGTCCCACCAAGCCGGCAAGAGCGACGGCGAACACGGAGAACAACAGGGCGCCCCCCAGCAGCCAGGGGCTGGGCAGCCAGGGCAATTTAAAGACGAAACGGGCCAGGGTCCAGGCCATGCCGCCGGCCCCCAGCACCGCCATCAGCCCCGCCACCAGGCCCATGGCGCCGAACTCCACCACCAAGGCCTGGCGCAATTGGCGATGCCGCGCCCCCAGGGTGCGCAACACCGCCAGTTCCTTCACCCGTTCGTCGAATGTCGCCTCCAGGGCGGCGAACAGCACCAGGAGGCCCGCCCCCAGGGTGAACAGGAAGACGCACTGCACCGCCAGGCCCAGTTGATTCAACATGTCCTGCAACTGCTGCAGGATGGCCGCCACGTCGATGAGGGTCAGGGTCGGGAAAGCCGCCACCAACTCCCGGGCCATCGCCGCCTGGCCTGGCGCCAAGTGGAAGCTGGTGATGTAGCTGGCGGGGGCCTTGTCCAGCAGGCCGGGGGGGGCGATGACGAAGAAATTCACCCGCATGGAGTCCCATTCCAGCTTTCTGAGGCTGGTGATGCGCCCTTCCACCCGGCTGCCGGCGATATCGAAGCCCAGCCGATCCCCGAGTTTCAGACCCAGGGTTTGCGCCAAGCCCTGCTCCACCGATAGACCTTCATGATCGCCGGGCGGAAACCAGGCCCCCGCCACCAAGCTGTTGCCCTTGGGCAGCTGCGCCATCCAGGAAAGATTGAACTCCCGCTCCGCCAGGTGCCGGGCCCGCTCGTCCCCGTAGGCCTCCACGTTCAGGGGCTGACCATTCACGGCCGCCAGGCGCCCCCGCACCATGGGCAGCAGCTCCGGCGGCGGCAGGCCCCGGGCGCGAAAGAAATCATGGACGCCCTGGCGCTCCTCCGGCTGGATATTGATGACGAAGCGATTCGGCGCATCCGGCGGCACGCTTGAACGCCAGCTGGACAATAAGTCGTCCCGGGCCAGGGTCAACAGCAACAGAGCCGTCAGCCCCAGGGCCAGAGCCACGGTCTGCACCACCGCCGCACTCCGGCGCCGGGACAGGGCCGCCAGCCCCAGGCGCCAGCCGCTGCCCGCCCCGCGCATTCGCCCCGGCAGGGCCAGCAAGACCGTGGCAGCCAAGACATACAGGCCCAGCGCCAGAATGAAGCCGCCGCAGACCAGGGCGCCCAACTGGATATCCCCAGCTATCCAGAACATCAGGCCCGCCAGCACGGCAAGGCCAGCGCCCCAGCCCGCCAGGAAACGAGGCTCCGCCGCCAGCCATTCCCGCCGCAGCACCCGCAGGGTGGATACCCGGGCCAGGCGCAGCAAGGACGGCACGACGAACCCGCCCAGCAGGGACAGGCCCACGGCCAAGCCCTGGACCACAGGCAGCCAGGACGGCGCCGGCAAGGGCACGCCGATCAGGCTGCCCAGCAACTTTTCCAGCCCCCACTGGGCCGCGAAACCCAGGCCACAGCCCGCCAGGGATACCAGCACGCCAAAGGCCAGGAACTCCACCAGGAACAGGCCGGTCACCCGGCCCTGGCTCGCCCCCAGACAGCGCATCACCGCGCAGCCGTCCAGATTGCGTTCCATGAAGCGCCGCGCTGCCAGGCCCACGGCGACAGCGGCCAGCACCACCGCCAGGAGGGCCGCCAGGCGCAGGTAACGCTGAGCCCGGTCCAGGGCCGTGCGCAATTCCGGCCGGGCGCCGCTGATATCCTCCACCTGCTCGCCCCGGCCCAGCCTGTCCCGGGCCCAGGACTGAAATTCCGCCACCGCCACCGGCTCCCCGGCGAAATGCAGGCGGTAAGTGACGCGGCTGCCGGGCACCACCAGGCCGCTGGCCGGCACGTCCGCCAGGCTCATCACCAATCGCGGCGCCAGGGCGAAGAAGTTGTTGCCCCGATCCGCCTCCCAGGCCAGGATCGCCGCCACCTTCAAGTGCGAACTTCCCAGGCTCACCACATCACCGGGCCGGGCGCCGAGCATGGCTGCCAGACGCTCATCCAGCCATACGCTGCCCGGTGCCGGCGCCCCCGGGGCCGCTTGCTCAGGCCCATCCAGTTGCAAGCGAATGCGCGGCACGCCACGCAGGGGATAGTCCGGGGAAACGGCTTTGATTCCCGCCATCTGCAGCGCGTCGCCACGGCGGGCCATGCTGGTGAACAACAGGGTTTCCGCCCGGGACAGACCCCGCCGCCCCGCCTCGAAGGCGAAGCCAGGCGTCCAGGCATGGTCGGCGCTAAGCATCAAATCCCCGCCCAGCATCTGGTTGGCTTCCCGGGACAAGGCCCGCCCCAGCCGGTCGGTGAAAAAGCTCACGCTGGACAGCCCCGCCACCGCCAGCGCCAGGGCCAGCCCCAGCAAAGTGAGTTCCCCCGCCCGCAGATGGCGGCGCAGCATGGAGAGGGCGAGCGTCAGAAGCTTCATGGGATCAGAGACTTCCTAGGTCGGGTAAGCAACCCGACACAGAGAGGCTGGATTCAGCCGTTCAGGGGCAAGCAAGAGGGACTTGGCCGACTGAAGTCGGCCCCACAAGCCCAGCCATACACCACCTCCCCTTCACGCAAGGCCCAGAAGAGTGCGGAACCCGGCTGGTCACCCCAGCGCGCCACTTCGTCAGCGGAATACACCAGCACATCCGCAGGCACCCGCAGGGGGCGCAGCAAGCGGCGCAGGCGCACCATTTCCCTGGCACGATCCGGCACATCCTCTTCGATGACCAGCAGGTCCAGGTCCGAATCCTCCCGGGCATCGCCCCGGGCGTGGGAGCCGAAGAGGATGATGCGCTGCGGCCTGGCGCCGTCCGCCAAAGTCTTTACCGCAGCCTGTATCAATTCCCTCGATATCACTGTCTCACTCCTGAAAGCACTCTTTGGCTGTCGGCGGAGTGTAGCGCATCCATCAACGGAGAATCATCGCGTGACGCAGGCAGTAGATCCCAACCGGATGGAACGGCGAAAACCGGCGTGCTCGCACAGTTCAAGGTTTTTCTCCCGATTTCGGCAGGGCCTCGGCGGCTTGTTCCAGCGACCAGAACTGCTGGGACTCACCTTCCGCTTCCAGCAATGCGCGGCGCCGGGTGGCGAAGCGGGCGTACTCCGCTTCTGCATGGGCATCCGCCTCGGCCTTCGAGACCTGTCCCGCATCCGGCAGAACCTGGCGATCATTGAACAGCAGGAAGGCATCCAGCTTTTCCGCCCAATCCTTCAGGAAGATTTCCTTGCGCCGCCGCGCCTGATCCTCCGCGAAATCCAGCCACATCCCCACGACCCGGTTCAGTTCGCTGATTTCCGGCTCCAGGAGGTAATTCTTGGCGATAGTCACATCCGCCTTGTACACCGTGCCGGATTTTGACGAAGTCAGTCCCATGTTGGGCAAACCGGCATCGGCCCGTTCCCGGATCAACTCCGGCGCCGTTTTGCCGGTCACAGCGAAATGCAGCTTGTTCTGAATGATGCGAAAAAAGCGCGTTGTCTCAGGAAGGGAAGGCGAATAATCCGCCGCCATGGCGAAGATTTCCTGTACCCGCAGATACATGCGCCGCTCGCTGGCCCGGATGTCCCGGATACGTTCCAGCAGTTCATCAAAGCGGTCCGGCGCCACAGAGCCGGCCACCGGCGGATTCTTCAGGCGTTCATCGTCCAGGGTGAAGCCCTTGACCAGATACTCCCGTAGCCGCTCCGTGGCCCAGCGGCGGAACTGGGTGCCCCGGGCGGAGCGCACCCGATAGCCCACGGCCAGGATGGCGTCCAGGTTGTAATGATCCAGGTTGCGGCTGATCTGGCGAAGGCCTTCCTGGCGAACTATCCGGAATTTCCGGATAGTTGCTCCGGCCTCAAGTTCGCCCTCGTCGTAGGTGTTCTTGAGGTGTTCATTGATGGTCCGGACATCCTTCTGGAACAGTTCCGCCATCAGGGCCTGGGTCAGCCAGAGGGTGTCCTCCACAAACCGGCATTCGACCCGGGTGCGGCCGTCTTCGGTCTCGTAGAGGAGGAATTCACCCTGCATTCCCAATACGCTCTCCCGACCAATTTCATTAGTCATGACTATCCCTCAATCAAGCGCCGCGCCCTTCTGGTCCAGGCGCACACGGGAGCGTCGAATTGCGTCGTGAAGCTTTTTCTGCAACAAGTCTTTTGAGGGTAGCGCTGTCAGGTATTCGGCGACGTGGATGCCGGTCTGGTCCAACTCCAGCAGCTCGATCTGCTCGTGTTTCTTGCCACTGCACAGGATGATGCCCAAGGGCGGTGCCTCCCCCGGCTCCTGTTCATGTTTCGCCAGCCAGCGCAGGTACAGCTCCATCTGACCCTTGTAGGCGGCCTTAAAGTCACCCAGTTTCAGGTCAATGGCCACCAGGCGCTTCAGCCGGCGGTTGTAGAACAGCAGGTCAATGTAAAAATCCTCGTTGTCGATCTGCAAGCGCTTCTGGCGCGCCACGAAGGTGAAACCCAGGCCCAGTTCCAGCAGGAAACTTTCGATCTCCCGCAGGATGGCGTCTTCCAGGTCCTTCTCCAGATAGCGGTCCTTCAGGCCCAGGAAGTCGAGGATGTAGGGGTCCTTGAGGAGCAGGGCCGGCGCCACCTCGCCGCCCTCTCGCAAGGCGGCAAGTTCTTCGGCCAGCAAGGCCTCCGGTTGGCGGGACAGGGCAGTGCGCTCGAAGAGCAGAGAGTCCAGGCGCCCCTGCAGGGTTCGCGTACTCCAGCCTTCCTGCTGGCACATCTGCAGGTAAAAGTCGCGCTTGAGCGGATCGTCGATGTAAATCAGGGTCTTGATATGGGTCCAGCTCAATTGTCTCCGCAGTGCGGAGACAATCTCATCGGAGGGAAAGACATCCGCAAAATGCAGCATGTGGCGCAGGTTCTTGGCAGAAAAGCCGCGCCCGTAGTCGCTTTCCAGTTGTCTAGCCACGGTGGCAACAATCCGTTCGCCGTAGGCTGCGCGCTCGCCCCCCAATACTTCGCCGCGTATGCGTTGGCCGATGTGCCAGTACAGCAGGGTCAAGGCGCTGTTCACCGTGCTGGCAAGCTGGGTGCGGCTGTCCTCAATGAGCCGCCGGATGTCGGCGACGAGGGTGGAGGTATCGGTGGTGGGGTTCATGTCACGAGTCCCAGTTCTGTTTGCCATGCCGCAAGGTGAGATTTTTCTGGCAGTGTTTCGGCAAGCGCCATATCGATAGCCCTTCGGGGGTCAAGTAGCCAACACACCCCCTGGAAAGCCGCGTGAGTGTAACGCGAAAGAGGGACGAAATAGGCGGACCAAATAGACAAGGTGTCCAGCGCCGGCAGCTTCGTTTGAGCTTGCGCAAACCGTCTTGCGCCCGGGGCTGGCATATTGCCGGGTCACGCGTGGCATAGGCCGCCGAGCCCGGCCAATAACCGCCATGGCGTTGGGAGCCACCCTTGAGCATGAAAGCCATGGCGGTTTCCATCACCCTCAGTCCCTCTCCCGGCGGGAGAGGGAAGCATCGTGAGTCGCTGACGCGACTTTCACGGTAACAAGGAGACTCTTTCGTGAATTGCATCGAACGCACCCCATCCGCCTACGCCTACCCGCTGCTCATCAAGCAACTGCTGCACACGCCCTTGGCGAACTCGCCGGACCAGGAGATCGTGTATCGGGACATCAGCCGCTACAGCTACCGCAGCTTGCGGGAGCGTATCGGCAGGCTGGCCAGCGGACTGGCGGGCTTGGGGGTGACGCCGGGGCAGACCGTGGCGGTGATGGACTACGACAGCCATCGCTACCTGGAGTGCTTCTTTGGCGTACCTATGATGGGGGCCGTCCTGCAGACGGTAAATGTGCGCCTGTCGCCGGAACAGATTCTGTACACCCTGAACCACGCAAAGGCCGATGTGCTCCTGGTGCATGGGGACTTCGTGCCCATGCTGGCCATCATCCGGGAACAACTGGAGACGGTGAAGCACTTCGTCCTGCTCTCCGACACGGGGGCCGGCACCGCCAACGCCTTCCAGATTCCCTTCGCCTTTGAATACGACCAGTTGCTGGCGGGGGCCGCACCGGACTATGACTTTCCGGATTTTGACGAGAACACCCGGGCCACCACCTTCTATACCACCGGCACCACCGGCGCCCCCAAGGGCGTGTATTTCAGCCATCGCCAACTTGTTCTGCACACCCTTGCAGTGGCGGCCGCCCTGGGCACCGCTCCCGTGGAAGGCCGCCTGGCCCGGGACGATGTGTACATGCCCCTGACCCCCATGTTCCACGTGCACGCCTGGGGCCTGCCCTATGTGGCCACCATGCTGGGGGTGAAGCAGGTGTACCCGGGGCGCTACGTGCCGGACGCAATCGTTCAACTGGTGGCCAAGGAAAAAGTCACCTTCTCCCATTGCGTGCCCACCATCATGCATATGCTGCTCAGCAGCCCGAAGCTGAAGGAAGTGAGCCTGGCGGGCTGGAAGGTCATCGTCGGTGGCTCTTCCCTGACCCGGGGCATGGCGACAGCGGCCCTGGCCCAGGGCATTGACGTGTTCACCGGCTACGGCATGTCCGAGACCTGCCCCATCCTGACCCTGGCCCAGGTGGATGGGACGGACCTTGCGGATCCGGAGGCGAATGTATCCCGCCGCATCAAGACCGGCCGGGTGCTGCCCCTGGTGGACCTGCGGGTGGTGGATGAGGCGGGCCAGGACCTGCCCCGGGACGGCAAGACGCCGGGGGAAGTGGTGGTGCGCGCGCCCTGGCTGACCCAGGGCTACCTGCATGATCCGGCCGGGGCGGAGGCCCTGTGGGACGGCGGCGTGCTTCACACCGGCGACATCGGCCACATCGACGGCGCCGGCTATTTGCAGATCACCGACCGCATGAAGGACGTCATCAAGACCGGCGGCGAATGGATTTCGTCCCTGGAATTGGAGAGCATCGTTTCCGCCCACCCGGCGGTGGCGGAAGTGGCGGTCATCGGCGTGGAAGACAAGAAATGGGGCGAACTGCCCCTGGGCCTGGTGATCCTGAAACCCGGCGTCGAGGTGCGGCCGGAGGAAATCCGCCAGCATGTGCGCCACCACGCGGACGCCGGCCACATCTCCCGTTTTGCCGTGCTCATGCACGTGCGCTTCGTCGAGAGCTTGACCCGCACCAGCGTCGGCAAGTTGAACAAGAAGGCCATGCGGGAGGAACAGGCCTGAGTGCCCGTTTTCCCACGCTTTACAGCAATGGGCTATCCCGGTAGGCCGCGACTTCCAAAGCCTGTTTCGACAGCAGTTCCCGGCGCGGGAAACGGGCGATGACCACCACCCGGGGCGGACGGCCATCGGCGCGCAGTTCGCACAGCTTCAAACTGAGGGCCTTGTTCTGGGGATCCTCGACAAGAATATTCATGCTGTCCAGATGTAATTCCTGGGAGCGGACGGCGATGTAATCCTGCGCATGCTCCAGCACGTTCTGCAGAACAACAAGATACTCATCCAGGGTCCGGGGCGGCGTACCAAGACTTGCCAGCCGCCGCTCCGTGTCCGCCAACTGGCGCCGCAAGCCGTCCCCATCCAGATCCCCGTTGCCCCCCTGCTCCAGCAGGCTTTCCAGGGCATGATCGAAACGACTGCGGGTGTTCAGGCGCAGGTTCAGGAGGCTCCGCTCCTCTTCCAGCATCTGACGCTGGTTGCGGGAGCCGGTAATTTTCTCCAGGGCCTGGTTGGCCAGATAATGCAGGCCCATGTCGCGCAGGCCAGCCCGCACGCCGGCATCGGTGGCAGCAGGCCGGGTCAGGCGATGGGCGGTAAAACTGATGCTTTGGCGCACCACATCCCCCTGTATCACCTCGCCCTGGAGGGCGTAGCCGAGGGAGGTTTTTGCATCCTGGCTGACAAACAAGGCGACACAGCACTCATCATCCAGGGCGTTTTCCGCCGCAGCGAAGAAGGCCTGCACCACGGGTTCCGCACTGAAGGTGTGCGCCAGCTCCTGGGGAGTGGCGAAGAAGGCCTTGACCAGGGGATCGCTCCCCCAGCTTGCCCGGCTGAACGCCAGCGGCCCGGGAATATCGGCCACCAGGGACTCCAGCCGAGCCAGCGCCGCCCTCACCGCCGGACGCAATTTTCGCGCGTAGCCGTCCACCAGGCGCAGGCGCGAATCCATGGCGTCCACCAGGTGTTCAATGGCGGCATCCAGCACCTCGCTGTCCTGCCCAGTCTTGCTGCCCCTCAGCCAATCTAACCAAGCCATCGAATCTTCTCCATTCAGCCTTGAATACCCGGCGCCGCATTGCACCATACCCGGACAGCCAGGTCCAGCGCTACGCCTACCCTTGAAGGCACTAAAGATTCCTCCTTTGGGACCGTTACCCAATTCAACCGTCTCCGGAAAAAAGCCCGTGGCCCACGCCGATCCCAAGCTAGATATCACCACCTTCCTCGTCGCCTCCATCCACGACATGAAGAACTCCGTCAGCGTCATGAACGCCGTCCTGGAGGATGTGGTGCGTGGCGTGGACCCGGAGCACTTCCCTGAATTCAAGCAGATCGGCGAAGTGCTTTATGAAGCCCGGCGGGTCAACGACAACCTGATCCAACTGCTTGCCCTGTACAAGATTGATCAGCAGTTCTACCCCTTCGATGCCGAGGAACATGATCTCGGGGACTTCCTCGAGGAAGTCATGGGACGGGTTGCCCCCCTGGCGGCGAACCGGGGCGTGACAGTCCGCCACAGCTGCCCGCCCGGCCTCCTCTGGTATTTCGACCGGGAACTCATTTTCGGCGCCATCGTCCAGGCCCTGCACAACGGCTTGCGCTACACCAAGAGCCAGGTGCTGCTGAGCATCCAGGAGAAGGACGGCCTGCTGGAACTGCGCGTCGAGGACGACGGTCGCGGCTACCCGCAGAACATGCTGGCGGAAGAGGATGCCATGCCGAACCAGGGCATCCGTTTCGCCACCGGCAGCACGGGCCTGGGCCTGTATTTCTCGGCGGTGGCGGCCCGTTTGCACCGAAACCGGGGGCTCACAGGCGCCACCCGCCTGGCGAATGGCGGCAGCCTGGGCGGCGGCGCTTTCATCATGACTTTGCCCTAAAAACGCCATGCCTGTCGAAAGCCCTCCGAGCAGCGCATTTTCCAAACAGCGCTTCCTGATCGTCGACGACTTCGACGGCATGCGTAACATCCTGGGAGAACTTCTGCGGCGCTGCGGCGGCCACCAGATCGACATGGCGGCCAATGCGGAAGAAGCCCTCACCGCCCTCAGCCGAAACAAATATGACGTAGTACTGTGCGATTATCATCTGGGGCCTGGCAGGAACGGCCAACAGGTGCTGGAAGAGGCCCGTGCCAGGAATCTGCTGGGCCTTTCCAGCATATGGGCCATGATCACAGCAGAGAAAACCTCGGACATGGTGATGGGCGCGGCGGAACACCAGCCGGATGACTATCTCGTCAAGCCCCTCACGGAAGCCATGCTGCAGACCCGCCTGACACGTATTGCCGCCCGCAAGAGCACCCTTTTTGCCATCGAGAGCGCGGTCCGGGCCAAGGAATATCCGAAAGCCATCCAGCTCTGCGACCAGCGCCTGAAGGAAGACCAGGCCAACGATGCCCACGTCCAACGGCTACGCTGCGAAATGCTGGTATTGACCGGCAATTTCACCGAGGCCAAGGCCAGTTTCGAGAGCCTTCTTGCCCTACGTGACTTCCCCTGGGCCATGGCCGGCCTGGCCAAGCTATGTTTTCGCGACGGCCATTACGCTCGGGCCAAGACCTTGCTGGGGCAAGTGCTGGAGGGCAACCGGGCCTTCCTGGAGGGCTACGACTGGATGGCCCGCACGCTCATCCAGCTCGGGGAATGGCAGGCGGCCCAGGAAATGCTTGTGCGCGCCGCCACCCTCTTGCCCCACTCCCTGTCCCGCCAGAAAAGCCTCGGCACCCTGGCCCGGCACTGTGGCGAGGAGCTCATGAGCAAGTTGCACAGCGGCAGTCATGACCTGCCCCCCTGCGGCACCCTGGAACTGGCGGAAACCCTCATGCAACTGGGTAACAAGGACGTCGGCAGCCGGCTCATCCAGTTCGTGGTGCGCAATCACCACGAGGACGAGAGCCTGCTGAGGCGAGCCCAGGGCATCTTCGACCAAGCCCAGATGACGGAAGAAGGCGCCGGCATCCTGGCCTCCACCCGCCAGGCGACAATTGAAACCATGGACAAGGGCGTACGCTTGGCCGCCCAGGGCAAGCTGGACGAAGGCATCGACGTCATGCGCTTGGCGCGCACCCTCATGCCGAACAATCCGCGCCTGCTGCTCAACCTGGCCTACCTGCTCATTACCCAGATGGAAAAGAGCAGCAAGCACCCGGACAATTTCCAGGAAGCCCGCCGCTGCATCGACAGCGCCAGAAAGAGCAATGCCGACCCGCAGCGTTGCGGGCAATTGCAGGCCCGGTTGGAAAAGCTGGCGTAGCCTCTTCAGCGCGCCGCTATGGCAGCCTTGAAGGAGGCCACGGTGCGGCCCTGGCCACTGCCGCGCAGGGCCTCGAGGAAACTCACCGCCGGATCGCGTCCCGAGAGGGCCACGCCATGCTCCGGCAGCGAATACACCCGGATGGAATGCTCGACGATATTGAGGCCGTTTTCCGCCGCCACCCGCACGATGTCGGCCACCTTGTCGATGACGGTCTCCGGCGTGGTGAAGGGGGCGAGTATCCATACCCCCATACCATCCCGGGCCACCAGATCCGATTTGCGGAAAGCGTGGCGCAAGGCATGGGTCAGGCCGATGAGCATCTTCATGGCCTCATGCACGCCATAAGCCGCCCCCAGTTGCGACGCGTCCTGAAATTCCACATGGATAAGACCGAAGCGGATATTGTCTGGATAGCGCACTTGCAGGCCCAACAGCCATTCCAGGGTAAACAGGAACTTTTCCCGGGCATCGATGTCCTGATGAAGCATTTTTACGTCTCCTGAGTGGGGCCGGGCGCAGCCGGGGAACAGTTTTCAATCCCCGATTATTTCACTTCGCACCGAGCAATGTTGTTGCATATGCCACGAACAATCCAAATTCAACTGCTTGCCGCCGCCGTGGCAACCACCTGGCGACGCCGTTCCACATAGCTGGCCAGGCCGGCGTTGGCATTGTTGGGGCAACCCGTGATCGCGTCAGACAGATTGCAGGCCACCGCATCGATGCGATAAATGGTCATGCTCTGGGGGCTACCAGGCGCAGTTTCACCTTCATTGACCGTCTGGGAAGAGCACGTTACCGTCACCCAAAAGCCGCTGTCCGCCGTCAGGTCCAGGGTGCGTGTCTTGACGCCGCCGGCAGCCGGGTCGCAGGGGGGCACCAGCGGCAGGTAGGTTTGTGGATTCCAATACCACAGGCCGCCGGACTGCAGCGCGTGATAAAGCCCCCAGTCGATACCGGCCCGGGCGGCAGCCCCGGCCCGGGCCTGTTGAAAATCCAGGGTGGACGTCAGCTGCTGGGCCGTGCTCATGCGCATGATGGCCCCCGCCATGCTGGCCAGAACCACCAGCACCACCACCGCCATGATGGCCACGAAGCCTTTTTGCGGCTTGTTCATGGCACGTTATCCACGTGGGCGCCGTAGGACAGGGTCACGGTTTCGTTGGACTCCGTCAATTGCACCTGCATCCACAGGAAGCCGCTCTGCTGGGTGGCACCCTGATTCGGGTCGTACACAAAGGAACAGGATTTTACGCGACTCGCCAGGAGCGCGGCACCGGTCGTGGCGGGACAGGACGCCGCCGAGGTGGCGAAACTGCCCACCACCCGATACAGGCTGCCCTTGCCATGGCCCTGGCTATCCAGCGTGCCATCGGCGCCGCTACAGACATAGAACACCGCCTGCTGAGTATTCGGCACCACCACGAAACGCCCGCCGGTGTAGCCGGCTGGGAAGGAAAAGCTGCTTGAAAGCGTGATGCGGCTAGCCCCCAGGGTGGCGCTGGGCAAGGCCGTGGTGGCGGAAGAGAGGCTTTGCCGGTTGGTGCCGGCATACACATCCGCCGTGTTCTGGCTGTCGATCACCACCCAATCCCCCGCAGCCGGGGTGGTGGACAAGGGGGACAACACGTCAAACGCCGTCACCGCGCTGCCGCTGCCATCCACCGGCCGGCTGGGATTGGCCGGATTGGCGCCATCCCACAGCGTATCCGCCGCCAGTCGGTAGCGCCCGCCGGCTATGGAAGGAATGAACTCGAAACAGTTGCTTCCCGGCATACGCAGGGAATTGGGGACCGCCTGGCGCACTTCCCGGCCCATGCGGCGCAGGGCCGTATCGGCCATGTCCGTCATCCTGGCCCGGCGAGCCGTATCAAAATAGGCCGTGATGGCCGGTTTCAAAAATATGCTGAGGCTGGCGGCGATGATGCCGGTGATGGTGATCACCACCACCATCTCGATCAGGGTGAAGCCCCTCCCGCGGGAGATATTGGCCGGACAGGGTATCCAGGAGTTCATCTCGGCTCAGGCAGCGTAGTTGGTGCGCCAGCCGGTGAGCTTCAGGCTTTGCGTACTGCCATGGATGACCGTCACGACGATTTTCTTCGCCGCCACCCCATTGGCGCCGGAGGCCGGCAGGGTGACATCCGTGATATGCACATTCACCGAATAGCCGGACAGCGTGGCAATGGCGCTGCCGCCCATGTCGTAGATGGTCGGCGTGGCGGCAGCCGCTCCACCACTGACGCAGGTGGTGCTGGCGCTATCGTAACCGTCATAGTCCAGGATGTCGTTCCAGGTATCCCGGGCGCAAGTGGCCGCCAGCGGATTGCTTGCCGGCGCGTAGGGCTTGAGCAAAATTTCCTCCAGCATCTCTTCCCCCACTGCCAGCATCTGCTTCCTGACCAGGGGGTCTGCACTATTCCGGCTGGCGGTGGAAAAGGCCAGCAGAACGCCAGACAAGCCAACGCCGACAATCACGATGGCCATGACCAGTTCGATGAGGCTGAAGCCGGCCATGCGTCGGAGCTTAACCGGCATGGCTTTGAAAACCGCCCATGAATATGAAAGCCATGCCGGATTCCCTCACCCTCAATCCCTCTCCCGGCGGGAGAGGGAAGCATCGTGAGTCGGCTGCGCCGACTTTTACCTTAATTGACATAGCCGGTGGCCCCCACAACACTGATGACCGGCATGCCGCTAACCGTGATGCTGTAGTCCTGGGAGGTACTCCCCGCCCCGTCCGAGGTGATGGGTCCCTCCGGCTGAAAGTAGATCGGCGCCGCCGGTGAAAAGCTCATGGCGGCGTTGGTGGCGTCATTGCTGTGGGCATAGGCGACATTGCCATCCGGCCCGTTCAGGGTGGTGGTGGTACAAGCGCTGGCCGGATTGGCTGTCGCAATGCTCAGGGTCACGCTGGTGGACGTCAGGGTGGCGCACACCAGGCGCCGATGGCTGACCGCCGTCTTCTGGGCATAACGCAGGGCCGACACTACGTCATCGTGAAAGGCCAGGGCGCGAAACGAGCCACTATTGCCAAAATTTGGTACGGCCACCGCCGCCAGGATGCCCACGAGCATCATGGTAGCCACCAGTTCCACCAGGGTGAAACCGGCGCCGGGAGCGGGGAAGCCGCTGCGGGATGGCATCAATACACTTCCCGCACATGGACCGTCTTGCGGGTTTCCGGCGCATAAATGCCGAAACTGGCCCGGGCCGACGGGTCCTGCCCACCACAGGCTCCGGTGCTGTAACGCAACCAGGCGAGATTGGCGCCGGTGGTCGTCGGATGATTGGCAAGACAGGAGGCGTCCGCCGTACCGCTGCCGAGATTCAGCGCCATATCCACCGTTCCCGTATAGGCCTGGGCCGGTTTGGCCGCCGTGGGGCAACTGCCATAAGGACATTTGAGGACGATGTTGCCGCTGCCATTGATCAGAGTGGTACTGCTGCCGGCAGGACGGTTCACGTTGCCGGCGGTGCTCATGTTGCTGCTGGCCAGGGTGCCGGTCTGTCCCGACAGGGCTACGGCGGCGGCGGGAACGGCAGTGCAGTTGTCATCGGAATTCAGAACCCAGGAACTGCCACTCCAATAGCGCGCCTGTAACGGCACCGATAGGTTGGCTTGATCGGTGCCGAAGGCATTGAAGATCTGCAGGCGGCCATAACGGAAATCCACCCCGGCCACCACCAAGGCCGGATTGCTCGGCCCAACCGTGACCCCATCCGAATCCACCGGCGCCACGTAAAAGCCGAGGCTGCTTTTGGCGCTCAGGCTGGAGGGACGGCTGACCACGTGCCAGGCGCTGACCTGGGCGGTGCCCGCGCTCCAGCTGCCCGATGGCCCGATGGCACCGCTGGCGAGGGAGGGCACCGGCGACAAGCCGGTGGCCGTGAAGGCAAAAGGAGAGTAGCTTCCCAGGCCCAGGGTCGCCAGGCTGCCGGTATAGTTTTGCGTCGTGCCCCCTGCCGCGTTCTGCGCCGTCAGGGTAAAGGAGGTACGCAGGCCGTCCTGCCCAAAATACGAAAAGACGCCACAGGCCGGAATGGCCGCGCCGCCAGACACGGCATAATGATCCGGCACGAAACGGCCAAGCAGGGTGCTCGCCGTGCACACGTAAAACCCTGCGCAACTGGCCGCCGTATCTCCCGCATCCACGGCGGCAAAACCCGTGTCCTGGAATGTCACGTTGAAATTGCCCACCTCGCTATAGGTGGCCGTGCTGGAGGAAATCGTCCCGCTGCCGCTAAAACTCCCGGTGGCAAGAGTGCCGGCCAGCGTGGCCGGGCTGACGGGGCTGATGTTCGCCGTGGGCGCCACGGGGCTGCCATTGTAGTTGCCGGTAATGCTGCCGGCACTGTTGTAGCCGGTGAACACCAGGGTGAAGACCTGGCCGGCCTTCTGGATGGCGCTGCCCGCCAGAGACCCGGCGCTGCCGGAGGCCGCCACGCCGAGGGAATTCGGCTTGACGGCGAAATTATCACTGGAACAGGCGGTAACGCTGGCAGAACCGGTGGCCGGGTAACGCAGGCGCACCCGCACGTCGCGCCAGGCATCCGCCACGGCCGGCACGGCGATGACGCCCTTGCCGGCGGTCAGGGCCGCCGTACCCACCGTCAGGGCGGAGGTATAGGACACGGGACAGTTCTGGCTATCCTGGGCCACACCAGTGGCGGTATTGGCGAGCAGATCCACCAGCACGCTGCCGCTATAGCTGACATCCTGAGCGCTCCTGGCGGCATTCAGCGCATACACATCCAGGTTGAAACCGGCGCCGGAAATCTTGGTGCTAATGCGGCCCGAAACCGCATTGCCACCGGTATCCACTGCGTTCAAGGCCGCCGGTGCCGGAGACTGGCGCGTCGGGCAGGGATGCGTCGTATCGAACAGATTCGCTATCTGGCTGGGCGCCAGGGCACCCTTGTAGATAGCGACTTCATCAATGAAGCCTTGGAAACCCCGGAAACTCGAGGAAGTGCTGCCGATGGCCAGCTGGTAGGTGGAAACGAAGGGGGTGACGGTCCCCGCCAGGTTGACCACTGAATTGTCATCGAGGATACCATTCACATAAATGTGCAGCGCCACCCCATCAAACACGCCCGTCAGGTAATACCACTGTCCCGCCACCGGGGTCGTTTTGGATTGCACAAAGCTACGTGTCGACGTGCTCTTCAGGGCAAACTCAAAGCGGTTGTTCAACTGGCTGTGTTGCAGCCAGAACTGGCCGGTATCAACGCTGCTGGAGGCCACGTTGCTGACGATATTGGCCCACGGGTTGCCCGTGGCCGGATTAATGCTCCATTGCACCCAGGCCGACACTGTAAAACCGGGGGCGCTGTCGAGCCCCAGGTTGAGGGCGCCAAAAGCTAGCTGCTGCGGGTTCGACGCCGCCCCTGTAAATACGCCATAAGCGCAAGTACCGGGACTGCTCACCACGGCCGGCGTCGTGGCATCCGTGGTGGGCAGGCCCCCAACGCCGACTGCCTTGCCATTGAAAGCATTGCCCGAACTATCCTTGACTTCACCGGCAGCGCCGGTCCAGGTGTTTTCTTCCAGATGATATTGGGCGGCCAGGACCGCGTCATCGTCCCGCAGCGTTATGGTCATTTGGGAGTTCACATCCAACCTGACGGAAGCGTCGCTGCTGGAAACGCTGGTGATGGTCAGCACGATGGTTTTCAAGGGTTCCACGACGCTATCGTTCTTGACCACGAAATCGATGGAGGTCTGGCTCGGTGATTCCGCATTGCTCGGGTCAATCACCACGCTGCCGGACACCGGCAGATCCGTATCACCGCTGCCGGCGGTGCCGGAAACGGTGTAATTGATGGTAATCGGCGCACTGGGAACGACCGTCGCGGAAATAGCCGCCGAATAGGACGTCACCAAGCCTTCGGTGATAGTGTCAGTGGTCACGTCGAAATCGACGTAATTGAAATCCCGCACAGTCAGGTTTGCCGCGCTGCTGTCGTCGCCGGTATTGATCAGACCTCCCGAGGAACCGGAGACCGAGGCCGTGGTATTGATCGCCCCCAGCTTCAACGGCGTACCAGTCACAACCAAGGTTGCGCTGCTGCCTGCCGCCAGAGTGCCCACGGTCCAGCCCAGGGAGTTCGTGCTCTGAACGACACTGCCGCTACCCGGCGCAAAGGACAAGCCGGAGAAATTAGCTGTAGTAATTCCCATGTCCGTGATGGCGATGCTGGACACCGTATTCGAGCAGCTCTTGTTCAGGACCGTGACGGTAAAACTCACCGGCGTGGTATTGACGATTGGACTGGTGTTGCTGGCACTATTCCCCACCACCAGATCACTGCCGCTGGTACAGACGTTGGTACGGCTGATGGTGTTGCCGGCGGTATTATTCACCGCGGACGGCCAGGTAGTTCCGTCGGGGACGCGCGCAACATCGCCCGAGGTGTCGCTGGAAGCGGTCGCATTGACGATCATGCCGCTGCCGAAACAGGAAGGTAGCGTCTGAATGGCGCCGTCGAGGGCGACCCAATCGATCAGTTTCCCAGCCGAGTCCACCAGTGCCACGCTCATGTAACGGCCGGACTTGTTACGCATGTACATGGCTTTGCTGCTGTTGTAGATGAACTGTCCGTTGGCACTGAACCCAGACGAGAGATAGTAGCCGCCCTTCAGGCTGATGGTGCCACCACCGCTCCTGTAGTAAACCACGAGTTGCCAGGTTTGCCATACCGCCTGGGCCACACCGCCGGAGTTGTAGAGTTCGACCTGGTTGCTGGTGGAAGACTGTCCGCTGGACCCAATGCGCAATTCGTTGAGGGTGACCTTGCCCATGTAGGCCGAGCAGGCAGTGGGGCTGATGACTTGCGCGCCGCCCCCGCTGTCGCCCCGGGCAGGAGCAACCAGGCAGCATACCAGAGCGAACAGCAGGCACAGGGCGATGCGGCAATGGGCTAGGGACATGTCAGCATAATTCCTGTGGGCACGTCACCGTGAGCGCCGGTACATGGTGCAGAATCCTGTACCACGGTTTTCGGAACCGACCCGGCGGCTGTCAATGGGCCTTGATCGAAAGCGGGGCTGGCGGTTTGTAACCGGGCATACGCTCCTGTAGCTCATCCAGCCCTTGCTGCCAGTCGGCCTCGTCCCGGATCACCGTCGGCTTGATGAGGATAACCACTTCCGACTTGGCAAAAATCTTGTTGCGCTGGCCGAACAGGACACCGACCCCCGGCAGTTCACCCAGGCCAGGCAACTGGCTGCGGCTCTCCGACTGGCTCTGCTTCATGAGACCGCCGATGGCCACGATCTGCCCGTCCTTGACCCGCACCAGGGAATCCGTTTCATTGATGTTGCTGGAGGCCAAGGGCAAGGTATATGTGCCGGCGGAACCTCCCAGGCTCACCACCAGGTCTTTCTGGGTCACGTCGCTGATGGAAGGATGGACATGCAGCGTGATGGTGCCGTTGTCGTCGATCTGGGGTGTCACATCCAGGGCGATGCCGGAAAAGAAAGGCTGCACGGTAATGGATGGCGAAGTTACCGGCGTGGTGCCGCTGACCGTCGTGGTGGTGGTGACATTGGTGACAAAAAAGTCGTCCGTACCCACCTTCAAGACGGCCTTCTGGTTGTTCAGGGTGGCGATGCGCGGACTGGAGAGTACCTGCACGTTACCCTGGGTTTCCAGGAAATTCAGCAGCGCGGCGAAATTGGCTGACTGAAAAGCGAAACCTGTGAAACCGGCCACGGCGCCCACTGCATTGACGATGCCTTCCCGGCCCGCCGTCACCGCAACCCCTGCGGCATTCTGCAGGGCAGTACCTGCCTGGGAATTTCCCGCAGCATCGTTCAATTGCTGCCCCTGAAGCTTGGCCCCCGGCTGCGTCACGCCGATGGCGAAGCGGCTGTCTCCGCCGATACGACCGAAATTGCTCCAGTTGATGCCTGTCTGGAAGCCCTCGCTCAGATTCACCTGCAGGATCTTGGCTTCCAGCATCACCTGGCGTTCCACCATGATCTGGGAAGCCTTGAGAAAAGCCTCTACCTGGCGCAGTTCCGCTGGCATGGCCTTCACGACGATAACGCCGGAGAGCGGATTCAAGACCACGCTGCGACCGCCTTCGCTGCCGACAATGAGTTTGAGGGTGGCGCTGGTCTCGCCCCAGAAGTCCGCATCCTGGGTGGTGTACACACGGCTGCTATCCGGCCCCCGCCCACCCGCAGAACCGGAAGAACCGGCCTGCCCGGTCGAAGCAACGGAAGCACCGCTGCTATTGCCGGAGCTCGTGGTGATGCTCCCCGAACTTACCCGCATGTCGGTCTGGCCCTGGCGCCGTCCCGCCAGGTAATTGATCTTGAAGACCCGTGCCTGCAGGGTGTTGGGCTGAATCATGATGCGCTTACCCTGCACCCGGTACTCATAACCATAGGAATCCCGCAGGGTGTCCAGCGCCTCCCGCAGGCTCACTTTCTTCAGGTTCACCGTGATGTTGCCGGCCAGGTCCGGCGGCACCAACATACTGTAGGCAGTGCCGCTGACCAGGGCGGTAAACACCTGGGATGCCGGCGCATTGTTGACCGCCAGATCGAAACGAGGCTCTGCCGGAGCAGGTTCGGGCAAGGCCGCAGCCGGCGCCTCTGCCACGGCCTTTGGCACCGGCTTGGGGGCGGGCTGGACCAACTCGGCTTGCAAGCGTCCGAGAGTCGCGTCCGGTGCCATGCGCATGCCGCCGCAGGCCGACAAGAGCAGCGCCAGAATGACGATAGAATGACATGAATTCATGGTTGGGACCTCCTGTGCGACGGCACGGCCGACGCGCGGTGAACGATGGGTTTCAGGCTCACCGCCGGGTTCAGGGAAAGCCGTGTTTCACCCCCCTGCCCTCGCAATACCACTTCTTTTTCCGTGACCTTCACCAACTTGTCCTCACCGAATTTTTCGCCCAGCAGCACGGGTTTGCCGCTGATGACCGCCAGGGGTCGACCCATCAAGGGAATCAGCACAGATTCCAGTACGGCTGCCGCAGCTTCAGCTTTTTCCGTTACCCCGCCCCCTACCAGCGGGCTCGCCACCGCTGCTGCCGGCGGCATGGTGGGGTCATCAATCGCCGCCCGCAATTCGCCTGTCCAAGCCAGCAGCAGCATGGCCCCGCAGACGCCCATCACATTTGCAGCCATGTCGTCTCCAGGCTCAGGGTGTGCACCGTGAAACTGAGGGTCGTGCGCGGGTACTCTTCGACCTTGAAATGCAACTCCTGCCAGAGCATTTTTTGCGGCATCTTCTCGAGTTCTTCCACGTAGGCCAGCAGATCCCCATAGCGGCCCTGTACGCTCACCTCAACACCATGCCGATAGAAACGGCCTTCCGAGCGGGGCACTTCCTGGCCTTTCGACGCGCCTGCCGCAGCCTCCTGGCCCTCGGCCACGGGCTGGGGTGCCAGGGAGCGCAAGGACAACAGTTGCAAACCAGAACGTTTGCCGAGCAGGCCCTGCAACAGCCTGGGCATTTCCCGTGGGGACACCAAGCTGGCCTCTACGGCCTTGAACTGTTCATCCTGGCGCAGGAGCCTTTCCTGAAGGCCACCCAGCTGATTCTTGAAAGCCCGTTCCCGTTCCCGCAACTGGTTTTCCAGGGCCACCACCTGGGCGGTTTCCTGGCTAAGGATGGCCTTGTCACCTTCGATGCGCAGGCGTACGGCCGCAGCGCGCTTTTCCGCCGGATCGAAAAGAAAAAATTGGAATGCAAAAAACAGCGCCGCCAGGATCGCGAAGGCCACCAGCAGACGTTCCCGCATGGACAAGGCATTGTAGGCAAGGAGGCTGGCCTCCACTCGCCGCTTCATTTGACGCTCCCGGCAACGGCACTCGGACCAGGCGCCCCGCTCTCGGACTTCGTCTCCTGCTGCGTACCCAGGACAAACTCCACGGGGCTACGCTTTGCCTGGGCATCCTTGCCCTCCGACGATTTGTCGTCTGCCACCTGCTTCACGCGCAAGGCCGCAAAACTGCGTCCCTGGAAGATTTTCTCGGCATTAAGGCCCTCCAGATAAGCGGGAATGCGCTCCGCTTCCTGGGCCTGGCCGCTCAGGGTCAGAACAGCGCCCCCCTGGGTGATGCCGAAGGCAGTCAGCCAGACCCCGCGACCGGCACGGTGCGACAAGGCACGGAGGTAGTCGGAATAGCCTTCCCGTTTGCCCAGCGCACCGGACGCCAGGGCACTCAAAAGCCGCTCCCGGGACTGGTAGCGCGCTTCCAGGGCCACAACATTGGCGGCCCCGCCGTCGGCACGCTTGACACGGCTTTCCGCCGCCGCAAGCCGCTCGCGCCCGGCCTTGACCTGGCGGCCCAGCCCGTCCGCCTCAGCCTGCAGCGTGACCAGCGCCCGTTGTTGCACGATGGCATATCCCCCCAGGCAAAGCAGCGTCACCAGGGCAAGGGTCATGAGCATCACCCCGCTGTTGATGCCGGAAGATTTTTTCCCCAGGCCACGATACAGGTTGATGTACTGCCTCATGCCGGTACCTCCTCGGCGCGCAGGGCAGCGCCGATCACGGCCAGGGCAGCGCAGACGGGAATACCCGGTTCATCCGGCAGATCCAAGACTGCTGCCGCATCAAAGAGTTCCACCGGCATATACACGGTCTGACGCAGAAAATCCCCTAGGGGAGCAAGTTCCGGCCCGCCGGCCAGGACCAGACGGCTGATGGAAATGAAACTGAACTGGCGATCAAAATAATCAAGGGAACGCTGCAGTTCAAGAGTGATGCGATCGAAAGCACCGGCACGGTCCTCCGCCGGCCTATCGAGCCACAGGGCGGTTCCCGCTTCGATGCGACGGGAACTGAACAACTCACCGCCCCAGGTCAGGGTCAGGAGGCCACCGTTCTTGCCGAGGGAAAGGAAGGCCAGCCCCCGGTTTTCGTCCTCGCACAGGGCGGCGAGGTTGCGCTGGGCCAGTTCGGGAATATCCACGGCAGAAAGCAGCAAGTCGGCCTGGACAAATGGCTCCGCCACCCGTTCGACAAGCGCCAGGTCGGCGGAAACCGCCAGGGCTTGGCGGGAGCGGGTCTCGAAACTCGAGGCCTGAGGCAGTATGAGCGCATCCACCACGGCCCGCTCCAGGGGCATGCCCAGCATGTCCTTGATACGCCAGCGAATCGCCTCGGCCAGCTCCTGCCGCGGCACCTCCGGCGCATCCACCAGCAGGGTCTGGTAATCCCCCTGGCAAAGTATCGTCACACAACGCTGCCGCGCAAGGGCGGCATCCTTTTTCAGCTGGCGCAGATCCGCCACCAAGTCAGACCCGCGGGAACGCTCCATGAGCCGCAGCACTCTCGGTCGCGACGTACCGTCCCAAACCACCACAGCCATGCAAATACGGGCATCCTCGATCACGAGGCCTGCCCAGCCCGCTTTAGGCGGCGAGAAGCTTTTGCCGAATAGTTTCACGATGCCGATTTCCGCTAACGCCGCTCGTTCCTGGACAACACTCAGGCCTGTTTCCAGGATGCAGAACCTCAGGTCGGGATCAGGTTCCCCCGATGCACATACTAAAAAGAAATTCCCTGGAAGCAGAGGCGCGAAGCCCCGCCGAAACTACCCTCTGTTGCCCGACGGCAGAACGAACCGCCGTGTCGCCCCCCACTGAGAAGCCCACGCGATGAGCACGCGGGCACTCAGGCTCCAAACCGATCAGCCCGTACAGGTCACGGTCGCTGTCTGTGTCGAGGTCAAAGCACCGAAAGGCGCCACCAAGCAGGACACCGTCTTTCCCGCAGTGCCACAGACGCCCGTACCAGAGATCGTATATTGGCCTGTCGTTGCGGTCGTGCCAGTTGTCACCATGGACACACCGGAAACGAGCGGCGACAGGATAGCTGCGGTGCACACATTGGTTGTATCGGCAACGGCGTAGGGGCCATTGGCTCCCGTAGTGTTGCCCTTTGCCACATAGGTCGCGTAGTTGGTGCCCGACGAAGAAGTGATGGCGCCGGCCACGGCCTGAGCCGAGGCAACTCTCGCGTCGGAAGACATGTCCACCATCTTCGGTACCGCCACCGCCGCCAGGATGCCCAACAGGACAATGACGACCACCAGTTCAATCAAGGTAAAACCCGCATTCTGCTTCATGGTCTGCTCCAGTGTGTTGTATCCGGTTGCCCGTAATTCGACCGCCAAGTTTCAGTGCAGCGGTGCTAGCACCTTATCGGCACGCAAATGCATAACTTGAGCCTCATTTAGACAATGCTGTATGACTGGTCTCGCCATGCATGGAGTACTGAAAGGTTCAGCCCTTGGGCAGCGCCGCCCGGCCCAGATCCCATATCGGCAGGAAGATGCCCAATGCCAGGATGAGCACCATGATACCCAGGAAAATGATGAGTATGGGTTCGATCTGGGCGGAGAGATTCTTGAGTTCGTACTCCACCTCCCGACGGTACATGTCGGCGACTTCCTGTAGCAACTCGTCGAGGGAGCCGGACTCTTCACCCACAGCGATCATTTGCAGCACCACCGGGGTGAATACGCCGGAGGCGATGGCGGTATTCAAGACCGTATCACCCCGCTCCACGCCTTCCCGCATGCGGCTGATCTTAGCTGCGATGTAGTCGTTATCCACGGTCTGGGCCACCACGTTCATGGCCTGGGTGATGGGCACGCCGCTCCTGAGGCCCATGGCAAAACTGCGGGCGAAGCGGGACAGGGTGGCCTTGTGCACCACTTTCCCGATAATGGGCATCTGCAGGGAAAACCGATCCCACAGGTAGCGCCCCCGGCCCTGCTTGGTCCATTGCTGGAAGGCAAAATAGCCGCCTATGCCCCCCCCCAGCAGCAGCGGCCACCAGTTCACGACAAAATCGGAAAAGCCGATGAGCACGCGGGTCATCAAGGGCAAGGCCGTGCCCAAGCCCTTGTACACACCAGCAAAGGCAGGAATCACAAAGACATTGATGGCAACAATAGCCCCCGCCATGGTCATGATCACCAGCTTGGGGTAGCGCAGGGCCGAGGTCACCTGCTCCCGGATGGTCTTCTCGAACTCGATATGGGAGAACAGCCGCAGGAAGACTTCGTCCATGCGCCCGGTCATTTCGCCGACCTTGACCATGGAAAGGTAGAAGCTGGAAAACACCCTGGGATGGCGGGCCAGGCAGGCCGAAAGCTCCCGGCCCTGCTCCAGGCTGCCGCGCACCTCCTGGAGAACCTTGATCATGGCCTTGTTGCTGCTGGACTCCTGCAGGCCCAGGAGCGCCCGCATGATGGGCACGCCGGAGCGCAGCAGGGTATGCAGTTGCCGGGAAAAGAGCATCAACTCGTCTTCCGGAACCTTCTCTTCCAGCAAGTTTTTCAGCCAAGCCCCGGCGTCGAAGCGCGCGCCCCCATCCGCCCCCTGGCGGATGTTCACCGGCGTCACACCGCGCCGCATCAACTGCTCCGCGGCATCCTCCGTCGACAGCGCCTCCAGCGAGCCGTCCACCGCCTCGCCACCCACGCTGCGGCCGGAATAATCGAAGCGCGCCATTATTGCGAAAGTCGCGCGAGCGACTCAAAACGCTCCCCTCGCCCTTCCCGGGAGAGGGGTTGGGGGTGAGGGGAAATCAGCAAAATTTCCAGGAACCGGCAAAGGGACTTCGTCATAACGGTCAGCTTTCCTCATCCCATTGGTTGGACACCCGCATGGCTTCGTCGATGGTGGTGCGGCCCTGGCAGACCAAGCGTAGCGCATCCCGACGCAGGGTTTCGCCCGCCATCTGGGCCCGCGCTGCCTGGGTAAAGGCATTGGGATCCTCGCTGTTGGCCGCCTCCACCACGCTGCGGGTCATTTCAAGCATTTCATACACGCCGGTACGTCCCGTAAAGCCGGTACTGTTGCACATCTGGCAACCAGCACCATGGCGGTAGGCCTGGGCATCCACCCTGTCACCGAGTTCGAGGCGCAGCCATTCGTGTTCGCTGGCCGTCGGGCGGTAGGGCCGTGCGCAGTGGTCGCAGATGACACGCACCAGGCGTTGCGCCACCACTAGTTGCAGGGACAGGGCCACCATATAGCGCGGAATACCCATGTCCAAGAGGCGCATGGGCGTGGACAGGGCATCGTTGGTGTGCAGGGTGGACAGCACCATGTGGCCGGTCATGGCGGCCCGCATGCCGATCTCCGCCGTGGTCTGGTCGCGCATTTCCCCCACCAGCACCACGTCCGGATCCTGGCGCAGGGCCGAGCGCAGCACCCGTTCAAACGACAGGTCGATCTTGTCATGGACCTGTACCTGGTTGATACCCGGCAGACGGTATTCCACCGGATCCTCCACGGTGATGATCTTCTTCTCGGGCGTATTCAGTTCCGACAGTACCGAGTACAGGGTGGTGGTCTTGCCGCTGCCGGTGGGTCCCGTCACCAGCACCATGCCACTGGGACGATGGACGGCGTGGCGCAGGCGATCCAGCACCCGGGGCGGCATGTTCAGGCGTTCCAGGCCGAGCAGGCCGCTGGACTGGCTCAGCAAACGCATGACGACAGATTCGCCATACTGGGTGGGCATGGTGGACAGCCGCACATCCACCGAGTTGTTGCGAATGCGCATATTGAAGCGACCGTCCTGGGGCAGACGCTTTTCGGAAATATCGAGGCCGGAAATAAGCTTCAGCCGCAGCACCAGGGCAGACGCGATGCGGGCTTCCGTCTCGGTCTGGATATGCATGACGCCGTCGATACGAAAGCGGATGCGCAGGTTCTGTTCTTGAGGCTCGATATGCACGTCGGAGGCCCGGGTGCGCAGGGCTTCTTCGAACACGGTCTGCAGCAGTTTCACCACCGGCGCATCTTCCTGTCCGGTAGATGGCCCGAAGAGTGCACCAAACTCCCCCGGCACTTCGCCGAGTTCCTGCTTCAATTCCCGGGCCAGGCCGGAAATTTCCTCAATCCGCCCGTAACAGCGGTCAATTGCCGCCAGCACCTGGGTTTCCGTAACCACGGAAACCTTGATTTCCCGGCGCAAGGCCCGGCACAACTCATCATAGGCGGACAAGTCCGTGGGGTCCGACATGGCCACGCTCAGCCAGGGTCCCGCCTCCTCCGTAACGACTGCGCGAAACCGCCGCGCCTGGCTTTCCGGCAGCAGGCGCACGACACTGGGATTCAGGGTAATCGTGCGCAGATCCAGCCAGTCCATGTTGAGCTGGCGGGCCAGGGCCTTGGACAGGCCTTCCTCGGTGATGTATCCACTCTCGACGAAGATGCGCCCGAGCTTGCGCCCGCTGCGTTTCTGCTCTGCCAGGGCCATTTCAACCTGTTCGGTAGAGAGCAGTTTTTGCTGGATCAATACCTCGCCCAGACGGATTTTTTGCGGCCTCACCTTGCGTTCCTTTCTGCTGCCCTGCCCATGTCATCTCGCCGCCCGAACCGGCACCCGTACAGCTAACGGCGCCGCAGGGCGATAGCTTGAGCCGTTTATCCTGGAAACCTCAGCTGAGCACTTGTTATTACCTTAGCCGCGTCAACGCGGAAGCCGCCTTGACGAGCACCAATGCCAGCGCCCCGCCCACAATGCCCACGGTCACGTCCAGCGCCAGAGAAACCATACCGCCCAGGGCGCCAGACATGGCGGCCAAGTGTTCGATGCCGTGATGCACCGGCGCAATGCCGTGGGCCAGGATACCGCCGCCCACCAGGAACATGGCTGCGGTACCTAGCACCGTGAGAGCGTGCATGAGTTTCGGCGCGCCAAGCACCAGACCCCGGCCAATGAATCGGGCGAACCGACCAGCTTTGGTGAGCAGGTGGAGGCCCAGGTCGTCCATTTTGACGATGGCAGCGACGAAGCCATACACGCCTAGCGTCATGATGACGCCGATGCCCACCAGCACCGCCAACTGGGTGGCGAAGGGCTGGCCCGCCACCGTACCCAGGGCGATGGTGATGATTTCGGCCGAGAGCACGAAGTCGGTACGAATGGCACCCTTGATCTTTTCCGCCTCAAAGTCCACCAGGTCCACGGTTTCGTCCGCGACTGCCGCAGCCTCTTCGGCGTGATGGCCGGTATCCTCCGCCGATGTGCGCAGCCATTTGTGCACCAGCTTCTCCACCCCTTCCAGGCACAGGTAAAAGCCGCCGAGCATGAGCAGCGGCGTGATGGCCCAGGGCATGAAGGTGCTGACGATCAGGGCCGCCGGCACCAGGATGGCCTTGTTCTTCAGCGACCCGACACCCACGGCCCACACCACGGGCAGTTCGCGTTCGGCCCGCACACCGGACACCCGTTGCGCATTCAACGCCAGGTCGTCGCCGAGCACCCCGGCGGTTTTCTGCGCCGCCACCTTGGTGAGCAAGGCCACGTCGTCGAGGATGGCCGCGATATCGTCAAGCAGGGCAAGCAGGCTGGCTCCGGCCATGGGTGTTCCATTTGGGTTTATGACAAGACCCGCAGGATACCCGAACCGTGGCGCGGTGCCATGGGGAAGGCCGGAACGCAGGCAATCCGCCTGAATCCTGACGGCATCACCCCGCAAGATTCAGTCCTGTTTTTTGGTCCTACCTGCCGCTTTCACTGGAAGATATTCTTGACCCATCATGTGCACTATCGCATCCGGCAGGGGCGCAGCATGAAACCGGCTTCCAGACGTGACAACGCCCGGGTGGCACCGGGCGAAGTCGGCAACGCAAAACAGCATCCCACAGATCATACCGCAAGAGTGCCACGGAACAAGAGCAAGGCCCGACGCGAAGCCAGTGTCATGGAGCGCGCCCTGAAACAGAGCATTGCCGATGCCCCGCGCGGAACCCATACGATGCTGCTGAGTTACGGCGGCGAACCTTGGGCGGAGGATGACCGCAAATGGTTCGCCGCCCGTCCGTTCCGCTCGTTCCGCCTGCACCTGGGCGAATTCCCCCCGGAATGCATGGCGGCGCATTCCCATGTCGTTGCTGCACAGGTTATCCCCCGGGCTGGAAGGGGCTGCACAGCATCGTGGCCATCACCATCCCCCAGCTCCGGACCTGGCTGAAGCACGGCAACATGAAGCGGCCGGCGGCGGCGAACACCCTGGACGACGCCAGTCGGCAGGGCCAGGGGACGCCGGCCCCGCAGGCCGATCACACGACCCGACTTCGGGAGTTCCTGCAGGGCACCAGGACGTAAGGAAGCATCCCGGGCAGGGGTCTCCTGAGTTCTGAGGACACCCCGCTTCCTGGCCGGCGGCTTTCATCAGCACCAACGAAATTGGGCCTGCCGAAGCAAGCCCAAGTGCCTTGATGGGTGGGAACCAGGGGTGTACGCACAGCCGAAGCGCTGTACCCGAACCTTCCTGCCTACTCTCAGCCGAACCGTCAGCGGGGCATCAAGACAGTTACATCTTCGATGCATCTGGTGGGGATGTCAATACCGCCCGTAGCGCGATCCCTTTTCATCCGGCGCCCCTCGCCCACCCCATGCTTGGCCGCATGGTTTTTGCGAGTCCCACAGGCGCGTGCGCGTGCGCGAGAAGCTGGGCTGGTGTCCAACCATGGTTTCCGGCCAAGCATGGAGAAACCACGGTGAACGCGGGCAACCACCCCTGTCGTCCCTATGACCAATGCCATATAGCCCACCGGGTATGCCCCCATTTGTGCCCCCACAAGGGGCCGGCTTCTGGGGGCACAGTATGGAACATCCAGGAACAGCAGACAAGAAAAAAGCCCGTAGGCTCTAGGGCTTACGGGCTTTCTCAGGAACAGCTTGGAACGGTGTTTGGTGCCGGCAACAAGAATCGAACTCGTGACCCCCTGATTACAAGTCAGGTGCTCTACCAACTGAGCTATGCCGGCGTGGGCGCGGATTATAGCGCAGGCAGGACTCGGGAAAACATCGAAATTGAGTGGAATTTTGCAGCAGTTCTAATTTAAATCCCAGGGCATAGGAACAGAGTGGAAAGAATTCAGATGGCTTCAAGGGTAACGGGTGGTCAGTTGCTCTTCTTCCGCCAGGTTGTTGAAGGCTGCGGACAGGCTGTCGGTCCGATGCTCCTCCGGCACGCCGCCAATCGCCCACAG
>JAYTVW010000117.1:0-17914 GCA_043743785.1 Rhodocyclales bacterium | reverse complement strand
CCCCCGATAAGAAGCTAACTGCGATTCATCACAACGACCCGATCAAGCACCCACACCTATCGGTTGTCCAATTTTTAAAGAGCGGTAACACCAAATTCGATATTCTTTTCCACCGTTTTTAGGACGCTAACTTCGCGTCGTCTTCAGCAGAGGGGCGCATTATACAGAGCGCTTTATCCTCGTCAAGCACTTTCGAAAACTTGTTTTGCAACACCGTTTCCAAACTACCCAACCGCCCTGCTTCACCACCTTTCCAGCCTCACCCGGTTTCCCCGGTGTCTTGCTGCCTCAGCAGCGAGAGGGGCGCATTCTACAGCCCAAAAACTTCAGGTCAAGCACTTTCGGAAAAATTTGTTTCGCTCGCACTTTTCTGACGACCGAAACAATCCAAAAAAACCCGGGACAAGCCCGGGTTCTTCGACAACAGCAGCAAAACAATCAGCCGTTGGACTTGATGCGGCTCACCAGGGCTGCGGCGAACTCCATGGTGGAGGCCTTGCCGCCCAGGTCGCCGGTGCGGATATTGTCCACGTTCAAGGTGTCGTCGATGGCCTTCCTGAGCTTGTCGCCCTTGTCCACCTGCCCCACGTGGTCCAGCATCATGGCGGCGGCCAGCATCAGGGCAATGGGATTGGCTATGCCCTTGCCGGCGATGTCCGGCGCGGAGCCATGCACAGCCTCGAAAATGGCGGCATCCTTGCCGATATTGGCGCCCGGCGCCATACCCAGGCCACCCACCAAGCCGGCCATCTGGTCGGAGAGAATGTCGCCGAACAGGTTGGTGGTCACCAACACATCGAACTGCCAGGGATTCATCACCAGTTTCATGGCACAGGCGTCCACGATGATTTCTTCGAACTGGATCTTGCCGATGTACTGTTCCTGGTAAACCTGGCGGCAGGTCTCCAGAAAGATGCCGGTGAGGGCCTTCATGATATTGGCCTTGTGCACCACCGTGACCTTCTTGCGGCCTTTTTTGACCGCGTAGTCGAAGGCGAATTCGGCGATGCGGCGGCAACCCTGGCGGGTGTTGATGCCGGTGGACATACCTACGGCGTGGGGATCGCCATCAATGGGAATGAAGTGCTCGTAGCCCATGTACAGGCCTTCATTGTTTTCCCGCACCATGACCAGGTCGATGTTCTCGAAGCGTCCGCCCGGAATAATGGTCTTGGTGGGCCGCAGATTGGCGTAAAGCTTGAACTCTTCCCGCAGGCGCACGTTGGAGGAGCGGTAACCGCCACCAATCGGGGTCTCCAGGGGACCCTTGAGGGCCAGGCGGTTCTTGCGGATACTTTCGACGCAGGCCGGCGGCAGGGGATCGCCGCAGGTATTCACACCGCCCATGCCAGCAACCTGGCGGTCCCACGCAAAGTTGGCGCCGAGGGCGTCCAAAGCCATGAGGGTGGCTTCCGTGATTTCAGGCCCGATGCCATCACCGGGAATCAGGGTCGCGGGGATGGGAGCGTTCAGGTTAGATTCCATAAGCGTCGGTACTCCTCCGTTATATGTTGCCCCGCCGGGGCAAGGAAATTATGAATTTCCGATTATACGTGGACCGGCGACAGGCAGATAAGGGGGGTGGAAATTCAGCTATGCCGCAGCGGCGACCCGCCAAAGACAACGCCCCTTACTTTCCTTGTCGATTGCATCCAGAAGCTTTTCGTGGGCCACAAGTTCCTCTGGCGAGGGCTGCAAGACCACCAGCGGCCCCCGTTCCAGAGCGCCCGCAGCCTCTTCCGCCGCAGTCTGGCGGGGGGCCTCCACTTCAATAAGGAAACTCTCCTGGCCCCGGGTCATGGCCAGGTAAACATCCGACAACAATTCGGCGTCCAACAAGGCGCCGTGAAGCGTGCGGTGGGAATTGTTGATCTCGTAGCGGTCGCACAGCACATCCAGGGAGTTCTTGCGCCCCGGGTGCAGTTCACGGGCCAGCTTCAGGGAGTCAATCACGCCGCCACACAACTTGGCCACCGGGGGCTTCTTCAGCCGCGCCAGTTCCGCATCGAGAAAGCCCACGTCGAATGAGGCATTGTGGATGATGAGTTCGCCGTCCCGCACGAATTCAATGAAATCCTCGACGATCTGGGCGAATACCGGCTTGTCCGCCAGGAATTCGTCGCTGAGGCCGTGCACCGCCAGGGCGCCGGCGTCCACCTTGCGCTGCGGGTTGATATAGACGTGATAGTTGCGGCCGGTGAGTTTGCGGCCTTCCATTTCTACGCAGCCGATTTCAATGACGCGGTCGCCGTTCCGATGATCCAGGCCGGTGGTTTCCGTATCGAGGATGATCTGTCTCATCTGCTGCCGCTCCTCACTTGCTCGACGCCCCGGCGGGCCAGGGCGTCTGCCCGCTCGTTTTCCACATGGCCGTTGTGGCCGCGCACCCACAACCATTCCACCTTATGCTGCCCCGCCAGACGATCAAGTTCCTTCCACAGGTCCTCGTTCTTTACCGGCTGTTTGTCGGCGGTCTTCCAGCCCCGCTTCTTCCAGCCATGTATCCATTCGCTGATGCCCTTTTGCACATACTGAGAATCCGTATGCACCCGAGCATGCACGGGCCGCTTCATCGCCGCCAGGGCCTGGATAACGGCCATCATCTCCATGCGATTGTTGGTGGTGCCGGCCTCGCCGCCAAAGAGTTCCTTTTCCTGCGCCCCCACCCGCAGGATCGCCCCCCAGCCGCCGGGCCCTGGATTGCCGGAGCAGGCACCGTCCGTGAATATATCGACAATTTCCTGATTCATTTCATGAGTTCCGTTTTTTGTACAGCCGGTGCCAGGGCCTTGGCCCGCGCCAGCCGGTCCCGCCAGCGCGGCATGATGAGGCGCATGCCATGCACCCGTTTCACCGCCTGGAGCAAATAGGTTCCACCAAAGATGGGCCACCAGCGGTCCCCCGCCTTGTCCATCCACTGCCAGCGCGGAAGGGCACTAGCCATCGGCGGTGCATAGCAGCCAAAATTCCCCCCCTGGATTTCAAAGCCCAGGAGCGCCAGCCAATCCTTCAGACGGCGTATGCCCAGATATTCCCCGGACCAGGGAGCAGGTGCCATGGGCGAAGCGAACCTTCGGCGCAGGCCCCACAGGCTCAGTGGGTTGAAGCCGGTGATGACGACCTGGCCTTCCGGCACCAGAATGCGCTCCACCTCCCGCAACACCTGGTGGGGATAGGGCGAAAACTCCAGCACGTGGGGCAGCACCACCAGGTCCACGGATGCACTGGCGAAAGGCAACTGGTGCGCCTCACCCCAAACCTGCACCAGGAAAGAGGAATCGTCGCAACGGAAGCGGAAGGGAATGCGGTTGCCCCGCAGCATGTCCACTTCACTGAGGCCCACCTGCAGCGCATTGAAACCGAACACGTCGGCGACCGCCTGCTCACACTTGGCCTGTTCCCAGGCCAGCATGTAGCGCCCCAGGGGGGTTTCCAGCCAGGCGTTCAACTCCGGATTTGACATGGCAGCACGAGTAACGGGATCATCGGTCTTCACTGAGGAGTCGAATCATGAACATCGTGCCGCTGCCAGCCTTCCGCGACAACTACATCTGGATCCTGCGGGAGGGCCGAAACGCCGCCGTGGTGGACCCGGGTGACGCGGCCACCGTCCTCGCCTACCTGGAGCGAGAAGGCCTGAAGCTCACCGCCATCCTGGCTACCCATTATCACGACGACCATGTGGGGGGAATTCCCGCCCTGCTCCAGAAACATCCGGCGCCGGTCTTCGGCCTGGCCGGGGAAGCAATCCCGTGCCTGAGTCACGCCCTGGAAGATGGTGAGGTATTCGATCTGCCGGGTCTGGACATGGCCTTTCGCGTCCTGGCCGTACCCGGCCATACCCTCGGACACGGCGCGTATTATGGTGCAAACCTGCTGTTCTGTGGCGACACGCTGTTCGGTTGCGGCTGCGGCCGCCTGTTCGAAGGCAGCCCGGCCCAGATGTACGCGTCCCTGTCGCGACTGGCGGCCCTGCCGGCAGAGACAAGGGTGTATTGCGCCCATGAATACACAGAGGCAAACATTCGTTTTGCCCTGGCGGTGGAACCGGGAAATGCGCGCCTGCGGGAACGGGCCGAAGAAACAAGGGCACGCCGGGCCGCAGGAGAAAGCACCGTGCCGTCGCTGCTGGAAGAGGAAATCGCCACCAACCCGTTCCTGAGGAGCACCGCCCCGGAGGTCATCGCCGCCGCCAGCGCCCGTGCCGGCCGCACGCTCACCGATCCGGTGGCCGTCTTTACGGAAATACGCTCCTGGAAGAACGGGTTCTCAGGCTGAGAACATCGCGCCGGTATCCGCCGACTCCACATTGCAATGGACGCGGTTTCGGCCCGTGCGCTTAGCGGTGTAGAGGGCCATGTCGGCCGCCCGCAGCAGCGCTTCGGGACTCCCCGCCCCCCCCGGCCCCATGGTGGATACACCAATACTGACGGTCACGAAGGGCGAAATGTGCGAATCGCAGTGGGCAACGGAAAGCCCCTCGACTGCCTTGCGCATGGCCTCGGCCAGCAGGACCGCACCGCCCACATCCGTTTCCGGCAGGATGGCGGCGAATTCCTCGCCACCGTAGCGCGCCATCAAGTCGGCGGGACGCCGCGCGTGGCCTGCCAGGGACTGGGCCACCTTGCGCAGGCAGTCATCGCCCATCTGGTGGCCGTAGGCGTCGTTGTACTGCTTGAAGTAGTCCACATCGCAGACCAAGAGTGCCAGGGACACCTCACCCCGTTTGCAGCGCCGCCACTCCCGCAGCAGGGTTTCATCGAAGCTGCGACGATTGGCAATGCCCGTGAGGCCATCCACGGCCGATAGCCGCTGCAGTTCCCGGTTCGCCTCGTCCAACCGGGATGAGAGCACCACCAGGGAATAGCGCATCTGCACCAGGCGCTGCATGGCCCGCACCTTGGCTCCCAGCACCACGTCGCTCACTGGCTTGATCAGGTAATCGTCACCGCCTGCATTAATGGCGTCCTCGATATCCTGATCCCGGGCACGGGAGGTGAGGAAGATGATGGGGGTCCACTGGCCGCCCTGCTCGCTGGCCCGGATGCGCCGGGCGATTTCGAAGCCATCCATGCCCGGCAAAACGATGTCCAGCAGGATGAGGTCCGGCCTTTCCTCTTCGTAGAGGCGCAGGCCGGTGAGGCCATCCCGAGCCGGAATTGAGGTGAAGCCCAGCTTTTTAAGCTGATGACAGACGACAGTCAGTGCCGTCAGCGTGTCTTCAATGACCAATATTCGCATCGATTTTCTAAGTCACCTGGGGTGCCGACGATCATTATCTCCTTGTTATCCGCACGAAAACCGCTGACTGCAGCACACTCCCACGCCGCTCCTGCCGCTTTCAATTTGACGGACCCCAAGCGCAAGGTTATGATTATACGTTTAAATCCGGCCGCACAACGTAATGGCGTCATTGCTACCCGCGCGTTACCTGTTTTTCGTGCTGCTTACTGCCCTTTTGTGGCCGGGCACCAAGGCGCTCGCCTTTGACTTCTGGCCCACGGCAAAGCCGGCCCAGACCGCCGAGGCCACGCCAGCGGACGAGAAGGCGACAGATAAGGTGACAGACAGGGCACCAGACCCGTCCGCCGCCGGCCAGGCGCCCCGTCTGGTCATCACGCCGAACCAGCCCACCATCCCCACCATCGATCTGACTGCCGAGACGGACGATTTGTGGCAGCGCATGCGCAACGGCTTCGCCATGCCGAATTTGTCCAACGAGCTGGTCACCAGCCAGCAAGCCTGGATTCTGGCCCGCCCGGACTACCTCCGGCATACCCTGGAACGGGGCCGCCGCTACATGCACTTCATCGTCGGCGAGCTCGAGAAACGCGGCATGCCCACCGAACTGGCCCTGCTGCCCATGGTGGAGAGTTCCTACAACCCCATGGCCATCTCCCCGGCCCGGGCCTCCGGCCTATGGCAATTCATTCCCTCCACGGGCAAAAGCTACGGATTGAAGCAGGATTGGTGGGCGGATGATCGACGGGACATCGTGGCCTCCACCAGCGCTGCCCTGGATTACCTGCAGATGCTTTATGAAATGCAGGGTGATTGGCAGTTGGCCCTGGCCTCCTACAACTGGGGCGAAGGCTCCGTGCAACGCGCCATGGCAAAGAACCGGGCGGCGGGCAAGCCGGTGGACTACATGAGCCTGACCATGCCGGCAGAAACCCGCAACTATGTGCCCAAGCTGCAGGCACTGAAAAACATCATTGCCCAACCCCAGCTCTTCGGTGTGAACCTGACGCCGATTCCCAATCGCCCCTACTTCAAGACCGTCAAGAACCCGGCGGACATGGACATGGCCACAGCGGCCCGTCTGGCGGAAACGCCCCTGGCGGAGTTCCGCGCCCTGAATCCTTCCCACAACCGGCCAGTGCTGCGCAGCCAGGGCGCCGCATCTCTCGTGCTGCCGGCGGACAAGGTGGACACCTTCCTGACCAATTACCAGGAATCGGACAAGGGCGAAAAACCCCTGGTCAGCTGGGGTAACTACACGCTGCGCAAGAAAGACCGGCTGGACCAGGTGGCAGCCCGCTTCGGCATCACCCTGGAACGACTGAAACAGATCAACAGCCTGGGCCCAAAAACGAAGCTGGCGGCGGGACAGACCCTGCTGGTGCCCGCCAGCGTGGGCACGGAGCCGGGGCAGGATATCGGCAAGGGCCTGACGCCGCCGCCTGAGGCCCTGGCCCCCATGCCGCCCCGCGCCAAAGCCGGCAAGCACGGCGGCAAGCGGGTTTCGGCCAACTACAGGGGCAAGGCAGCCAAGGCCGCCAAGACCAAAGGGAAAGCCGCCGGAAAATCAGCCAGGAAAGCTGCGGGAAACACCGCAAAGAAGTCAGGCGGAAAGGTCGCCAAGCCTTCTTCCGGCAAGAAACCCGCTGTTGCAGCGAAAAAGAAACGCCACTGAGGCCAGAGGCGCTCTCGCGCCTCACCATGCCCCAAGCGTCGAATTCCACGATTCACCATCCCTCTGCCGTAGGTCAGGTTTCCACAGGAAACCTGACACCAACTCTCAGCACATATCAGGTTGCTGCGCAACCTGACCTACGAATAGCGTTCTTGTTTTCCGGATTTCGCCTACGCCGCGCCCCCCGGACCATACAGGTGACACGCCACCCGGCGGCCATCGTCAAGCAAGCTTTCCCCTGGATACACCTGCGAACACACCGACAGGGCATGGGGGCAGCGGGGGTGGAAATAGCAACCGGCAGGCGGCGCCAAGGGTGAGGGCATGTCGCCCTTGAGGAGCATTACCGGACGGACCTGCCCTTGTGCCCCCTGCCCGACGGTGGGCACTGCCGCCAGCAAGGCTTGGGTATAGGGATGCAGTGGACCGGAGAGCACGGCTCGCGCCGCACCGGACTCCACCACCCGCCCCAGATACATCACCGCCACCTCGTGGGCCAGGTATTCCACCACCGCCAGGTTATGGCTGATAAAGAGATAACCCAGCCCCAGACGTTCCTGCAATTCCTTCAGCAGGTTGAGTATCTGGGCCTGCACGGACACATCCAGGGCGCTCGTAGGTTCATCGCACACCAGCAATTTCGGCTCAACCGCCAATGCCCGGGCGATGGCAATGCGCTGGCGCTGTCCGCCGGAAAACTCGTGGGGATAACGGCCCGCCATGTCCGCGCTCAGACCCACGCTGACGAGCAATTCCGTCACCTTCCGCTCCCGCTGCAGCCGGTCCGGTGCCAGACCCAGGGCCAGCAGGCCTTCCTCAATGATGTCACCCACCCGCATGCGCGGGTCCAGGGAAGCATAGGGATCCTGGAAAATCATCTGCATGCCGGCCCTGAGGCGCCGCAGGCGCTCGCCCCCCAGCGCAGCCAGGTCCTGCCCCGCGAAATGCACTTGGCCGCCGGTAGGCTCAATGAGCCGCAGCATGGCCTTGCCAGCGGTAGTCTTGCCGCAGCCGGATTCGCCCACCAACGCCAAGGTACGCCCCGGCAATACAGACAGGCTGATGCCATCCACCGCCCTCACCTGCCCGACGACCCGCCTTAGCAGACCCTTGCGAACGGGGAAATGCACCTGCAGACCAGAAACTTCCAGGAGTTTGCCCTGTAGGGGCGAATTCATTCGCCCTTCGTCGCTTGGCTGGGCGAATGAATTCGCCCCTACAAAACCGTCGTTCGAGTCAACGTTGGCGTACAGGTGGCAGCGCACGCGCTGGCCGGAATTGCCCGGGCTGTACCAGAGGGGTTCCTCACCGTGGCAGCGCGGCATCACTTCCGGACAACGCCCGGCGAAGCGGCAGCCGCTGAAAGCCTGGTCCAGGCGCGGCACGCCGCCTTGCAGGGTTTCCAAACGGGTGCTCCCCGGCCGTGGCAGGGCGGCAAAGAGGCGTCGAGAATAGGGGTGCAGGGGCGAGGTGAAGAAATCCGCCCGCTCACCTTCCTCCACCAGATGG
The DNA here is from genome assembly GCA_043743785.1 of Rhodocyclales bacterium. Classification (GTDB taxonomy): domain Bacteria; phylum Pseudomonadota; class Gammaproteobacteria; order Burkholderiales; family Rhodocyclaceae; genus JAQTNA01. Next base: position 9,489 of record JAYTVW010000117.1, on the reverse strand, counting down.
CCCGCATACATCACCCCCACCCGGGTCGCCATGCGCGCCACGATGCCCAGGTCGTGGGTGATGAGCAGCATGCCCATGCCCCGCTCCGCCTGGAGTTTCGCCAGCAATTCCAGCACCTGGGCCTGAATGGTCACGTCCAGAGCCGTGGTGGGTTCGTCCGCCACCAGCACCCGGGGTTCGCCGGCCAGGGCCATGGCGATCATGACCCGCTGCTTCATGCCGCCGGAGAGCCGGAAGGGATATTCGTCAACCCGCGCCGCCGGGTCGGAAATGCCCACGGCCGTGAGCAAGTCCACGGTCCGTGTCCGGGCTGCGGCGCCGGAAAGATTCTTGTGGCGCGCCAGGGCCTCACCGATTTGCTGACCCACGCTCATGACCGGGTTCAGGCTGGTGGCCGGCTCCTGGAAAATCATGGCCAGCTCACCGCCCCGCACGCTGCGCATCTGGGCCTCGGTCAGGGGTAGCAGGTCCCGCCCGTCCACCGCAACAGAACCGCCGACGATGCGCCCAGCGTCAGGCAAGAGGCGCATTAGGGCCAGAGCCGTCATGGACTTGCCGCAGCCCGACTCACCCACCAGGGCAAAGGTTTCCCCGGCGCCAATGCTCAGGGAAATGCCATCCACCGGCCGCACCCGACCATCCAGTTCCACCTGCAGGTCACGGACTTCCAGCAGCGGCTTCACGAATGCACCCCAAAAGCTTCACCGCAGAGGCGCAGAGGCGCGGAGAAAAGCATGGTTTGAGGAAGGTCTTCCCCTAGCTTCAGGGGTCGAGTCGCCGTTCCCACACGTTTTCTCCTCTGCGCCTCTGCGCCTCTGCGTTTCAAACGATTTTTCATGGGGCAGGTCACGTGCGGCTGCGCAAACGCGGGTCGAAGGCATCCCGCACCGCATCGGCAAAAAGATTGGCGGCCAGCACCAGGGTCAGCATAAAGCTGAAGGCCGCCACCAGAGACCACCACACCGCCGGCTCCCGCGCCAACTCCATGCGCGCCGCGTTGATCATGGTGCCAAAGCTGGTGGTACCCGGATCAACGCCGATGCCCACGTAGGACAGCACCGCCTCCGCCAGCACCAGACCGCTGAAATCCATGACCAGGGAGATAAGCACGATATGCATGAGGTTGGGCAAGATGTGGCGCAGCATGATGCCCGCAGCCGGTACGCCGAAGGCCCGGGCCGCCTGGATGAATTCGAGTTCCCGCAATTTCAGGGTTTCACCCCGCAGCAGCCGGCACAAGCCCGTCCAGCTGGTGATGCCGAGGATCACGCACAGGGCCAGGAGCCGCGCATCCGCCCGCTCGGCGGCGGTGGCGAACCACTGGGGATGGGTATCGATGACCACCTGCATCATGAGCACCGCTGCGGCGATCAAGAGCACCCCGGGAATGGAGTTGAGGGTCGTGTACACATATTGGATGAGGTCATCCACCCAGCCCCCCACAAAGCCCGCCAGGATGCCCAGGGCCACCGCAAAGGGCAGGGTTACCAGGGTCGTCAGGGTGCCGATAACGAGCGCCGTGCGTATGCTCTTCAGAGTCAGGTAGAACACATCCAGCCCGACCTTGTCGGTGCCGAAGATGTGGTACTGGCCACACAGGGCCAGGGCCGGCACCAGCAGAAAGAGCATGACCGCCAGGGTCAGCAGCACCGCCCGCCAGGCGCTGGGCGTGGCACCCCGCCACAGGCGCCGCCAGGCTTCGGCTTGCGCCAGCCCTTGCGTCCGGGCCAGGCCTGTACTCACCGCCGCCACCAGCAGCAGCCAGCCCGCCAGGGCCGCCGCCTCCGCCAGAAGCAGACTTCCCAGCACGTCACCGTCGAGCTGCTCTGCAGGGGCCTTAAGATGGGCGCCGCCCCACTTCAGGCGCGGGTAGTCGCGAACCTGGCTGCCATCCGGTTTTTCTATGGTTTCCTTGCTGAACAAGCGCCAGGCCAAGGGCGCGGAATAGGTTTTTTCTACATGCAGGCGCAGCGGCGAGGCCAGGGCGTCGAGCACGCTTACTACTTCCACGGACCAGGCGCCCCCTTCCACCTTGTCACGATAATGCAGGGAATCCAGGAAACCCACGGTAACGAACAGAGCCAGCACCGTGGCTGCGGACATGCCCATGCTGCTACCCGCCACCCGGCGCCAGGAGGCCATCAGGTAGTCGCGGCGGCGCACATAGAAACCTGTCGCCACCAGGGCCGCCAGTAGTGCGAAGAGCAGTCCATCGGTCCATAGGACCACGGGAAGAATGCTCATTCGAACCTCACCCGCGGATCCACCAAGGTGTAGGAAATGTCGGTGAGCAAAAGCCCCACGATATACATGCCGGAACCGATGAACACCATGGCCTTCACCACGGCGAAGTCCTGGGCGTTGATGGCGTCGATGGTGTAGCTGCCAAGGCCGGGGATGCCAAAAAAGGATTCCGTGATGAGACTGCCCATGAACAGCAGGGGAATCACCGCCACCACCCCGGTGAGGATGGGAATGAGGGCGTTACGCAGCACGTGGCGGAAGAGCACGCTCAATTCTGAAAGCCCCTTGGCCCGGGCCGTGCGCACGTAATCCTTGCCGATCTCCTCCAGGAAAATGGTGCGGTACCAGCGGGTGTTGCCGCCGATACCCGCCGCCACGCTGATGAGTACGGGCAGGGCCAGGAAGCGCGCCATGTCCGGGCCATCCGCATAGCCGGAAATGGGCACCAAGTGCCACATCTTGCTCACCAGGAACTGGCCGCCGATGATGTAGAACAGGCTGGAAATGGACATCAGAGCCACGCAGGTGGCCACGCCCCAGAAATCCAGATAGGTGCCGCGAAAGAACACCAGCAGCAGGGCGAAGGCGATGGAGAGGTAGAGGCCAAGAACGAAGACCGGCAAGGCGATGGCCAGGCTCGGCCCCATGCGCATACGGATCTCCCGGGCAATGTCCCGGCCATCGTCGGCCCGGCCAAAATCGAAGGCAAACATGCGCACCGACTTGGCGTAAAAGATCGTGTCTGTCAGCTTACCCTGGCCTTCCGCCTTTTCATTGAAGAGCAGCGGACGGTCATAGCCCCGCTCCACCTTCCACTTCTGGATGGCCTCCGGCGTAACCCGCTTGATACCCAATTGCATGCGCGCCATGTCGTCCGGCGTGTTCACCACGAAGAACAGGGCGAAGGTGATGAGGTTCACGCCGATGAGAATCGGCAAGGCGTGGAGCAGACGTCGGACGATGTAAGCGAGCATGGGGCCGGACTATAGCAAGGCGGGGGGGCTTCTTCCAGTGGAATCCCCGCCCCCCCCACCATAGAATCAGAGGGGTTCCTGCCCCACCAGACTTCCCCCACCTGTGGGGTCTGGCCATATTCTCCTGAGCACCTGAGCCAAACGGGCGCCGGCCTTAACCAGTTGCCGGCGCTTTGTCTCGTCGGCCGTCTCCCGATAGGCCTCATCAACACCGCTCACATCCCACTTCTCCGGCACAAGGGACGGATCGATACAGGCCGGCCCGGGGCGCATCGTGTAGGCGAGGCCCTTGAAAACCGTCTGGCGGGCGATCAGGAGTGCCTCGTCCGCCCAGGACGATGACCAGCTTGAAACTTCGCCGCCGGTGATGGGCACTTCCCCGGTGCGGGAAAGAAGACCATCGAAGTCTCCCCCGCTTTTCCGGTCGGCCGGCGGAATGGCATCCCACATTGTATGCAGGAGGCTGGGGCCGACCACCAGGTTGTTGCCCCCGGCTGTGTCATTACCCGGTTGATGGTTCTGGCGGTCCGGGTCGATGACCTGGCCCCGGGCATCAAGGTAAAGAGCTGCCACATGCAGGGGCTGGTGAATATCTCCGACGAAATGGACCAGCAAGGCCAGGGCCTCCCGCTTGTCCCGGATATTAAAGGGGACGTCCGGCTGCCTGCCCTGTAATACGGCAATGGCGGCATTGATTGAGTGAACTATGTCGTGCGGAGTAGTACCGGCCAAACCGCTTTCATAGTGATCACGACTGTCGGCCACATCGGCGTAATGGTACTGGTTGTGGCAATACTCCCGGCCCCGGGCGGCGCCACACTGGTTCCAGTTCCGCGCCACGTAATCCCGCATGCGCCCTGTCTCTTCCTCGGAACCGAAGGCTGTACATTCCGGATAGCGTTCCGGATTGGCCTGGTAAGTGAAGGTCTTGCCGTCGCTCGACGCCATACCCTTGACGCAGTCCGCCCAAACAGAGAGGGTTTCCAGATTGCGCCCAACCAGGATCTCCCTGACCCTGGCCTGAGCGGCGCTTCCTTCCAGCAAGCGATCTGCGATGGCGCCGATTTTCTGGTGGCCTGCGGCCTGCCACGCCCAGGTCGAAACAGGCAGGGCCGCCAGAACGGCGCTCAGGATCACGCGGGATATCTTCATTGCAAGCACCTCAGCGCACCGGATCAGGCAGCTTCATAAGCAAGGTCGTTATCGGCGCTGCGAACCGGCGCCACCACCGCGTCCTGCCCGCCGCCGTAGGTGGCCTGGAGCAGCAGAATCTTGATGCTGTCGCTGATCCGCTCGACCCGGTCATGAAAATGATTATGAAATACCAGTCCATACAGGGCAGTGGCGATACCCAGCGCGGTAGCAAACAGGGCGGTACCGATACCGGCACTCACCGCCTGGGGGTCCGAGATACCGGATTTGGCGAGGGCGCTGAAGGTGTCAATGATGCCCAGAATGGTTCCCAGCAAGCCCAGCAACGGGGCTGCAGTCACGATGGTATCCAGCAACCACAGGTGACGCTGCAGTTTCTCCCGGCTCCCGATGTACAGCCCTTCCGTAACATCTTCCACCTCGTGGCGGCCTGGATTGCCAGACAGGCGTTGCCGGGCTTCCCGGAGCACTTCCGCGCCAAGTGTGGCACCGTCTGAGCTGCCGCCGCCCACTAACAGGCGGGCGTGTCGCAGGGTGACGGTATAGAAGATCATTCGCTCCACGACCACGAAGGTGGTAAGCGCCACCGAGCCATAGAGAACAAAAAACGTCAGGTCATGCAGCCACTGGATATTCACTGTTTACACCTCCGGAACTGGATTAAGCGAATTCCAGATAACACCCACGCCATTCGTAGGTCAGGTTGCGCAGCAACCTGACCTACGACAGCGGGCTGGCAATTTGTGGAATTCGCCCTAAGCACCTGATTCATCAGAACCCGGTGGAGAAGGAGACGCTGGTGAAACGGGGCGCGCCAATGTAGTAGGACGGGGTACCGCCACCGGAGTAGGTGGCGTCCAGCGTCGCCGTGATGTTGGAGCCGCTGCCGCTGTTGGCCAGCAGATAGCCCTTGTTGAAGATGTTGCTCACGTTCAGGCGCAAGGTCGGCTTTTTCAGGAACCCGGTGGAGGGGAAGACGTAGCCCGCGTCGAAGTCGAAGGTGGTGTAGCCGTCCAGAGACTCATCGTTCACCAGGGTCGTGTAACGCTTGCCCACGTACTTGCCGGACAGTGCCGCCAGCCAGGGTCCGGTGCTGTACTGCACGGAGGTGCCGAACATCCACTGAGGGGTATCCGGGAAGATCTTGCCGGTGGTGGGCAACGTGGCCGCAAGGCCGCCCTTCAAGGACGGGAAGTCGCTCAGGATCTTGCTGTCCGTGTAGGTCACGGAACCATAGACGCTCCAGCCATGCACCGGCTTGCTGCCCACCTGGAGGTCGAAGCCACGGGTGCGGGAATCGCCAACGTTGAAGTCATAGTAGCCGCCGGACGTGGGGTTATACCCCTGGGCGATGCGGTTCTTGAAATCCACTTGGTAGAAGGCGATGGAAGCGTTGAACTTTTCGCCGGAATAACGGGTACCCGCCTCGTAGTTGGTGGAGGTTTCCTCCTTGATGGAATCGTTGGGCTTCAGCGTATATGCGCTGACGGCACCGCTGGCGTAGGTCACGCTGCTGACCCAGCCGGCGAGAACGAAGTTGGAAGGCGCCCGCATGTTCTGGGTGATGTTACCGAAGACCTGCCAGGGATCGGAGAGCTTGTAGCTGGCACCCAGGCTACCCAGGGCCTTGCTATAGGTCCGGCTGACCTGATAGTCGGCGCCCAGCCCCGTCCCCATGGAGGCAGTGTTGCTGAAGTCCCGCTTGATTGCGGAGTAACGGATGCCCGGGACAACTTGCAGGCGGTCATTCTGCAGGCTGATGGTGTCCGTGATGAAGGCAGAGGTGCCAGTCGAAATGGTCTGGTAATCACGGCCCTGATAAATCGCCCCGTTGTTCAGGGTGATCAGGTTGTTCTGCAGCCAGATGTCGGCAACATTGCCATTGCTGTCCACCGTGGTGCCCGGCTGGGACTGGTGGTGATTGGCCCGTTCGAACCAGTAGCCCGCCAGGATCTTGTGGTTGTCCACCACATAGTTGGCCTTGAAGGTGATGCCGGGACGATGGGTCTCGGTAACACTGCCCCTGTAGATACCCACGGTGTCCGTCTGGTTGCCGTTGCCGTTGATGTTTGAGACGCCAAAGCCCAGTTTGGTGCCGGATGAGGTGCTCTCGGCCAGGGTGGTTTGCTCGGTGCCGCCGGTGCCGTAGCCGTACCAGTAGTAGGGTTCCGCGCTCAAGGTCAGGTGCTCATTGACGCGGGACTCCAGACGGGAGGTAAACAGAAAGTTCTTGAAGGGATTCAAGGAATAGCCGTAGTACGCCGGGTTGGCCGTGGCGCCGGTATTGTCGTACTTGAAGTTGGCGGCGACGTTTTCGTTCCCGACGGCCAGGTGTTGCGGGATGACATTGGTGAAGTCGGCACGCGGATTCTGCGCGTACTGGGCCTTCGTCACCGTCATGAAGTTGTTATTGACGGCGTGGTTGTACAGCAGGTTCGCCGTGACCTTGGTGTCCTTGTCGATCTTCCAGTCGAAACCCGCATCCACGTGATCCCGATTGGCCTTGCCGTAGCCCTTGAACTTGTCCACCTCGGCCTTGGAGTAGGAGAGGAAAAGCTTGGCCGGGCTATCCTTGCCCAAGAGGCCCGTGTCCAGACGTACGAAGGTCTTGAAAAAGTTCAATTGGCCGAGGGTCTGGGTGAACTTGCCACCGCGCTCGTCAGTGGGACCGCAGGACACCAGGCCCACATTGCCGCCGGACGCGCCCACGTGGGGAGCATCGGTTTCCGCCGCGCCCTGGGTGATGAAGATTTCGCAGAGGTTTTCGCTGTCGGAATATTCCTGCGGATAGACGGCGAAGTTGCCCGAATCATTTACCGGAGCACCATTGATGGTGAAGCCCATCTGGTCGCTGTTGAAGCCCCGCACCCGCAGGTTGCCGCCGAAGAGGCCGGTGGCATCGTAGCTGTAGGCATTCACGCCGGGCTGCAGATTGAGCAACTGGAAGGGATTGGAGGTGGAGCGGGCCTTTTCGATAGCGGCCTTGGTAACGACGCTACGATCCTTGGTGCCATCCTCATCCACCATCATGCCGTTACCGAGGCGATCGCCCTCGCCAACGATGGTGATACGTCCCACTTCCGATGCCTGCTGGGCATGCGCTACGGGGAAAGCAAAAAGGCTGGCGATGAGAACCGCCAAAGTGGTTTTGCGCGTTTGCATGATGCCTGACCTCATTTATATTGATTTAGGAAGATGCGGGAGGGTGATCAACTGTCCCCTCCTCTCTTGTATTCAAGATCGAAATAGAAGCGGTGCGTGGATTGGCCCGGGAAGGCATCCTCCGGGAAGGCCGGGTAGGACCCGCTGCGCAGCAGCCTCAAGGCTTCGCTATCCAGGATGATGGAATCACCGCTGCGCTCCATGCCGACCTCCTGAACATCGCCTTTCCTGTCCAGCAAGACCCAGGCTCGCACCGTCCCCACCGGCTTCACCAGGCTGGCTTCCCGTCCCGTCGGATAGCGCTTGCGCGACAGGACGTAGGACTTCACCTTGGCGACGTAGAGTTCGTTGCCGTTGGGCGCGGGCCTGGCTGGAGCGGGCTGGACGGCCGGTGCAGCAGTGGTGGCGACCGGCGCTGAGGCTGGGGCAGGCGCCTGGTAGGGCAAGGCACCCGATGGGGTTGCCACAATGGCCTGGGGCGAAGTTGTCGGCGCCTGCCGGACTTGCTCGGGGCGGGCGACCTGCCGCTCCGGCCGCACAACTTGCCGGGGGGCTTCGGGGGGCGCCGGCACTTCGACCTGCGGCGCCTCGAACATCCTGATTTCCATACCCTTTTCCAGAACCGGCGGCGCCAGTACGCGGGGTTTCAGGTGGGCCATCGAGAAGAGTCCCGCCATGACCAGCACGGTGACAGCCAACGAAGCGCTGTCCCGGCGCTGATACAGAACGGGTAGCACGCTCACCTCTGCTTTGCGGCGATGGACAGGGCGCCAAATCCGCCCTTCTTGAGCAGATCCATGATGTCGATCAGGCGCTGTAGCGGCGTTTCCGCGTCGCCTTTCACCACCAGGGACAGCTGGGTATAGCGCCGTTTCAGGTCGGCAAGTTTCGGCAGCAGGCCATCACTGCTGACGTTCTCACCATTGACCTGCAACTCCCCCGCCTTGCCCAGAGTGATGACGGCCACCTTCAGCTCATTGTTCTTGCTGACCGAGGAGGCTGTCGGCAACTGGGTCTTGACGCCGGTGGCCGGGATGACATTCACGCTAATGAGGACAAAGAAGACCAGCAGGAACATCATCACATCGATCATGGGAATGATCTCGATACGGGCTTTGGCAGGCTTGGGGTCGTTCCAGGAGCGCATGTGCGGTTTGGGATAATTCAATCCGCACAAGATAAGCACGCTGTATTAAGGCAGGATTACATGCAGTGTGTATACACATGACAATTCGCAAGCTCTCCCTGCCGGCAAGCTTGGGGAAGCGGGCAGCCCTCCCGAGCCCCAGGAGGGAGAATGCCGTTCCGAAAAACTTGGCAAGCTCCGTTGTTGTGGCTCGTCCGCAAATGCCGGGATTGCAGCAATCGTCCCGAATAGACACGGCATGCCAAGAATTTTGGCCTGTCGTCGCGACAGCAATGCAACTATCTCTCGCCAGCATGGGACAGCTGCGGGGACTGATTCATGCCATGAAGACAACCGGGATGGCTTACAAATTCCCGCACTCCTGACCCTTCCAGCGGGCCACAAGAACGCGCAAGCAGGCATCCCTTTCGTCGTCTTGCCCCACGCTGGCCCCACGGCCCACGACACGCCAGGATTTGACTTCCTGGTCCAGTTTCTTGCCAATCAGGGATACGGGGTACTACAACCTCAGTTCCGGGGGTCGAGCGGATTCGGCGCCACCTTCGAGTCCGCAGGACTCCAGCAATGGGGGCAAGCCATGCAAAATGACGTGAATGATGGCGCCCGCTGGCTTATCCGGCAGAAGCTGGCGGACCCCGTTCGCATTGCCATCGCTGGCGCAAGTTATGGCGGCAATGCCGCCCTGATGGGGCCGATCACGGAGCCCGGCCTTTAGGAGGCGAGAAAGAATAACTTGGACAGATGGCCGCTTGCAGACGAGATGCCAGGCAAGGCGCAAAACGCGCCATGTGGCTGGCCACACAAGCGTTT
>JAYTVW010000116.1:0-8227 GCA_043743785.1 Rhodocyclales bacterium | reverse complement strand
GGCGCCTTCTGGTACTCGGTCAACACCTGCTTGAAGCGGCTGGACTCACCTTCGGCGTTGGCAATCACCCGTCCCCGGTAGCCATTGGCTTCTTCCTGCAGGCGGGAGGCAGCACCGCGGGCTCGGGGAATCACGTCGTTGGCGTAGGCCTGGCCTTCATTCTTCTGGCGCTCCCGGTCTTGCCCGGCCTTCACCGCATCGTCAAAGGCGGCCTGCACCTGTTCCGGCGGCTGGGTGCTTTGCATGGTGACGGAGCGGATCAGCACGCCGGTGTTGTAGCGGTCCAGGATGTCCTGCATCAGCTTGGAGGTATTGGCGGCGATCTGGTCCCGGCCCTCGTAGAGCACGAAGTCCATCTTGTTCTTGCCCACCACCTCACGGATAGCCGTCTCGGCGGCGCCGATCACGGCGTCATCCGGGCTGCGGTTCTTGAAGAGGAAATCCTTCGGGTCTTTCAGCAAGTACTGGACGGCGAATTGCACGCTGACGATGTTCTCGTCGTCCGTCAGCATGAGGGCTTCCTTCAGCACCTTGTTCTTTTCGGAACCCCGGTAGCCCACTTCCACGGTGCGTACACCAGTGAGGTTCACCAGTTCGTGGCTCTGGACAGGATAGGGCAGGCGCCAGCGCAGGCCCGGCTCCGTGGTCTGCAGGTAGCGCCCGAATTGCAGCACCACGCCGCGCTGACTGGCGTCCACAATATAGAAGCCCGACGCAAGCCACAGCACCGCCACCAGCGCCGCCAGCACGCCGACACCGCCTCCGAACTGGCGGAAATTCAGATTAACGGGGGGCATGCCACCCCCGCCGCCACCACCACCACCACCGTCGCCACCTTTTTTCTGGCCGAACAGGCCAGACAGGCGCCGGTTGAAGTCGCGCCAAAGCTCCTCAAGGTCGGGAGGACCGTTGCGGTTACCGCGGCCCCATTCGGGGTCGTTGAGGGACATGAGAATTCCAGCGATCACGTCAGACCATCCATGCCATTAGGGCTCAAGGGTGGAACATTCAAAAAGGCGCAATTCAAAGCCGCCAGGGACAATGCTCACGGAATCGCGGCGGCCACATTGGCGGCGTGGCGCTCGGCGGCTTCCCGGAGTGCTCCCCGCAGGAAGTCCAGTCCGTCGCCGGTACGCGCACTGAGTCGAACGCGGCGGATTTTACCATACTCATCCCGATCGACCCCGGCGACGGCAGCCGTGGCGTCGATCTTGTTCCAGACCACCACCTGCGGCACGTCCGCAGCGCCGATTTCCTTCAATACGATGTTCACCGCATGAATCTGCTGGTCCCGGTCCGGACTTGCCGAATCCACCACGTGCAGCAGCAGGTCGGCAATGGCGGTTTCTTCCAGGGTGGCCTCGAAGGCCGCCACCAGGGAGTGGGGCAAATCCCGGATGAATCCCACCGTATCCGACAAGATCACATGGCCCGCGTCCCCCAGGTACAGCCGCCGGGAGGTGGTATCCAGGGTGGCGAAGAGCTGGTCGGCTTCATAGGCCCCGGTGTGCGTCAAGGCATTGAACAGGGTGGACTTGCCCGCATTGGTATAGCCGACGATGGACACGGCCAACAGATCCCGCTTGCCCCGCTGCTGACGCCGTACGCCGCGCTGACGTTGCAGCAGGACCAAGCGGTCTTTCAGCAGCTTCACCCGTTTACCGAGGAGTCGCCGGTCGGTTTCAAGCTGTTTTTCGCCGGGGCCGCGCATACCGACGCCGCCCTTTTCCCGGTCCAAGTGGGTCCAGCCCCGCACCAGGCGCGTCGCCATGTATTCAAGCTGAGCCAGTTCCACCTGCAGCTTGCCCTCATGGCTTTTGGCGCGTTGGGCGAAAATATCCAGGATGAGGCTGGTACGGTCCACCACCCGGCACTCCAGCGTCCGTTCCAGGTTGCGCTGCTGGGCGGCGGAAAGTTCGTGATTGAAAATAACGACTTCGGCTTCAACCGAGGTGCGGAATTCGCCGATCTCCTGCACCTTGCCCTTGCCGGCGTAGGTGGCGGCATCCGGCGCCTGACGACGACCAGAGACCACCCCGAGGGAGCTTACGCCCGCACTGGCGACCAGTAGCTGGAACTCGGAGAGACGCTCGGCATAGTCACCGCCACCCAGGTCCAACTGGACCAGGATGGCGGTTTCGCCCGAGGCGGGACGGTCGAACATGCGTCCGAATCAATCCCTGAAGAAAAAACGCGCAGCCGAAAGGGGCGCGTGTTGCACGCGGAACACCATCAAGCGTCGCCGGCTTCCTGGCTGATATTCACGGGGCGCGCGGGCACTACGGTGGAGATCGCATGCTTGTACACCATCTGGGTGACGGTGTTCTTGAGCAGCACAACATACTGGTCGAAGGATTCTACCTGCCCTTGCAACTTGATGCCGTTGACCAGGTAGATGGAGACGGGGATGTGCTCCCGACGCAGGGTGTTGAGGAACGGGTCTTGTAGAAGTTGCCCTTTATTGCTCATGTTCATGGCCTCTTGGCTTTTTGTTGGAGTCGTACTGTAAAGGATTTTCCCGCCTCCCGCTACCCGCCTATGCCAGCGCAGCCCCCGGCGGCGCCGCTTCCGCGCTCATGGCCGCAGGGGACAGGGCTTCCGCCGCCGCAACGGCAAGGGCGCCCACATCCCTCCGCAGCGCGACCCGTTTTGAATTTTCCCCAGAATCTGACGCGACGTCAGAACGCGTAGCGGGCGCCGATGGAGGCGCTGTAGCGCGGTGTGAGTTGCACACCCCGCACATCCTGGTAAACGGGCAACTGGACGAAGCCGTACACAGAGGCTCGCTTGCTCACCGGCACCACCAGGCCGGGGCTCAGGTACATCAGGGTGCCGCCGGTGCTGATTGTGTCGGCCTGGGCACCGGTGTCGTGCTGGACGTAGCGGGTGTTCAGTTGCAGTTGCGGAATCACCGCTCCGTAACCCATGTAGCGCACCCCCAGGTTGAGGTTGTAGCCGGTGCCCGGCTTGTACTGGTCCGAGGAGTTAAGGGCCGCCTGCACGGTGGCCTGGCCGAACCAGTCCCAGTTCTTGTTCAGGGTGTCGAAGTAATACACGCCGAGGATGGCGTCCGTGGTGCCGCTGCCCGGCTGCAGGCCCCGGTCGATAATGGCCGCGGCCCCCGGATTGGCCGGGTCGGTGGAGATGCCGGCTTCGGTGTGGCTACCGGTAGGCAGCTTCAGTCCGAACATGATCCCGAAGTTGCGTTGCGGGCTGAAGCCCTGGTAGCGACCGACCACCTTCACATCTCCCAGGCTGGCGGTGCGGGAGTCGTAGGCGGTATCCGCGACGGCACTGCCGTCCGAGCCGGTGCCCAGGGTGCTGTGATTCCGGTTGATCCACGGCAACTGCACATTCACACCCCAGTCAGGCGAGAAGCTGTAGTCCAGGCCCACGGTCAGGTAGTTGTTACGGGTGAATTTCTCCACTTCCTGGCCGCTGGCGCCCACATCGGCGGCGGAGGCCTTGCCCTTGCCGCTGCGCAACTGGTCCTGGTTCAGGGTGTCGTAGCGCACATCCAGCCGCAGGCCTGCCTGGGTCGTGAAGCCCTGGCTGTCCCAATCGGAACTCAGGGTGCACCCGCAACTGGCGCAGGCCAGCACGGAGGTGGACACGGTGGCGAGGGCCAGGACCGGCAAAAGCCGGCGGAAGCAGAGGGCGCGATGCAGAATCATGAAGGAATCCCGAAAAGACTGGTTAAGGCGCCCATTCTATTTCGGCTTGCCCGCCGGGACGTGCGACAAAAGGTCGCACAGACAGTGCTCGATGCGTATGCCGGGGCGGGTGTGCAGATCGTTAAACACCTCATTTGCCGCAGCGGGCAGCAGCCCGGACGCACTCACGCCGACGCCGCCTCTTCCGGCAGGGGACCACCCGTTTTCAGCAGGAAGGGCCGGGGTGGCCGCACGGGTTTCTTCACGCTGTAGTCGAGGAACAGGATGCCGGTCTTGCCCCTTGCCACTTCCCGCGTGGCGACAGTGATGCGCCACACCAGATCACAGCCGTACTTGTTGAAATCGGCGCAAGCCATGTCGAAATGCAATACCTCGCCATGGAAGGCTTCCGAGCGGTATTGCACCGCCGCATCCACCACCACGATGCCCACGCCTTCCACATCCAGTTCCGTGTAGCCCAGGGACTTGAAGAAACGCACCCTGGCCTCGGATACCAGGGACAGCAGGGCGGAATTGTCCAGGTGGTGGCCATAATTGATGTGGCCGATATAGACGGGAATATCCGTGCCGAAACTATAGTGCTCCGGCAGGTCGATCTTGATGCGGGCCATGGACAGGTCTCATTGGTCAATTCAAAGCGGGTTCGAAGCATAGCACCCGCGCTAGCCCCTGCCGAACCCGGCCTGTGCCGAGTCCTGCGGCGGAATCCTGTATCCTGCGGCCGGACACCCTGACTGCAGACATGACAATGACCGACGCCCAGCCCGATGCCCTCGCTCAAGCCCCCGCCCCCGTCAGCTTCAGGGAGGCCTTCCTGTTCTGGCTGAAACTGGGTTTCATCAGCTTTGGTGGCCCCGCCGGGCAGATCGCCATGATGCATCAAGAGTTGGTGGAAAAGCGGCGCTGGATCTCGGAGCGGCGCTTCCTGCATGCCCTCAACTACTGCATGGTGCTGCCGGGGCCGGAGGCCCAGCAGCTCGCCACCTACATCGGCTGGCTCATGCACCGGGGCTTTGGCGGCGTCATGGCGGGGGTGCTGTTCGTGCTGCCGTCCCTTTTCATCCTCATTGCCCTGTCCTGGATCTACGTGGCCTACGGCGAAACCAGCCTGGTAGCCGGCCTGTTCTACGGCATCAAACCCGCCGTCACCGCCATCGTGGCCCAGGCCGCCTGGCGCATTGGTGGCCGGGCACTGACGAACGGTGCCCTGTGGGCCATTGCTGCAGCCGCCTTCGCGGCCATCTTCGCCCTGGATGCGCCCTTCCCCCTCATCGTCGCCGCCGCTGCACTCATCGGCTACCTGGGCGGACGCTACGCTCCGGATAAGTTCAGGACCGGCGGCGGCCACGGCAAGGCGGACAAATCCTGGGGTCCGGCCCTCATCGACGATGACACGCCGACGCCGGAGCATGCCCTGTTCCGCTGGTCCCGGGTTCTGGAAATATTTTTCCTGGGCTGCGTGATGTGGTTCTTCCCCATGGGCTTTTTGATTTCCATCTATGGCTGGGAATACACCTTGACCCAGATGGGCTGGTTCTTCACCAAGGCGGCGCTCCTGACCTTTGGCGGTGCCTATGCGGTGCTGCCCTATGTGTATCAAGGGGCCGTGGAGCATTACGGCTGGCTCACGTCCTCCCAGATGATGGACGGCCTGGCCCTGGGGGAAACCACGCCGGGCCCCCTCATCATGGTGGTGGCCTTCGTCGGCTTCATCGGCGGCTACGTCAAGGCCATCTTCGGGCCGGACAGCCTGTTCCTGGCGGGGGCGACGGCGGCGGCCCTGGTGACCTGGTTCACCTTTCTGCCCTCCTTCATTTTCATTCTGGCCGGCGGGCCGCTCATCGAGTCCACGCACAACGACCTGAAATTCACCGCCCCCTTGACCGCCATCACCGCCGCCGTGGTGGGGGTGATTCTCAACCTGGCCCTGTTCTTCGGCTACCACGTGCTGTGGCCCAAGGGCTTTGGCGGGCATTTTGACGTGATCTCGGCCGCCATCGCCCTGGCCGCCGCCGTGGCCTTGTTCCGTTTCAAGATCGGCGTCATCCCGGTCATCGGCGCCTGCGCGGTGGCCGGGCTGCTGTTGAGAGTGTTTATTTGAACCCAAAATGATGATGAAACGCCGAGGCGCCGAGACGCAGAGGAAAACCGTCGGGATCACTACCGCCAAAGGCAGCTGGCCTGCGGGGCGTTCGGTCTTCTCGGCGCCTCTGCGCCTCGGCGTTTCAAATTGAATTCAAACCTGATCCGCCGCCTGCTTCTGCCCCCGGGCGCCGACCCGGTTGCACTGCCCTTGCTGGTGGGTCGGGCGCTCAGGGCCTTTGCCGATGGCTATGTGGCGGTGCTGCTACCCGCCTACCTGCTGGCCCTGGGCCATGGCACCTGGGCGGTGGGCTTGCTGGCAACAGCCACCCTGCTGGGGTCCGCCGCCGCCACCCTGGCGGTGGGTGCCTGGGGCCATCGCTTCCACCACCGTCGTTTGCTCCTGGGAGCGGCCCTGCTCATGGCGGCCACCGGCTTTGGTTTTGCCGGCCTGACCGGCTTCTGGCCGCTGCTGCTGATTGCCTTCGTCGGCACCCTGAACCCGAGTTCCGGCGACGTTAGTCTGTTCCTGCCCCTGGAACACGCCCGCCTGGCAGAGGCGGCCCAGGGCGAGGCCCGTACCGCCCTGTTCGCTCGCTACAGTCTGGCGGGAATCTTCTGTGCAGCCCTGGGTGCTCTGGCGGCCGGCGTGCCGGATTGGCTGGCGGATCACGGCGGCGTGGCGCGGCTCACGGCCCTGCGCGGCATGTTTATGCTGTATGGCGGCATCGGCGCTGCGGTGTGGCTGCTCTACCGACAACTGCCGGCAGTCCATGAAGAAGAAAGAAAGCCGGCAACGCCTCTCGGCCCATCCCGGAGCACGGTGATCCGGCTGGCGGCCTTGTTCTCCCTGGATTCCTTCGCTGGGGGCTTGATGGTGAACTCCCTCATGGCCTTGTGGCTGTTCCGGCGCTTCGACCTGTCCCTCAGCCATGCCGGAGCCTTCTTCTTCTGGGCCGGCCTTCTGTCCGCAGCTTCCCAGTTGGCCGCGCCCCGTCTGGCCCGGCACATCGGCCTGCTCAACACCATGGTGTTTACCCATATTCCGGCCAGCCTGTGCCTCATCGCGGCGGCCCTGGTACCCAATCTGGACATGGCCCTGGCCTTGCTGCTGGTGCGCGCCCTGTTGTCACAGATGGACGTGCCGGCTCGCAGCGCCTTCGTCATGGCCTTGGTGACGCCGACGGAACGGGCGGCAGCCGCCAGCTTCACCCTGGTGCCGAAAAGCCTGGCCTCGGCCCTCAGCCCGACCCTGGGGGGCGCCCTCTTCGCCGCTGGCTGGCTGGCGGCACCACTCCTTGTTTGCGGCGGCCTGAAGATTGCCTACGACCTGCTGCTCTGGCGTGCTTTTCGCCGGGTAAAACCGGAGAGGGTCGGCTGAAGCCGCCCCTCTCCGGTTCAACGCGGGATACCCCGCATCGCCGCGCCGCTGCCCTATCCAGCGTAAGCTTTTGGGTTTCCACGGAAATGAATAAATGGTCCTTGTTCACCTTGTGTACGAGCGTGACAATGAAAAATGTGAAAAATAGCTTGACACACGCGGGTTAATCGCTAAAATCGCGTCAAATGGTGCACCGCACAAATGTGCTTCCACAGAATTTACACCCTAAATTTTCACTCATTTACTCAGGAAATTGACCATGACCAAGTTCACCACCCCCGAAGAAATCGTCGCCGCCAACAAGGCCAGCATGGAAAGCATGATGGCGCTGGTTAACAGTGCTGTTTCCCGTTCCGAACGCGTTGCCGCCCTGAACCTGAACACCGTTCGTTCCGTCATGGAAGACAGCGCCGCCAGCGCCAAGACCCTGATGGGCATCAAGAACCCCCAGGATCTGGTGAGCCTGCAAACCGAACTGACCCAGCCCATCGTCGAGAAGGCTGTGGCCTACGCCAAGAGCGTGAACGAGATCGTCGCCGAAGGTCAGCAAGAAGTGGCCAAGCTGTTCGAAACCCAGTTCGCCGAACTGAACAAGAACTTTGTCGCCGCCCTGGACCAAGCCGCCAAGTCCGCCCCCAGCGGTTCCGAAGCCGGTTTCGCCGCCATCAAGACCGCCCTGCAGACCGCCAGCAGCGCCTACGAAAGCGTCAGCAAGAATGTGAAGCAAATGGCTGAAACCGCCGGCACCAACCTGACCGCCGCTACCGAAGCGACCGTCAAGGCCGTCACCGCCAAGAAGTCCAAGTAATCGGGCCGCAGTTCACGCTGCGTCCGCTTATCCGCTCCGGCGGAAATGCCGTTCAGTCCTCGACTGAGCGGCATTTTTCATTGATGCGCCGCATCAAGAACAATGGGCCGCACCGCTGCATACAAGCTCGGGCTTCAGCCCGACAAAACGGATCGTTGATGAGCCTGTCGGGTTAAAACCCGAGCTAAGTCGCCGAGAAAGAATAACTTGAACATTGTCCATCTTGCATACGAGCGCCATGCTGCGTTGCAAAGCGCTTGTGTGGCCAGCCACATGGCGCGT
>JAYTVW010000115.1:0-7448 GCA_043743785.1 Rhodocyclales bacterium | reverse complement strand
GGGCCGCGACGCGTTCAGTCATCGTCATCCGGGTCGAGCTCGGGAAACAGCTCGCTGGTGAATCCGAACTTGCTGAAGTCGCGGATGCGCATCGGATAGAGCGTGCCGATCAGGTGATCGCACTCGTGCTGCACGACGCGGGCGTGAAAGCCGTCGGCCTCGCGTTCGATGGCAGTGCCGTCGAGGTCGAAGCCGCGATAGACGATGCGCGCGAAGCGCGGCACGACGCCACGCATGCCCGGCACCGACAGGCAGCCTTCCCAGCCCTCTTCCAGGGCCGTGCCCAGGGGCGTCAGCAAGGGATTCAGCAGAACGGTGAAGGGAACGGCGCTCTCATCCGGATAACGCTCGTTCTGCTCGAAGCCGAAGATCACCAGTTGCAGATCCACACCGATCTGGGGCGCAGCAAGGCCGACGCCCTGGGCCGCCCTCATGGTCTCCAGCATGTCCGCCACCAATGCCCTCAATTGGGGGGTACCAAATTCCTGAACCGGCCGGGCCTGTCGCAGCAAGCGTGGATCCCCCATCCTCAATATTTCCCTTACCATGACCTACCTCGTTCGAAACGTCGGAGTGACAGGGTATCTCCGGCGCCCGCGACAGGCAAACATCAAAAACATACGCTGCAGTATGGCGACATTTGACATGGATCAGATAATAGGGCGGCAAGCCCTGTAATCATGCGTCCTTTCGTAAACCAAGAAAATAAAGGAGATATCAGTGCCTGTGCAGTCCCTCTACCAGCAAAAACTGACGACACCCGCGGAAGCAGTCCGCCTGGTGATGAACGGCGACATGATCGTGGTGCCGACCGGCGTGGGGGAACCGCCCAGCCTGCTGCATGCCCTGTCCGAGCAGCGTCGGGATTTCCGCGACGTCAAGGTGGCCCAGATTCTGCCTCTGCGCAAGTATGGCTATTTCGACCCGGAAACCGTGGAGCATGTGCGCCACGTGGCTTACTTCTTCGGCGGCGCCTCCCGGACAGGAGGCCAGGAAGGCTGGATCGACTTCATCCCGGCCTATTTCTCCGAACTGCCCCAGTTGATCGACCGGAATCTTTCCCCTGCGGACGTGGTCTTCGGCCTGGCCTCCCCCATGGACGACCATGGCTATTTCTCCATGTCCCTGGGCACTGACTACACCATGGCGGCGCTGCGCAAGGCCCGGGTAATCGTGCTGGAAGTCAATCCGAACGTGCCCTTCGCCAATGGCAATTGCCACATCCACGTTTCCCAGGTAGCCGCCCTCGTCGAGAGCGAGGATCCCATTCTGGAAGTGGGTCTACCCAAGATCGGCCCGGTACAGGAAGCCATCGGCAAGTACGTGGCGGACCTGATCCCGGACGGTTCCACCTTGCAAATCGGCTATGGCGGCATTCCGGACGCAGTGGTCATGCAACTGACCCACAAGCACGACCTGGGCATCCACACGGAAATGATCGGCGACGGCATCATGAGCCTGGTGGAAGCCGGGGTAGTCACCAACCGGCGCAAGAACTTCAATCCCGGCAAGATGCTCGCCACCTTTGCCCTGGGTTCGAAGAAACTGTATCAGTTCATGCACCGCAACCCGGCCCTGGAAATGCACCCGGTGGATGTGACCAACACGCCCCACATCGCCGGACAGAATGACAATCTCCACTGCATCAATGCCACCATGCAGGTGGACCTGATCGGCCAGTGCGGCTCCGAAACCCTGGGCTACACGCCCTACTCCGGCACTGGCGGCCAAGCGGATTTCGTGCGGGCCGCCAACATGTCCAACGGCGGCAAGGCCTTCATCGTGCTGCCCTCCACCGCCAAGAACGACACCATCTCCCGCATCGTGCCGACCCTCTCACCCGGCACCCACGTCACCACCAGCAAGAACGACATCAATTACGTGGTGACGGAATTCGGCGTGGCCCAGCTGCGCGGCAAGACCGCCCATCAGCGCGCCGAAGCCCTCATCGCCATCGCCCACCCGGATTTCCGCGGCGAACTGCGGGAAGCGGCCAAGAAGATGCGTATGCTGTAACTTAAGTTGCTGTAATACCAAGGGGTTTCCATCACGGGAAACCTCTTTTTTATTTCTATTCGAAGATGCCATCAAGACCAGCGCGATCGAGGGGAGATTTTCCATGGTCGGGCGGCTGTTTCAGCCTCACCAGGACGATTAAGCCAAGCTTGTTCATCCAATAAACAATCATCGTTCGTCGTTTGTTCCGGCTCGGGATAAATTACAGGTCGTTGCCACCGGGAAGCCCGTCATCAGGTATCCTCGTCCCTCCGCCTCATGGCGCATAGTGGCCTTACGCTCTCTCCTCCTTCGCCAGGAATGACGTTTTGGCCCGTGAAAACGGGCCATTTCTTTGGGCCTCCCCGCTTCACCTGCCTCTGTAAATGGCCTGAACACCGGCTTTTTCTTCATCGCTTGCCAACCCGTCGTTCATCCAAACACTCATGATTGTCCGTCCCCGTCCCCACTGGGTGCACCTGCTATTTGTGCGCCGCGGTTCTCTGGTGCATTTGATTCTGAGCCAGCAACTGTTCATCTTTACCTTGTCCAGCCTGGTGGTATGGGCCCACGGCCAGTTTTTCCACTGGAAAGTCACCCTCACCTCCGGACCGTTTTCCCTGATGGGGGTGGCCCTGGCGATTTTCCTGGGCTTTCGCATCAACACCAGTTACGACCGCTATTGGGAGGCCCGCAAGCAATGGGGCGCAGTCCTCGTGGAAACACGCAATCTGGCGCGGAAAGCCTTGACCATGATGGAACCGGAACAAGAAGTGAGGCCCTTTGTATTGGGCTTGATTGCTTTTGCCACCACCATGCGCAACCAGTTACGCGGGCAAGCCCCGGCAACCGGCACGGAAGCCTTGTTACCGGAATCCCTGCGCGTTCAACTCGAAGGCGCCCGTTCCGCCCCGACCCTGGTCATGATCTGGCTGGGCAAGTGGATCCACGCTTGCCGCCAAAACCACCTGCTGGAGCCCGTGCTCGCCCAGAAGATGGAGGACTCCATGGACGGCTTGTCCATGGCCCTGGGCAGTTGCGAGCGCATTGCCAGCACCCCGCTGCCCTTCACCTATTCGGTCATCCTGCACCGCAGCGCCTACCTCTACTGCATGCTGCTGCCGTTTGGCCTGGTGGACGGCATCGGCCTCATGACCCCCCTCGTCGTGACCTTCGTGTCCTACACCTTTTTCGCCCTGGAAGCCCTCAGCGACGAGATTGAGGAGCCGTTCGGGCTCTCCGCCAATGACCTGGCGCTGGATGCCATGGTGGCGAATATTGATGCGAGCCTGCGGGAAATGCTGGGCGAAATCCCGCCGCCGCCCCACAAGCCGGACGGGAATTTCATATTGACGTGAGGGGCATGGCAGAAGCTCCGCCGATGATGAACCACGGTCGGCCATGCCCGAGGCTGGGGTCGGGAGAAATATCCCCGCATTTTTTGCGGTGAATAACTTGCACGTGCGGGGAATACCCGCCACAATCGCCGCATGAAACGCGGTGATTACACGTATATCTGGCAGGCCGGGGACTGGCCCCAATGGCGCTATGACCTGGCGGCCCTGGCCCAGCCCCTGGCGGAAGTCAGCCAGGCCCAGGGCCTGCTCATGGGACGCCTGGCGGATGTGGGCATGGCCTTGCGGGACCAGGCCAGCCTGGCGGCGCTGACCGAGGACGTCATCAAGACCAGCGAGATCGAGGGGGAAATACTTCAGCTCGAATCCGTGCGCTCGTCGATTGCCCGCCGTCTGGGGGTGGACATCGGCGCCCTGGCGGCGGTGGACCGCCATGTGGAGGGCGTGGTGGACATGGTGCTCGACGCCACGGCCAACTGCGACGCCCCCCTCACCCGGGAGCGTCTGTCCGGCTGGCACGCCGCCCTCTTCCCCACCGGCTATGCCGGCCTCTGCCCAATCAAGGTAGGCGCCTGGCGGGACGACGTCAGCGGCCCCATGCAGGTGGTGTCCGGTCCGGCGGGACGCCAGCGGGTGCATTTCGAGGCCCCGGCGGCGGACAGGCTGGAGGCTGAAACCGGCCAGTTTCTCGCCTGGGCCAACAGCGCCTCGCCCGAACCGGCGCTCATCAAGGCGGGCCTTGCCCACCTGTGGTTCGTCACCCTGCACCCCTTCGAGGATGGCAACGGCCGCATGGCCCGGGCCATCGGCGACCTGTTCCTGGCCCGGGCCGATGGCAGCCCCCAGCGCTTCTACAGCCTGTCGGCCCAGATCCAGCGGGAGCGCAAGGCCTATTACGACATCCTGGAACAGACCCAACGGCAGACACTGGACGTCACCCCCTGGCTGGCCTGGTTCCTCGCCACCCTGGACCGGGCGGTGGACCAGGCCCAGCAGACCCTTAACGCCGTGCTGCTCAAAACCCGCTTCTGGCAGCGCCGGGCCAGCCTGCCCCTGAACCCACGCCAGGTGAAACTGATCAACGGGCTGCTGGATGGCTTCGACGGCAAGCTCACCAGCGCCAAATGGGCGGCCATCGCCAAGTGTTCAGCGGACACGGCGTTGAGGGATATTAACGAGTTGGTGGCGCAGGGGGTGTTAAGGAAATCGGAGGCGGGGGGGAGGAGTACGAGTTATGAGATCGAGGGGTGAGGGGGAAGAAAGGTGCGACCAAATGCCACGAATCTAGACCTGACCCACGGTTTCCTATGACCCTCGGTTCCCACTGAATGGCTTCGACGGCAAGCTCCCCAGCGCCACACGGCCATCGCCAAGTGTTCAGCGGACACGGCGTTGAGGGATATTAACGAGTTGGTGGCACAGGGGGTGTTAAGGAAATCGGAGGCGGAGGGAGGAGTAGGCGGTATGAGATGGAGGGGTGAGGTGAGGAGAAAGGCGCCAGAAAATACTACGAATTTGGACCTGACTCTCGGTTTCCTCCCGCTAGATTTCGCGACATTGCCAAGCCGCAACCAAGACCTCACCCCATTTCTGCCATTTCCCTCCGTTTACACATCAATAGCCCTGTTCAACAGGACGGCACTGGATAAAAAGCCGGCATATTTCCATATTTATCGCGTGGTAAACCGCCAGATATCTGCATATTCTTTATTGAGTCGCACTAATTCGCCAATCTGCTTTTCACAGCCGCTGAGCGATTGCAGTTCTTTCTTAAAAAAGCATTGATAGTACCTTGCCAATACCAAAAAGTTTCGTTGAGATGCCACACGGAGTGCCTCTGTCGTCCGGGTCATCGATGGAGAACGATTTGCTATTTTATTGAATAGATTATAATCTTCCTTCCATGCGCATATTTCCAGCGCGACCGTAGTGACGTTATCACGTTGAAAAAGGAGCAAGACATTTTTTTCATCACTAGCCCAGTTAACAATCTGGTTATAAGCATTTTCGTATTCAGCCGCCTTGCGAAAGGTAACAATCTTTCTTGATTCAATTCCTGCATCGCCAGTTACCCGGGGATTTGGCTCCACTACTCTTTCCTGGGGAGATGGTGGGACACTGACTCGATCACTATTCACCGTTCCACATGACACCAGTGCTGGTAGCAGTAGCAGCAGTAGACCGCGCTGAAATAGCCCGCAATATTTTCTCAACCGAATACCCGAAACCAATACCTGCATAGATATTCCCCTCCATGAACCGGCCGATAATAATGCCAATCACGCCCCTTTGCGGATCTAGCACGGGGGCCCCGCTGGCACCAGAGCGCAATATAGACGCTGTAAAGTATATTTTTCCATCCTTACGATATATTAGCGACCCGACTGATTCTATTGAAACCTCACCTAATTGGGGGTCAAGCGAGGTCATTAGCGAATAGTTAGGAATAGTGATAGCGCCAGCCTGGGATGATGACGGTTGCAGCGTCGGCAATTCCGCTATCAAATTAGCAGGTCTGACTATCGCCACATCAATCCCAGGAAGATTCTCAAGCGCAATAACTTTTTGCCTGATGGTCAGCATTTGACACTTGTATGTAATATTTAGGTCTCGAGTCTTTATCGCCGGCAATGAATGGGCGGCGGTTAAATAGGCGACACCGGATCCAACCTGCAACTTAAATACCGTTCCAAGCTGTTCCTTTCCACTAGAGAGCAATGCCACGTTACATCCTGGTTCTCGCTCAGCAGATATCAGAACAGGATTCGGCACGGCGCATCCGACAGAAAATAGCGTCGCGACAATACCGGGTAAATATCGGATAACCCTGAAAGTCATATTCATTTCTGAGCCAATGCCGATAGTCTGACGAGTTCTTTCTGATAGTCAGGAAGCTTCTTGACCTCTTCAAGACAATCGCGGATATCCGGGTTCGTTGAAACCAGTTGTTCCAACAGGTGAGCATTTTGGGCAATGTAATTAGCGAGCCGAACCCGTTCCCTAGCATCCTCAAGGCGCATTTCAGCAGAGGCGCCATTATCACCTTGTATTTGTGTTTTGTTTAGCAGCATTAATTCTTGGTAGCTGGCAATTACCGACGAAACCACATTTGTAGATGGGCTAAGGACTTCGGTGTGCGATCCCGGCGGAGAAGATAATATTAAAGGAGGCACTACTACTACCTTCTGTTCTTGCGTAACAGATTGTGGCGGTTGCTTCGACTTGTCAGCACATGATGTTACTGCGCCAACTGCTCCAGCAATCGCAGCAACGAGCCCAATGACCTCTTTCATATTTTGTCCTTAGCGTTAATTACCGGATAATTAATCGATATTGGCCACAGAGCATTCACTTATATCGGAGGACGTATGCGTGCAGAGTCAGGATTCTTGCTTTTGGCTCTGAAATTCGTCGAACAACATATCCGGCGCGAACACTTGCTCTTTGACTGCATGACTATTTCCGGGTATGCCCCTTGGTCGCCGTGTCCTGATCCATGCAGCACAGGACCGGAAAAATAAAGCCGGCAGCATACGCCTATGACACTGGTCAACGCAAGGCGTTGCCCCCTTCCTTTTTTGGTGCTCGGAAGGATGGGCACACGGACGACCAGCGGACGGCGCGTAGGGCGCCGAGGGATCAGTGGGTGGCTACGTGCCGTGAAACGCTGTCTGGCCGGGTTTTGGGAGCGACAGGGAATGCTGGCGGGAAGCACGGGGCCGGAGATGGCCTGCCTGACACTTTGCCGGCCTGACAGAGGGCGTCCGTGGCTGCGACGGAGTGAAATCAGGAGGCTGCATGCGCAGCCCCGAGGCCCCACGGGGATTGTGTCCGGATCGCTTTGGGCGATCCGGCCATCCCGCGCATGAGGCGCGCGGGACCGCACCTGACGGTGCGTCCTTCGGCCGCTCCAGTGGAGCGGCCTCGTCGAACCGAGGGGTTCTCGAAGTACCCCGTGGGGACGCCAAAGGAAAAAAGCAGAGGGGGCAACCAGTCGGTTGCCCCCTCTGCTTTCTTCTTGGCGTCCCCACGGGGATTCGAACCCCGGTACCTACCGTGAAAGGGTAGTGTCCTAGGCCTCTAGACGATGGGGACCCG
>JAYTVW010000114.1:0-40263 GCA_043743785.1 Rhodocyclales bacterium | reverse complement strand
CCGCGCCGACGCCGAAGGTGGGCAGCCGGTCGTGGGTCCATTGGGTCACTTTGTCCGTGGCCTTGCCCCGCAGGATGTCAATGAGATGGCCGGCACCGAAGCGCTGGCCGGTGCGCAGGGCCGCCGACATGAATTTTTGCGCCTCGACGGTGCCATCCCAGGTTTCCGGCGGGTCCAGACAGATGTCGCAATTGCCGCAGGGCCTGGCGTCCTCGCCAAAGTAGTTGAGCAGCACCACCCGGCGGCAGCGGGCCGCCTCGCAATAGCCCAGCATGGCGGAGAGCTTGCCGGTCTCGATACGCTTCTGCTCCTCCGGGGCGTTGCCCTGGTCGATCCAGCTCCTGAGCAGCACCACATCGTTGAGTCCATAGGCCAGCCAGGCTTCCGACGGCTCCCCGTCCCGGCCGGCCCGGCCCGTTTCCTGGTAATAGCCCTCCAGGCTCTTGGGCAGGTCCAGGTGGGCGACGAAGCGCACGTCAGGCTTGTCGATACCCATGCCGAAGGCGATGGTGGCCACCATGACCACCCCTTCCTCCCGGATGAAGCGCTGCTGGTTGCTGCGGCGATCCTCCGCGTTCATGCCCGCGTGGTAGGGCAGGGCCTTCACGCCCTGTTCCTCCAGCCAGGCGGCGGTTTCCTCGACCTTTTTGCGCGACAGGCAATACACGATGCCCGCCTCCCCCAGGTGCCCCGGCGTCTCCCGGTCGCCCTGCAGGAAATCCAGCAGCTGGCGGCGGGCGTTGTCCTTTTCCACCACCCGGTAGCGGATATTCGGTCGGTCGAAGGATGAAACGAACTGGCGCGCGTGGGTCAGCCCCAGCTTGGAGACGATCTCGGCCCGGGTCAGCTCGTCCGCCGTGGCGGTGAGGGCCACCCGGGGCACGTTCGGAAAGCGCTCCTGCAGCACCGAGAGTTGGATGTATTCCGGCCGGAAATCATGGCCCCACTGGGACACGCAGTGGGCCTCGTCGATGGCGAACAAGGCCAGGCCGTGGCGTTCCTGGATGTGGTCCAGCAGGGCCAGGAAGTTGTCCATGACCAGGCGTTCCGGCGCCACGTAGAGGAGATCCAGTTCCCCCGCCATGAGGCGCTGCTGCACCGCCTGGGCCTGGCGGCCGTCCAGGCTGGAATTCAGGAAGGCGGCCCGCACCCCCGCCTGCAGCAGGGCATCCACCTGATCCTGCATGAGGGCGATGAGGGGCGACACCACGATGCCCACGCCGGGGCGCAGCATGGCCGGAATCTGGAAGCACAGGGACTTGCCGCCCCCCGTGGGCATGAGCACCAGTGCGTCGCCCCCCGCCATCACGTGATCGATGATCTCCGCCTGGGGGCCCCGGAAGGCGGTGTAACCGAAGACGGAGTGGAGCAGTTCGAGGGCGTTGGGCTGGGACATGGGGGCAGGGAAAAAGCTTTCTAAACGCCGAGGCGCTTCAGGCGCCGAGAAAGGCAGGAAATCGTAGGTCGGGCTTCAGCCCGAAACTTGGTCAAATTGTCGGGCTAAAGCCCGACCTGCAAGGGTTTTCCTCGGCGTCTCGGCGCCTCGGCGTTTCAAACAGATCTTTTTCCTTACAACAGTTCCAGCAATTTCTCCGGTGGGCGGGCGATGACGGCGCGGTCGCCCTTGATGACCACCGGGCGCTCGATGAGCATGGGGTGCATCGCCAGGGCGTCCAGGTAGTCGTCTTCCGTCAGCGTCTTGCCGGCGTAGTGCTCCTTGAACACCGCCTCGCCCTTCCGTACCAGAGCTTCGGCCGGCAGGCCCAGTTTCTTCATCAGTTCCGCCAGTTCGGCCCGGCTCGGCGGATTCTTCAGGTAATCCACGATTTCCGCCGCGATGCCCCGGTCTGCAAGAATCTGGCAGGTGCCGCGGGACTTGGAACAGCGGGGATTGTGATAAACGAGGAGGGCGGTCATGGCGGGCCGGGCGTACGGAAAAGGCCGTATTTTAGGCCTTTGCGAACACTGCGTCTTGCCGTAGAGTGCGCTCCCCATGAAAGCCAGTTCCCGTACCGTTGAAAGCAGCCAGGACGGCATCCATCCGCGTCTTTCGGCAGAGTTGCGCCGCCACCAAGCCCATCCGCTGCGGGGACCGGTGGCGCCCTGGAACCGGGAGGCTTTCGAGCAAAGCCTGGCAGCATGGCGGGCCTGGAATCCGCTGGCGCCCCTGATCCTGGACACGGGCTGCGGCGTGGGCATGAGCACGGTAAACCTGGCAAGGCTTTACCCGGAGCATTTTGTCATCGGCGTGGACAAGTCCAGCGACCGGCTGGAACGGGGCAAGCCCTGGGCCGGCGAGGCCCTGCCGGAGAACTGCGTGCTGGTGCGGGCTGAACTGGCGGACTACTGGCGGCTCATGGCGGAAGAGGGCATTCGCCTCGCCCGGCATTACTTCCTGTACCCGAACCCCTGGCCCAAGGTGGGCCACCTGGCGCGGCGCTGGCACGGCCACGGCGTCTTTCCCATCCTGCCGGGCCTCGGGGGCATTATTGAATGCCGCAGCAATTGGCGCACCTATGTGGAAGAATTCGCCTTCGCCCTGACGCAACTCACCGGCCAGGCTGCCGCCGTTGAGCCTTGGCAGCCGGAAACGCCCTTCACGCCCTTCGAGAAAAAGTACCAGGACTCGGGACATGCGCTCTGGCGCTGCGTCGTGGACCTGGGTACAGAGGCAGTTGCGCTTACCCCTCACTCCTCACTCCTCACTCCTTGCCCATGACCAATCCCTGCCTTTCCTGCGGCGCCTGTTGCGCCAACAGTCGCGTCGTCTTCGATATTTCCGAATCCGACGACCAGCCCGGCGGCTTTGTGCCGGCCTGCCTCTCGGGGGAATACACCGAGACGCTGCGCATCATGGAAGGCACGGACTACGCCCGGCCCCAGTGCGTGGCCCTGGGCGGAAAGGTGGGCAAGGAAGTGCATTGCGACATCTACCTGTCCCGGCCATCCCCCTGCCGGGATTTTGAATCCCACGGTCTCTACGGCATCTCCAACCGGGCCTGCAACGACGCCCGCAAACGTCATGGCTTGCCGCCGCTGCCGGACCCGGTGGTAGGCAGGTGAAACGTGAAATGTGAAAGGTGAAACGTGGGGGGCGGAACAGGTTCCGTCCCCCAGGTGTTACGGCATCCAGAACTTGGCTTTTTCTTCCACTTTCACCAAGGGGTCGTCCCGGTCCTGGATGAGGAACTGGATGGGGCGGGAGCCGCTGGCGCTGCTTTCCGCCCGTACGGACAGGGTGATGTCGCCGGTGCCGGCGGAGGGCAAGGCGATGTCCGCCGGGCCCACAAGGCGGATACCCGGCAGGCCCGTCACCGCGATGTGGTAATTGCGCGGCCGCTCACTGGCGTTGATGAACTGCAGGCGGAACACATTCTCGATGCTGCCGTCCTCCGCTTCCCGGGACATGCTGGCCCGGTCCCGGATCACGTCCACTCGCACGGCAGGACGGTGGGTGAGGGACCATGCGGTGGCGCCGGTGATGACCAGGAAAATGGCGGTGTAAACCAGGGTGCGGGGGCGGCGCGCCCGGCGCAGGATCTCGTCCTTGCCCAGGTGTTCCTTGAGGGCATTCTCCGTGGAGTAGCGGATGAGGCCCCGGGGATAGCTCATTTTGTCCATGACCTGATCGCAGGCGTCGATGCAGGCGGCACAGCCGATGCATTCCACCTGCAGGCCGTTCCGGATGTCGATGCCCGTGGGGCAGACCTGCACGCAGATGCCGCAATCCACGCAATCCCCCAGGCCTTGGGCTTTCGGATCCGCCTTCTTTGGCCGGCTACCCCGGGGATCTCCCCGTTCCTCGTCATAGGTAATGATGAGGGTGTCCCGGTCGAACATGACGGACTGGAAGCGGGCATAGGGGCAGATCAGGGTGCACATCTTTTCCCGCAGGAAGCCCGCGTTGCCGTAAGTGAGGCCGGCGTAGAACAGCACCCAGAACAACTCCGATGGCCCCATGGCAAGGCTGCCCAGTTCCCGCGTCAGCTCCCGGATGGGGGTGAAGTAGCCGACGAAGCTGAGACCCGTCCATAGGGCGAAGACCAGCCAGGCGGCCTGCTTGCCGGCCTTGATGCGCAGCTTCCTGGCGCTCCAGGGTGCTGCGTCCAGCTTGATGCGCTGCTGGCGCTCACCCTCGAAGAGTTTTTCCATCCACAGGAAGATGGAGGTGTACACCGTCTGCGGGCAGGCGTAGCCGCACCACAGGCGGCCGGCCACTGCCGTGAACAGGAACAGGGCCAGGGCCGAGAGCACCAGCAAAATCGCCAGGTAAATGGTGTCCTGGGGCCACAGCACCAGGTCGAAAAGGTAGAAGCGCCGGGTTTCCAGGTCGAAGAGTACGGCCTGGCGGCCGTTCCAGGGCAGCCAGGGCAGGCCGTAGAAAAGAATCTGGGTCAGCCAGACGAAGATCCAGCGCCAGTTCTGGAAATGGCCGCTGATGGAGCGGGGATGGATCTTGCCATCGCCCTTGTGCAGGTGCTGGATGGGAATGAAGCGGCGGGGAGGCGTGGGTTCGGACATGGGCTTTCAGGGGATTGGGGCGCGCCGGGGGCGCTCGCGCCGCGAGGCTCTCATATCGCGCGCCCAGGTTAATTGATTTAGCGCAATTATAAATCAGTGTGACGAATCCTTCTTTTCGCTGGATCGTGGATATTCGAGGCTGGCTCCTCCGGATTGACTCCAATCAAGGTGCCGGTGGGGAGGCGCTTCCACAATCGCCCATTTGCAATCCCACTGGGAGCAGGACATGGATCGTTTGACCGCGCCGCTGGCGGCGCACCACAAGGCCTGTGACGAGGCGTTCGCGGACCTGGAAGAGGCCGTCGCCAAGGGTGACTGGAGCCGGGCCGATGGCTTGTGCGCCAGTTTTTCCACGGCCCTGCTGGCCCACTTCGGGGTGGAGGAGGACAGCCTGTTTCCAGCCTTCGAACGTCGCACCGGCATGGCCGGTGGTCCGACCCGTATCATGCGCCTGGAGCACATGCAGATGCGCGCCCTGGTGGAGGAATTGGCGGAGGCCCTGCGCGTCCGGGATGACGATGAATTCCTCGGTGTGGTGCAGACCCTGCTGGTGCTCATGCAGCAACACAATCTAAAGGAGGAAAACATCCTCTATCCCATGTGCGACGACGCCATGGAGCCGGATGGCGGCAACTTGCGCGCCATTATCGAAGCGGCCCTGGCGGGAGGCGTGCCGGCATGAGTGCCCAGAAAATAATCGACGCCCGGGGCCTGATGCCGCCGGAACCCATGGAACTGACCATCGCCGCCCTGGACGACCTGGGGCCGGACGACGAGATCGTGCTGATGCTCTACCGGGAACCCTTCCCGCTGTATGGCATGCTGCAGCGAAACGGTTATAGCCACCAGGCGGAATCCACGCCGGACGGCACTTTCCATATCCACATCCGCCACGCCAAGCGTCCGGAGTAAATCCACCCCGATGCACGGGCCGGCCGGGTTTACAATCCGGCCCATGAATTCGAACCTATTGAGCGAAACCCCGGAGGCCGAACAGCCTGCTGCCATTTATGAGCCGCGGCTGTGGGTGGACAGAGGCTGGACGGCCCGCGTCATCAAAAACGGCGACGACGAGGGCTGGGCAGTGGAAATGATCAAGGACGGCGAACCCGAGCCGGCCCTGATCGGCCCGTGGACCATGGGACGCGACAAGAAGAACCCCAAGCCCCTGGATGCCAACGCCTTCAACACCCTGGTCAAGACCGCTTCCGAGGTGGTGCGCCGCCACGAGCAGCACGTGCACGGCCTGCTCCACAAGAAGCTCACCGTGAGCACGGATTCCGGGCCGGTGCATGTCTGCCTGGACATCATCGAGGATGAATACGAACCCCATGCCCTGCTGTCGGCCCGGGACGTCTATGGCGACGAACTGGCCCGGGTGCAGGTGGGGGCGGGCTTCAAGCTGAATGCCGCCAGTGCCAGTGCCTGGATCGAGGCGGATTTCAAGAAACCAGCCTGAACTGCCGCCACCTGCGGAGGAGGCCGAGCCGGCTTCTACACGCTCCCAAAGGCCGGCACATGCCGGCCTTGCCATATCTGCCCATGTCATTTGGTCAGGTTGATTGGTCCGGAGAGAATTCGGTTTGAAACGCCGAGGCGCCGAGACGCCGAGGAAGAAAAGCTTGAAAAGCGGGGCCGCCTTACCCTTTCGGCGAGGCTTCACGGTATCACTCTGATTTCTCGGCGCCTCTGCGCCTCGGCGTTTAGTCATCTGCTTTTCCCAGATTGATCTGTTTTGCTGCAGTGCAGGATTGACGGGCCGCAATTTCGATGTTCAAATCCGCAAAACTTGTCAGACAACCTGATTAATATATGACTTCTGCTCTCGGCAAAATCACCCGCCACCCTCGCCTCAGCGAGGGCGTGTGCGCGGAACTGGAGCGGCGCATCCGTTCCGGCGAGTACGCGCCAGGCGAGCAATTGCCCACGGAAAAACTGCTCTCCGAAACTTTCGAAGTGAGCCGGGCCGTGGTGCGCGAGGCGGTGGCCCGGCTCAAGGCGGATGGCCTCATCGAATCCCGCCAGGGTTCCGGTGCCTTCGTCACCGTCCGGCCCAAGAGCCTGAATTTCAAGGTGCCCGAGGCCCAGCAGAGCCAGCTCAACATGGAGCATGTCTTCGAGTTGCGCACCCTGGTGGAAATGACCGTGGCAGAACTGGCGGCGCGGCGGCGCACAACGGCGGACCTGGAAGTCATGCGCCGGCACCTGGACTGCATGGACGAAGCCTTGAAGAATGACGCCGACGGTTCGGTGGCGGACGACGAATTCCATTCCGCCATTGCCGCCGCCACCCACAACCCCCTGGTGCAGCGTTTCGTGGAATTCCTCGGCCAGCACTTTTCCGAATCCCGGCGCCTGGCCTGGGAAGGGGAACTTCGGACCAACGGCAGTCCGGCCACCGCCCAGGCGGAACACCATGAACTGTTCGAGGCCATCGCCGCGGCGGCACCGGCCATGGCGCGAGAGGTCGCCCATGCCCACCTATGCGGTGCGGCGGCGCGCCTGGGATTGCAGATTGCGGATGACCTGGGGGAAGAGGGGAGGGACGATGCGAAGTTGAGCGCCTGATCACACCGAGCCTGGCCCCAGAAGGGCCGCAGCATACAAGGCGGCACCCGCATAGAGGGCCGTTAAAAAACACCATGCGACATCCAGACCGGATGTACGCATGCACACTGTTCAATAGGAGATTCCCGTGATCTGGCAACAGGTATACGACCCCCTGGGCAATCTGGCCCTGTCGACGCTCTTGGCGTCCATCCCCGTCGTCGTCATGCTGGCGGCCCTCGCATTTTTTCACGTCAAGGCCCACATGGCGGCACTGCTCGCCCTGGCGTCGGCCCTGATCATTGCCGTACTGGGCTTTGGCATGCCGGCCAGCATGGCCACCGATGCCGCCATCTACGGCGCGCTGAACGGCCTGATCCCCATCGGCTGGATCGTGCTGAATATCATCTTCCTGCACCGCCTGACCACGGAGAACGGTTCCTTCAAGGTGCTGCAGGATTCCATTGCCGGTATCACCCCGGACCGGCGTCTGCAACTCCTCTTGATTGCCTTCTGCTTCGGCGCCTTCTTCGAGGGCGCGGCGGGCTTCGGCACGCCGGTGGCAGTGACTGGCGCGGTACTCATCGGCTTGGGCTTCTCGCCCTTGGCGGCGTCCGGCCTGGCCCTCATCGCCAATACTGCCCCGGTGGCCTACGGCGCCCTGGGCACCCCGGTCATCACCCTGGCCAAGGTCACCGGCCTGGATGAACTGGTGCTCTCCGGCATGATCGGCCGGCAACTGCCCTTCTTCTCCCTCATCGTGCCCTTCTGGCTGATCTGGGCCTTTGCCGGGCGCAAGGGCATGATGGACATCTGGCCGGCCATCCTGGTGGCCGGCGTTTCCTTCGCTGTTCCCCAGTACCTGGTGTCGAATTTCCACGGCCCCATGCTGGTGGACGTGGTGGCCGCCCTGGTCTCCATGACCTGCCTGGTGCTGTTCATGAAGGTGTGGAAGCCGAAGGAAATCTGGACCTCCACGGCACTGCCGGGCCGCACGGATATTTCTGCGAGCCAGGTGGAACCCGCCGCAGCCATCGTCGGCACACCGGTAAAAGCCGATGCAGCCGCAGTGCGCCGCGCCTGGATGCCCTGGGTCGTGCTGACGGTCTTCGTCTTCATCTGGGGCCTGCCGGAGTTCAAGAAGGCGGTGGATACCACGGCGGTGGTGCAGGCGGACGGCAAGACCAAGGCGGTGCCCAACCTGGGCATGGCCCCGGTCTTCAAGTTCGAAGGTATCCACGAAAAGATCGAGAAGACCCCGCCGGTGGTGGCCAAGGCCAAGAAAGAAGAGGCTGTGTATCGCCTCAACTGGCTGACCACCACGGGCACCGGCATCCTGCTGGCGGCTCTGCTGGCCGGCCTGATGATGGGTTACTCCATTCCGGGCATGCTGCGCCAGTACGGCAAGACCATCTGGCTGGTGCGCTATTCCCTGATTACCATCACCGCCATGCTGGCCCTGGGTTTCCTCACCCGTTATTCCGGGCTGGATGCCACCCTGGGTCTGGCGTTCGCCCACACCGGCGTGTTCTATCCGCTCTTCGGCACCCTGCTGGGCTGGCTGGGGGTGGCGCTCACCGGTTCGGACACGGCCTCCAACGTGCTCTTCGGTGGCTTGCAGAAGATCACGTCCGAGCAACTCGGCCTCAACCCGGTGCTCATGGCTGCCGCTAATAGCTCGGGTGGCGTCATGGGTAAGATGGTGGATGCCCAGAGTATCGTGGTGGCCTCCACTGCCACACGCTGGTATGGCCACGAGGGCGACATCCTGCGCTACGTGTTCTTCCACTCCATCGCCCTGGCGGTGCTGGTGGGCATGCTGGTGATGGCGCAAGCCTACGTCTGGCCCTTCACGACACTGGTACATTAGCGTGAAAGTCGCGTCAGCGACTCACTGCGCTCCCCTCGCCCCTTGCGGGAGAGGGGCGGGGGGGGTGAGGGAAACGGGCATGGCGCCGACTTTCATGAATTGGGGTGGCCTTCGCCATGCCCGTTAACGGAGAGCGTAGGTCGGGCTTCAGCCCGACAATGCGCTTCGCCCTTTGTCGGGCTGAAGCCCGACCTACAGAAGAATTGGAGAAATGAATATGTACAAACGAATCCTGGTTGCCCTGGACGCCAGCAGCACCGCTGCCAAGGCCCTGAGCGAGGCCATCACTCTGGCCAAGGCCATGGACGCCCGGCTGTGTGTCGTGCATTGCGAGGACGAAGGCCCCCTGGCCCAGCACGGCATGGGCCTGGGCACCTACGTGGATGTGGAAGCCGTGAAGAATGAACTGCGTGCCTCCGCCGACAAGTTGCTGGCGAATGCGGTGGCCAAGGCGGCGGCGGAAGGCGTGGAGGCGGAAAGCATGCTGCTGGAGGCGGAAAACCGCCGGGTGGCCGAACTCCTCACCAGTGCCGCAGGTACCTGGCAGGCGGACCTGATCGTCATGGGCACCCACGGCCGCCGTGGCTTCGCCCGCCTGCTGGTGGGTTCCGTGGCCGAAAACCTCGTCCGCGTCGCCACCACTTCCCTGATGCTGGTGCGGGAACACTGAGGCTGGTAAATGCATTGCTAAACGCCGAGGCGCCGAGTCGCCGAGGGAAACCACGGAGAGGCAGCCGATTCAATGTCGCCAGCGGCTTGTTGTTGGACGCGTACCGGACGATGTCAGCTTGCTTTGCAATCTGACCTGTAATCTCTCGGCGCCTCGGCGCCTCGGCGTTTCAAATTTTTTGAAATGATTGGAGTTAGCGTGGGTCACCAAGGCAAAACCGAAATGGACTTCAGCGGCATTGACCGTGCGGGGCTGATCGCGGCCCTGGCCGGGTTGCTGCCGGCCCACTGCCTGCTGTCGTCAAAAGAAGACTTGCTGCCCTACGAGTGCGACGGCCTCGCCGCCTATCGCCAGGTGCCCCTGGCGGTGGCCTTGCCGGAGACCGAGGAACAGGTGGTGGATGTGCTCAAGGCCTGCCACGCCCGCGGTGTGCCGGTGGTGGCCCGGGGCGCCGGCACCGGCCTTTCCGGCGGCGCCCTGCCCCACGGGGACGGGGTGGTGCTGTCCCTGGCCCGTTTCAAGAAAATCATCAAGCTGGATGCCTTCGCCCGGGTCGCCGTGGTCCAGCCCGGCGTGCGGAATTTGTCCATTTCCGAGGCTGCCGCGCCCTTCGGCCTCTACTACGCGCCGGACCCGTCTTCCCAGATCGCCTGCACCATCGGCGGCAACGTGGCAGAGAACTCCGGCGGCGTGCATTGCCTGAAATACGGCCTTACGGTGCATAACCTGCTCAGGCTGCGGGCCGTGACCATCGAAGGCGAGATCCTGGAAATCGGAAGCAGCGCCCTGGATGCGCCGGGCTACGACCTGCTGGCCCTCATGACCGGCTCCGAAGGCATGCTGGCGGTCGTCACCGAAGTGACCGTCAGGCTCACCCCCAAACCGGAGCAGGCCAGGGTCATCATGGCCTCTTTCATGGATGTGGCCCGGGCCGGCGAAGCGGTGGCGGCCATCATCGCCGCCGGCATCATTCCGGCGGGCCTGGAAATGATGGACAAGGCGGCCACCGCCGCCGTGGAGCCTTTCGTCAAGGCGGGCTACGACATGCACGCCGAAGCCATTCTGCTGTGCGAATCCGACGGCACGCCGGAGGAGGTGGAGGAAGAGATTGCCGCCATGTCGGCAGTGCTGCAAGGCTCTGGCGCCTCCGACATCCGCGTGTCCAACAGTGAAGCGGAACGCCTGCGCTTCTGGGCCGGCAGGAAGGCCGCCTTCCCGGCGGTGGGGCGCATTTCCCCCGACTATTACTGCATGGACGGCACCATCCCCAGGAAGCACCTGGCGGAAATGTTGACGGCCATCGGCGCCATGGAGAAGACCTACGCTCTGCGTTGCGCCAACGTCTTTCACGCCGGGGACGGCAACCTGCACCCGCTCATCATGTTCGACGCCAACAAGGAAGGCGAGCTGGAGCGGGCCGAGGCCTTCGGCACGGAAATCCTGGAGCTGTCCGTGAAACTGGGGGGCTCCATCACCGGCGAGCACGGCGTGGGCATGGAAAAAATCAACCAGATGTGTTCCCAGTTCGACCAGGCGTCCATCCTGGCCTTCCACCGGGTCAAGGCCGCCTTCGACGCCGACGGTCTGCTCAATCCGGGCAAGGCCATCCCGACCCTGCACCGCTGCGCCGAGTACGGCATGATGCATGTGCACGGCGGCCAACTGAAGTTCCCGGAGCTGGAGCGGTTCTAAGGCCACTTGGCGCCGAACAGAACGATAACCAAACGCCGAGGCGCCGAGGCGCAGAGAAAACCAAGAGTCACTAGGCCGAAGGGATTGGGAGGGTGGGAAAAATGACTTTTGCATTCGTGCCGGTTTTCTCCTCCGCGTCTCGGCGCCTCGGCGTTTCAAATTGCTGTTTCAGGATTCATTGATTGCTATGACTACTCAAGATTGCAGCAACCTGTTTGTCGCGCGCATCAAGGAGGCCGCCGCCGCTGGCGCGGCCCTGCGCATCCGGGGCGGCGGCACCAAGGATTTTTACGGCCGCGAACTGATCGGGGACATCCTCGACACCCGGGGCCACGCCGGCATCCTGGCCTACGAGCCGACGGAACTGGTCATCACCGCCCGGGCCGGCACCCGGCTTGCGGAAATCGAGGCCGCGCTGGCGGAGCAGGGCCAGATGCTGGCCTTCGAGCCGCCCCATTTCGGCGATGAAACAACGCTGGGGGGTGTTGTGGCGGCAGGCCTGTCCGGTCCACGGCGGGCCACGGTGGGGGCGGTGCGGGATTTCGTGCTGGGGGTGAAGATCATCGATGGGCGGGGCGAGATCCAGTCCTTCGGCGGCCAGGTCATGAAAAACGTGGCGGGCTACGACGTATCCCGCCTGCTGGCCGGCAGTCTGGGGACACTGGGCCTCATGCTGGAGGTGTCCCTCAAGGTGTTGCCCCGGCCTGTGGAGGAGCGGACGCTTCGCCTGGAACTCTCCGAGTCGGTGGCCCTGAATGCCTTGAACAACTGGGCCGGCCAGCCCATCCCCATCTCCGGCACCTGCTGGCACGACGGGGTGCTGACGGTGCGCCTGTCCGGCGCCCGGGCGGCGGTGGCCAAGGCCCGCAGCACCCTGGGTGGCGAAGTTCTGGAAGATGCTGTCCGGTTCTGGGCCAGCCTCAGGGACCAGACCGACGGTTTCTTTCATCTCGACGGCGAGGCGGCGCTGTGGCGCTTGTCCCTGCCGTCTACGACGCCGGACCTGGGTTTGGCGGGGGACACCTTGATCGAATGGGGCGGTGCCCAGCGCTGGCTGAAGACCACCATGGAAGCCTCTGCTCTGCGGCGCGTGGCGGCGGCGGTGGACGGCCACGGCACCCTGTACCGGGGCGGCAGCCCCCTGTTGCGCAAGACCGCGGGGGTTTTCCAGGCCTTGCCCGGCCCCATGGCCGCCCTGCAGACCCGTCTGAAAAAAGCCTTCGACCCGGCCGGAATCTTCAATCCTGGCCGTATGTATTCCTGAACCGACATGCAAACCAATCTCTCCAGCGACATCAAGGACACCGCCCTCGGCCGGGAGGCGGACGCCATTCTGCGCACCTGCGTGCATTGCGGCTTCTGCACCGCCACCTGCCCGACTTACCAGCTTCTCGGTGACGAACTGGATGGCCCCCGGGGGCGCATCTATCTCATGAAGCAGATGCTGGAAGGCCAGGACGTGACGGAAAAGACCCGATTGCACCTGGATCGCTGCCTCACCTGCCGCTCCTGCGAATCCACCTGTCCCTCCGGTGTGCGGTATTCGCGCCTGGTGGATATTGGCCGGGAGATGATCGCGGGAAAAGTGCCACGGACCGGCAAGGACTACTGGTTGCGCCTGGCCCTCAAGACTGTGCTGCCGCGCCGTTGGCTGTTTACGCCCGCCGCAGCCCTGGGCAAGGCCGCCCGGCCACTTTTGCCCGCAGCCCTGGCTGCCAAGTTGCCGGACATGCCGGCCCGGGGCGCCTGGCCCGGGCCGCGCCATCGCCGCCAGATGATTGCCCTGGCGGGTTGCGTGCAGCCAGGCCTGGCCCCGGATATCAACGCCGCCACAGCCAGGGTGCTGGACGCCGCAGGCATTTCCCTCGTCGAGGCGAAAAAGGCCGCTTGTTGTGGCGCCGTGCGCTTCCACCTGGACGACCAGGAAGGCGCAAGGGAGGATGCCCGCCGCAATATCGCTGCCTGGTGGCCCTACATCCAGGATGGAGCGGAAGCCATCGTGGTCACCGCCTCCGGTTGCGGCGTGCAGGTCAAGGACTACGGCCATCTGCTGAAGGATGATCCGGCCTGGTGTGAGCGGGCGGAAATCGTCGGTCGCCTGGCCAAGGACGTGTCCGAGGTCATTGCCGCCGAGAAAAGGAAGCTGCTGCCCAAGCTGGCCAAAGCCGGCCCGGCCAGGCAGAAGGTGGCCTTTCATTCCCCCTGCACCCTGCAGCACGGCCTGAAGATACGCGGCGTGGTGGAAGAACTGCTGGCCGCCGCCGGCTTCGAGCTGACCGCCGTGCCCGACAGCCACCTGTGTTGCGGCTCCGCCGGCACTTACTCGGTGCTGCAACCGGAAATCTCGGAAAAGCTGCGGGACAACAAGCTGACAGCACTCAACACCGGCACACCGGAAATCCTCGCCACCGCCAATATCGGCTGCCTGACCCACCTGCAGTCCGGCTCCCAAAAACCGGTGAGGCACTGGATCGAGTTGCTGGCGGGGCGGGTGGCGCCGTAACCCGTACCAAACCGTTCTACAATGCCGTTTTCCCTGAATCCCGGCATTGTCATGCGCATCCTCATCGTTGAAGACGACCCCCTGCTGGCGGACGGGCTGACCCAGACCCTGCGGCGGCAGGGTTACCTGGCAGACTGTGTTTCTTCGGCGGAGAAGGCCGAGGCGGCCGTCGTCCAGGAAATATTCGGGCTGGTACTGCTGGACGTGGGCCTGCCGGGCATGGATGGTTTCGAGCTGCTGCGGCGCTGGCGGGCGGTGGGCCAGAGCGTGCCGGTGCTGGTGCTGACGGCGCGGGATGCCCTCTCCGACCGGGTCTTCGGCCTCAACCTGGGGGCGGATGACTACCTGACCAAGCCTTACGCCACGGAGGAACTGCTGGCCCGGGTGGCGGCCATTTTCCGCCGTTCCCGCAACCTCTCGGCCATGCGCCGCGTGCATGGTCCCTTGGTGCTGGACCTGGATGCCCGCCGCGCCCTGCTGCAGGACCAGCCCCTGGACCTGCCGCTCAGGGAGTGGGCCATCCTGGAGGTGTTGCTGGACAACGTGGGCCGGGTAGTGAGCAAGGACCAGATTGTCGGCGGCGTGTGTACCTGGGAGGACGAGTTGAGTCCCAACGCCGTGGAAGTCTATGTGTCGCGGCTGCGCACCAAGCTGGAACCCGCCGGTATCCTCATCCGCACCGTGCGGGGTTTCGGTTACATGTTGGAAGCCTTCCGGAATGTTGCTGCGCAGTAGCCTCAGGGTCCAGCTTCTCAGCCGCATCATCGTGCCCCTGTTGCTCATGCTGGCGGTGGTCAGTGTGGGCGGCTACATCATCATCCATCAGCCCACTATTGATGCCTACGACCAGCAACTGGCGGATACGGCGCTGGCCGTGTCCCGTCAGGTGGAGAGTGTCCGTGGGGCAGACAGCGACGTCCATCATCTGAAGGCGGAAATGTCCCGGGGCGTGGAGCAGGTGCTGCGCACCGACCGCTACGATTCCATCTATTTTCTGGTTTTGGACGGGCAGGGCCGCTTCGTTGCCGGCGACGCCGGCCTGCCGCCGCCGTCCCACATCGGGGAAGAGGGGCGGGTGTTCTACGATACGGCCTTCCGTGGACACCCGGTGCGGGCCACGGCCATGGCGTTTCCCGTGGATGCTGAAGTCGTGACGGTCATCGTGGCGGAAACCACCAACAAGCGGGAGCTGCTGGTGTGGCACATCGCCCTGGGTCTCCTGGCGCCGGAAATGCTGCTGGCGGCGGGCCTCATCGGCATCGTCTGGTATGGCGTGGCCCGGGCTCTGGCGCCCCTGGAGCGCCTGCGGGAGCAACTCCAGGCCCGCTCCCACCTGGACCTGAGTCCACTGGACGAAGGCCCGGCGGTGGAGGAGGTGCGCCCCCTGGTGGTGGAAATCAATGAACTGCTGCATCGTCTCGGTCAGGCCAGTGCGGCCCAGCAACGTTTCATCGCGAACGCGGCCCACCAGTTGCGCACCCCCCTGGCGGGCCTGCAGACCCAGCTGGAACTGACCCTGGCGGAGACCGATGCCGCGGCCCGCCAGGAACGCCTGGAGCAGTGCCGCAACGCCACGAGCCGTACGGCCCGATTGGTCAACCAGTTGCTGGCCCTCTCTGCCGCCGAGGCCCGGGGCCGGGACGAGCGGGAGCCCCAGGATCTGGAACTGGTGGTCATCCTGCGGGATCGGGCGGATACCTGGGTGCACCGGGCCATCGAGCGGGATATCGACTTCGGCCTGGAACTGGAAAAGGCCCCGGTGCGGGGCGATGCCTTGCTGGTGGGGGAAATGGCGGCGAATCTGGTGGACAACGCCTTGGCCTATACGCCGGCCGGCGGCAGTGTGACTTTGCGCTGCGGCGTGACGCATGACCGGGTTTCCTTCCTGTCGGTGGTGGACAATGGTGCCGGTATCCCGCTGGATGCCCGTGAGCGGGTGGTGGAGCGTTTCTTCCGTATGCCCGGCAGCCCGGGGGTCGGCAGCGGCTTGGGTCTGGCCATCGTGCAGGAAATCGCGGAGCATCACGGTGCCCGCGTCCTCATCGAGGATGTCCCCGGCGGGCACCACGGCACGCTGGTGACGGTACGATTTCCGCGACCGGTATCGAACATTTGAACGGGTGGGACCCGGGGAGGATAGAAATCATGGCAAGCGAAAGCAAGAAGTCGTCCGGATGGGAAGGCACTGATCGTCGTTCCAATCCGGAACTGCGCGACATATTTGAACAGGCCTACGCGCTCATCAAGCCTTTCCTGGATCCACATAGCTCCTGGGGCGGACATGCCATGGAACACCTGTCCCTGCGCACCGTGCGGGACCATTTCCCCCAGTTGTCGGCGGAACAGGCCCATGTGGTGGTGGTGGCCTCGGCCAGGGTATGGCGGGAGCGGCAGGCTAGCAGACCGGTAGTTTGAAATTCACCGGGGGGCGGTCTGCTAAGGGGCAGCATAACGTGGTAAATTTGGCGGCTATTCCGGACCCTCCAGCATGCCTATCACCGTCGAAACCTGCGTCGCCCAGCATATCGGCGATCGCCAGGAACAGCAGGATCGCGTTGCCCTGATCCCCCATCCGTCCCGCCCCGGCACGCTGCTGGCCGTGCTAGCGGATGGCATGGGCGGTCACACGGGCGGCGCGCTGGCGGCGGAACAGGTGGTGCACAAGGCACGGCTGAACTTCGGCTCCTTCATGTCGGCCGAATCGCCCCGGGAAATGTTGCAGGGCGTCATCAACGAATCCCACATCGTCATCAAGCTGACCCGTTTTACCAGCGAGCAGGATCCCCACAGTACGGCCGCCGTCTTGCTGATGCAGCCGGATCGTATCGACTGGGCTTATTGCGGCGACTCCCGCATCTACCATTTCAGGGGCGAACAGTTGGTGGCGAGGAGCGAGGATCATTCCTACGTCAATCATCTGGTGAAGCACGGCAAGATTCGGCCGGAAGAGGCCCATACCCATCCCCAGCGCAACGTGCTGATGGGTTGCCTGGGTTCGGAACGCCCGCCCACCATCGATTTCGGCGAGGCCGTGCCGCCCCGCCCGGAGGACATCTTCCTGCTCTGTTCCGATGGCCTGTGGGGGCATTTCAAGGACGATGAGCTAGGGGACGTGCTGGCCGCCAATACGCCGCGTCAGGCTGCCGAGCTGCTGATCCACCGGGCCCGCGTGCGTGGCTTCGGCGGTGGCGACAATATTTCCCTGGTCATCATCAAGCTTACCTACAAGGCGCCGGACAAGCCGGTGCGCCGCCCCCACGGCAGGACCTGATCGCTGCCGGTTTCTGTAGGCTTCGCGACATTTCGCGGCATCCCCCCAACAGAGTTATGGTTTTCGGTCGACTATTCGTCGGAAAATGCCTGGCATCGGGCTTGCTTATAAGAACCTTCGCTTGGGCGGTCCCCATTTTGGTCTGCTGCCGTCGGAAGGGCTGGCAATCCTGTGTGTTTTATATGATGCAGAGGTCCGGCTGCTGGCCGCGCTTTGTGGACACGGGGTTCCGGGGCGCTTGTACAATCATGCATCACGCAAGGGCGCGGAGACGCGTGAGGAAGGGCGGCGGTATGGCCCGACAACAAACGATAATCTGGGGAGGCAGCCATGTTGGCAAGCTCGGTTTTCTGTAATTTCAGTCAAAGAAGGGGAATCTCATGGCGCTAGTCATCGGCGTACCGAGGGAAACGTTCGCGGGTGAGAAGCGGGTTGCCACCGTCCCCGATGTGGTCGAGAAACTCATCAAGCTGGGTTTTGCCGTCACGGTCGAATCCGGCGCGGGGGCCGGGGCGAATTTCGATGACGAAGCCTACCGTGCTGTCGGCGCGCAAATCGCGGCCGACGCGGCTGCGCTGTGGTCCGCTGCGGATATGGTGTTCAAGGTGCGCCCCCCCTCCAGCGCTGAAGTCGCCCTCATGAAGGAGGGCACGACCCTGCTCGGCTTCATCTGGCCGGCCCAGAACCCCGAATTGATGCAGCAACTAGCCGCCAGAAAGGCGACGGTGCTGGCCATCGACGCCCTGCCACGGACCCTCTCCCGCGCCCAGAAGATGGACGCCCTGACGTCCCAGGCCGGGGTTGCCGGCTACCGCGCGGTCATCGAAGCCGCCAATGCCTTCGGCCGTTTCTTCAACGGCCAGATCACGGCGGCGGGCAAGGTAGCGCCGGCCAAGGTCTTCATCGCCGGGGCCGGCGTGGCCGGTCTTGCGGCCATCGGCACCGCCGCCAGCCTGGGCGCCATCGTGCGCGCCAATGACACCCGGGCCGAAGTGGCCGACCAGGTCGTGTCCCTGGGCGGCGAATTCGTCAAGGTGGATTATGAGGAAGAAGGTTCCGGCGGCGGTGGCTACGCCAAGGTGATGTCGGAAGGCTTCCAGCAGGCCCAGCGCGACATGTACGCCAAGCAGGCCAAGGACGTGGACATCATCATCACCACCGCCCTGATCCCCGGCAGGCCCGCGCCCAAGCTCATCACCGCCGCCATGGTGCAATCGATGAAGCCGGGCAGCGTGATCGTGGATATGGCGGCGGAGCAGGGCGGCAACTGCGAACTGACCGAGCCCGGCCAGGCCGTGGTGAAGCATGGCGTGACCATCGTCGGCTACACCGACCTGGTGTCGCGGCTGTCCCGGCAGTCGTCCACCTTGTATGCGACCAACTTGTTTCGCCTCAC
This sequence comes from Rhodocyclales bacterium, assembly GCA_043743785.1. Classification (GTDB taxonomy): domain Bacteria; phylum Pseudomonadota; class Gammaproteobacteria; order Burkholderiales; family Rhodocyclaceae; genus JAQTNA01. The sequence continues at coordinate 21,793 of JAYTVW010000114.1, read as the reverse complement.
CGAGGAGCTGTGCAAGACCAAGGACGGCATCATCGACGTCAATATGGACGACGATGCCATTCGTGGCCTGACCGTTATCAAGGCAGGCAGTGTCACCTGGCCGGCGCCCCCGTTGCCGGCGGCGGCACCCGCTGCCCCCAAGCCGGCGGCGGCCGCGCCAGCGGTAAAGAAAGCCCATGGCCACGGTGCCCCCAGCGAACCCATGGCGGGCAACAAGTTGGCCATCATGTTCGGCGTGGCCGCAGCCCTGTTCTGGTTCGTCGGGGCCAATGCGCCCGAGGCCTTCCTGGCCCACTTCACGGTGTTCGTGTTGGCCTGCTTCGTGGGTTACATGGTGGTGTGGAACGTCAAGCCGGCCTTGCATACGCCTTTGATGAGCGTGACGAATGCCATCAGCAGCATCATTGCCATCGGTGCCCTGGTGCAGATCGCGCCGCCGTTTGCCGGCTCTGTTGCGGGGCGCCCCGATGACTGGATACGCTGGTTGGCGGCAGCGGGCATCGTGCTCACCTCCATCAATATGTTCGGCGGCTTCGCCGTGACCCAGCGCATGCTGGCCATGTTCCGCAAATAAACCGGGAGACTCGACATGTCTGCAAGTTTGGCAACCGTCTCCTACATCGGAGCAACCATACTTTTCATCCTCAGCCTGGGGGGCTTGTCCAACCAGGAAACCTCGCGCCGCGGCAATCTCTACGGCATGATCGGCATGACCATCGCGGTATTGGCGACGGTGTTCGGCCCCAAGGTCGGCAGCGTCGGCTATGTCTGGATCATCGGCGCCATGGTGGTGGGCGGCAGCATCGGCCTCTACGCCGCCCGCACCGTGCAAATGACCCAGATGCCCGAACTGGTGGCGCTGATGCACAGCATGGTGGGTCTGGCGGCCATGTTGGTGGGTTTTGCCACCTTCATCGACCCGGAAGCCGCCAAGGAGTTCGCCGGCGCCGCCAAGTCGATTCATGAAATGGAGATCTACATCGGCATCCTGATCGGCGCCGTCACTTTCTCCGGCTCCATCATCGCCTTTGGCAAGCTCTCCGGTCGTATCGGCGGCAATCCCATGCTGTTGCCGGGGCGCCACTTCATGAATCTGCTGGGCCTGTTGGTGGTGATCTGGTTTGGGCATGTGTTTCTCGGTGCCCATTCCATTGCCGAAGGCATGCTGCCGGTAATGGTGATGACGGCGATTGCGCTGCTCTTCGGCATCCACATGGTCATGGCCATCGGCGGCGCCGACATGCCGGTGGTGGTATCCATGCTCAACAGCTACTCCGGCTGGGCCGCTGCAGCCACGGGCTTCATGCTCTCCAACGATCTGTTGATCGTGATTGGCGCCCTGGTGGGGTCCAGCGGCGCGATTCTGTCTTACATCATGTGCAATGCCATGAATCGCAGCTTCATCAGCGTGATTGCAGGGGGCTTTGGTACGGCCAGTGCGGCGCCGAAGCCGGCGGGCGGGGCCCAGCCGGCGGGCGAGGTGGTGCCGGTGAATGCCACCGAAACTGCCGAGCTGCTGCGGGAGGCCAAGAGCGTCATCATCGTGCCCGGCTATGGCATGGCGGTGGCCCAGGCCCAGCACACGGTGTATGAAATCACCAAGTTCCTGCGGGAGAAGGGTGTCAATGTGCGTTTCGGCATCCACCCGGTGGCGGGGCGCATGCCCGGCCACATGAACGTGCTGCTGGCGGAAGCCAAGGTGCCCTACGACATCGTGATGGAAATGGACGAGTTGAACGACGATTTCCCGACCACCGATGTGGCCATCGTCATCGGCGCCAACGACATCGTGAATCCGGGTGCCCAGGACGATCCCACCAGCCCCATCGCCGGCATGCCGGTGCTGGAAGTGTGGAAGGCCAAGACCTCCATTGTCATGAAGCGTTCCATGGCCTCCGGCTATGCCGGTGTGGACAACCCACTGTTCTACAAGGAAAACAACCGCATGCTCTTCGGCGACGCGAAGAAGATGTTGGACGAAGTCCTGGTGGTGCTGAAGAGCTGAGTTGCCCAGAAATGAACCTTAAACGCCCGCGCTAGCGGGCGTTTCTCGTGGAGAAATTTGTGGAATTCTGATTAAACCTGCATAGAAGTGCCAGATAACTTCAAAAATATTAATAATTAATATTTCGATATTGTTGTGTGGAATTTGTTTGTTGGATTAAATTTAAAGTGCATTGGCGAAGATGAAATGCAAGGAATAGATATTTTTTGTGGTGCAGGTGGTATGTCGAAAGGGGCAGAGTTGAGTGGTATCAATGTCCGATATGCCGTAGAGGTTGATAAAAACGCTGCGTTAACTTTCGAGAAAAATCACCCGAGCACTAGGTTGTTTGTAGAAAATATACTAAATATAACTGCAAATTCCCATATTCTTCTCGATCGCCGAGAGCCAGTCGTTCTTTTTGGCGGACCCCCTTGCCAAGGTTTTTCAACCTCGAATCAGAAAAGCCGAGGTCTAGATAATAAAAATAACTGGTTATATCAAGAGTATTTAAGGTTGGTGGGTGAAATAAAGCCGGACTGGGTTGTTTTTGAAAATGTTAAAGGTTTGCTGGAGATGGAAAGTGGATACTTTCTAGATCAGGTTCTTAAGGGGTTTAGGGATAGAGGCTATACCACTAATCACTTCGTGCTGAATTCTGCTGATTATGGTGTGCCTCAAAAAAGAAATAGGCTTTTTATTGTGGGGTCACTTCACGGTGTATTTGTCTCTGCACCGCAGCCAGTTGTGACGAAACATCTGACAGTTTATGATGCAATCCACGATTTGCCCGATTTGGTGAACGGCGATTGTAGAGATGTTGAAAATTATCCTAGGCCGGCGACAAGCGCCTATGCGAAATATCTTCGTGAAATGCGCAGTGATTGTCAGAATAATATAGTAACAAAGAACGCAAATTATATAATCGAAAGATATTGCCATATTCCTCAAGGTGGGAATTGGGAGGATATTCCAAGGTCTCTTATGGATAACTATAAAGATGCGTCTCGTTGTCATACCGGGATTTATCGACGGCTTAATGAGAATGAACCGTCGGTAGTCATTGGAAACTTTAGAAAAAATATGCTTATTCATCCGTGGTCTGATCGTGGGCTGTCTGTAAGAGAGGCTGCAAGGCTTCAATCATTCCCGGATTCATTTAAATTTTATGGGTCTATCGGCTTTCAGCAGCAGCAGGTTGGGAATGCAGTGCCACCAATGTTGGCGAAAGCAGTATTTGACACAATAGTCGGGAAAGATTAATAAAATGGATCAGGCGAATATGTTGGTTTTGGAGAAAATTCTCTGCGAGAAATGCAAGGACGCGACAAAGTTTCCAAGAATGCCAAATAAATATTTTGATCAATATTGTGCTTTCGTTAACAAGCTTAGGACAGATATTTATCCTCAAATTGATGTGGCGTTGGCTGCAAAATCAAAGGATCCTGGTTATTATACCGCGCATAACGGAGAACATTTTGACGAGGTTGTAAGGTATGCGGGTGATCTTTTAAGTGCCACAGATGAAAATATGTCAACTTGGAGTTTGCTGGATCCATATGAGTTATATGTTTTGCTTGTCGCAATTCGGGTGCATGATGCAGGGAATATTCATGGACGCGATGGGCATGAAAAACAATGTTTCAAGATTTTGTTGTCTTTGAAAAGTCTTTTGGGCGATGATCCATCTGAGTTGAAAATTATTTCAATAATTGCCGAAGCCCATGGTGGGAATAATAACGGTGATAAAGATACGATTCAATATTTAAATCCATCAGAATTGGTTGGAAAAATAAAAATCCGTCCAAGGTTATTGGCGGCTATAGTTCGATTCGCGGATGAAATATGCGAAAACAGAGGCCGGGCAGCTAATTATTTGATTGAAAATGGTACATTGCCGAAGCAAAGTGAAATATTTCATCGTTATGCTTCATCGATTAAAGGGGTTGCTTACGGATTTGATGAAAAACGTGTTACGGTAAAATATGTCCTTACCACTGATCAAGTTGCCCGAGAATGGGGTTGCGACGATAGAAAGCGGCTTGATAATTCTATTTTCTCGACAACCTACCTCGTTGACGAAATTCTTGAGCGACTTGAAAAAATGGATAGGGAAAGGCGCTACTGTAATATGTATACACGTGGTGTATATGCTGTCGATTCAATAAGAGCAACGGTTGCTATTGTCAGTAACGAAAGTCACGATGCGATTGATAATGTCCCAATTCCTGAGTTGATAGATACAGGTTATCCAGATAATAATGAGCCAAAATTAAAGGAAGTGCTTGAGGCGTACTGTGGGTACGCCTACGCTTCTAAATTTGTTGTGCCTAGTTAGGGGGGGGGTATGAATAAAGAAATTTTTTCCGAATTAAAGGCAAATCCGTTTTCTGTTAAGACACCCGAGAATCTTACGGCAGAAGAAATTGTTAACTTATTTGTGCCGTATCCAGAATATGAAAACTTACAAGTAAGTGGGCATCAATTTCTAAATGGGCATCGCGGTAGTGGCAAGAGCATGATGTTGAGAATGATGACCCCAGATGCGCAGTGTCTAACACGTAGTTGTGGTTTCAAGGAGCTTCCTTATTACGGTGCTTATCTTTCGATTAAGGCAACGGAAATAAATTCAGTTGAATATGCTAGATTGGAGGACGAGCCTAGTGGGTTTGTCCTTTCGGAACACGTTCTTGTTACAAAGCTTCTCAGCGCGCTGTTTGTTTCTGTAAGTGAACAATATTTCAGCGATAGTGATAAAGATGAGTTGTTGGAGAATATCCAGAACTTTACTAATGCTGTACTTTATAAACGCCTTCGATATGTTGGCTGGGAAGATACTATTCAAACGGTGAAGGGGGGCGGTGGAGCGGGAGGTAAGCCAATAAACGATATAATTGATTTGTTTGATATGATTCAGGCTGAAACTTCAAAATATGTTAAACGACGTGCTTTTTCAAAGGAGTATTATCCTTACGGCGGGGCATTGTTGGGATTTCAAGATGTACTGCTTCCGGTAGTTAGATATCTTCGTGATTACAAAATACTTCCTGATTGTCCGGTTTTTTTTCTATTAGACGATGCTGACAACCTTACGCTTCAGCAGACTAAGGTTTTAAATACTTGGGTTTCTTATCGAAGTACCGATGTGGTTTCTCTGAAGATATCTACTCAGATGGGTTATAAAACTCTGAGGGCTTCTTCCGGGATAAGCATTGAAGCGCCACATGATTATTCCGAAATTAATTTTACCTCAGTCTATACAGGTTCTGTTAAGGAAAATTTTCCTGCGCTTGTTAGTCAAATTGTTACTAAGCGACTTCAACGGATTGGGTTGGATAATGTAAAGCCAGAAGATTTTTTCCCTATAGATATCGTTCAAGAGGAAGAAATACGTAAAATAGCAAATGAGATTAAAGATAAGTGGCGAGTGTCATCAAAAGGTGGATTTAGGGCTGGTGATGATGCTTATAGATTTGCAAGGCCGGAGTATATAAGAAGGCTTTCGGGGGGGGCAAAGCAAGGAAGTCAATATAAGTATGCAGGTTTTGAGCAATTAGTGCATATTTCTTCCGGTATTGTTCGGTTTTTTCTTGAACCCGCTGCGCGTATGTACGCGGATCAAGTTAAAAAGAATCAGGGTGATCCTGTTGTTTTTATACATCCAGCTATTCAAGATGACGAGATTCGTAAGCAGTCAGATGGGTTGCTCATTCATCGATTCGATGAGTTGAAAGTAGATGCTAATCAAGATGCGGATTTGCCCGGTAATTTGCGCAGTATAGAACGGCTGAGAAATCTAATCCAGGGTATTGGTTCTTTGTTTCAATCTCATATAATGGATGAAACCGCCTCCCAGCGTCGTGTATTTTCCTTCGTGTTGAGTAATTCACCGCCGCCGTTGCTGGATGATATTCTTAAAATGGGGGTCCGGTTTGGGTATTTTTATGAGGATACTGTTGGAAAGAAAAGCGGAATGGGGCGTGATAAGCTTTATGTTTTAACTCGTAGGCTTGCTCCAGCATTCAAGCTTGACCCAATGGGTTTTTCAAATTATCTGTCACTGACGAGTGAGTTTTTGCTTGATATATGTGAAAGGCCGAACAGTTTCGTGAGTCGTTTGCGAAAATATGGGCGTGGACATGTTTTAAATGAGTCTGGGCAACAACTATCATTATTGGGAGTTCCAGCAGATGACTAAATTGTTGATTGGTGAGCTAGGTAATGTTTTATTTGGTCGCCAGTTTGCGCTCATTGGCGCGATTGGATTTGATTCTCGCTGTTTGTCAGTAATGAGCAATATGGGGAAAGCAGTTCCTCTGAGGGTGTTGGGGGTATTTAATCCATCTTCTGGAAGAGATGGACGTGACGAACTCGGGCAAACGTTTTTGAATGTTTCTGGGCCTTCGGCACAACTCGTGGGTAAAAATTGTCGTACTGTTATTGAGACTGTTGATAGTCTTCAGGCGGAACTTCGGAGCCCAGATATTTCTGAAGGTGAGTTTGTAATTGATATTACATCTTTTTCCCATGAGTTATTGGTGGCATTGATTGGCCTTCTTGCTAGTGAAGGTAAATTGAAAAAAACTACGTTGCTTTATGTTGGGGCGAGTGAGTATAGCTTCAATACTCCAAAGGGGCAGATGTGGTTAAGTCGAGGGGTAACGGAAATTAGGTCGGTGTTAGGATTTCCTGGTCTTATGTTGCCTTCGAAGAAACTTCACTTGATAGTTATGGCTGGTTTTGAGGTTGAAAGGGCTTCTGAGGTTATTTTGCGCTATGAGCCAAATCGATTAACGATTGCTTATGGCGAGAAAAAGTCGTCGGTCTCAGATGCGCATCATGAGTCAAATAAGGAGTTTGTTGATAAGATTAAGTGCTTTTTAGAGGATCAGCAAAGTGTTGCTCAAAATATTCATCATTTTGAATTTTCTTGTGTTGACCCATTCTGTACAGCAAATGTTCTGATTGAGTATGTAAAGAGCTGCGCGGATGAAAATATCGTTATCTGTCCGATAAATACAAAGATATCTACCGTTGGTGCGGTTTTGGCGGCGCTTAAGTTGCCGAATGTCCAAATTTGTTATGCACAGCCTGCTGAATATAATGTTGACGGTTACGCAAAAGCTGGTGATTTTGTGACAGTAATTCCAATGGTTGACTGGCAAGAGTAAGTGTTGCCGTCTATCCTGCGTTGTCGTCATGAAACATGATTGAGCTAAAAAGTTACGCAGGGTGCGCGTGGGTTAGTGGTTATCTTCTAAAATGCTGAGCGTCACTTCCATTGTCTGGATATCTATTCCTCTCCGTGGCATAGCGTAGATTCAATGGGTTATGCGGCTTGCGCCGCATTCTTTTCGACCGGTAGTCCTTCAGTGGAGTAAGGAAAAGGGGCTTAGACTGGCATTGTGCAGACTTCATATTCGACCCATGCTTGTATCTCTCACGAGGAATGACCCGCGTCAGGAGGTGTTGGTTCGTGGAAGTGGGAGAAAACCTTGCTCGCGGTTGACTGCTGTCATGCCTCTTGCTTTTGGCGCATCAGCTTGCGCGGTGCCGTGTGATGCGCCATGCTGCATCGCAATTGCAATACACGGGGAGCCTGCCATGAAAAGCGCCACCATTCCCTCCTTGCGGGTGGATCAGAGCTTGCTGGACGCGGCCGAAAATGTTCTGGCGGAAGGGGAAAGCCTGTCCAGTTTCGGGGAACACTCTTTGCGCGCCGGTATCGAGGGGCGCCGCCGGCAGCAGGAATTCATCGCCCGGGGACTGGCATCCCGGGAGAATGCAAAGGCGAGCGGGGAATACTGGTCTGCGGAGCAGATTGCCGGAGAACTGGACGAAATGCTGTAGCCCGCCGAGGCCGCCGCAGGGAAATGCGCTACCGGGTTCGGTATACCCGGGCGGCCCGGGAAAACCCGGACCGTTGACGCGCCGGCCTTGCGTGTTTAAACTACGTTTAAACATTTGTGAGGGTTCCGTCATGACTGCCGCCTTTCTCGATATCAAGCGCTGGGGCAACAATCTCGGGGTTCGGCTACCGGCGGCGGTGGCCAAGGCGGCCAATCTGCATGCGGATCAACGGGTCCGGGTGGAAGTGGAAGACGGGAGGGTAACGATCACGCCGGAAGCTCCGCTCGCCCTGAGCCTGGAACAGCGGCTGGCGGCCTATGATCCGGCCCGGCATGGCGGGGAAGTCATGGCGGCAGAGCCTCTGGGGGCCGAGAAGTGGTGAGTCGGGCGGCGGCTGGTCCGTGGGTGCCGGAGCGGCAGGACATCATCTGGATCGACTGCAATCCCCAAGTCGGTCGGGAGATGCGGGATGTGCATCCCTTCCTGGTGCTGTCCCCCAGGGTTTTCAATGAACGGACCTCCCTGGTTATCGGCCTGCCCATGACTACCGCCGAATACAATGCGGATAATCCCTTCGCCTTGGCTGTGGGTTCGGCCGGCGGACGCAAGGCAGGCAAGACCAGTTACGTGCTTTGCCACCAGCCCAAGTCATTTGACTGGCGTCTGCGCGGCGGGAATCCGCACCCGCTGAAAAGACTGTCCGATGCGCTCTTTGCCGAGGCTTGCGAGCGACTGAACCAGATCGTCAAGCTGGCTTGAACTCTCACCTTCCGCTGCTTGAATTTAGCCGGTCAGCGGCCCGTATTTTCCGTGTTGCGGGACAATTGGCCGCTATCCGGTATCCTTGCGGCCAGTGCGTAAAACTGCGGGATCCGAATCAATGAAAAGTGCTTTGTTTGTCGACTTCGACAATGTCTATTCCGGTCTGCGCAAGCTGGACCAGGCCAGTGCGGACCGCTTCGCCAGCCGCCCTACCGAGTGGATGAACTGGATGGTGTCGTCCCTGGGCCTGCCGGAGCACGCGGCACCCGGCTCCCGGCGCCGGGTGCTGGTGCGGCGCTGCTATCTCAACCCCCAGGCCTACCAGCGTTTCCGGCCGGCCTTCAACCTGGCGGGCTTCGAGATCATCGACTGCCCGGCCCTCACCAGCGAGGGCAAGACCAGCACCGACATCCACATGGTGCTGGACATCATCGACTTGTTGCAGCACGAGGCCCATTACGACGAGTTCATCGTCTTTTCGGCGGATGCGGACTTTACGCCGGTGTTGCGCAAGCTCAGGCGCTGGGACCGGCGCACCACCGTGCTGGCCATCGGCTTTCCGTCGGCGGCCTACCGCTCGTCCGCGGATCTGTTGATCGACCAGGATGATTTCGTGCGCAACGCCCTGGGTTTTCGCAGCGAAAGCGAGTCCCTGGCGGTTTCGCTGCCGGTTTCGCTTGCGCCCGCTGTCAGCCCCCCCCCGGACGCCCTGCAGGCCGCCGCCGCCCTCATTCGCCAGAAAGTGGCGGAGTCCTCGGTTGCGGTGCCCTTGCCCCGGCTGGCTTCCCTGATGCTTGCCGATCTTACGGGCATCGACGCGGCGACTTGGGCCGGCTTCGGCAATTTCCGCAGCCTCATCGAAGCCCTGTCTCTGGCGCCCCTGGCGGTGAATTGGATTGCCGGCGGCTATGTGTATGACCCGACGCGCCATGCCCCGCCGGTGGCCGCCGCCCCGCTGCCTGCCGGCCGTTTCGACGGCGAGCTGGGGGGCGTGGCGGCCCTTATCCGGAATGAACTGGCCAACTCCCGGGTGCCGGTGCCCTGTGCCCGCCTGGCGGCCATGATCATGAGCCAGAACAATGCCCTGGGGGCGGACTGGAATGGCAAGGCCACCTTCCGCAAATTCGTCGAGGGCATCGACCTCTCCCCCATTCGTTTCGACTGGAGCTCGGCTGGCGGCTATGCCTGGGATCCGGAGCTGCACGGGGCGCCCCTGGACCCGGATACGGAACTGGCGTCCGCCGACTGGGGGCCGGACGGCCGCCTGCTGGCGGTGGCCCGGCAGGTGCACGAAGTCACGGATGCGCCGCTCTTGTCCCCCGATAGCTACCGGGCACTCTTCGAGGCCCTGGCCGCCGACCTGCAGGAGCAAGCCTTCCATCTGGTGGAAACCTGCAAGACGGTGCGGGACCGTTGCCGCAAGCAGGGCATGGCCATCAGCCGGGCCGATGTGAATTTCGTGCTGCGCGGCCTCTTGCTGCGGGGCCATGTCTTCGGTGGCGGGCGGGATGATGCCGCCACCCTGAGCCGCAAGCTGGCGGACAACATCCGTTCCCTGTGCCTCCGGGAACAGATGGTGCTGGACCAGACCACGGACGCCGCCATCCTGAAGTGGATCGCCGGGGTGGCGTAGATGTAGGTCGGGATTTATCCCGACAACTCATTGTGGGGCCGGATTCATCCGGCCATGTCGGGTTGAAACCCGACCTACGTCTTCAGACCCTCGATCCATTTCGTGTACAGCTTGCTCGCGGTGGCGTTGAGGGCGGCAAGGCGGGAATCCAGGTCCTGGGTCATCTGCTCCGGCGTTTGTATGCCGGGGCCGGGGCTGCCGCTCACTTCGTCGGCCCACTGGGTATTCCACAGGCGGATCAGGTCGGCGGTCATCTCCACGTGGCACTGCATGCCCAGATGCTTGCCCAGGACGAAGGCCTGGTGGGTGCAATGCTGACTGGACAGCAGGTGTTCGGCGCCCGGGGGCAGTGAGAAGGTTTCGCCATGCCAGTGGAAGGACAGGAAATTTGTAACATCGGGCAGCCATGATTTGGCGGCGGGGCTGTCCGCTACGCTCACTTCGCCCCAGCCGATTTCCTTCACCGGATTTTTCGTCACCACCCCGCCCAGGGCCTTGGACATGAGCTGCCCCCCCAGGCAGTGGCCGATGACCGGGATGTCGGCAGCCATGGCGGCGCGGATGAGGGCGCAGACCGGGGCTATCCAGGGCAAGGGATCATTCACGCTCATGGGGCCACCCATGAAGGCCAGGCCGGAGAAGGGGCCAGGGTCGGTGGGCACCGGCTCACCCGCATCGACCCGCATGAGTTGCCAGGGCAGGCAGTGGCTGTCGAGGAATGTGGCAAAATAGCCCGGACCTTCCCCGGGGCTGTGGCGGAAGATGGCGACTGGCTTCATGGGTTGCGGTTCCCGATTCGAAAAACGCTGATTTTAGGTTTCTTTACCCTCCAATGGCTGCTCCTCTTGAAAATCCCATGACTGCCGAGGCTTTTCGTCGCGCCTTCCTGGCCGGGGAGGGCTCGCCGGGAGAAGTGGAGGAGGGTCTGCAGACCGCGCTGACGCGCGCGGCGGTCCTGGTGCCGGTGGTGGATCGGGCCGAGGGCCTGACCCTGCTGCTGACACGGCGTACGGACCATCTGCACGACCATGCCGGCCAGGTGAGCTTTCCCGGCGGCAAGGCGGAAGCCTTTGAAACCCCGGAGGAAACCGCCCTCAGGGAAGCCGAAGAGGAAATCGGTCTCACGGCCGACCGGTTGGAAATCCTCGGGCGCCTGCCGGAATACTGCACCGTTACCGGGTTTTCCATCACCCCGGTGGTGGCCTTGGTGCGTCCGCCGTTTGAACTGGTGCTGGACAGTTTCGAGGTGGCGGAGTCCTTCGAGCCGCCCCTGTCCTTCCTGCTGGATACGGCCAATCATCTGCGCCATGAGATCCATTACAAGGGCCGCCTGCGCCAATACTGGGCCATGCCCTGGCAGGGGTATCACATCTGGGGCGCCACCGCCGGCATGATCGTGACCCTGCAGCGCCGTCTGCTTTACGCCGGATCTTGATATTTGGCAGTAATCCTCGCCCGTTTTCCAAGGCTTGTAATGACAGCGTTCGGGGCGCTGTGGTATCGTGCCCGTCTCCTGTCGCCCTGCTGGTGACAACTTCCAAAGCGCATGAGCCTTCTTTCACTGATTCTCGCCTTCCTGCTGGAACAGTTTCGGCCCCTGGATGCGGGTCGCTGGGTACGCGCCCCCTTGGGGCGCCTGGCTTCCTTCATGGAAGGTCGATTCAACGACGGTGATGCCCGTCACGGCATGATCGCCTGGTTGCTGGTGGTCGTTCCCGCCTGTGTGCTGGTGGTGGCCGTCTACCTGCTGCTGCATCGTCTCCAGCCCCTGTTGGCCCTGGCCTTTGACGTGCTGGTGCTTTACCTGACCATGGGCTTTCGTCAGAGCAGCCATTACTTCACGGATATCCACCTGGCCCTGCGCATGGGGGAACTGGACCGGGCCCGGACCCTCATCGGCCAGTGGCGCGGCCATGGCGCGGAGCGCCTTTCTTCCAGCGAAGTGGCCCGCCTGTCCATTGAAGAAGCCCTGTTGGCATCCCATCGCAATGTCTTCGGCATCGTTTTCTGGTTCGTGCTGCTGCCCGGTCCCTGCGGCGCCATCCTCTACCGCCTGGCGGATTACTTCTTTGTGCAGTGGGGAAAACGCCCGGATTCAGAGTTCGGCGAATTCGGCCACTTTGCGGCCCGCGCCTTCAAGGTGCTCAACTGGCTACCCCTGCGCATGACAGCCGTGTGTTTTGCCATCGTCGGGGACTTCGAGGACGCCATCTATTGCTGGCGCACCCAGTCCGCCGAATGGTTTGATGAATCGTCCGGTATCCTGCTTGCCAGCGGTGCCGGTGCCTTGGGTGTGCGTTTGGGCATGCCCGTTGTCGAATCCGGCGAGATCGTCGAGCGCCCCGAGTTGGGCTTGGGCGATGATGCCGATGCTGATTTCATGCAGAGTACCATCGGGCTTGTTTGGCGCTCCCTGGTGCTGTGCCTATTGCTGTTGCTTTTGTTCTGGCTCGCCAGTCTGGTGGGCTGACCCAACCTCAAAGGAGTTTTACATGAGCAGAGAAGTCGTCGTATTGAGCGCAGTCCGTTCCGCCATTGGCGCCTTTGGTGGCGCCCTTGCTGATTTCGAAAGCACCGAACTGGCCGGCATCGTCATGAAGGAAGCGATTGCCCGCTCCGGAGTGGATCCCCTGGCCATCAACTATGTCACCGTCGGCACCACCATGCCCACCGACGGCCGTTATGCCTACGTCTCCCGCGTGGCTTCCATCCAGGCCGGCCTGCCCATGGAGTCCGTCGCCATGCAGGTGAGCCGTCTGTGTGCTTCCGGCCTGCAAGGTATCGTGACCACGGCCCAGAACATCATGCTGGGCGATGCGGACTACGGCATTGGCGGCGGCGTCGAAGTCATGTCCAAGGCAGCCTACCTGCTGCCGGCCCTGCGTTCCGGCGCCCGTATGGGTGACACCAAGGCCATCGACTCCATGGTTTCCGTGCTGACCGACCCGTTTGGCGTTGGCCACATGGGCATCACGGCGGAAAACCTGGCCACCAAGCATGGTTTCACCCGCGAAGAGCAGGACGCCCTGGCCGTGGAATCCCAGCGTCGTGCCACGGTTGCCATCGCCGAAGGCCGCTTCAAGTCCCAGATCGTCCCTATCGTCAAGAAGACCCGTAAGGGTGACGTGGTGTTCGACACCGACGAACACGTCAAGTCCAACACCACCATGGAAAGCCTGGCCAAGATGAAGCCGGCCTTCAAGAAGGACGGTACGGTCACCGCCGGCAACGCTTCCGGCATCAATGATGGCGCCGCCTTCTTCGTGCTGGCCGCCGCCGATGTGGCCGCAGCCGCTGGTCTCAAGCCCATTGCCCGTCTGGTGTCCTACGCCGTCGCCGGTGTGCCCAACGACGTCATGGGCGAAGGCCCCATCCCCGCCACCCACCTGGCCCTGAAGAAGGCCGGCCTGACCCTGGACCAGATGGATGTCATCGAGTCCAACGAAGCCTTCGCGGCGCAAGCCTTGACGGTTTCCAAGGTGCTGGGTCTGGATCCGGCCAAGACCAACGTGAACGGTGGCGCCATCGCCCTGGGTCATCCGGTCGGCTGTTCCGGTGCCTTCATCGCCACCAAGGCCGTGTATGAGCTGCAACGCACCGGCGGCAAGTACGCCCTGGTGACCATGTGTATCGGTGGTGGCCAAGGCATTGCGGTCATCTTCGAGCGCATGTAATCCTGGCGTAATCCGAACCTTAAAAGGAACGGTGTAGCTTAAAAAAAGCCCGGGGCGCCGAACAGGTTCTCCGGGCTTTGCACTTTTTTGGACGAGAATATTTTCATCGGCACCAGGGTGGTGCATCTAGCTGGGCTGTCATGCGCCAATAGCGCCCGGAAGGGGCTGTTTAGGCTGGCATGCTTCTCGCTAAACTCTGGTAACTGGAACTTTCCACTTATCTACTCCACAAAACCATGGCCGTCAGAGAGTTCTTCAATGAGATGGTTGGCGCCGATGGCGCCGTGCGTTCCCACTATGCCGCCTACGACGAGTGGCTGAAGGCGACGCCCAAGTCGCGCATCGAGCAGAAGCGGGCCGAGGCCGACGTACTCTTCCACCGCCTGGGCATCACCTTCGCGGTGTATGGCGAAGGCGCCGGCAAGGAGCGCCTGATTCCCTTCGATATCATTCCGCGCATTATTCCGGCGGTGGAATGGACCCAACTGGCGGCGGGCCTGCGCCAGCGTGTGAAGACCCTGAACGCCTTCATGCGGGACATCTACCACGACCAGGACATCCTCAAGGCCGGTATCATCCCGGCCGAACAGGTGCTGAACAACGCCCAGTACCGCCCGGAAATGAAGGGCGTGAATGTGCCGGGGGACATCTACTCGCATATATCCGGTGTGGATATCGTGCGGGCCGGTGCCGGCGAATTCTATGTGCTGGAAGACAACCTGCGGGTGCCCTCCGGCGTGTCCTACATGCTGGAAGACCGGCGCATGATGATGCGTTTGTTTCCGGAACTCTTTTCCAAATACCACGTGGCGCCGGTGGAACACTACCCGGACATGCTGCTGGACAACTTGCGCAGCGTGGCGCCCCGGGGCATTTCCGATCCCAATGTGGTGGTGTTGACTCCCGGCGCCTATAACAGCGCCTACTTCGAACATTCCTTCCTGGCCCAGCAAATGGGCGTGGAATTGCTCGAAGGCCGCGACATGTTCGTCAAGGACGAAGTGCTGTACATGCGCACGACCCAGGGGCCGCGCAAGGTGGATGTGATCTATCGCCGGGTGGATGACGACTTCCTCGATCCCGATGCCTTCCGCAAGGACTCCATGCTGGGGGTGCCGGGCCTCCTGTCGGCCTACAAGGCCGGCAATGTGACACTGTGCAACGCCATCGGTACGGGGGTGGCGGACGACAAGTCCATCTACCCCTATGTGCCGGACATGGTGCGTTTCTACCTGGGCGAGGAACCGATCCTCAACAACGTGCCGACTTACATGCTCAGAAAGCCCGACGACCTCAAGTACACCCTGGAACACCTGGCGGAACTGGTGGTGAAGGAAGTGCATGGATCCGGCGGCTACGGCATGCTGGTGGGGCCTGCTTCCACCAAGGAAGAGATCGAGGCCTTCAGGAAGCGCATCATCGCCTCCCCCGAAAAGTACATTGCCCAGCCGACCCTGGCCCTGTCCGCCTGCCCGACTTTCGTGGAGTCCGGCGTCGCGCCACGGCATATCGACCTGCGCCCCTTCGTGCTCTCCGGTCGCGACAGCATCAAGATGGCGCCTGGGGGCTTGACCCGGGTGGCGCTGACGGAAGGTTCCCTGGTGGTGAATTCCTCCCAGGGCGGCGGCACCAAGGACACCTGGATTCTGGAGAACTGACATGCTGAGCCGTACCGCCGACCATATTTACTGGATGTCCCGTTACACCGAACGGGCCGAAAACCTCGCCCGCATGCTGGACGTGCATTACCGCATGTCCCTCTTGTCCAAGAGCAGCAGCATGGTTGATCGTAGCTGGGGCGCCATTCTCAGTATCAACGAGCTGGATGGGGATTTTTCCAATCGCTACCGGGGCGAGACCCAGGCCAACGTGGTGCAGTACATGGCCTTTGACCCGGCCAATCCGTCCTCCATCTACAGTTGCCTCCGGGCTGCCCGGGAGAATGCCCACGCCGTGCGCGGTACCCTCACCTCGGAATTGTGGGAAACCATCAACTCCACTTGGCTGAAGATGCGCGATACCAAGCCGGAGGTCATGCAGGACGACTTGGGGGGCTTTTTCGAGTGGGTGAAGTTCCGCTCCCACCTGTCCCGGGGCGTCAGCGTCGGCACCATGCTGCATGACGAGGCCTTTAATTTCAGCCGCCTGGGCACTTTCCTGGAGCGGGGCGACAACACGGCCCGGTTGCTGGACGTCAAGTACCATGTACTCTTGCCCAGCAAGGACGAAGTGGGCGGCGCGGCCGACTACTACCAGTGGGGTTCCTTGCTCAAGTCCCTGTCCGCCTTCGAGATTTACCGCAAGGTGTACCGGGATGCCATCACGCCGCTGAAGGTGGCGGAACTCCTGGTGCTGCGGGATGACATGCCGCGTTCCATGCATCGCTGCATGAACGAGGTCTACGAGAACCTGAAGGTGGTGGGTAACAGCAGTTCCCGGGAGACCCTGCGTCGGGCAGGCGAGTTGCATGCCAGCCTGCACTACGCCCGTATCGAGGACATTTTCGAGAAGGGCTTGCACGAGTTCATCAACGACTTCCTGGCTCGTATCAACGAAATCGCCAGCGGCATTTCCAACGACTTCCTGGTGCCGATGGCAGCTTGAAATTCGTAAGGAGTGAGGGGGGAGGAGTGAGGGGTTGAAGTTTGTGCGCCTGCGGCGCGGGGAAAGAATGTAAAACCAGTGGTGGTTTTGCCTTCTTCTCCGCGCCGCAGGCGCCTGAATTCACCCCTCACTCCTAACTCCTCACCCCTCACGCTTTCTCCTGTATCATGCGCGGCCCCAACAATTCCCCTACAAAATCATGACCTATTGCGTCGGCATGCTGCTGGACGCCGGGCTGGTGTTCCTTTCGGACTCCCGCACCAATGCCGGCGTGGATCACATCAATACCTTCCGCAAGATGAAAGTCTTCGAGCGCCCCGGCGAGCGGGTGCTGGTGCTCATGGCCTCCGGCAACCTGGCCATCACCCAATCCGTGGTGAATGTGCTCAAGGAGCGCATGGCCTCCGAGGAGGCGGGACGCAGCCTGATGAACGCGCCCAACATGTTCGAAGCGGCCCGCCTGGTGGGCGAGGCCCTGCGGGAAGTGCATAAGCGCGATGCGGCGGCATTGCAGGAATTCGGCATCGACTTCACGGCCGCCCTCATTCTCGGTGGCCAGATATCCGGGGACCGTCCGCGCCTGTTCTCCATTTACGCGGCAGGCAATTTCATCGAGGCGACGCCGGAGACGCCGTACTTCCAGATTGGCGAGTCCAAGTACGGCAAGCCCATCGTGGATCGGGTCATCAAGCGCGATACCAGTCTGGGGGAGGCGGCCAAGTGCGCTCTGGTGTCCATGGATTCCACCATCCGTTCCAACCTGTCCGTGGGCCTGCCCCTGGACCTGCTGTGCATGCGGCGGGATGAAATGAGAGTGCTGTCCCACATCAGCATCGACAGCGAGAACGAGTATTTCCACATGATCGGCAGCCATTGGGGCGAGAGCCTGCGCCACGCCTTCGCCGAACTGCCGGCGCCGGACTGGATTCCGCTCTGATCCTGTGGGGCCGGTTTCAGCCGGCCCCTGCCGAGCCCTCCTGGCGGGCGCAAAAGCCTTTTTCCGTATCCGCAGCTAACTCTCTCCCTGCCACTGCGTCGCCGCCACCGATACCCTCTCCTTGTTGTCCCAGGAGGTCTCCCTGATGTCGTGACCCTGTCAGGCGGCCGGTGCGTGGTTACCACAATTTTTTGCAATGGCGAAGACTGTCGGCTTGTGTCCTGTGCGATTATCGGCTGCCCGGGGTAGTGCATGCTCCGGGGCCGGCGGCCTCCTATCAGGAATATTTCTGGCGGCGGCTGGATTGCGACAGACCTCGGGGAAGGGGGGGGCTGCATTGAACATCCTGATTGTCGACGACCATCCTATTGCCGCCTACGGGCTATCCGCCCTCTTGTCCGCCATTTTGCCCTCTGCCCGGGTGGTATGTGTCCATACCGTGGTCCAGGCCCGTGCGTTCATCGACAGTGGGCCGTCGCTGGATTGGCTGTTCCTCGACATCCATTTGCCGGAGGATCCCGGGAAGGACTTCTGCCGCTCGCTGCTGGAGACGCCCTGGGTGTGGAAGATGGTGCTGGTATCGGCGGCAATGCCGCTGGATATATTGCGGCTTGCCTTGGCGGCGGGAGCGCGCGGTTTCATGCCAAAGTCCGCCGATCCGGTGCAAATCCGGGGCTGTCTCGAAACCATTCAGGCGGGCGGGGTGTTCATTCCCGAAGCACTGGCCCGGTTGCTGAATAGCGACACCGCCCCTCACGAGGGTGGCCGTGCCCTTTCCCCGCGCCTTCTGGAGGTTCAGGATCTACTCCTGCGCGGTGCCGCCAATAAGGCGATTGCCCGGGGCATGAACATTTCCGAGCACACCGTCAAGGAATACGTTTCTTCCCTGCTGGCTTACCACCGGGTGAAAAATCGCCTGGAACTGGTGCTGAAGCTACAGGCACAATCCTGAATCGGGTCCTTTTAAGCGGGACGGCAGCGAAGTGACCGGAGCATGAGCCCCAGGCTGGTGAGCAGAAGCAGGATGCTGGTGGGTTCAGGGACAGCACTTGCCTTGGCGGCGCCCGACATGTCGCCAAACAGGCTGTCCGTGAAGCGCACAGAGGTCTGGTCTGCCAGCACCGACTGCATGTGGGACCACTGAAGGTAACCGCCGTAGAAGTCGGCATAGACGTCCCGAAGGCCGACCGTGGCCGAAGCACCGTACGCCGTCGCACTGTTGCCGGTATTCATGTTCTGGTAGCGGATTTCGAAGGTGTCATTGACTCCGGCCGAAGGATACGAGCCAGCATAGCCATGCTCATACAAGACCACTTCAAAACTCACCGGGGTGGGGTTGCTGGCGCTGCCATAGTGCCGGGTGCCATGCCATTCCACGACGAAACGGCGGCTGCCCGGGTTGCCCAGGGTCGCGTAATACACTCCGTCGGTACCGTTGGTGACTGTGCTCCAGTCGTCCCAGGCTGCCGCGATGATGGGCATGGTGAGGGTGCTTGTTGCCCCGCCAAGTGCGGTGTTGTCACCGCTGGTTACGCGGACGCCCGGAAAGCCGCCGTAAACCGGACTGCCGAAGGTCAACAGGCCATTGGATGTAACCCCGAGGGTGGCGTTGCGATAATCGGAGGTGTAGGAGGATTGGCGGTAGGGGTTGACCGTGCCGTCGTGGCGATCCGACAGGAACCCGAATTCAAAACCAATGGGGACGAACGAGATTTGGTTGTCGTCGTCGCTGCCGAGGATGCGGGTGGCACCGGCGACCGGAGTATGGTTGCTGTTCGCCAACTCGTCCCACTGGAAGGCGATTTCGTTGGTCGCTGTGTAGCCGCCACCGGTGATGGTGGTGGCAAAGGCGCACGGGGCCACGAGGGCGGCGACGAGACAGGGCAGGATAGGGTGGCAGAGGCGCATGGGCAACTCCTGGGGAAGATGTTGAACTCGGGACAATGATAGTTTCCGAACTGGCCTGATGACCATGCCTGTGATATTGCAATACCAAAGCCCAGTGCATAACCCCTCCTGGGAGGGGAGACCCGAGCCCTCGTGGGCGCGGGCTTCCGATGCAATGCGCTGCGCTTATTGCTCCCTACTAATGTGGCCATGTACAGGAGCGCCGGCAAGCCGGCACCTGTAGCCGGTTCATCACTGCACCTTGCGAACCTTGTTGTTGTCCGTCACGTAGAGGCTGACCCCGTCCGTGGTAATGCCGCTGGGCGCCCACAACGTGGCGTTCGCGCCGGTACCGTCCAGCATGCCCTGGGTGGCGCTGCCGGCCAGGGTAGTCACCGCCCCGGTGGAGATGACGACCTTGCGCACGCGCCTGTTGCCCTGATCCGCCACGTACAGATTGGTACCGTCAGAAGTGAGGCCCGTCGGGTTGCTGAACAGGGCCGCTGCGCCCGTGCCATCCGCAAAGCCGGGGTAGGCCCCCGCCAGGACAGTTCCGGTGCCCGTTGCGATGTCAACCTTGTAGAGGATACCCGAGGCACTCACCATGGCATAAATGCTGGTGCCGTCCGTGGTCGTGGCCGTGGCACCTCCGAATGGGATGGGGGAACGGGCCGATCCAAAGGTGAAGAGCGTGGCGGTCAAGGTCGAAATATTGACCTTGTAATAGTTCCGCAGACTGCTGTCGTACACGTAAAGGTAGGTACCGTCGGTGGTGACCCCAACCGGGGCGTTGATTCCGGCGATGGTCAGCGTACTCACCGAGCCGGACGCGATCACTACCTTGCGGATCACACCGCTATCCACCACGAAGAGATTGGTGCCGTCCGTAGTGATGGCCGTGAGGGCGGTAAAGGTGGCCAGGCTCCCGTTGCTGTTGTTGGCCTGCCCCACCGCCCCTGATCCAGCCAGAGTCGTTACCGCCCCCGTATTGAGCGACACCTTGCGTATCTTGTAGTTAGCCGCATCAGCGACATAGAGGTAGCTGCCATCCGTGGTAACGCTATTGGGTGCGTTGAAGGAGGCCAGCGCCCCTGTGGCGTCCGCGGATCCGACCCCGCAGCCGGTTGCTGCAGTGGCGCCGCACTGGCCGGCCAGGGTTGTCACCACACCGCCACCAGCCGCGATGGACAGAGCCAAGCCCTGACGCGTGCCTCCCATCTGGCTGCCCGATACCGCAGGCGGCGTCGGGATGGCGCTGGTGGTGGCGCTGGCTTCCGTTGATCCCGCGCTACCGCCAAAGGCGTTCACTGCCACCACCTTGTAGTAGTAGGCGGTGGAGGGCGTGAGGCCGGAATCCAGGAAGGCGGTGCCCGCGGCCACCGGGCTGGGGGTGATCTTGGTCATGGCAGCCAGCGCCAGGCCGGCACTGGTGGCGCGATAGAGGTCGTATCCGCTGGCGCCTGTCACAGCCGTCCAGGTGAGGTTGGTGGTAGTGGCGCTGCCGGTCGTGGCGCTCAGTCCGCCGGGCGTGGGGGGCACGGTCATGGCGCTCACCTCGGCAGAGGCACTGCTGGCGCCGTTGGAGTTCAGCGCCACCACCTTGTAGTAGTAGGTCGCTGCACCCAGCCCGGTGTCGAGATAGGCGCTGCCGGATACGATGGCGCTGGCGTTCAACTTGGTCATGCTGCCCAGGGGCTGGTTGGCCGTGGTAGAGCGATAGACGTCGTAGGCCGAAGCCCCCGTGGGCACGGACCAACTGATGGTGATGGACGTCGCGCTGGTGGTGGTGGCGCTCACGGTAGCGGGTGCCGCAGGCACGGCATTCACCACCGGTGCGGTGCCAGCGAGCTTGCGGATCTTGTTGTTGTCGGTGTCCGCCACGTAAATATGTGTGCCATCAGTGGTGAGCGCCCAGGGATTGCGGAAGCTGGCCCCGGCCAGGGGTCCGTCAGCTGAACCGGTGGCACCGCCGCCTGCCACAGTGCTCACTACCGCTGTGGCAATCACGATCTTGCGGATCCTTTGGTTGGATTGATCCGCCACGTAGAGATTCACTCCGTCCGACACCACACCGTAGGGAGCCCAGAACGTGGAATTGACGCCCGTTCCGTCCGCAGATCCGAAACTGCCCGAACCGGCGAATGTGGATACCGCTCCTGTAGCAATGACAACCTTTGCGATGCAGTTGCAGCCGGTACTCGCCACGTAGAGATTCGTGCCATCCGTAGTGATGCCGCGGGGCACGCTCATCGTCGCCAAGGTGCTCACCGCACCGGTGGCAATCACGATCTTGCGGATGTTGTTTGCGTTGATATCGGTTACGTACAGGTTCACGCCATCGGTGGTGATGCCCTGGGGCGTGTTGAATGAGGCCAACGTGCCGATACCGTCCACACTTCCTGAAGCGTTGTTTCCTGCCAGCGTGGACACCACGCCGGTCGCGATGACAATCTTGCGGATGC
>JAYTVW010000113.1:0-14904 GCA_043743785.1 Rhodocyclales bacterium | reverse complement strand
CTCTTGCCATGGCCGACGAGCGGCACTCAAGGCGCCACAGGCCCTACAGCAGCACGTCCTTGGACACCCCGGCGCGATGGAGGATGCGGCGAAGTTGGGAGAGGGCTTCGAGCTGGATCTGGCGCACCCGTTCCCGGGTAAGGTGGAGGAGTTCGGCCAGTTCTTCCAGGGTGCACACATCCCGGTCATCGAGGCCGTAGCGCCATTCGATGACCGTGCGATGCTTTTCGCCCAACTGGCCGATCCATTCGTGCAGCAGGGACTCGACTTCCACCGTCTGCAGCAGGGTCTCCGGGGAAATGGCCTGTTCGTCCGCCAGGGAATCGCCGATGGACAGATCCGGGTCCACGTCCAGGGGTGCATCCAGGGAGGCGGTATGCTCGTTCAGGGCAAGGATTTCCCGCACTTCCTCCACCGGCCTGTCCAGCAACAGGGCCACCTCTTCCGGCATGCACTCGGTATGACCGTTGCCTTCCAGGCGCCGCAGGGCGCGCAGCACCTGATTGAGTTCCTTCACCACATGCACCGGCAGGCGGATGGTGCGGGACTGGCTCATGATGGCCCGCTCGATGTTCTGGCGGATCCACCAGGTGGCATAGGTGGAAAAGCGAAAGCCCCGCTCCGGCTCGAACTTCTCCAAGGCGTGAATGAGGCCCAGGTTGCCTTCCTCCACCAAGTCCAGCAAGGGCAAGCCCCGATTGAGATAATGCTTGGCGATATTCACCACAAGCCGCAGGTTGTGCTCGATCATTTTCTGGCGTGCGGTGAAATCTCCCTGCCTTACCCGCCGCGCCAGACTGAGTTCCTGCTCCGGGGAGAGCAGGGGATTCACGCCGATCTCATTGAGGTAGATCTGAGTGACGTCGCTAAGAAACTCGGCAGTGTGGGGGTCCTGCCCAGCCTGACTTTCCGGCAGGATGCCCGGTTCTTCGGGATCTGGAAAGTCACTCTGGCCAGGAAACATGCTTACTCCCTCGCAGGCAGGAATTTGATGGGGTCCGTCGGCTTACCTTGTCGCCGGATTTCAAAATGCAGCAGGGGCTCTCCTCCTTCGAGTTTGCCGACCCGAGCAACTTTCTGGCCTTTCTCGACGGCCTGGCCTTCCTTCACCAGGATCTGGCTGTTGTTGGCATAGGCACTGAGGAACTGGCCATCGTGCTTGATGATGACCAGCTTGCCGTAACCCCGAATTCCCGCCCCGGCGTAAACCACCTTGCCACTACCTGCGGCAAGCACCGGATCGCCGAGCTTGCCGGCGATATCAACTCCCTTGCTGCTGCCGCCATCAAAGGTTTTCAGCACCTTGCCGGAGGTGGGCCAGGCCCAGTCGGGACCGGCCTTTGGCACCACGGCGGGCTTGGGGTCCGGCTTGACTTCGACTTTGGCCGCCGTTTCCAGCGGCTTCGGTTCCACGACAGGAGCAGGTTTGGCAAGCGGCTTGAAGGTGGCGCCTTCATCTGCGGCCCGGGCGCTGGCCAGAGCCTGCTCCGAATAGGCTTGCTTGCCTCCCTTGGGCTCACGTTTGAGGGTATCGCTATTGGCGACAGGCGGGACAGGCGCGGCGCTGCCGTTGAGCGGCCGGGCCTCCAGCGTGCTGGCGGGCACCACCGGACGAACCTCGGCCACCGGACTCGCTGCTGCAGCCGCCGGGGCCGCCGCAAGCACCTCCGTAGGCGGCACTATCCTCAGGCGCTGACCAACTTCCACCTTGTTTGGGTCCGCCAGGCTATTCCAGGCCGTCAGATCTTTCACGCTCTGTCTCTGGGCCACCGCGATACGGGACAGGGTGTCGCCCTTCTGCACAACATAGAAGTTAGCTTCCGGCTCCACCACAAGCGGCTTTTCCAATTTTGCACCGGCGACGGTGCGCTCCTCCACCGGCGATGGGGCATGGCTGGCGCAGCCGGCCAGCAAAAGAAGCCCAAGCACGGCGGCGACGCCGCAGCCAGGGCGCAGGACCTTGAATTCAGTTTTCATTCCACTCCCAATACCAGGGGCACGAAACGTACCGGATCCAGCCGGGTTTCCGTGTAAGCCTGATGATTCCGTTCGATCAGTACAAGTTGTTGCTCCCGCGTGCCCACGGGCAGAATCAGGCGCCCGCCCACGGCCAATTGTTGCAGCAGGGCCTGGGGTACGCTGGGGGCTGCGGCGGCCACAATAATAGTGTCGTATGGCGCCGCTTCAGGCAGGCCCAGATTGCCATCGCAGTGTTTCAGGCGGAGGTTGGGCAGGCGCAGATGCCGCAGGTTAGCCTTGGCGCGCTCCAGCAGGGCCGCGATACGCTCAACGGCATAAACTTCGCTGGCCAACTGGGCCAGCACGGCGGCTTGGTAGCCACATCCAGCGCCCACTTCCAGGGTCTTGCCAAGGGAGCGGCCGCCGGCTTGCAGCAGTTCGATCATGCGGGCAACGATGAAGGGCTGGGAAATCGTCTGCTGAAAGCCCAGAGGCAGGGCCGTGTCCTCGTAGGCCCGGCTCGCCAACGCCTCTTCGACAAACAAATGGCGGGGCACTGCCGCCATGGCGGACAAGGCCCGCTCGTCCTGGATGCCGCCCTCGCGCAAACGATCCACCATGCGCATGCGGGTCCGCTGGGACGTCAGGCCACTGCCTTTCAAGCCCCCCTGCCCCAGCATCTCAGTTCCCCAGCCAGGCCCGCAGGGCGGGCAGTTGGGCGTAGCGTGTCAAGTCGATCTGCAGCGGCGTGACGGAGACAAAGCCGTTAGCCACCGCATGAAAATCCGTGCCTTCGCCGGCGTCCTGAGCGCCTCCCGCGGCACCGACCCAAAATACGGTTTCATCCCGGGGATTCTGCTGACGCACCACCGGTTCGGCCTTGTGGCGCCGCCCGAGGCGGGTCACTTCCAGCCCCTTCAGGGCTTCCAGCGGCACGTCGGGCACATTCACATTCAACAAAGTGGGCTCGCCGATACCCTGCCGCTGAAAGCGCAGCACCAGATCCCGGGCCACCTGGGCTGCGGTCTCGAAATGGGCGCCGTGTTTGCTCGCCAGGGAAATGGCGATGGAGGGCACTCCCAGCAGAAACCCTTCCGTGGCAGCCGCCACCGTGCCGGAATAGATGGTGTCGTCCCCCATATTGGCACCGTGGTTGATACCCGAAACCACCATGTCCGGCATATGGTCGAGCATGCCGGTGACCGCCAGATGGACGCAATCAGTGGGGGTGCCATTCACGTAATAAAAGCCGCTGGCGGCCTGGCGCAACATGAGGGGCCGGTCCAGGGTCAGGGAGTTGCTCGCACCGCTGCGGTCCGCTTCCGGCGCCACCACCGTGACATCGGCGATTTCACCCAGAACACGTGCCAGGATGGCGATGCCCGGTGCAAAGTAGCCGTCGTCGTTGCTGATCAGAATGCGCATGTGGTTCCATTTGGGAGAGCCGCCGCAGACAAATAGGCGGGGCGATGGCGTCCCGGCGGCGATCGGAAGATTATAAGTGCCCCACCCTTGCCGAACAAGGCAAAGTAAAGCTGTTTCCCTGCCCCGGCGCCTCCGGGTGATAATGGCTGCCGAAATTGTCATCACGACGGAGAAGAACATGGCGACCTCCCCTGAAATCCGCAACATGGCGCTGTACTGCGACTTCGAAAATGTCGCCCTGGGCGTACGGGACGCCAAGTACGCCCAGTTCGATATCCGGCCCGTGCTGGAGCGCCTGCTACTGAAGGGCAGCATCGTGGTCAAGAAGGCCTATTGCGACTGGGATCGCTACAAGGATTTCAAGGCTGGCATGCATGAAGCCGCCTTCGAACTCATCGAAATCCCCCATGTACGCCAAAGCGGCAAGAATTCGGCGGATATCCGCATGGTGGTGGACGCCCTGGACCTGTGCTACACCAAGGCCCATGTGGATACTTTTGTCATTATCAGCGGCGACTCGGATTTCTCCCCCTTGGTCAGCAAGCTCCGGGAAAACGCCAAGACCGTGATTGGCGTGGGGGTGAAGAATTCCACGTCCGACTTGCTCATCGCCAACTGCGATGAGTTCATTTTCTACGACGATCTGGTGCGAGCGGAAGAAGCCAGGAAGCAGAAGGCCAAGAAAGCCGCCAAGACGCCAGCCGCCGCCAGCAGCACCCCGAAGACACCCCGCAAGAAGACGGAAGAAGACAAGAAACTGGAGGCCCTGGAGCTGGTGGTGGAAACCATGGAAGCTCTGGCCTCGGAACGGAGCGACGAGGACAAGATCTGGGGATCCATGATCAAGCAAGCCCTGAAACGCCGTCATCCAGGCTTCAACGAGTCCTACTACGGCTTCAAGGCCTTCAGCGACCTGCTGGAAGAAGCCGGCGCCCGCAAGTTGCTGGTACTGGAACGGGACGAAAAGTCCGGTGGTTACATCCTGCACATGCCGGGACGCAGGTAGGGCGCAATAAGCGCAGCGCATTGCGCCGGTATCGTCGCAATGCGTAGAAGGCGCAATGCGTAGAAGGCGCAATGCGCTGCGCCTACCGTGCTTTACGTCATCACTGCCTACAGAATCAGGTGGGGCCGGGCGAAGTTCAGGGCCGCAATGGTCTTGCCGTCGGTGATGCGCCCGTCCAGGGTGGCGGCGTAAGCGTCTTGGACGCTCATCTCGATGACTTCGAGGAACTCCTCTTCATCCAGGGCGTGGCCCACATGAAAGAGGTCACGGGCAAGGAAGAACTCGATACGCTCGTCCGAATAGCCAATGCAGGGGTGAATCACCCCCAGGTAGCGCCAGTCGGCCGCTTCATACCCGGTCTCTTCCCGCAATTCCCGCACGGCGCAAGCGAGGATGTCCTCACCCGCGTCGATCTTGCCAGCGGGAATTTCCAGGAACACCCGGCCTAGCGGATAGCGGAACTGGCGCTCGAAAAGCAGCTTGCCATTGTCCAGCAGCGCCACCACCGCCACGGCACCCGGATGCCGTACATATTCCCGGATCGCCTCGTTTCCATCCGGCAGACGCACCCGATCCACTTGTACTTTCAACAAACGACCGGAGAAAGCTTCCAGGTTGTCGATTCCGGTTTCGATGAGATGGCTGTCAGTCGGCATATAGGGAGAGTCAGAAAAGCAAACGGCGCCAGCAGAGGCCGGCGCCGTTCGATAGAGACTTACAAGCGCGTTTTACAGCGAACGTAACAGCGTAAAGGCACACAGGGACATGAGATCCTGAGGCATCAGGCCGACCAGGGCGACAGCAGCGCCGTTTGCAGACAAGACGATGCGCATGTCCAGACTGGCCACGATGGGGCTTTCGTCCACCGGTTTGTCGAAGTACATCAGCTTGATCACGCGCAGGTAATAGAACGCGCCAATCAGGGAGAACAGTACCGCCACAATCGCCAGATTCAGGTAGCCCGCAGCCACGACCGCCTGGAGCACGGAGAACTTGGCGAAGAAACCGACGAAGAAGGGCACGCCGGCCATGGACAACATGACGATCATCATCATGGCCGCAAACCAGGGGCTGCGCTGATTGAGGCCCTTGAAGTCTTCCAGTTTGTCGGCTTCGAAGCCGGCACGGGAGAGCAGCAGGATCATGCCGAAAGACGCCAGGCTCATGAGCACATAGGCAATGGCGTAGAACATGGCGGAACTGTAGGCGTTGAGGGCGAACTGACGATCACCGCCCACCACACCGGTCACCAGGCCCAGCAGCATGAAACCCATGTGGGAAATACCCGAATAGGCCAGCATGCGCTTGATGTTGGTCTGGGCGATGGCTACCAAGTTACCCAGGGCAATCGACAGGATGGCCATGATCTGCAGCATGGTCTGCCAGTCCCCGGCCAACTCGAACATGCCGTTCACCAGGATACGCATGGCCATGGCAAAGGCTGCCAGTTTGGGCGCGGACGCCACGAACAGGGTAATGGCTGTCGGCGCGCCCTGATAAACGTCAGGCACCCACATGTGGAAGGGAACCACGCCCAGCTTGAAGGCCAGGCCGGCCACCACGAACACCAGGCCGAACACCAATACCGTCTTCTGCACCTCGCCGTGGGCCAGAGCCTGGGCGACAGCGGAGATTTCCAGGGTACCGGTGGCACCATAAACCATCGAGATGCCGTACAGGAGCAAGCCGGAAGCCAGAGCCCCCAGCACGAAATACTTCATCGCCGCTTCCGTGGACTTGGTGGATTCCCGGTCAATGGCCACCAGCGCGTACATGGACAGGGACAGCAATTCCAGACCGATGTAGATGGACAGGAAGTGATTGGCCGAGATCATGACCATCATGCCCAGGGTGGCGAACAGCACCAGCAGGTAGAACTCGGAGGTTTCCAGACCCCGGTCCCGCAGGTAGCCCCGGGCGTAGATCACCACCACCGCCACGGCCAGATACACCATCAGTTTCAGGAAGCTGCCGAACATGTCGGCGACGTACAGTTTGCTGAAGGTCAAGGTTACCTGGCCGTCCGCCGTCACATAGGTAAGGACGCCCGCCGTGACCAGGGTGATCAAGGTCAGAGCGAAAGCGTAACCGCGGCGCTTGCCGGTGAACATTTCGACCACCAGCAACAGCATCGCCATCCCCGCGACGAAAAGTTCCGCTGCGGCGGGGTAAAAATCGGGCATCACAAAGTTCATATCAGAGCCAATCCAGTGCGATTAGAGCCGCGCCGCGGCTCACGACGTTCCCCTCGCCCGCCGGGAGAGGGGTTAGGGGTGAGGGCAAAAACGTGTTGATACGGTTCATTTCAGGCTCACTTAAAGCTTGCCGGCCGCGACATGTTTCAGGAGATCCGCCACCGAGGTATGCATTACCTCGGTCACCGGGAAGGGGTACAGGCCCATGGCGAGAACGGCCACCGCGAGCAGGGTCAGGATCAGGAACTCGCGTCCATTGATGTCTTCCATTTCCGCCACATGATGGTTGCCAATGTTGCCGAACACCACCCGCTTGTACATCCACAGGGTGTAGGCGGCGCCAACGATCAGGGTTGTACCGGCGGCAAAGGCGGTCCAGAAATTGAACTGCACGGCCCCCAGCAGCACCATGAATTCACCGACAAAACCGCTGGTGGCGGGCAGACCGGCGTTGGCCATGGAGAACAACATGAAGAAGGCAGCAAACTTGGGCATGGTATTCACCACCCCGCCATAATCCGCGATGTTGCGGCTATGCACCCGGTCGTACATGACGCCAATACACAGGAACATTGCGCCAGAAACGAAACCGTGAGAAATCATCTGCACCAGGGCGCCTTCCATGCCCAGGGGATTGAAGATGAAGAACCCCAGGGTCACGAAGCCCATGTGCGCGATTGATGAATAGGCCACCAGCTTCTTCATGTCGGTCTGGACCAGCGCCACGAAGCCGATATAGACCACCGCGATGAGAGACAAACCGATCACCAGCCAAGCCAATTCATGACTCGCATCTGGGGCGATAGGCAGGGAGAACCGCAGGAAACCGTAAGCACCCAGCTTCAGGGCAATCGCCGCCAGCACCACGGAACCGCCCGTGGGGGCTTCCACGTGGGCATCCGGCAGCCAGGTATGCACCGGCCACATGGGCACCTTCACGGCAAAGGCCACGAGGAAAGCCAGGAACAGGTACTTCTGCGGCTCCATGGCTATCTTGACCTGGTGCCAGTCGAGAATATTGAAACTGCCGCCGGACTCCATGAAGAGATACAGCAGGGCGATGAGCATCAACAGCGAGCCCATCAGGGTATAGAGGAAGAACTTGATGGCCGCATACACCCGGTTCGGGCCGCCCCACACGCCGATGATCAGGTACATCGGGATCAGGGACGCTTCGAAGAACACGTAGAACAGAATGGCGTCCAGGGAAGCGAAAATGCCATTCATGAGGCCGGACATGATCAG
This sequence comes from Rhodocyclales bacterium, assembly GCA_043743785.1. Classification (GTDB taxonomy): domain Bacteria; phylum Pseudomonadota; class Gammaproteobacteria; order Burkholderiales; family Rhodocyclaceae; genus JAQTNA01. The sequence continues at coordinate 7,074 of JAYTVW010000113.1, read as the reverse complement.
GAAGGCAGCCATGTACTGGGCAACCTTGGTCTGGATCACTTTCCAGCCCGCCAGCACCACCAGAATCGTAATGAAGGCATTCAGCAGGATGAACAGCACGGAAATGCCGTCAACCCCGAGGGAGTAGTTGATATTGAAGCGCGGGATCCAGGGCGACAGTTCAATGAACTGCATGCCGCTCTTGGCCACATCAAAGCCGGTATAGAGCGGAATGGTGACGAGGAAGCCGAGGAGCGCGGTGACCAGTGCCAGGCCGCGCGCCTGCGCCGCGTTGCGGTCGGAGCCGGTGGCCAGCACCAGCAAGCCACCGACGATGGGTAGCCAGATCGCAAGACTGAGCAGGTGGGTAGCAGTCATTTCAAGTTTCCGATTTTTTTTGCGCCACTACCGACGCGGTTGATTTCCGGGAAGCGTTTCATTCAGGTCGGGCGCCGCTTATCCGCGGTTGAACCAGAAGGTCAGCATCACGAATACGCCGATGATCATGGTGAAGGCGTACTGGTAAATGTGGCCGGTCTGGAACAGACGGGTGACGGCGGAAACCCAGGCCACGACACGGGCTGAGCCATTCACCATGAGGCCGTCGATCAGACCCACGTCGCCCACCTTCCACAAGCCGCCGCCAAGTTTCACAGCACCGCCGGCAAAGAACACTTCATTAAACTTGTCGAAGTAGTACTTGTTGTCCAGCAGCGTATACACGCCTTCCATTTTCGACTTGATAGCCGCCGGGATGGCCGGATTCACCAGGTAGAAGTACCAGGCCGTCACGACACCGGACAGGGCCAGGATGAAGGGCAGGCTGGTGAAACTGTGCAGGCCCATGGCCATCGCGCCGTGGAACTCTTCCCGCAGCTCTTCCATGACATGGTGGTGTTCGGAGATGAAGACCACGCCCTTGAAGTAATCGCCGAACAACATGGGACCAATGGTCAGGAAACCGATGATGGCGGACGGGATGGCCAGCAACACCAGGGGCAGCGTCACGACCCAAGGGGTTTCGTGGGGCTTCTGGCCGGGGGCCAGACCATGGTGATGGTCGGCGGAGACTTCCTCGTCGTCATGGTCACCCACATGTTCCTCGCCATGAGCGACCCCATGGGCATCGGCATGGGCGTCTTTATGAGCGGCCGGCGCATGGGCATGATCGTCATGGTGAGCCAGGCCGAAGCGCTCCTTGCCGTGGAAAACCAGGAAGTACATGCGGAAGGAGTAGAAGGCCGTGACGAACACGCCTGCCAGCACGGCGGCGTAGGCAAAGCCTGCGCCCGGCAGATGGGAGGCCTTCACCGCTTCGATAATGCTGTCCTTGGAGTAGAAACCAGACATGAAGGGCGTGCCGATGAGGGCGAGCGATCCGATCAGGGACGTGATCCAGGTAATGGGCATGTACTTGCGCAGACCGCCCATGTTGCGGATGTCCTGATCGTGGTGCATACCGATGATGACGGAGCCGGCGCCCAGGAACAGCAGGGCCTTGAAGAAGGCGTGGGTCATCAGGTGGAATACAGCCACGGAGTAGGCGGACGCACCCAGCGCCACGGTCATGTAGCCCAGTTGGGACAGGGTTGAATACGCCACCACCCGCTTGATGTCGTTCTGGATGATGCCCAGGAAACCCATGAACAGGGCCGTGATGGCGCCGATGGTGATGACGAAGCTGAGCGCCGCATCCGACAACTCGAACATGGGCGACATGCGCGTCACCATGAAGATACCGGCAGTCACCATGGTCGCCGCGTGGATCAAGGCGGAGATCGGCGTCGGACCTTCCATGGAATCCGGCAGCCAGACGTGCAGCGGAACCTGAGCCGACTTGCCCATGGCGCCAATGAACAGGCAGATACAGGTCACGGACATCAGGGACCAGGGATGGCCCTTGAAGAGTTCAATGTTTGTGTTCGCCATGAGTTCGGACTTGGCGAACACGTCGGCATAGTTCAGGGAACCGCAATAGGCGGCGATGAGGCCAATGCCCAGCAGGAAGCCGAAGTCGCCGACCCGATTCACCAGGAAAGCCTTCATGTTGGCGTAGATGGCCGTCGGACGGGTGTACCAGAAACCGATCAGCAGGTAGGACACCAGGCCCACCGCTTCCCAACCGAAGAACAACTGCACGAAGTTGTTGGCCATCACCAGCATGAGCATGGAGAAGGTGAACAGCGAAATGTAGCTGAAGAAGCGCTGGTAGCCGGGGTCCTCGCTCATGTAACCAATGGTGTAGATATGCACCATCAGGGACACGAAGGTCACGACGAGCATCATCATGACCGTCAGGGAGTCGATGAGGAAGCCGATCTGCAGCGTCAGGCCGCCGCTCTGCAGCCAGGTGTACACCGGACCGTTGTAGTTATGCCCCGCCTGCACATCCTTGAAGATGACATAGGAGGCGATGAACGCGATGGCCACACCCAGGATGGTGACAACGTGGGCGCCGGCGCGTCCAATGGCTTTGCCAAACAGGCCGGCAATGATGGAACCCGCCAGCGGGGCCAGGGGAACCAGGAGATAAAGTTTCTGCATTTCAGTCATGGCCAGACTCATCCCTTCAGGCTGTCGAGGTCATCCACATGGATGGTCTTCATGTTGCGGAACAGCACCACCAGAATCGCCAGACCAATGGCGGACTCGGCTGCAGCAACCGTCAGGATAAAGAAGACAAAAATCTGTCCCGCCGCGTCCCCCATGTAGTGGGAAAAGGCGACGAAGTTCATATTCACGGCCAGGAGCATCAGCTCAATGGCCATCAGCAGAACGATGAGGTTCTTGCGATTAAGGAATATACCCACAACGCTGATCGCAAAAAGGATCGCGCCGAGGATTAGGAAATGCGAAAGCGTGAGCGTCAAGTTTCTCTCCCTGAGTCTGTGGCGTGAGCCCTGGCTTATTCTTTTTCCGAGGCCATGGAGACCACCCGCAGGCGGTCCTTGGAGGCGACCCGTACCTGGGATGCCGCGTCCATGCCCTTGGTGTCGTTACGTTTGCGCAAGGTCAGCGCTACCGCAGCGATCAATCCCACCAGCAAAATGAGGGAGGCAAGCTCGAAAGCATAGACATATTCGGTGTAAAGCAGCCGACCCAGTTCCTTGGTGTTGCTGAAGCCCGCTGCCGGCGCGGCCGGATTCGGGGCGCTCTCCAGGCCAAAATAACGGCCGCCGAGTACCACCGACATTTCTAGCACCATCAGGATGCCGACCATGGCCCCCAGGGGCAGGTAGCTCCAGAAACCCTGACGCATGCGCTCCAGGTTGATGTCCAGCATCATCACCACGAACAGGAACAGCACCATCACCGCACCGACATACACCAGCACCAGGGTGATGGCGAGGAACTCTGCCCGCAGCAACAGCCAGACACCGGCGGCAGTGAAGAAGGCCAGCACCAGAAACATGGCGGCATGCACCGGATTCCTGGCCGTGATGACTCGCAGACTCGCGAGCACCATGATTGCCGAGAGGAAGTAGAAAACGAAAGTCGTGAAATTCATGTTCATTTTTGCAGACAGGCTTTCGCCCCCCCGCTCTCCCCTTTTACCTGTATTTGGCGTCCGCTTCGCGGTCGGCGGCGATCTGCGTTTCGTGCTTGTCGCCTACAGCCAGCAGCATCTGCTTGGTGTAGTAGAGGTCGCCGCGCTTTTCGCCGTGGTACTCGAACACCCGGGTTTCGACGATGGCATCCACCGGGCAAGCTTCCTCGCAGAAGCCGCAGAAGATGCACTTCGTCAGATCAATGTCGTAGCGGGTGGTACGGCGCGAACCGTCATCCCTTGCTGCCGACTCGATCGTGATGGCCATGGCCGGACAAACCGCTTCACACAGTTTGCAGGCAATGCAGCGCTCTTCACCGTTGGGATACCGGCGCAGGGCATGAAGACCCCGGAACCGGTTGCTCATCGGCGTTTTTTCTTCCGGATACTGGATGGTGATCTTGCGCGCAAACAAATGGCGCCCGGTCACGACCATACCCTGCAGCAACTCCTTGAGAAGGAGACTGGCAAACAATTCTTTCATAGCACCCATGGTCTCGTCCTCACTTCCAGATCGACAGCGGCGACAGCAGCCACAGACCGACCACTACCAGCCACGCCAGCGAAACCGGGATCAGCACCTTCCAGCCCAGTCGCATGATCTGGTCGTAGCGATAACGCGGGAACGTCGCACGGAACCAGAGGAACAGGAACAGGATGAAAGACACCTTGAAGACCAACCACAGGGCGCTGTCCGGCAGGAAACCGACCGGAGAGAGCCAACCACCCAGGAAGAACAGGGAGGTCAGCGTGGAAACCAGAATCATGTTGGCGTATTCCGCCAGGAAGAACACAGCAAACGCCATGCCACCGTATTCGACATGGAAACCGGCGACAATTTCCGATTCACCCTCCGCCACGTCGAACGGTGCCCGATTGGTTTCCGCTACGGCGGAAATCAGGTACACCATGAACATCGGGAACAGCGGTAGCCAGTGCCAGGACAGAATACCCAGGCCATGGCCCGCGCCCCAGCCCTTGTTCTGGGCATTGACGATTTCCACGATGTTCAGGCTCTGGGACACCATCAGCACGCCCACCAGGGCAAAGCCCATGGCGATTTCGTAGGAAACGATCTGCGCTGCGGAGCGCATGGCACCTAGCAGAGCGTACTTGGAGTTGGAAGCCCAGCCCGCCAGGATAATGCCGTACACCCCCATGGAGGCGATGGCCATCACGTAGAGCACGCTGGCGTCGATATTGGCCAGCACCACACCCGGCGCGAAGGGGATTACCGCCCAGGCCGCCAGAGCAGGAGCGATGGCCAGCACCGGACCCAGGATGAACAGGGCCTTGTTGGCGCCGGACGGGATGATGATTTCCTTGGTCAGGAGCTTCAGCGCGTCGGCGATGGGTTGCAGCCAACCCTTCGGACCCACACGGTTCGGTCCCAGGCGCACCTGCATGTAGCCGATGATCTTGCGCTCGGCGTAAGTCAGGTAGGCCACGCAGATCATCAGGGGCGCCAGGAGAACGACGATCTTGATGAGAGTCCAGACCAGCGGGAAGGCCGATCCGAGCAGTTCTTGCATAGGCAGCAGAATGGCATCCATCATGCGCGCTCCACAGTTATCTCGCCGTGCAAGGCGCCAAGTCCATAAGTGTCGGCATGCGCTGCGGAAATCCGCAGGCAGCCGGCGGCGATGGTGTCATCCAGGCTGGCCTTGAGCGTTGCAACGCCATCGCCCTGCCTGACCCGGACCGAGTCACCGTCCTGCACGCCCAGCGTCGCCAGGGTGGCAGCAGAGCCGGAAGCGGTCGGCGTCCGGGCATCCTTGGTTTTCTGCAGGGATTCGGCGCGGCGCACCAGGGAGTCGGCGGCGTAGGGTGGCACGTCAGCAATGCGCTGAACGCCGTTGGAAGTGGTAGCCAGACTCAAGCTGATGCCGGACACGGCATTGTTGAGTTTCGCTTTCACATCAGCGGAACCGAGCACATCCACCTTGACCGCTTCGCTGCTGTCGTAATCGAAACCCGACAGATTCAGCAGATTGCCAAGCACCCGCAACACCTTCCACGCCGGACGGCACTCGCCCAGGGGCTTGACCACCGCGTGAAAACTCTGCACCCGGCCTTCCGTACTGACGAAAGTCCCGGAGGTTTCTGTAAAGGGCGCGATGGGCAGGATCACGTCAGCGTATTCGGTGGCCTTGCCCCTGAAAGAGGACAGGACGATGACCGTTGCGGCGGCGTTCAGCGCCTTGAGAGCCTGAGCGCCATCGTTGCAGTCCAGTTCTGGTTCGGCATTCAGGATCACATAGGCTTTGCGCGGCTGGGCCAGCATGGCGGCGGCGTTGAGTCCGTTGCCGGAGGGCAGCGCATTTGCCAGATAGCCGCCAACGCTGTTGGCCGCTTCACCGAGGAAGCCGAAGCGGAGACCGGCGATACGGGCGATTTCCTGGGCCAGTGCCTGCAACTGGGAAGCCTGGGGATGCTGCTGAGCCAGGTTACCAAGGAACAGGGCGCCGTTCTTGCCCGAGGCAAGACTGGCGCCGATGGCCTTGGCCTCGTCTGAGATGGCGATATTGCCGATCAGCGCGTACATGGCCGGATCAATAGACACCGCCTTCTGGCCGGCGACGGCCATGAGCACCTGGGACAGGGTATTCACCAGTTGATCCGGCGCCACCACCGCACGGGCGGTCAGGGGCATCAACAGCGGCTCGGCCGTAACGGAAACCACGCTGACCTGGGCACCGGACTTGGCGACCTGGCGCAGACGCAGGGCCAGCAGCGGGTGATCCTTGCGCAGGAAGGAGCCGACCACCAGAACCCGATCCAGCTTGGCGATCTCGGCCACTGGCAGACCCAACCAGGGGGCACCGGCACGCTTGCCATCGGCAGCGAAATCGCTCTGGCGCAGACGGAAGTCCACGTTATTGCTGCCCAGGCCACGGGTCAGTTTCTGCAGCAGGAACAGCTCTTCCAGGGTGGCATGGGGCGAGGCCAGGGCACCGATGGCCGCCGCGCCGCTGTTCGCAGCCACATCCTTCAGAGCGTTGGCCGCATATTCCAGGGCCGTCTGCCAGTCGGTCTCGATCCACTTGCCGCCCTGCTTGATGAGGGGGCTGGTGACGCGATCCTCGGCGTACAGGCCTTCATAGGAGAAGCGGTCCTTGTCGGACAGCCAGCACTCATTCACGTCTTCGTTTTCCAGGGGCAGGACGCGCTTCACGCGATCCAGCTTGGTCTGGATGATGAGGTTGGAGCCCAGACCATCATGGGGAGCCACGCTCTTGCGACGGGACATTTCCCAGGCCCGGGCGCCGAAGCGGAAGGGCTTGGAGGTCAGGGCGCCCACCGGGCAGAGGTCGATGATGTTGCCGGAGAGTTCCGTCTCCACCATCTTGGCGATGAAGGGCATGATTTCCGCGTGTTCGTTGCGGAAGGCCTGCCCCAGTTCCATCTCACCGCCGATTTCCGCCGTAAAGCGGACGCAGCGGGTGCAGTGGATGCAGCGGGTCATGTCCGTAGACACCAGCGGACCCATATTCTTGTTCACCACTACCCGTTTTTCTTCCTGGTAGCGGGAGGCACCAGCGCCGTAG
>JAYTVW010000112.1:0-24677 GCA_043743785.1 Rhodocyclales bacterium | reverse complement strand
GGCACCAACATCACGGAACGCAAGCGCACCGAGGAATCCCTGCACGAACAGCAGGAATTGTCCGGCGCCATCGTGGCCCAGGCGGCGGATGGCATGGGTCTCCTGGAGCCGGATAGCCTGCGCCTGCTGGATTTCAACGATGCTGCCTGCCGGGGCCTGGGTTACACCCGGGAAGAGTTCAAGACACTGTCCCTCGCCGACGTCCAGGCGCAGATGACGGGCAGCGAGATGCTTGCGGCAGTGGCGGAAATCCGCGAGCGGGGCGAGGCGGATTTCGAGACCCTGCACAAGCGCAAGGACGGTAGCCTGCGCAACGTGCTGGTGAGCGCCCGCATGATCCGCTTCCGTGGGCGGCCCTATATTTCCCTGGTGTGGCACGACATGACGGAGCGGCGGCGCGCCCGTCAGGCCCTGGTGGACAGTGAGCAGCGGCTGCGGGCCAGCGAGGAGCGTTACCGCCTGCTGCTGCAGCACTCGCCCCTGGGTATCCTGCACTACGACCAGAATCTCCTCATCACCTACTGCAACACCCGCTTCGCCGAAATCGTGCATGCCCCCGTGGAGCGCCTCCAGGGCATGGACATGAACAAGCTTCTGGATGCCCGGCCCCTGCCGGCCTTCCGCGCCGCCCTGTCCGGCGAGGAGGCCCATTACGAAGGTGCGTACAGGACGACGATCACCAGAGAGGATATCTGGGTCTCCCTGGCCTCAGCGCCCTTCGTGGACGGGACGGGAAAGATTAGCGGGGGCATCGGCATCGTCGAGGACATTACTGTCCGGCGCCTCAACGAGCGGGAACTGGAGCGCCACCGTCATCACCTGGAAGACATGGTGACGGAACGGACCCGCGCCCTGGAGGCGGCGGAGTCCAATATCCGCCTGGTGCTGGAATCCAGCGCCGATGGCTTGTATGGCCTGGACATGGCCGGGCGGGTCAGCTTCATCAATCCGGCTGCCTGCCGCATGCTGGGCTACACGGCCGCGCAGATGGAGGGCCAGTCCTTCCATGATCTGGTGCATCACACCCGGGCCAGTGGCGAGCACTGTCCGGTGGACGAGTGCCCGGTGCACATTGCCCTGCGCCAAGGATGCCCCATCGCGGTGAGCGACGATGTGTACTGGCACGCGGACGGGCGGCGCATTCCTGTCATTTATTCATCCCATCCCATGTTCCGGGAGGGGCAGGTGGTGGGGGCCGTGGTGAGTTTCATGGACATCACCGAGCGTCAGGCCCTGGAAGATGCGCGGGAGGCGGCCCGGGCGGAAGCGGTGCGCCTGGCCCGGGTGCGTAGCGACTTCCTTGCCAACATGAGCCACGAAATCCGCACGCCCCTGAACGGCGTGCTCGGCATGGCCCGCATTGGCCATCGGGACAGCCAGGGCAGGGCGGCCCGGGAAACCTTCGCGCGCATTCTGGAATCGGGCAAGCTCCTCTTGGGGGTCATCAACGACATCCTGGATTTCTCCAAGATCGACTCCGGCAAGCTCAAGGTGGAGTCCGTGCCCGTGGACCTGGGGCGCATTCTGGCCCAGTCGCTGGAACTCATGGCAGAGCGGGCCCGGGCCAAGGGCATTGCCCTGCATCTGGTGCGGGCCGCAGACCTGCCACTGTCCTGTCTTTCCGATTCCCTGCGCCTGACCCAGGTGCTGATGAATCTGCTGTCCAACGCCGTCAAATTCACCGAGCATGGCACGGTCAGCCTGGAGGCGGCCCGGGAGGGCGATACGCTGCTGCTGCGGGTGCGCGACACCGGCATCGGTATGAGCGCAGAGCAGGTAAGCCGGCTGTTCCGGCCCTTCGAACAGGCCGACACTTCCATTACCCGGCGCTTCGGCGGTACCGGCCTCGGGCTGAGCATCAGCAAACACATCCTGAACTTGATGGGGGGCGAGTTGCGGGTGCACAGCCGGGTGGGTGAGGGCAGTTGTTTTGAAGTCCGCCTGCCCCTGGTGGCTTGCGTCGGGGAGGTCGAGGGGGCGGATGACACGCCGCTGCCGACCGGGCCGCGTCTGGCGGGCCTGTCCATCCTGGCCGCCGAGGACAACGAGGTGAATCAGATGGTCCTGGAGGAGTTGCTGAGCGAAGAAGGCGTCCACCTCGTCCTGGCCGCCAATGGCCGGGAGGCGGTGGACCTGCTGGTGAGCCGGGGCCGGGATGCCTTCGATATCGTGCTCATGGATATCCAGATGCCGGTGATGGACGGCTTCGAAGCCACCCGGCACATCCTGGCCCTGGCGCCGGACCTGCCGGTGGTGGGGCTGACGGCCCACACCATGGCCGAAGAGCGGGACAAGTGCCTGGCCGCCGGCATGGTGGCCCACGTCGCCAAGCCCATCGATCTTGATGAACTGGTGGCCGTCATTCGCCACCACGCCCGCGCGAAGCGCTGAACTGTCCGGGCAAAGCCTTCCTGTAGTAGGTCGGCCTTCACCCGACACAAGAAGGATGTTGCCGCAGCCGGGTTCCCGCCTCCTCAAGAAAGCTTCGCATGCGCCGTTAACGGCCGAATGGCTATTTTCGGCAGTGGCGGCATCGCCCTGCCTCCGGCGGGACACAATGCAGGCGGCAAAGACAGCAACTCTGTTGATCGTGGATGACGTGCCTGAGAACCTCGCGGTTCTCGGGGAGTTGTTGCAGCCCCTCTACCGGGTCAGGGCCGCCAACTCCGGCGCGAAAGCCCTGCGCATTGTCATTACTCCCCCGTACCCCGACCTGATCCTGCTGGATGTGATGATGCCGGAGATGGATGGCTACCAGGTTTTCGAGCGGCTGCGGGCCGACCCCGCCACCCGTGCCATCCCGGTCATTTTCGTCACCGCCATGGATAGCACGGAAGCGGAGCTGCATGGCCTGGACGTGGGTGCCCTGGACTACATTACCAAGCCCATCGTTCCGGCCATTCTGCTGGCCCGGGTACGCACCCAGCTGGAGCTGAAGAGCGCCCGGGACCGACTGGCCGGTCACAATAGCTGGCTCGAAGGGGAAATCGCCCGACGCATGGCGGAAAACGAAATCACTCAGGAAGTCAGCATCCGGGCACTGGCCCACCTGGCGGAGACGCGGGACCGGGAAACCGGCAACCACATCCTGCGCACCCAAGGGTATGTGCAGGAACTGGCTCTGCGCATGAAGCCCCATCGGCGGTTTTCCGGCTACCTGAGCGGGAATTACATCAACCTGCTGACCCGTTCCGCGCCTTTGCACGACATCGGCAAGGTAGGCGTTCCGGACGCCATCCTGCAGAAACCCGGTCCCCTCACGCCGGACGAGTGGACCATCATGCGCACCCACGCCCGGCTGGGTTCCGAGGCTATCGAAATGGCCGAACGGGACGCCTCCCGGCCCGTGGCATTTCTTGCCCTGGCCAAGGAAATCGCCCATTGGCACCACGAGAAATGGGACGGCAGCGGCTACCCGGACGCCTTGGCGGGCGAAGATATTCCCCTCTCGGCCCGGCTGATGGCCTTGGCCGATGTTTTCGACGCCCTGATTTCGCCCCGGCCATACAAGGCGCCCATGAGTTTCGATGCGGCCCGGGAACTCATCCGGGCCGGCCAGGGCACCCACTTCGATCCCGACATCGCCGAGGCCTTCCTGGCGGACTTCGAAACCTTCTGCGCCATCGCCCGCCGCCATTCCGACCCGGCCTGAGAGGGGCTGTGAAAATCAGTTGATTAAACGCCGAGGCGCCGAGACGCGGAGGAAAAACCAGCACTCTTGCGTTCTGGGCTACTCACACTCCGGGAGCTTGGCATATACGCAACAAGGCTTTGATTTCTCAGCGCCTCTGCGCCTCGGCGTTTCAAACTGAGTTTTTCATCGCAAGCGCTGAGGGGCGCTTTCCGCGCCGGGCATGCTGCCTGCGGAGGCCTCTGTCATCTTCCTGGCGTGCCGTGCGTTATCAGAGGGCGCCTTTCGCGTGCCGATACCCGGAGCCGGATTCCGCGCTCCTTCTCACCGGAGAATCCTTCATGAAGAAATTCCTGCTGCTGTTTGCATTCCTGTTTGCCTTCATTGGCTCCGCCTTCGCCGCCGTGGATATCAATTCCGCGTCGGAAGCCGAACTGGACAAGCTCAAGGGCATCGGCCCGGTCAAGGCCAAGGCCATCGTCGAATACCGCCAGAAGAACGGTGCCTTCAAGAGCGTGGATGACCTGAGCAACGTCAAGGGCATCGGCAAGGCCACCATCGATGGCCTGCGCGCCGAAGCCACCGTGTCTGGTGCTGCCGCCGCCAAGTCCCCCGCCGCTAAGCCCGCCGCCCCCGCTGCCGCTCCTGCGAAGGATGCCAAGGATGCCAAGGATGCCAAGCCTGCCGCCGCGCCCGTGGCCGTGAAGAAGGACGAAGCCAAGCCCGCAGCCAAGGCCGCTGCGCCCGCCAAGGCCGAGGAAAAGAAGGCCGACGTGAAGGCTGCCGACAAGAAGCCGGAAGCCAAGAAGGACGACAAGAAGGCCGACGACAAGAAGCTTGCCAAGGACGACAAGAAGGTTGTCAAGGCGGACGAAAAGCCCGCCCCCAAGGATGCAAAGAAGGCTGAAGAAAAGAAGTAAGTCAGCCTCACGCCCAACAAAAAAGCCCCGCGAGGGGCTTTTTTGTATCTGTAGGGGCGAATTTATTCGCCCTTGGGCGTTCGTCGGGCGAATAAATTCGCCCCTACAGGTTGGCTGAGATAGACAAGCGGCTAGAACCGTTCGTCTTCCCGCAGGTAGCGCCACTGACCCAGGGGCAGGTCCCCCAGCGTTACCTTGCCGATGCGCACGCGCTTCAGGCCCACCACCTTCAGGCCCACCAGTTCGCACATGCGGCGGATCTGGCGCTTCTTGCCTTCCTTAAGGATGAAGCGCAGCTGGTCCTCGTTCTGCCAGACCACCCGGGCCGGCCGCAGGGCCTTTCCATCCAGGCTCAGGCCATGGTTCAGGAGGCGCAGCCCGTTCTCCGGCAGCTTGCCCTGCACCCGCACCAGGTACTCCTTCTCCACGTCGGAATCCTCGCCGATGAGCTGCTTGGCGATGCGGCCGTCCTGGGTCAGGATGAGGAGTCCGGTGGAGTCGATGTCCAGGCGTCCCGCCGGGGCCAGGCCGCGCACGTGTTCCGGGCGGAAGGGCGGCGGGCCTTCCGGGGGAAACTGATTGTTGGCGAGGAACAGGGTCACGGCCGGCTTGTGGCCGCTTTCCGCCTGGCCGGAGACATAGCCGATGGGCTTGTTCAGCAGGATCGTGGCCAGCTTTTGCTGCTCACCCTTGGCCCGTGCATTGAGCGTGACCTTTTGTCCGGGGAGGGCGCGGGCACCCAGTTCCGTGATGCGCTCACCGTCTACGAAGACCCAGCCCTGCTCGATGTAGCGATCCGCCTCCCGGCGGGAGCACAAACCCTGTTCGGACAGCAGCTTGGAAACTCTGACCGGCGCGCCTTCGGCGCCCTGAGGCTCAGAGGATTTCAAGGAGTTCGACTTCGAAGACCAGAGTGGCATTCGGCGGGATGACGCCGCCGGCTCCGCGGGCGCCATAGCCCAGTTCCGGCGGAATGGTCAGCTTCCGGACGCCGCCGGGCTGCATGCCCTGCACGCCTTCGTCCCAGCCCTTGATGACGCGGCCCATGCCCAGGGGAAACTGGAAGGGCTCATTGCGATCCTTGCTGGAGTCGAACTTGGCGCCGTTGGTCAGCAAACCGGTGTAATGCACGGAGACGTACTTGCCGGCGGTGGCGCAATCGCCCTGGCCGACGGTGACGTCCTCAATGACGAGGCCGCTGGCGGTGGTGGTGGTGGTCATGGGAATTCCTTGGCGCGAAAAGAGCGAATTATAGGGGAAGTGGAAAGTGGAAAGTGGGTAAGGCGGCGCGCCGCAGGCGCGGAAATTTCACTTTTCACTGATCTTCACACGTCGAGGTAATCGACGATCTGCACGTCGGCATCCCGCAGGCGTTGTGACAGGAGATGGGCGATATCCAGCAGGATCTTGTTGGCGACCCGAGGGTCGTCGTCCAGCAGGCGTGAGAAACTGGCCCGGTCCAGCACGGCGAAGACGGAGTCGTCCGCGGCCACGCAACTGGCGGAGCGGGGCTTGCCGTCCACCATGGACATTTCTCCCAGGGTATGACCTGGGCCCACCACGCCGATGCTCTTGTTGAGCCCGGCGCTGTCCCGCTTCATGACGTGCACCAGGCCACTGATGAGCAGCAGCAGGAAATTGCCCGGTTCGCCCTCGTGCAGGATGTGGGTGCCGGCGGGTGCCCGGTAGCAGGCCAGATGGGGGGCCAAGCGCAGGATATCGTCCTGGCGGAAGCCGCCGAACAGACGATGGTGACCGATCACGTCCCGGATACGCCCGGCGAAGGGCAGTCCGTCCCCCAGGTAGAGCAAGTCGCGAAAGCGATCTGTTGCGTAGGAATCCGGTACCACCCCTGTCTCCTTCTCAATCTGCACCGGCAGCGAAGTCACCACCATACCCCCCTTGCCGGAAAGGTGTAAGCCCCCCCTATACGAAGGTCTTAGGCGGCTGCCGGAATCGACTTACTCCTTGTCGGCCCGGGCCAGGCGGCGGGCGCGTACGGCGGCCGCCAGGATGTCCAGGGTGGCGAGGCTGTCTTTCCAACCGATGCAGGGGTCCGTGATGCTCTTGCCATGCTCCAGCGGCTTGCCGGGCACCAGGTCCTGGCGGCCTTCCAGCAGATGGGATTCGACCATGGCGCCGATGATGCGTTCGTCGCCAGCGGCCATCTGGGCGGCCACATCCCGGGCCACTTCGATCTGGCGCTTGAACTGCTTGTTGCAGTTGGCGTGGGAGAAATCGATCATGATGCGGGAGGCGAGGCCGGCCTTGGCCAGGTCCTTGCAGGCGGCGTCCACGCTGGCGGCATCATAGTTCGGCCCGCTGCTGCCACCCCGCAGGATGACGTGGCAATCCTCGTTGCCGGTGGTGGCGACGATGGCGGAATGACCGGCCTTGGTGACGGAGAGAAAATGGTGGGGCGCCGCAGCGGCGCGGATGGCGTCCACGGCGATACGGATGTTGCCGTCCGTGCCGTTCTTGAAGCCCACCGGGCAGGACAGGCCGGAGGCCAGTTCCCGGTGCACCTGGGATTCGGTGGTGCGGGCGCCAATGGCGCCCCAGCTGATGAGGTCCGCCACGTACTGGGGCGTGATCATGTCCAGGTACTCGCTGCCAGCGGGCAGGCCCAGTTCATTGATCTCCCACAGCAGGCGCCGGGCGAGCCGCAGGCCGTCATTGATCTTGAAGCTGTTGTCCAGGTAGGGGTCGTTGATGAGGCCCTTCCAGCCCACGGTGGTGCGCGGCTTCTCGAAATACACGCGCATGACCACCAGCAGGTCGTCCTTCAGGCGCGTCGCTTCGACAGCGAGCTTTTTCGCGTACTCAATGGCGGCGTCGTAGTCATGGATGGAGCAGGGGCCTATCACCACCACCATGCGGTCGTCCGCACCGTGCAGGATGCGGTGCATGGCCTGGCGTGCCGCGACGGTGGTAGCCTCCGACATGGCCGTGGCAGGGAATTCCCGCAGTACATGGGACGGCGGCGCCAACTCCATGATTTCCTTGATGCGGGTGTCGTCGACGGGGGACTTTTGGAGTGCGCTCATGATGTCTCGGGAAAAAGCACCGCGCCACAGGCGGCGAAACCCGGCATTTTAGCCGAAGACCGGCGCCTGTCGTCATGCTGTGTGCGGCAGGTTTTTTGGCTAGGCGGCAGCGTTTGCTATCATGGGGCGGTTTTCGCTGCTGGCGGGTGAGTCTACCCGGTCGAACGCGCTCCATTGAACCTGGAAGCAGTTTTCTAAACGCCGAGGCGCAGAGGCGCCGAGAGTTCAAACATAGCGTAAGCAATGGATATCTCGGCAAACGGGTGAGACCCTATCAAGACCTTGTCTTCCTCCGCGTCTCGGCGCCTCGGCGCTTCAAACTGATTTTTTATTGAACAAGCTCCCCGATCATCATGGCCATCACCCGCATCTGCCTCGTCCGTCATGGCGAAACCGCCTGGAACGTCGAAAAACGTCTCCAGGGGCACCTGGATATTCCCTTGAACGAAACCGGCGTGGCCCAGGCCGCTGCTGCTGCCCAAGGCTTGGCCGGCATCGAATTCGCCGCCATCTACGCCAGCGACCTGATTCGTGCCCGCACCACGGCTGAGGCTGCCGCCCAAGTCCTCGGCCTGCCGGTGCAGCTCACGGCGGAACTGCGGGAGCGTAATTGCGGCGAGTTCCAGGCCCTCACCCAGAAGGAGGCCGCCGCGCGCTATGCGGACGACTACCACCGCTATCACGACCGGGACGTGGATTTCGTCATTCCCGGCGGCGAGAGCCTGGGCGGGCTGGCGGCACGCATCACCGCCACCTTCAATCGTCTCGCCGCGGCACACGCCGGCCAGACCATCCTTATCGTCAGCCACGGCGGCGTGCTGGACATCATTCACCGTCTGGCGACTGCCAAGCCCCTGGGGGCGCCCCGGGACTTCCACATTTCCAATGCGGCCCTGAATTGGCTGGAAGTGGAGGATGGCAGATGGACGCTCCTTAAGTGGGACGACACAGACCATCTGGACGAGGCTCTGGACGAACTGCCTGGGTAAAAACCCTTGCATCATCATGACTTGCGCAGGGCGCGGCTTTCCGTTACCTTGCGCGATTACGTTTGGGGTCCTGGCGCTGCTGCGATTCAATATCGGCCGTCGGGTGAGACATACCCACATAACCTGTACGGATAATGCCGTCGTAGGGAAGCGTAGCGCCTGGTACCACCGCGCTCCTTGCCTTCACGCATCCGTACGCAAGGAGACAACATGAACGCCAAAGACCCCAATACCGTATTTGCCGCCTCGACCGCCCAGGTGGATGCGGCTGCCATCCAGCCCCTGCCCAATTCCCGCCGCATCTACGTCGCAGGCTCCCGGCCGGACATCCAGGTGCCCATGCGGGAAATCAGCCAGTCGGACACCCACACCAACGCGGTGCCCGAAAAGAACCCGCCCATCTTCGTCTACGACTGCTCTGGCCCCTACGGTGATACGGCGGCCAGGATCGACATCCGCTCCGGCCTGCCGGCCCTGCGCCAGCAGTGGATCGAGGAGCGGGGCGACACGGAACTCATGCCGGATCTCTCTTCCGACTACGGCCGCCGTCAGGCCGCCAACCCGGAACTGGCCCACCTGCGCTTCCCCGGCCTGCATCGTCACCCCCGCCGCGCCAAGGCCGGCGCCAATGTGAGCCAGATGCACTACGCCCGCCGCGGCATCATCACGCCGGAAATGGAGTTTGTGGCCATCCGGGAAAATATCAACCGCAAGGCCTATATCGAATCCCTGCGCGGCACCGGCCCCATGGGCCAGAAGATGGTGGACCTGCTGGCCCGCCAGCACCCGGGGCAGAACTACGGTGCGGCCATTCCCGAGGAAATTACGCCGGAATTCGTGCGCTCCGAGATCGCCCGGGGCCGGGCCATTATCCCGAACAACATCAACCACCCGGAAGCCGAGCCCATGATCATCGGCCGCAACTTCCTGGTGAAAATCAACGCCAATATCGGCAATTCGGCACTCGGCTCCTCCATCAACGAGGAAGTGGACAAGATGACCTGGTCCATCCGCTGGGGCGGCGACACGGTCATGGACTTGTCCACCGGCAAGCACATCCACGAAACCCGCGAGTGGATCATCCGCAACAGCCCGGTGCCCATCGGCACCGTGCCCATCTATCAGGCGCTGGAAAAGGTGAACGGCAAGGCGGAAGACCTGACCTGGGAAATGTTCCGCGACACCCTCATCGAGCAGGCCGAGCAGGGCGTGGACTACTTCACCATCCACGCCGGCGTGCTGCTGCGCTACGTGCCCATGACGGCCAACCGCATGACCGGCATTGTCAGCCGCGGCGGCTCCATCATGGCCAAGTGGTGCCTGGCCCACCACAAGGAGAGCTTCCTCTACACCCACTTCGAGGAAATCTGCGAAATCATGAAGGCCTACGACGTGGCCTTCAGCCTGGGCGATGGCCTCAGGCCCGGTTCCATCTTCGACGCCAACGACGACGCCCAGTTGGGGGAACTCAAGACTCTTGGCGAGCTGACCCAGATCGCCTGGAAGCACGACGTGCAGGTCATGATCGAAGGCCCCGGCCATGTGCCCATGCAGCTCATCAAGGAGAACATGGACCTGCAACTGGAATGGTGCGACGAAGCTCCCTTTTACACCCTGGGACCGCTGACCACGGACATCGCCCCCGGCTACGACCACATCACCAGCGCCATTGGCGCAGCGCAGATCGGCTGGTACGGCACCGCCATGCTCTGCTACGTGACGCCCAAGGAACACCTGGGCCTGCCGGACAAGGACGACGTCAAGGAAGGCATCATCACCTACAAGCTGGCGGCCCACGCCGCCGACCTGGCCAAGGGCCACCCGGGCGCCCAGATCCGCGACAACGCCTTGTCGAAAGCGCGCTTCGAATTCCGCTGGGATGACCAGTTCAACCTGGGCCTGGACCCGGACAAGGCCCGGGAATTCCACGACGAAACCCTGCCCAAGGAATCCTCCAAGGTCGCCCACTTCTGCTCCATGTGCGGTCCCCACTTCTGTTCCATGAAGATCACCCAGGACGTCCGCGACTACGCCGCCGCCCAAGGCATCAAGGAAGCCGAAGCCCTGGAAAAGGGCATGGAAGTGAAGTCGGTGGAATTCGTGAAGAAGGGGGCGGAGGTTTACAGCAAGGTCTAAGCACTATTTGAACCGCAGAGGCGCTTAAGGCGCGGAGAAAAGCGGGTCTGTGGTGAAGAAGAGGGCGCAGCCGGGAAATCGGCGGTGCCCTCTTTGCCTTTTGGTGCGGATTCACCACGTAGGGCGCATTAAGCGTAGCGCAATGCGCCGAACCGCCGGACAGCAACCACGCCAACCCCATCCGGCGGATTAAACCTTCGGCTATCCGCCCTACGTGGCGGCTTCGTTTACGGCTTGTCATAGCGGTTCCATGCGGCTGGCCAAAAGGGGTTTCTCCAATGGGGCCTTCCCGGCCTATAATGCCCGGTTGCTTTTTTCCGTCTACCGCCATGCCCCGTCTCGCTTTTACCCTACCTGATATCGAACGTTGGCTCGGCGCGCGGGAGGTGGACAAGGGGCGGGCCTATCTGGCGCGGGTGGCGGGGCTGGATGTGCGGCCCGGCTGGATCGCCGCCCGGGTGCAGGGCACGGCGCGGCACCCCTATCAGGTGCGGGTGCATCTGAAGAATGATGGCCACGGCAAACTGACCATCGAAAGCACTTGCTCCTGCCCCCTGGCGGGCTGGTGCAAGCATGTGGCGGCGGTACTGCTGGCGGCCCTGCCCAAGCAGGTGAGTGGCGGTCCCCGGCCGGAATTGCTGGATTGGCTGGAGGAATTCCGCCAGTCGGTGAAGCCCGTGGTGGCCTTGAAATCTGCAGCGCCCAAGGAGGTGTTGCTGTATGCCCTGCGTCAGGCCCGCTATGAGGACGGCTGGGTGGTGGCTTTTTTCAAGGCACGCCGGGCCGCAGCCGGCGGCTATAGCGGGACGGAAAGCTGGAACAACGTGGAGGGAGCCCTGGCCAAGCCGCCCCGCTTTATTACTGACGAGGATTTGTCCGTGCTGCGCCTCTTGTGGTCCCAGCGTTTCAAGAGCGACATCACCACGGGCGCCATTTCCATCGACGGCCCCCATGGCGAGGACGTGCTGACCCGTCTGCTGGCCACCGGTCGCCTGTTCCATGCGCCGGAATCTGCGGCCTTCGGCTGGAAGCCGGGTGAGCCCCTGGCTGCGGCCGAGGCCCGGCCCGGCCGGCTGGAGTGGCGTGTGGGGGACGACGGCCTGCTACGGCCCCGTCTGCTGGTAGGGGCCGGCGCCCGGGACGAGGGCACCGAGGCCCTGCCTCTGGGGGGGGCCTTCTGGTACGTGGACCTTGAGCGCCTCGCCGTTGGACCCTTGACGGTGGAGGGCGACGGCAAACTGCTGCGGCGCCTCTTGGCGGTGCCTCCCCTTGAACGCAGCGAAGCGCCCCTGCTGGCGGCGGCCATGGCGGAATTGGCGCCCCAATTGCCGGCGCCGGATGCTTCCCTGGTGGATGCCCTGGAAACCGTGGATGTGCCGCCCCGGCCGGTGTTGACCCTGGGCACCCTCTACGGCGTGTATATGCAGCGCTACCGCAACTATCCCTGGGGCGTCACCGACTTCGACTACGCGGTGCCGTCCTTCCAGTACGGCGACAGCGTTTTCCCGGAAGGGGACA
The DNA here is from genome assembly GCA_043743785.1 of Rhodocyclales bacterium. Classification (GTDB taxonomy): domain Bacteria; phylum Pseudomonadota; class Gammaproteobacteria; order Burkholderiales; family Rhodocyclaceae; genus JAQTNA01. Next base: position 12,436 of record JAYTVW010000112.1, on the reverse strand, counting down.
ACCGGGAGTTCGTCAGCGGTTCCGACGGCCACACCCTGCACGTGCACCGGCGCCCGGAAGAAGAGGTGGCGCTCTTGAAGACCCTGGCCGCCGAAGGCCTGACCAAGGCGCCGCGCTTCGGCTTCGACACCTACGCCACGGCCCCCGCCACCGCCATGTACGGGCTGTCCGCCGCCGAGGATTGGCCCACGTTCATGAGCGACGTGTTGCCGGAACTGCGGGCCAAGGGCTGGGAAGTGCGCATTCCCGCCGGCTTCCGCCACCACCGGGTCATCGTGGACGACTGGGTTCTTGACGTGGAAGAGGCCGAGGGGGGCTGGTTCAACCTGGATCTGGGCGTGGAAGTGGACGGCAAGCGCCTGCCCCTGGCGCCCCTGCTGGCGGATGTCTTCAAGCGCGACCCCCGCTGGCTGGACAAGGATGCCCTGAAGAAGATTCCGGACGATGCGGCGGTGGTGCTGGAGACGCCGGACGGCATCATGATTTCCATGCGCGCCGAGCGCCTGAAGCCCCTGGCCCTGACCCTCATCGACTTGTTCGACGCACCGCCCGCCGACGGCACCCTGCGCATTTCCCGCCTGGACGCCCTGCGCCTGGCGGACCTGGATGACAGGCGCCAGTTCAAGGGCATGGAGGCAGTGCAGAAAATGGCCGAACGCCTGCGTATGAGCGGCGGCGTGCAGCCGGTGGAACCGCCCGCCGGTCTGGCCCTGGAGCTGCGCCCCTATCAGGCCCAGGGCCTGGCCTGGCTGCAATACCTGCGGGAACAGAACCTCTCCGGCATCCTGGCGGACGACATGGGGCTGGGCAAGACGGCCCAGGCCCTGGCCCACATCCTCCTGGAGAAGGAGGCCGGGCGCCTGGACCGGCCGGTGCTGGCGGTCATGCCCACGTCCCTGGTGCACAACTGGAAGGCGGAGGCGGAACGCTTCGCTCCCGGCCTCAAGGTGCTGGCCCTGCACGGGCCGGGGCGCAAGGAACTTTTCGAGCAGATTCCGGCCCACGATCTGGTGCTCACCACCTACCCGCTGTTGTGGCGCGACGAGGAAGTGCTGGAGGCTTTCGAGTACCACATCCTGCTGCTGGACGAGGCCCAGTCGGTAAAGAATGCCGGCAGCCGCAGCGCGGCGGCGGTGCGGCGCATCCGTTCCCGGCATCGTTTGTGCCTCACCGGCACGCCGCTGGAAAATCACTTGGGGGAACTGTGGACCCAGTTCGATTTCCTGCTGCCCGGTTTCCTTGGAGACTCAAAGGAATTCACCAAGCGCTGGCGCAGCCCCATCGAGAAACGGGCCGACAACCTGCGCCGTGAGGTGCTGGCCAAGCGTATCCGCCCCTTCATCCTGCGGCGCAGGAAGGAAGAAGTGGCCAAGGAGCTGCCGCCCAAGACCATCATCCTGCAGAGCGTGGATCTGGAAGGCCGCCAGCGGGATCTGTATGAAACCGTACGTAGCGCCATGGACGCCAAAGTGCGGGAGGCGGTGGCCATGAAGGGCTTCGCCCGCAGCCAGATCGTCATTCTGGATGCCCTGCTCAAGCTGCGTCAGGTGTGCTGCGACCCGCGCCTGATGAAAAGCCTGTCCGCCAAGCCCATCAAGGAGTCCGCCAAGCTCTCCCTGCTCATGGACCTGGTGCCGGAAATGGTGGATGAGGGCCGGCGCATCCTGCTCTTCTCCCAATTCACCAGCATGCTGGACCTGATTCAGGCGGAGTTGAAGGCCAAGGCGATTCCCTTCGTGCGCCTGGATGGCGATACCAGCGACCGGGAAACCCCCATCAAACGTTTCCAGAAGTGCGAAGTACCGGTGTTCCTCATCAGCCTGAAAGCCGGAGGCGTGGGTCTCAACCTCACCGCAGCCGACACCGTGATCCACTACGATCCCTGGTGGAACCCGGCGGTGGAAAACCAGGCCACGGACCGGGCTCACCGCATCGGCCAGGAGAAACCGGTGTTTGTGTACAAGCTGGTGGTGGCGGGCAGCATTGAGGAGAAGATCCTCGCCCTGCAGGAAAAGAAGGCTGAATTGGCCGCCGGCATTCTCTCGGAAGACGGCGGCCCGGCGGTCAAGTTCAGTGAAACCGACCTGGCGGCCCTCCTGGCGCCGTTGCCGGAGGCACGCTGATGCGTGCCGGCCCGAGGACTCTGGCGTGAATCCCTACGACCCCGAACACGCACCTCTACCCTGGGACTGGCTGGCGCTGGATGAACAGGAGCGCATCCGCCAGGCAGAAGCCTTCCATGTGCAGGTGGGTATCGCGCTGCCCAAGCTCAAGGCCCACGCCATGTTTCATTCGGTGGTGGAAAAGCAGATCGCGGAGAATCTGGCGCCGGTGGTTCGGGCCATGACCCGGCTCAGCGGGGAAGGCTTGAGCCGGCATGAGGCGTTGCACGCCATCGCTTTCGCGCTGGCCGGCCACCTCAATGCGCTGTTCAAGGCGCAGGGGGCGGCGGCGGATTCTCAGCTCGCCTACGCTGAGGCCCTCGACAAGCTTACCGCGAGAAACTGGCGCACAGGCGGCCAGGGCGCTTAGCTAATCGGACTACCGTCCCTTCCGGGCCACAATGGGGATGATTTTGGCGCCGGGCTTCAAGGTCGGCAGGGCGGCTTGCCGCTTTACGGCACGATCCTTGAATCGCCACCACAGGCGCAGCCCCAGCAGCAGCGCCAGGATCAGGGTGTAGAGGGCCGGTTCCCGGATGTCCAGCTTCACCATCCACCAGAAATGCAGCACTCCCAGTCCGCCAATGGCGTACACAAAGCGATGCAGTGCCTGCCATTGTTTGCCGCCGAGGCGCCGGATCATGGCGTTGGTGGAGGTGGCGGCCAGCGGCAGCAGCAGCAGGAAGGCCATCATGCCCACGGTGATGAAGGGGCGCTTCAAGATGTCCTTGCCGATCTCGTGCCAGTCGAAGAACTGGTCCAGCACGATGTAGCCGGAGAGATGCAGGAAGACGTAGGCGAAGGCGTAGAGGCCCAGCATGCGCCGGAAGCGCAGTAGCCAGTGCCAGCCGAACAGGCGCCTGGCCGGCGTCACCGCCAGACTGACGAGCAGGAAGCGCAGGCCCCAGTCCCCGAGTCCGCGGATCAAAGCCTCGATGGGATTGGCGCCCAGATCGTCGTTCAGGAATAGCCAGCCCAGATGGGCGGCGGGTACCAGGCACAGGGCGAACAGGAATGCCTTGGCGAGACTGATCTGGCGGGGCGTGGGCTGGGGCATGACGGGGTCCGTTTTTCTAGAAAAAGCAGTTGATTAACCGCAGAGGCGCAGAGGAAAAACAATGCGGTGCACGCTGATTTGCATTCATCCAACAGGTGAGACACAACAATTCAGCAAGCCTCGGTTTTCTCAGCGCCTCTGCGCCTCTGCGGTTCAATTCAAGATTTCCAGGGTTAATCGTTAGTAGTTCTTCTTTAGATCCATGCCGGCGTAGAGCTGGCCGACCTGATCGGCGTAGCCGTTGAACATCAGGGTGGGGCGGCGCAGAAATTCGCCAATGCGGCGCTCCTTGGCCTGACTCCAGCGTGGATGATCCACCGATGGATTCACGTTGGCGTAGAAGCCGTATTCGTGGGGGGCGGACTGGTTCCAGGCGGTGACCGGCTGCCGTTCCGTGAGGGTCAGGCGCACCAGGGACTTGGCGCCCTTGAAGCCGTATTTCCAGGGCAGCACCAGCCGGATGGGGGCACCGTTCTGGTTGGGCAGTACGTCGCCATAGAGGCCCACCGCCAGAATGGCCAGGGGGTGCAGGGCTTCGTCCAGGCGCAGACCTTCCGCGTAGGGCCAGTTCAGGTAGGGCAGGCGGGTGCCGCTCATGGTCTCCTTGTCCAGCTTGGTCTGGAAAGCCAGGTATTTGGCGCTGCCCAAAGGCTCCACCTGTTTCAGCAGGGCGGAAATCGGGAAGCCGACCCAGGGGATGACCATGGACCAGCCTTCCACGCAGCGCATGCGGTAGATACGTTCCTCCAGCGGCACCAGTTTCAGCAGTTCATCAAGGCTAAAGGTGCGGGGCTTTTTCACCAGACCATCCACCACCAGGGACCATGGTCGGGTCTTCAGCGGCCCCGCGTTGGCGGCAGGGGAATCCTTGTCGTAGCCGAACTCGTAGTAGTTGTTGTAGCTGGTGACGTCCTTCAGGGGGGTGAGCTTCTCGTCCCGGGTGCTCCAGGGGCTGGGCATCAGCCCGGGGAAATGGGGCGCCGCGGCCCGGGCGGCGCTGGCCGGCAGTAGACCGCTAGCCAGGAGGGCGGCCGCGCCCGCCGCCTTGATGAATTCCCTGCGGCCCTCGTAGATCTTCTGCGGCGTGATTTCGGAGGGAAGGATGTGGTCCGGTCGCTTGATAAGCATGATGTTTCCTTCGTGGTTGTACCCATTAGTCGCGGCAGGGCGCCAGACCTTACAGCGGATTCAACTGCCGATACACCAGGGTCGCCACCTTGAGCAGATCGTCCTTGGGCACTTCCCCGGACAGGGCATAGCCCAGTTTGCCATCAAGCCAGTAAAACACGCCGATATTGTTTGCTCTGGCGAAACGGAAGGCGGTTTCTTTCGCACCTTCCTGGGTGCGTACGTAGAGCGTGAGGCGCCGTCCGTTTGCGTCCTGGTACATGAACTGGGCCACCGGGCCGCTTTCCCCCGGCAGCAGGCGTCCCCCCACCAGGGTGAAGCCCGCGTCCTTGAGAAGGGGTACCTTGAGGGCAGTGCCGAGGCGCTTCGACAACCAGGCCACCAGATGGCTTTCCTGGTCGGCGGATACCTCCACCGGGTGGCGCACTTCCGGGGTGTACACCGCATGGGCGATGGCGGCTTGACGCGGCAGGGTCGCCTCCAGTGCGCTGCCGGGAGGCGTGATGCGGTCGTGCAGCAGGAAACCGAGGATGCCGCCCAGCGCCAGCCAGGCGATCGCTGCAGCCTGGCGCCAGACAGGCCGGGGGCGGGGCCGGGCGGCCTCCAGCAGGCGGGCCGGCAGGGGGGCGTCCAGCAGGGCGTCGAACTTGCCGTGCAGCAGACGGTTCTGGGCCTGCCAGCCTTCCAGACGGGCCTGTTCCGCCGGGTGTTGGGCCAGCCAGGCTTGCAATTCGGTGCGCCGGGGGCCATCCAGCCGGCCGTCGGCCCAGGCGTGGAGATCGTCTTCGCTGATGAGGGGGGCGTTCATTTCACCACCTGCAGATGGCTGGGGGCGTCCGGCACGGCCAGCAGGCTGCGCAACCGGTCCCGTCCCCGGGACAGGCGGGACATGATCGTACCTGGGGGGACGCCCAGTACCTTGGCCGCGTCGGCATAGGAAAGTTCTTCAAGGGCCACCAGCAGCAGGACTTCCCTTTGTTCCGGCGGCAGTTTTTGCAGAGCGGCGTCCAGGTCCCGCAGTTCCAGGGCGTCCATGGGCGACTGGGCGTGAATATCGCCTTCGCCCGGTTCCTCCCGGTACTCCACGGCATCGGGCCGGCGCACCTGATTCACGAAAAGATTGTGCATGATGGCGAACAGCCAGAGCCGCAGATCCCGCGGCGGCCATAGGGTGAAGCGGCTCAGCGCCCGCTCCAGGGTGTCCTGCACCAGGTCGTCGGCCCGATTGCCATCCCCCGTCAGGGCACGTGCATAGCGCCGCAGACGGGGAATGTGGGCGATGAGTTCGTCGCGGGCGACCATGGCAGGTTAATCCAGAGAAAAGCGAGTGACTAAACGCCGAGGCGCCGAGACGCAGAGGAAATGCGAGCCGACCGAGCGCTCAACAATTCGCCGGCAGCAGCCAGAAGCTTTGCTGCCCATGGCTTTCTCGGCGCCTCTGCGCCTCGACGTTTCATTCAATTTTCAAGGTGCGTGCTTTCGTCTCAGGGCTTGGCAGTGTGCCACATGTTGTTGAGCAGGCCCTCGCCCAGGTGGTCACCGGCCTTCTGGTCCTTCATGAAGCGGTACAGGGGTTTGCCCTTCCAGGCCCATTGTTTCTTGCCATCGTCTCGCGTGACGACGCTCCAGTCGCCGGAGGCCATGGCGCTGTCTTCGGCCATGAGGGGCGGCCAGTTGGCGGCACAGGGGCCGTTACAGGCGCTCTTGCCGCCGGCGTCCTTGTCGAAGGTGTACAGGCTCATGTCCTTGCCATCGACGAGGTTGCCGTCCAGGGTTTTGGCTGGTGCATCGGCCAAGGCGGCGGTACAGGACAGGGCGAAGGCCGTGGCGGCCAGAATGTGGCGGATTTTCATGGGTGTCTCCCGGAGCGTTGTTGAGGGTGTTACGCCCTGGTGGACAAGTGGGGGCCGGCGTTTATTCCATCCAGTCCGAAATTAGTGTCCCGACACGGCTGGATCATGGATTGTGGCGCAGCTTGCCGGAGGAGGGGCTTGCGCAAGGAACGGCCAGACAAAAGAAAATGGGAGCAAAAGCTCCCGTTTTGCTGACTGTCTTGCCGGGTATCAGGCTTGCTTGGCCTTGCGGCGGCTATTCACCAGACCAGCGAAGCCCAGGCCAAGGAGGGCGAGACTGGCGGGTTCGGGGACGGTCGGCGGGGTGGATTGCATCAGGTCCGTCGCAGCATTGAAAGCGTCGGCAGAAAAGGTGAATACATTCAGGCCGTAGATGTTGCCGGAGAAGTTCTCGGCCAAGGCCCCCTGGTTTCCTGTGCCAATTGTCATGCGGGGCGTAATGGTGCCGCCGCTTGCTGGAGTAGGGGAAACGAAAGTTGAACCTACCATGTTCCCGTTCAAGTAGTACTTGGTGGTGCCGCCTACATTCACAACCGCAAGTTCTTGCCACTGATTCGTCGAAATGTTTGCAATCGACGTTATCACGACTCCGCCATACAGGAAATTGAACACTCCTCCGGCAATATAAAGTCCGAAGCCGGATGAGCCAGAATCGCCATTGTAGGCAATGGCCTGGGTTCCGCTGGTGGTGGTGGGGGCTACCCATACCTCCATGCCGAAATTTGTGGTGACATTGGTAACTGTGCTGCCCGTGGACCCTCCCGTGCCATTGAAGGTGCCGGAGGTCGGCACTGTCAGGGCTAGGTTAATAATGGTGGCGTGTGCTGAAGCAGCGACACAAGAAACGGCAAAGGCGGCGACCAGACTCTTGAGTTTCATGGGTGTATATCCAGAAAGGGAGGTGCTTGAACGCAGGAGGCGCCTTCGCGGTGTATTGCGATATAGCAATAAGCAAGCCACGCATATGTATCAATGTGTTAGCTATGTATTTCGTTGTTATTTCATGTGATGTGTAAAGTATTTCGACACCCGCCGGTTGGTGTGCCTGGAGTCATGGGGGGGATTCTGGCGAAACAATAACCTATATACATCATATGGATGTCAAGGTTTTTGAGTAAAAGTGGCACGCTTAAGGATGCTCGCTTCGATGTGTTTCATTAACACTTACGTGAAATGGGGTGTAAAAATTTTCGACAAGGCGATGGCTTGGGATCTAGGCGCTTGCCTTGATCGCCTGCGTTTTGGCGAGGTATTTTTTGCCAATCTGGTCCCGGTCGGTGCCACCAAAGTGCCAATTGAAAGTGATTTATGATGTTTCTAAACTTAGCCTGTCTTTAACATCCGTTTGTCATAAATAGGGGTTTTTGGTGTAACGGCGAAGACTAACCCACTGATTTGTATATGGGCGGGTTTTTGGCGGCGCTCTGTTGTGCCATAATAGTATTTGTTTTGTGGTTTTCCCCCTTGCTTTTCCGGTAACATCGGGGGCATGTTTATCCGTCAAACCCGAACCCGCAATAAGGCCACCGGCGAGGGCTACTTCACCTTTCGCCTAGTGCGTGGCGAGCGCATTGGTGGCAAGGTGCGCCAGATCACCGTCCTCAACCTTGGTCGGAACTTCGCCATCAAGCAGGACGACTGGCCGATTCTGTGCAGCCGCCTTGATCAGTTGCTGCAACCGCCGGCCCAAGCCCCGCTGCTCGCCCTGGCGTGCTCAGAGCATATCGAGCGTGCTGCCCAGCGCTACTTCGAGCAGTTGGTGGCACGGGCGCCCATTTTGGAAGCGTCCCCCCAGACGGAAGGCACGCCAGCGGCGACCGTCGAGGCGCCATCCCCTGACTTCCAGGACGTGGATATCGACTCGCTGCAACAGTCGCAGCCCCGTTCCGTCGGCGTCGAACATGTTGCCCTGGCGGCCGTGGCGCAACTCGGTCTGGTGGAGAAGCTCACGGAATTAGGTGTCAATGGCGTTGTACGTGCAGCAATCCTCGGCAATCTGGTGGGCAGGATGGCCCATCCGGCATCCGAATTGGCGACGTGGAATTGGCTGCAAACGCACAGCGCGTTGGGCGAACTTCTCGACGTAGATTTCAATGGCATGTCGCACATGACCCTCTGCCGGGCTTCGGATGCGCTGATGCACCATCGTGCCGCCCTCGAAACCCATCTGTTCAGCAGTATCAATACGCTGTTTTCACTGGAAGAAACGGTCACGCTGTTTGATCTGACGAACACCTACTTTGAAGGTGCGGCGACGGGGAATACGAAGGCCCGCCATGGCCGCTCGAAGGAGAAGCGCACGGACTGCCCCCTGGTAACCTTGGGTTTGGTGCTCGATGGCAGCGGTTTCGTGCGTCGATCCCAGACGTTTGCCGGCAATGTCGCCGAGGGTACGACGCTGGCCGGCATGCTCACCGGACTGATGGCGCCGGCCGGTGCTATGGTTATCATGGATGCGGGCATTGCCACCCACGCCAATCTGCTGTGGTTACAGGAACAGGGTTATCGCTATTTGGTGGTGCGTCGTGGCGGCACCCGTCAGTTTGATGCGGATGCGGCAGTTTCCATTGAAACCGCCGGCGGTGAAACGGTGCATTTGCAGAAGGAAAGCAGCGCGGACGGCCAGGAGGTGCTGCTGTATTGCCATTCCGAAGGGCGAGAGGTCAAGGAAACGGCCATGATGGCGCGTTTTACCCAGGCGTTCGAGGCCGGCTTGCAGAAGATCGCCGACGGTCTGCAAAAACCCCGCGCCGAGAAGCGCCACGACAAGTTGCTGGAGCGCATCGGCCGACTGAAGGCCAAGAGCCACGGCGCCAGTCAGCATTACACCGTGGGCCTGGAAAGCGACGAGGCGAAAAAGGTGACCGCCGTCACTTGGCAGAAGATCCCCGTGGCGGGCACCACGGCCACCCATCCGGGCGTGTATTGCCTGCGCAGCAACGAACTGAGTTGGGACGCGGAAAAATTGTGGCGTACCTACACCATGCTGACTGACCTGGAGTCAGTCTTCCGCAGCCTCAAATCGGAACTGGGCCTGCGCCCGGTCTTCCATTCAAAAGAGGCTCGCTCGGACGGGCACTTGTTCATCACCGTGCTGGCGTATCAGTGTGTGCAGGTCATCCGCACCCAACTCAAGGCCGCCGGAATCAAGGATTCCTGGGCCAGCCTGCGGGAAACGCTCTCGGTCCAGCGCCGTATCACCGCGAGTTTACGCCGCAGGGACGGCCGCACGCTCCACGTCCGCAAGAGCACCGTCGCCGAACCCGCGCTCATGAAACTTTACCAGGCCCTCGCCCTCAACCCGGCACCGGGAGGCACCAAGAAAATGCTCAACTGACGTCCCCATAACGCGAAAACAGGCCTCTAAAAACACCTGTACGCGACAATAAATTGATTTACAAGGATGTTTTTTTTGGGGTTGTTAAACCTGGGCTAACGACTAGTTCAGTGGTTGTGAGGGGATGAGATTTGAAGGGAAAGCGTTTCTAACTCATTGCTCCACAACGCAAAAAGCCACCCGAAGGTGGCTTTTGTTGCGACACGGGGAAATTTAGCGCAGGCCGGCGGCGTAGTCGGCCACTGCCTTCACTTCGGCATCCGTCATCTTCAGAGCGATGGTGCGCATCACCTTGTTCAGATCGTTTTCCCGTTCGCCAGCACGGAAGGCCTTCAGCTGGACTTCAATGTAGTCACCCCATTGGCCGGCAAGGCGCGGGTACTGAATCGGCAGGCCGGCACCGGCAGGGCCGTGACAACCGGCACAGGCGGGGATGCCCTTCTTCAGGTCACCGGCGCGCCACAGTTTCTGGCCCGCATCGACGCTCTTGGGGTTCTTGGCGGTGTCCGGCACTTGCTTCTGGGAACCAAACCAAGCGGCGACATTCTTGATGTCGTCCTCGGAGAGGGCCGCAGCCATGCCGTTCATGACGGCATTGACGCGCTCGGGCTGCTTGCCGCCCACGCCCTGGAAATTGTGCAGTTGCTTGGCCAGGTATTCCGGAATCTGGCCGGCCAGCTTCGGGTTGGCCGCAACCGGGCTGTTCCCGTCGGCGCCGTGACAGGCAACGCAAACCGTGGAAGCAATCGCCTGGCCCTTGGCCGGGTCACCCTTGGTGGTCGTCGCTTCGGAAGCCTGGGCCGCGGAGGCGGCGAACAGGGCCAACGACAACAGCGTGAAACGCTTGATCATGTGCACTCCTTGAGAGCCTGCAGTCCTATAAACCTGTTATTCTATACCAAGACGCGGCGGCTTCGCCAATGTCCTTTCGCCTTTCATTGCGCCGCTACCTGCGGCCCTCCTCGGATTCCCTGTTCCATGCCCCTTTTCCGCCACGCGGAGTTCGTCACTTCCGTTGCCAAATTCAAGGCCTTGCCCCACCAGGGGCCGCCCGAAATCGCCTTCGCCGGCCGCTCCAACGCTGGCAAATCCAGCGCCATCAACACCCTGGTGGGGCATACGCGCCTCGCCTTCGTTTCCAAGACCCCCGGACGCACCCAGCTCATCAATTACTTTCGCATGACCAACGGTGCCTACCTGGTGGATTTGCCGGGTTACGGCTATGCCAAGGTGCCTGAGAAAGTGCGCCAGGAATGGGTGGCCCTGCTGGAAAACTACCTGGTCCGGCGGCAGAGCCTGGTGGGCCTGGTGCTCATCATGGATTCCCGCCATCCTCTGAAGGATCTGGACCGGCAGATGATCGAGTGGTTTGCGCCCTCGGCCCGGCCCATCCACGTCCTGCTCACCAAGTGCGACAAGCTGTCCCGGGGCGAAGCTGCGGCGACCCTGCTGGCGGTGCGGAAGGAAGTTGAACCCTTCGGCGGGCAGGTGACGGTGCAGCTTTTCTCCAGCCTGAAGAAGATAGGCATCGACGAAGCGGAAGTGGCCCTCGCCCCCTGGTTTGGTGACCAGGATGACGGCAGCCCGGAAGATGATGAAGTGGATGCCGAAAAAGAAGCGCCCCCGATAAATGGCGAGGAAGCCGGGGGGTGAATGCTCCCGCTCAAGGGTGACGTGGCAAGCGCTTCATCGCCGTTTGTGGCCCGAGAGCGGATATCCAAGGTCCGGCCAGCGCCGGGTGGTGCAAATTTTTACAGTCCAGGATTGCGTTCCATGACCCGTCAGACCATTGCCGGCGGTTTTCCCGCCACCCGCATGCGTCGCATGCGCCGTGATGATTTTTCCCGCCGCCTCATGCGCGAGCACCGGCTTTCCGCCGACGATCTGATCTACCCGGTATTCGTGCGGGAAGGTCAGGGCGTGTCCGAAGCCGTCGGCTCCATGCCCGGTGTGTTCCGCCACACCCTGGACCACCTGCTGCCTCTGGCCGAGGAAGCTTTCAAACTGGGTATCCCGGCCCTGGCCCTGTTCCCGGTCATCGATACCGACAAGAAAAGCTGGGGGGCGGAAGAAGCCTTCAACCCGGATGGCCTGGTGCCCCGGGTAGTGCGGGCCTTGAAGCAGGCCCTGCCGGAACTGGGCATCATCACCGATGTGGCCCTGGACCCCTACACCAGCCACGGCCAGGACGGCCTCATTGCCCGGGATGACCCCCGTGGCTACGTGCTGAACGACGAGACCCTGGAAGTGCTGGCCCGGCAGGCCCTCTGCCATGCCCAGGCGGGTGCCGACGTGGTGGCGCCTTCCGACATGATGGATGGCCGCATTGCCCGCATACGTGCCGAACTGGACAGCGACAAGCAGATATATACCCGTATCCTGGCCTATTCCGCCAAGTATGCCTCCGCCTTCTACGGCCCCTTCCGGGACGCCGTGGGTTCCTCCGGCAACCTGGGGAAGGGCAATAAATACACCTACCAGATGGATCCGGCCAACACGGACGAAGCCCTGCGGGAAGTGGCCATGGACCTGGCGGAAGGCGCCGACATGGTCATGGTGAAGCCCGGCATGCCTTATCTGGACATCGTGCGCCGGGTCAAGGAAAGCTTCGGCGTGCCCACTTACGCCTACCAGGTGAGCGGCGAGTACGCCATGCTCAAGGCCGCCGCCGCCAATGGCTGGCTGAACGAGGAAGCCTGCGCCCTGGAAGCCCTGCTGTCTTTCAAGCGTGCCGGTGCCGACGGCATCCTCACCTATTTCGCCATGGATGCGGCGAAGTGGATGAAGGAGGCGTAAGGCGATTTCTGTCAATAAATGCCCCCGCTGACTTGTCTTTTCGTTCCCCTGCGGCGTTACGCCCGCCCTTACATGGCTCGCTTAGCGCTGCCGTCCGCGCCTT
>JAYTVW010000111.1:0-13339 GCA_043743785.1 Rhodocyclales bacterium | reverse complement strand
CCTGGAACTGCCGGAGAACGAGGAGCAGCAGGTCATCGGCGTGGTGGTGGATGCGGTATCCGAGGTGCTGGAGATACCGGCGTCCGCCATCGAACCGCCGCCTGGCTTCGGCGCCAAGATTCGCGCCGACTTCATCCTGGGCATGGGCAAGGTCAAGGATCGCTTCGACCACGAGCGGGCGGAGCGTTTCGTCATCATTCTCAATGTCGCCCGGGTTCTCGCCTCTGATGAAATCGCCTTGCTGGCCAGCCTCGGCCAGGACGGCAGCGTTCCGGGGAGCCTGGCAGCTTCAGGCTGAGAGACATGGACTATTCGAGCCTGTCGGCCAAGGAAGTGGAACGCCACGCGAGAAACGTGGCACCGGGGGCTTGGGGTGTTGAGGATCACCGCCCCATGGCCACCCTGCTGGGTTCCTGTGTCTCCGTGTGCATGTTCGACCTGAAGGCCAGGATTGGCGGCATGAACCACTTCATGTTGCCGGTGCTGGGCCGGGACCCCAACAGCGAGGTGGATGCCCTGCTGGCGGGGGACTACTGCATGGAGGCCTTGTACACCGCGCTCATCAAGAAAGGGGCCAGGAAGGCTGGTCTGCAGGCCAAGGCCTTCGGCGGTGGTGCCATCCTGCAACTGGGGGCGGGCTTCAACACCATCGGCCGGCGCAACTCGGAATTCGCCAAGGAGTGGCTGGAGCGGCAAAATATCCCGCTGGTGGCCTCGGACCTGATGGGCCCCTGGTCCCGCAAGCTGATCTTTCTGCCGACCAACGGCGACGTCTGGTGCCGGCGCATGGTCAGCTCCATGGTGGATACGGAGCAGGTGGCACGGGAAGAAAAGGCCTACGCCGACTCCCTCGCAAGGGTGAAGAAACCCAAGGAAGGGCCGAGGGTGGAGTTGTTTTAAGGTAGGTTGGGCTTCAGCCCGACATTTGATCCCATTGTCGGGTTGAAACCCGACCTACATTTAGACACTGGCTCGCAAGCGAATGGCTGATAAAAAAATCCGTGTGCTCATCGTGGACGACTCGGCGGTGGTGCGCCAGGTAGTGTCCCAGGCCATCTCCGCCGATCCAGGCATGGAGGTCATGGGCACGGCGTCCGACCCCATCTTTGCCTTCACCCGCCTGAAAACCGACTGGCCGGACGTCATTGTCCTGGACATCGAAATGCCGCGCATGGATGGCGTGTCCTTCCTGCGGCGCATCATGGCGGAACGTCCGACGCCGGTGGTTATTTGCTCTTCCCTGGCGGAAGCCGGCGCTCGTGTGACCCTGGAAGCCCTGGAAGCCGGCGCTGTTTCCATCATCACCAAGCCGAAGATCGGCCTCAAAGGTTTTCTGGAAGACAGCAGCAACGATATCTGCCAGGCGGTAAGGGCCGCAGCCCGGGCCAATCTGCGGGCACTGGCGGCTCTTCCCGTGCCGCCACCGCGGCTGTCGGCAGATGCCATGCTGGCTCCGGCCGCAAGTGGCGCCATGGCCCGCACTACCGATAGGGTGGTGGCCGTCGGCACGTCCACCGGCGGTACCCAGGCCCTGGAGGCGGTGCTGACGCGGCTCAACGGGGCCTGCCCCGGCATCGTCGTAGTGCAGCACATGCCGGAGAAGTTCACCGGCATGTTCGCGGAACGCCTGAATGGCATCTGTCGGGTGGAGGTGCGGGAGGCAAAGTCCGGCGACCGGGTCATGCCCGGGCGGGTGCTCATCGCCCCGGGGGGGCGCCACATGATGCTCAAGCGCAGCGGTGCCCAGTATCTGGTGGAGGTGCTGGACGGTCCCCTGGTGAACCGTCACAAGCCCTCGGTGGATGTATTGTTCCGCTCCGTGGCCAAGTTTGCCGGTGCCAACGCCCTTGGCATCATCATGACCGGCATGGGGGACGATGGCGCCCGGGGCCTCAAGGAAATGAAGGACGCGGGGGCCAGCACCCTGGCCCAGGACGAGGCCAGTTGCGTCGTTTTCGGCATGCCCAAGGAAGCCATCAAGCTCGGTGCCGCCGATCGGATACTCCCACTCTCCGCGATTCCCCAGGCGATACAGGGTTTCGGCAACGAAGGCTGACCAAAAAACTGTTTGAAACGCCGAGGCGCCGAGACGCGGAGGAAAAACAAGAACTTGATGGGCGAATCGGCTTCACCCGTTTGGTGATGCACTGATTGCTGCAAACCCATTGTTTTCTCGGCGCCTCGGCGCCTCGGCGTTTAGTCAACTGCCTTTTCAAGGTTGATTTGAGATTTTTTCTTTTCAAGGCGATGAGGGCACCCGCACCCAGCCTTCCATGAGGCGGCGGGCGGAGCGGCTCATGCAGACTTTCGACACCGTCCAGGCACCGTCCCGTTGCGTGGCCTCGGCCCCCACGGCCTGAAGCCCGGAAGGATGACCGAAACGCAAGCTGCCGGAGGAGGGCGCCAGCCGGTGCACCAGGGTGCCGGGAATGACGGCCGCCACCGCCAAGGCCACGGCGCCGGTGCCGGTCATGGCGTGGTGCAGTTGGCCCATGGAGAAGATGCGCGCCAGCACGTCGATGGAAGCGGCGGCCACGGCCTTGCCATCGGACGCCATGTAGTCCGACGGAGGCGCCACGCAGGCCAGCTTGGGCGAGTGGGGACGGCGGGCGGTGGCTTCCGTGGCACTGGCCACCAGGCCCATGGCCAGAGCACCCTGGGCGCGGATGGCCTCCACCCGGGCCAGCAGCTCGGGCCGGTTGTTTACCTCGCCCTGCAGTTCCGTGCCCGCGAGGCCAAGACTTGCCGCCTCTAGGAAAATCGTGGGCATGCCGGCGTTAATGAGGGTGGCCTCCACCCGGCCGAAGCCGGGAATTTCCAGCCACTCCAGCTTTCTGCCGGTAGGAAACAGGCCGCTACCGACACCCTCCTCTGCACCGGCAGGATCAAGGAACTCGATCCTTATTTCCGCCGCCGGGAAGGCCACCCCATCCAGTTCGAAGTCGCCTTCCTCCTGCACTTCGCCATTTTTCAGGGGTACGAGGGCGTCGATGCGACGGCTGATGTTGGCCTGCCAGATGCGTACCCGGGCCTCATCCCCGTGGGGGACGGCCATGAGGCCCGACGACAGGGCGAAGGGCGCGACGGCAGCGGTGAGATTGCCGCAGTTGCCGGACCAGTCGATGACAGGCCGGTCCACGGCCACCTGGCCGAAGAGGTAGTCCACGTCGCAATCCGGTCGGTTGGATGGGGACAGAATCACCACCTTGCTGGTGCTGGAACTGGCGCCCCCCATGCCGTCGATCTGCTTGCCGTAGCGGTCCGGGCTGCCCATGACCCTGAGCAGCAGGCGGTCTCGTGCGGCGGGATCGGACGGCAGATCGCCGGCCTGGAAAAACACGCCCTTGCTGGTGCCGCCGCGCATATAAACGGCGGGAATGCGGAGTTGGGTCATCGGATTCGGACAAAAAGGACTGTACGGGAACTGTATGCTATCCGCTGGACGGCCGCAGCCACAAGCAGGGTATGGGCCGGACCGCTTGCCGGTATAGTCGTCAATGGCCAAACGGGGGGCGGAGCGGCCGGGGGCGGCCCCTTCAACCGAACTCAATCCCGGCTGGGTTGCGCGATTCAGGCATGCACGTCAATTCGGCTACCCAGGCTGCCTATGCTTGGTGGCGACATTGGGGAGGGCTGGGCGCCGTCAGGCTGGGGCGATGGGGATTGAGCGACGCTATCCTTGAGCGACGCAGCTTTCTGGTTTTGCCGCACCGCATCGGCCGTCTTCATGCGTTGCTCGATGTTGCTGATCCTGTCCGAGAGAGCGGCGATCTTCGCCTTGCCTTCCGGCGTCTTGCCAGAGGGACAACTGACCCAGTCGGCCAGTTGCACCTGGCATTTGGCGAGTTGGCTTTCCAGTCCGGCAGCGCCGCTCCCAGCAGGGCTGGCGGTGGTGGTGGTGGCTGATCCGACGGCGTCTGACATGGAAACCTCGCGTGTGCTTTAACAATGCTTGGTCGTGCACAGCGCTGAAATCTTACAAGTTGGGGTCTGGGGCAAGGCAATATGACCCTCCGCAAGGCCGCGTGATTATGCGTTGCCTGGCTCCCCGCAGCTACTGGAAGAAGCAGTAGCGGCCCCGTCCTGCCTCCTTTGCAGCATACATGGCCGTATCTGCCTGCTTCATGAGGCTCTCCGCGTCGTTTGTGCCGCCTGTCGGCAACAGGGCAATGCCGATGCTGGTGCCGATGGCTGCGGCGATTTTTTCCAGCGGCGCGTTCATGGCGCGCAGTATTTTCTCTGCCACCAGGGCCGCATTGGCGCGGGTGCGTACTTCGGGCAGGACCACGATGAATTCATCGCCTCCCAAGCGAGCTACCGTGTCCCCCTTGCGCACGCAGTCTGTCAGACGCTCCGCAACAGCCTTGAGCACCTCATCTCCCACGGCATGACCAAAGGCATCATTCACATCCTTGAATCCATCCAGGTCGAGGAACAGGAGAGAAATGGCTCGTCCGTGGCGGCTGGCCTGGGCCACGGCCTGATGCAGGCGGTCTAGCAGCAGTCGCCGGTTCGGCAGGCCGGTGAGGGGATCGTAATGGGCGAGGCGTTCGATTTTTGCCTGGTTTTCGCGTTTTTCGGAAACATCCTCGATCTGGGCGATGTAGCAGAGGGGGCGCCGCTCGCCATCCCGCTGCAGGGAGGTGGTGATCTGCACCCACACGCACTGGGCGTCCTTCTTGACGTAGCGCTTCTCGATCTGGACGGTGTCGCGACTGCCTTCCAACAGGCGTTGAAGCTGAGTCAGCCCGCTCTCCAGATCTTCCGGGTGGGTGATTTCCTGGAAAGTCAGCTCTTCCAATTCCTGCTTCGTGTAGCCCGTGATGCGGGAGAGGGATTGATTGGAGTCGAGAAAGCGTCCGTCCAGGGAAATGAGCGCCATGCCGATGGGGGCGTTTTGAATAATGGCGCGGAAACGTTCCTGGCTCTCCGCTAACTGGCGCACGGACAGCACCCGATCTGTGACATTCTCGTGGATGACCACGATATGGTTCTGCCCCTCAATGGGGAAACGGGACATCTTGGCGCGGAACCAGCGCTCCTCCGTGGGACTCGGACAGGGATATTCGTGACTGAAATGGTCTATGGTGCCGGCCAGCAAGGCCCGAATGCCAGCTGCTACCTCCTCTGCCCCTTCGCAGTAAGGCCCCTGGGCGCAGCCGCAGATGTCCAGGTAATTCGTGCCGCGTAGCGCATGTTCCCCAACTGGATGGGTTGGTGTGCCGTCGGGCAGGGTTGGCACCCCTGCGGGCGGTGTGTTCTCGTCGCCGAAGCTCAGCCAGGACCGATTGACGGCGGCGATGCGGCCCTCCGGGTTCAAGACGCAAACCTGTTCCGGCAGGGCATCCAGGATGGCACGGGCAAAATGATCCATGGCGGGGACTCTATGAAGGTGGCGTGCCGAAGTGCATTCGCAACGTTAACGACATGGAAATGCATACCTTGAGGGTCAGTCCGCGTCAGGCTGTGCCCGGCTCGCTTTGCCCGGCTACAGCCAGCCTGCCTTTCTGAAGCGATGGTAGAGGTAGCCGCAGGTGGCGCCGATGACGCCCAAGGCGGCGGGGTAGCCATATTCCCACTGCAGCTCCGGCATGGCCTTGAAGTTCATGCCCCAGATACCGGCGAAGGCCGTGGCCACGGCAAATATGCCGCCCCAGGCCGCCAGGCGTTTGTTAACTTCGCTTTCCTCGATGGTGACCATGGACAGGTTCACCTGGATGGCGGTGCCGATGGTGTCCCGGATGGCGTCCAGGCCGGCGTGGATGCGGGCCAGGTGATCATATACGTCCCGGAAGTAATCCTCGGTATGGGCGCAGACCGGGGGCACCCGGCCGCCGAAGAGTTTGCTGGAGGCTTCCTTGAGGGGCGTCACCACGTGGCGCAGGGTGGTGACCTTCTGTTTCAAGTCGTACAGGCGCTCGATGTTGGCCCGCGCCGCGCCCTTCTCGAAAATCTTGCCTTCGATAACTTCCAGTTCGGTTTCCAGGGCCTCCACCACCGGAAAATAGCGATCCACCACCGCGTCCATGAGGGCGTAAAAGACGAAACCGGCCCCTTGCTGCAACAGGTGAGGCTCTCGCTCGCAGCGGGCGCGGACGCCGAGAAAGCCGTGTCCGCTGCGGTTCCTGACCGACAGCACGTAGTTGGGGCCAACGAAAATGTCCAGTTCTCCCTCCGCCAGTTGCGTATCCAGCATTTCCACCATCTGGATGACGGCGAAGACGCAATCCCCGTATTCCTCGATTTTCGGCCGCTGGTGGCCATGGCGGGCATCTTCCACCGCCAGGTCATGCAGAGAGAACTCTTCCTGCATGACCTGCAGTTCCTCGTCCGTGGCGTCCAGCAGGGCCACCCAGACGAAGCAGCCGGCCTGCTGCAGGTAGTCGCTGATGGCCGCGATGGGGATGTCCCCGAGTTTCTCGCCTTGCCGATAGGCGGCGCAGTTGATGAGCATGGTTTGACGTAAAAGGTGAAAGGTGAAAGGTGAAACGCGCAAGGTACTCGAAATCCGGGCGCCTTGCAGGCAGGAAAATACGGCAGCGGCAGACTCCCCGCACCGCATCCCTTCGCCATAGGCCATGAGCCAAGGGTATCCGTTGGTGGATAAATTGGTCCGGGAATGCTGATAGAATGAACCGCCCTGCCGCCGTTGCGTCGGCGGTGCATGCCGAGGAGATTGATTGTGAGACTCAAGCTGTTCTTTTCCGTAGCGGCCCTGATCCTGCCCTGTGCCGCGTTCGCTCTGGACGCGAGTGCAGGCGTCAAGGTCACGCCCCTCATGAAGACCAGTTCCAGTTGGGACGGCAAGCAGATCGTTTATCCGGCGGGGCAGGGAGAGGTAACGGGCCTCATCGTGGAAATCGCGCCGGGTGGTGAGACGGGCTGGCACGAGCATCCGGTACCGTCCTTTGCCTACATCCTGGACGGCGAACTGGAAGTGACTCGGAGCGACGGCGAAGTGAAGCTCCTCAAACCCGGCGATACTTTGGCGGAAGTGGTGAACACCCTGCATAACGGTCGCACCCTGGGGGCCAAGCCGGTGAAGATCCTCGTCTTCTATGCGGGCAGCAAGGGGGGGCGGCTCACCATCCCCCACCCGGAATTCCTCCCGAAGCCCTGATGCGCTCAAGGATGACAAACCTGGGTACTAGCCCAAAAGTCATGCGGGTGATGTTATCCTTCGCGGGGTCGGAGCTAGCCTGCGAGTGAATCCAGACAAAAATATCAATAAATTGGGGGGGGGGATGTTCAAACATGACCGGGGGGCAATTCTGGCTTGCGTCCTCCTGCTATTTTCCGGTGCAAGCTGTGCACAGGCCGGGGGGGATGAGGACAATGCCCTGAGTCTGCGGGGCTTTGGCACCCTGGGGATGGCCCGCTCTTCCAGTGCGGATGCCCAGTTTGTGCGGGATCTCTCCCAGCCCCAGGGCTTGGAGCGCAGTCCGTCCTTCCAGGCTGATAGCCTGCTCGGTGTGCAGGCAAACTACCGCTTGAACGATCATGTCGAAGCCGTGGCCCAGGGTGTCAGCCATTTCCGCTATGACGCGACTTACAGGCCGGAGCTGACCTGGGCGTTCGTGAAATATACGCTGGCGCCGGATCGCGCCATTCGCGTCGGGCGCTTTGCCACCGAGTTCTTCATGCTGGCGGACTCGCGCATGGTGGGATATTCCTATCTGCCGGTGCGCCCGCCGGTGGATTTTTACGGCAACCTGCCCGTCAATTACATGGACGGCGTGGACGGCCAGATCACGACCCGGCTGGATGCAGGCCTCATCCGCACCAAGCTCTACGCCGGATTGGCTCGGGAAGTCATTCCCGCCAAGACCCAGGTTGTGGACCTGGGCGGCTCCCGTACTGTGGGCGCCTCCCTGGACTTCCAGGCCGGCCACTGGATGACCCGCCTCACGTATACCCGGTTGCGCTTCCAGAACCACAGTGACCCGGGAAATCTGGCTGCGCCTCTGGTGGCTGCCGGAGCTGGTGCTGCGGCCCAGGCCCTCGAACTGGAGGGAACTACGGCCATTTATCGTGCTCTGGGGGTTTTGTACGACGACGGCACGCTGCAGGCCCAGATGGCCTTGAACCTGACCCGCTACGGCAGTGCGGTATTCGAGGACAGTCGTTCGGGCTATTTGTCCGCCGGCTACCGCTTCGGTCAGGTAACTCCCTATCTGGGGTATTCCTGGTCCCGCTCCTCGGCCAAGGCGCTGAACACGGGCTTGACGGGGATTGTCGGTGCTGGCCTGAACACGGCGGTCAGAATGCTCATGGCTGGGGCTTATCGCGATCAACACACTTCCGTGATTGGCGGTCGCTGGGATTTTGCGCGCAACATGGACCTGAAGGTCCAACTGGATCGGGTTCGCGCATCGCCCGACAGTGTTGGGCTGATGCATAGCGTCAATGGGGGCTGGGACGGCAGTATCGACGTCTTCAGCCTGGCGCTGGATTTCATGTTCTGAGTATGGGCACCCGTCTCCTCTTCCGCTCTGTGGCCCGCGCCTTCATGGCCCTGTGCCTGCTGGTCGGTATGCCGGAGGCCTGGGCGGATGTTTCCGTCGTGGTCAGCGCAAAGAGTGGCATCAATCACTTGAGTCGGGAAGACGTGGTGTATATCTTCATGGGCCGTTACCGCACCCTGTCTGACGGCTCGCCAGCCTATCCAGTGGACCTGCCTGGCAACGAGGGGGCCAAGGGGGCATTTTATCGCTTGCTGGTGGGCCGGGATCTGGAGCAAATCGCCACCTATTGGTCACGCTTGGTGTTTACCGGCCAGACGTCGCCACCGCGCCAGGCGGGGAGCGTCGAGGGCATGATCCGTTTTGTCGCGGCCAACCGAGGCGGCATCGGCTATCTGGACAGCCGGGACGTGGACGCCCGGGTCCGAGTAGTCCTGGAGTTGAAACAGCCCGTGCCATGATGATTCCCCCAGCGGAAGCGCCTTCCGGGCCGACAAAGAGGCCCGCGCCCTGGCAAAGCAGCATCCTGACCGGGTCCATCTTCGCTGTGGTGGTGGTTGCAGTCCTCGTCAGTGTCGCGTTCATCGTCTCAACCGCCTGGATTACCGAGCATCGGGCCCGCACCCAGGTGATGGGCCGGCTGGAAGAATTGGTGCAATCGGCGGAGAAAGTAGCTGGCATTGCCTGCTTCACCAATGATGTCACCCTGGCCAGGGAAACCGCCCGTGCCTTGGTACTCAGCAGTGATGTTTACCGTGTGGTTATTTATTCCGGAACCCGGGAACTGGTGCGTATGACCCGGGAAGGCGTGCAAGCGCCGCCTCCTGAATCCATGCTATCGGGCCATATTTCGCGCGTCCTCCTCTCCCCCTTCATACCGCCCCAGCAGGTGGGTGAATTGCAGGTGGATGCGAATTTTCAGCGCATCCGCACCACCGCCAACGAGGAAATCCGCTTCGTCAGCATTTTGCTGTCCCTGCTGACGGGCGCCACCATCGCCGCCGTGGCCGCCGTGGTTAGCCTGCTGGTGGTGCGTCCAGTGAAAAGCATGTGCGACCGCCTGCACGTGATGGATGCCCAGCTTGGCGAACGGCTGCCGGCGCCCAGGGGGCATGAGTACAGTGAACTGGGTCGCCTGGTGGAGGACATCAACGGGCTGGCGGGCCGCATGGACGGTGCTCTGCGGCAGGAACATACGCTACGCCTGCAGCGGGAGGTGGATGAACTCAAGTACCGGGCTATCTTCGAGAATGTTGAGGCGGGCATTTTCATCGTGGATACCGAATTCCGCCTGGTTTCCTTCAACGCTGCCTTTGAGCGGCAGATGAGTCTGCCGCCGGAGCCGGCGTCCCACCGCCTCATTACCGGCCTGCCCTGGCGTGACCGGGTCGGCCTGGAGAACATGCTGTTCCGTTGCATTGCCGGCAACACCCCGCAGGCGGCAGATTACGAATTCTGTCCCGGGACAGGGCCCGCCCGCTGGTTCCATCTCATTCTGCGTCCGGTAGGCGGTGGCCAGGCCCAGGGCATGGCCAATGATGTCACCGATCAACGGCTGAGCGAGGTGGCTGCGCGCCAGGCCTTGCTGACCGACGAACTGACTGGCATGGCCAACCGGGCCGGGCTGGAGGCGGCCCTGCATGCCGCAGAGGGAAATCTGCGGTCCGGGCGGCCCATGGCGCTGATCCTGGTGGACCTGGATGGTTTCAGAAGCATCAACAATGCTCTGGGACTGCCGGTCGGCGATGACATTCTGCGTGCTTCGGCACGGCGTGTCCGGAAGTGCCTGGCACCGGGAAACCTGGTGGCGCGACTGGGGGGCGATGAATTCGCGGTTTGGCTAAGCGGAGACAGGAACAGCGCGGTGAGCCTGGGGAATGCGCTGGTGCGGGCGCTGGATTTCCGTTTCGAGGTAGATGACTCGCCCCTGCGCATCGGCGCCAGTGCGGGCATCGCCCTGTCGCCCGATGATGGCGCCGATACACCAACGCTGCTGCGGCATGCGCAGCTTGCCCTGGATGAGGCGCGGACGGAGGGCGGCCGTCGGCTGCGCTGTTTCGAGCCGGCCATGCTGGAGAGTGCGGAAAGCCGGCGTCGGCTCGAAGCCGATATCCAGATGGCCATCGGGCGGGACGAACTGCGGCTGTACCTTCAGCCTATCGTGGATATCGGGCAGCGGCGGCTGGTTGGTGCAGAGGCGCTCTTGCGCTGGCATCACCCCAAGCTGGGGCTGGTGTCTCCGGAGTTGTTCATCCCCGTCGCGGAAAGTTCGGGTTGCATCAAGGATATCGGCATATGGGTGATGGAGGCGGCCTGCCAGCAACTGGCCCGCTGGCGGGAGGAAGGAGAGGATTGGTACCTGTCCATCAATGTTTCCGGCCGCCAGGTGCCGGAGGGTTTGCCGGTGGATCGGCTCATGGACACCTTGTGCCGCTACGGCGTGTCGCCCCACCGATTGGCGCTGGAAATCACCGAGGGTGTGTTCATCAACGATGAACCCCAGGCGCGGAATTGGCTGAGCAGTGTGCGCCAGGAGGGCTTGCGCATTTATCTCGATGACTTCGGTACGGGCTACTCCTCCCTGTCCTACCTGAAACGTTTTCCGGTGGACGTGGTCAAGGTGGACAAGAGCTTCGTGCGGGACATGGGGGAGGTGGATAGCGACCGCAAACTGGTGCAGGCCGTGATCGCCATGGCCCACAGCCTGAATATGGAAGTGGTGGCCGAGGGCGTGGAAACCCAAAAGCAGTTCGAGTTGCTGGCCGAACTCGGTTGCGGTTACGTCCAGGGCTACTACTTTTCCGGCCCGGTATCTGCCGAAACCTTCGGCGATCTGGCGCGGCGTCTCGGTAGCCAATTGGCTGACAGCATTTAAGGTGAAACTGGCGTCAACGACTCACTGCGCGACCCTCGTATGCTCTTCCGCCGGGAGAGGAAAGTAGGGAAATCGCCTAAGTCCTTACTCCATAAGCGCAATTCAGGTTATCCACGGAATCTGTGGATAACTTTGGGGATGATTCATGGAGGTGCTTGCTAAGCCCCTACGGCGTAAGGCGTTTTCTTACCCTGCTGAAATATTGAGCAGATGTGTAACTCATTGAATTAATAGCGAATGATATCTGTCAATTCATCCTGTGCGCGGGATTGTGAAAATCTTCTGACTGCGCCGCAAGCTGCGGCGCAATGTGAATAAGTCAAGGCCTGAGCGCAAAAAATCACCGATAAGCTCATGCCAGGAAGTCTGCCCGGTATGACAATTCCGGCAACCGCCTTACTTCTCCACAAACGCTCGTTCGATGACGTAGTCGCCGGCCACGCCGATGTGAGGTGAGATGGCGAAGCCCCGGGCGTCCAGGAGGGCGGCGGTGTCCGCCAGCATAGCCGGGCTGCCGCAGATCATGGCCCGGTCCGTGGCCGGGTCCAGGGGCGGCTGGCCGATGTCTTCGAACAGCTTGCCGGATTCAATTAGCTCGGTGAGCCGGCCTTCGTTCCTGAAGGCTTCCCGGGTGACGGTGGGGTAATAGATGAGCTTGTCCCGGGCCCAGTCGCCGAAGAACTCATGTCGTTGCAGTTCTTCGGTGATGTAGTCGTGGTAGGCCAGTTCATTGGTCCAGCGCACGCCATGGATGAGCACGATCTTCTCGAAGTTCTCGTAAGTGTCCGGGTCGTGGATCAGGCTCATGAAGGGCGCCAGGCCCGTACCTGTAGCGAACATGAACAGGCGCTTGCCCGGCTTCAGGTCTCTGAGTACCAGGGTACCCGTTGGCTTTTTGCTCACCAGTACCGGATCTCCCGGGTTCAGGTGCTGCAGGCGCGAGGTGAGCGGCCCGTTGGCCACCTTGATGCTGAAGAATTCAAGATGCTCCTCATGGTTGGCGCTGGCGATGCTGTAGGCCCGGGTCAGGGGCCGGCCGTCCACTTCCAATCCCAGCATGAGGAACTGGCCGTTCTCGAAGCGCAAGCCCTGGTCCCGGGTGGTGCGGAAGGAAAACAGGGTGTCGTTCCAGTGATGGACGGACAGCACGCGTTCGGTGGCAAGTTTGCTCATTTCAGGACTCCGGGGTTTTGATTTGTTGCCTTGTAGGTCGGGTTTCAACCCGACAAGTGCATGCATGGCGATGATTGTCGGCTTAATACTCGACCTACAAGATCGCTCAGGTTGGCAATGCTTATCATCATAGAGCTTGCGCTATAACGACATAAATGGATAATTCTTCTATCCATTATCGACTGAGGCGATATGAAGCTCACCTTGCGCCAATTGCAGATTTTCGCCGCCGTGGCCAAGAGCGAAAACGTGTCTCGCGCCGCCGAAGGCCTGTGCATGTCCCAGTCTGCGGTGAGCAGTGCGGTGCTGGAACTGGAGCGGCAATTCGACAGCCCTTTGTTTGACCGCATCGGCAAGTCCCTGCGCCTGAACGGCACTGGCCGGGGCTTGATGCCCAGGGCGGAAGACCTGCTGGCCCGGGCCGCCGAAGTAGAGGTCTTTCTCGGCGGCGGCGCCCTTGGTTCCCTGGTGCTGGGGGCGACCCTGACCATTGGCAACTACCTGGCGACCCTGGTGCTGGCGGAATATCTGCGGCGCCATCCGGAATCCCGGGTGGATCTGCAGGTTTCCAATACGCAGAGCGTGGTGGAGGGCTTGCTGCGCTGCGACCTGGACCTGGGCCTCATCGAGGGGGAAGCCAATGATCCTGACGTGGCCACGGAAACCTGGCTGGAGGATGAACTGGTGGTGTTCGGTGCTCCCAATCATCCCCTGGCGGGTGCGCCGATGGTGTCATCCGAAATCCTGGCCGCCCAGGCCTGGATCGTGCGGGAACCCGGGTCCAGCACCCGGGCGTTATTTGATCGCGCCGTGGCCCTGCCGCTTGGCG
>JAYTVW010000110.1:0-11709 GCA_043743785.1 Rhodocyclales bacterium | reverse complement strand
CCGACATGTTGTCTTGTCGGGTTAAAACCCGACCTACGGCAAGCCCGCTAATAAAAAGGGGGCGGCCAGGCCGCCCCCTTCTCAAGCTATGCCGAAAATACTGGCTTAGAAGAAGCCCAGGGCGTTCGGGCTGTAGCTGACCAGCAGGTTCTTGGTCTGCTGGTAGTGATCCAGCATCATCTTGTGGGTTTCACGGCCGATGCCGGATTCCTTGTAGCCGCCGAAGGTGGCGTGGGCCGGGTAGGCGTGGTAGCAGTTGGTCCACACGCGACCGGCCTTGATGGCGCGGCCCATGCGATAGGCACGGCTGCCGTCACGGCTCCACACACCGGCGCCGAGGCCGTAGGGGGTGTCGTTGGCGATGGCCAGGGCTTCGGCTTCGTCCTTGAAGGTGGTCACGGCCAGCACCGGCCCGAAGATTTCTTCCTGGAACACACGCATCTTGTTGTGGCCCTTCAAGAGGGTCGGCTGAACATAGTAGCCGCCGGCCAGATCGCCACCCAGCTGGGCTTGGGCGCCGCCGATCAGGCATTCGGCGCCTTCCTGCTTACCGATGTCGATGTAGGCCAGGATCTTGTTCAGCTGGTCGGTGGAACACTGGGCACCCATCATGCTGTCGGTGTCCAGCGGGTTCATGTGCTTGATGGCGGCGACGCGCACCAGCACTTTTTCCATGAACTTTTCGTAGATGGATTCCTGGATCAGGGCGCGGGACGGGCAGGTACACACTTCGCCCTGGTTGAAGGCGAACAGCACCATGCCTTCGATGGCCTTGTCGAGGAAGGCGTCGTCGGCGGCCATCACATCTTCAAAGAAGATGTTGGGGGACTTGCCGCCCAGTTCCAGGGTGGCCGGGATCAGGTTGGTGGCGGCGGCCTGGGCGATGACGCGGCCGGTGGCGGTGGAACCGGTGAAGGCGATCTTGGCGATGCGCTTGCTGTTGGCCAGGGGCATGCCGGCTTCGCGACCGAAACCATTCACGATGTTCAGCACGCCCGGGGGCAGCAGGTCGGCGATTAGTTCCGCCAGGATCAGGATGGAGATCGGGGTGGATTCGGCGGGCTTCAGCACCACGCAGTTGCCGGCGCCGATGGCCGGGGCCAGCTTCCAGGCCGCCATCAGGATCGGGAAGTTCCAAGGGATGATCTGGCCCACGACGCCCAGAGGCTCATGGAAGTGATAGGCGATGGTGTTTTCGTCGATTTCCGACAGGGAACCTTCCTGGGCGCGCAGGCAGCCGGCGAAATAGCGGAAGTGGTCCACCGTCAGGGGGATGTCGGCGTTCAGGGTTTCGCGGATGGCCTTGCCGTTATCCACGGTTTCCGCGTAGGCCAGGATTTCCAGGTTGGCTTCCAGGCGGTCGGCGATCTTCAACAGCAGGTTGGAGCGTTCGGTGATGGAGGTCTTGCCCCAGGCATCGGCGGCGGCGTGGGCGGCATCCAGGGCCAGCTCCATGTCGGCGGCGCCGGAACGGGCGGCCTTGGTGTAGGCCTTGCCGGAAATCGGTGTCAGCACATCGAAATACTCGCCACCGACCGGGGCAACCCACTTGCCGCCGATGAAGTTGTCGTATTGAGCCTTGTATTGGATCGTGGCGCCGGCGGCGCCGGGAGCGGCGTAAATGGTCATTTTGTCTCCAGACTGTAGTTGGTTGATCGGTGCGCTGTCTTGCACGGCAGACCTATTGCAGGAGCCGTGCCAAGAACCCAAAGCCGCCCTTTCTGGTTCTGAAAATATTCCTTAACACAATGATTTTTATGAATATAAAAACAAGTAGATAAATTGTGCTTTACACACCAGGGGCATGGGCCGGGATTACGGGTGCTGTGCCGCGCTGCCGGGAGGAGCGTTCCACTTCGGAACTGCCGTTCCAGAATGAAGCAGCCGAAAGTGATAGAGCGCCATCTGCCAGCGCAGTGGACAGGTGGCCGTTAGCTTTTTTCGGGTGGTCGGGCCGAAAAATGGGCCGGCGCGACGATCGCCTAAGTCCGACAGGCTCCTAGCGGTGTGTCAGTCTGGAGTGTTGCAATATGGGACAGTAAGGGCCGCGGTGGTACATACCCGCCGGGAGAAAGGGCGGGAGGCCGCTCGCCCGCAATGGCATGGGCCTTGCTGCCATGGGGATATTCCATCCACCGAGGTTCCCTGAACATGCGACGCTCTTTCGCAATCCGCCTGCTGCACGTTTCCCTGCTCGCCGCCTGTGCGTCCCTTGGCGCCCAAGCCGCCGACCCCGTGGCGACCCCGGTCCATGTCAAGTCAGCCCTGCTCAAGGCGGACGAGGCCAAGGCCATGCTGGACAAGGCCGTTGGCGCCCTGAAGAAAAATCCCAAGGCCGCCCTGGCCGCCATCAACAAGACCGACGGTCCCTTCCAGAAGGGCGAGTACTACGTCTTCGCCCTCAAGCCCAATGGCGACTTCATCGCCAGCGGCGGCGGCAGCCACGCCCTGGTAGGCATGAATACCGCCAGCCTGCGGGACGCCAGCGGCAAACCCTTCATGCAGGAGATCCTGGACACCGCCAAGGCCAGGGGCGCCGGCAGCGTGGACTACATGTGGCTCAATCGCGCCAGCAACCGGGTGGAAAACAAGACCACCCTGTTCCGGAAAGTCGGCAACACCATCCTGGCCGTGGGTTACTACACGCCCCGGGAAACCGCGGAACAGGCGGAAGCCCTGCTCAACGAAGCCGCCTACCTGCTGGATACGGAAGGTGTCGCCAAGGCCGCGACCCGCTTCAATGACCCCAAGGGCGGCTTCGTGCGGGACGATCTGTACGTGTACGTGGTGGGCACGGAAGACGCGAAGTTTTACGCCAACGGCGCCAGCCCCAGCCTCGTCGGCCTGGATGCCCGCAACCTGCGCGATGCGGCCGGCACGCCCCTCATCCAGGAAATGCTGGATAAATCCAAGGACAGCGGCTCCGGCACCGAAGATTACGTTTGGCGCAACCCGGTCAGCAACGTGGTGGAAAACAAGCACGCCATCTTCCGCAAGATCGGCAAGTATCTGGTGGCGGTGGGGTATTACAGTAAATGATGTGCGGGTGCGGCCGCCAAGCCGCGCCCGGCTGACTTCTGTAGGGGCGAATTTATTCGCCCGTGACCGCCGACCAGGGCGAATAAATTCGCCCCTAAAGAAGGCCTACCCCGGCCACCGCCCCCCGCTCGCCCCGGGTAGTCCGTCACGCGGGCGTATCGAAGGTCCGGCCTGTCCCGGAACCGTCTCCGGTAGCCCCCCTTCGCCCCCATCCAGAAATCCGCCCCTCGCCTATCGGTTCCGTGGCCCCGTCCCCTCGGCGCGGGCAACTTGCCGATGCCACCGTCGTTTAATAGAGTTCAAAACCGGTTATCGCCGATGTATTTCGTCGCGATCTTCGCTTCGTAGATGAGCCTTCCAGAGCGATTTCAAGCCAAATCCAAATGCCAGTACAAGAGAGACGAGAGCAATAATTGTCACCACCGTATAAAGCAGATTTTGAGCTGCCGCTAGCAAAAATCCTGTCATCGTGACAAACGACCCCAGCAGCCATGTCACGACCGGAACCACCAGTAAGGAGGGGATCACTAATGTCACTGCTATCAACAGATTAAGCCGTAGCCAAGCGCGAATCCCCCCACTAGGGGATATGGCGAATTCGATCTGAAGAAACTTATAACGCAAGACTTCTGCAACTCTCTCGATCGCTGGCAAGTCTGTAAGCAACGGATCTATTTCCGGAGTAGAAACCGCCCTCTGATTCCACGCCGAACGGATTTTTCCACCCATAGCAGCGATTAGCGATTTCTTACCGCTTGGGGTGGCGTCATTGGTCATGTACATCTCTCCGCTTCGTCGCATCCTTCTTTGAGGATGAACCGATAGCAATCCCTACAAATAGCGCAATCACGGCGAGCAACACTGTCCACATAGTGACATGTTCAGACTTGACCTTTTCTTCCTCAGCGACTTTCTTCTGCCTATCGGCTTCCTGGCGTTGGCGGTCTGCTTCCTGACGCTGCTTTTCAGCCATCTCGGTTTTTTGCTGGGCAATCATCACTTGCTTAAAACTTTCCACTGACATCTCTGGTGCTTTTGGGGCTTCAGTTTTTCCACACCCAAATAAAGCCAAAGCCATAATTGTTCCAACAAAATTCTTTTTCATAAAATATAAATTGGTTAATTGTGCCGTTTGGTTAATGTGGGCGTAATCCAAAGAGGTTTTTCTGATGCCTTGTTGTAGTGACAGTAGGCAGCCGCACTACCTGTAGAGATAATTGCGACACCTCCAACAATCAAGGTGACAGGCGCCGAAATAAATCCGCCGACCGCTCCGGCAACTCCCAAGGTGCCCGCCATGTAGCCAGAGGAAGATGACAGGATGAGAGCACCACTCGAATGCGCCACCACGGAAACCCCAACTAGTTGCATAGTGGTGCCTGCCGCAAGACCTAAGGCGGCAATTCCAGTTGAAGCCTTAGCCAATGTGTTTTCTGCATACAGACAAACGTCTGCAGAAACATTCGCTGAGACAAAGGCGAGTGCACAAGCAATGAGTATTCTTGGGTTTTTCATGAGGGTGTATGTGAATGCAGTTGTCAAAGATTGTATCTGGATCGCAGGACATCTGTGCCCATCTCTTCCTCATATGCCCTATTTCCAGCCCTGTGGTCCCCGGGGTCAGGTCCAACTTTGTAGCATTCAGGAATGAGAGCCGGTTCGAACTTTCGCTTCCCCCAAAAAAAAACGTTCCTGATTCCCCGGAAACGCCTTTTTTCCATCCTCCATTCCGCTTTTCCACCCAGGCTTACGGCGCTATGGCTGCAACTAACTGCTGCAGGCCTTGCCCCTCGGCCCGGGCCTCGGCCAGCAACTGGTTCCAGTCGTCCGGCGGATGACCCCCTTCGAGCATCCTGCGAAACACCCGATAGGCATCATCGCTGCTCTCGAAGGCCCGTTTGGTGTCTTCGTCATTGACCCACGCCAACACAATCACCTTGCCTGCAGCGTGGTAGCGAAAGAACAGTCGGTACTGCTGAAAGAATTTGGCACGGAACCAGTGCTTGTAATCGTCGCCCAGGGTATCGCCCTGCCGGTATTCCGGCCGCGACGGGTCTTGCGGGATGATGTCGAAGGCCAGTCGGGTGATCGCTGCCAGGCGCTTGGTGGCGTTCTTCTTTACATACCCGACCGGGTCTTTCTGCTTGAAGGCCGTGACCTGCTGCGCCAGCGCCTCAATCTGGGCGAGGAACAGCGGGTGAGCGAAAACCGTCCAGCCGTGAATGACCAGGGGTGCAGGTGCGCTCATTCATCGTCTGCCGACAGGGCGGCATCGAGATCGACCTCGACGTCGCCGACCAGGGACTGGAGCCGTTGGACGAAACCCGCATCGACGGACTGCAAGCGCTCCGGGTGGCTGGCCATGTCGCGGGCCAGGAAACCGAGGAACTGGCCGAGCACCGGATCGTCAGCGCCAGACCCATCCACCCGGGTCAGCAGTACCTCGCCGCCGGGGCGGACGGTGTAGTGAATCTTGTCGCGCTTGCCCAACCGCAGGGCGCGACGCACGGTCTCCGGCACGGTCGTCTGGTAGCGGTCAGTCAGCGTGGATTCGACTTCGATGGTGGCAGACATGGCGAACTCCGGGGAAACGGGCGGATGTGCCGCATGGTAATGCAAGTGCATTGTCAAATCAATGTACTTGCATCGTCTGTCAATGCCTTATCGAAGTTTCGGATGGCAAAGCCTGTGTTGTGGCCAGCGTCAGGTCTGACTTTGCCGCACCCAGGAGTGGTGGTGCGCCCTCGTAAGCAGCTCTCCAGCAAAAAAGGTGTTCCCGCGCCACGGCGTCGGGGTCTTGTCTTTTGCCTGATGGCAAAAGACAAGACCTGACCTTTGTTTGCTTGGTCATTCCCCGTGGGCAGATGAAACCTGCCCACCCTACGGCGCTTTTTCAAGGTTCAGGCTGCAGACGCCTCTGTGCTATGGTCCGGCCCATGAACGATTTCGCACCACGCCTCATTGCCTGGCAAGCCCGCCACGGCCGCCACGACCTGCCCTGGCAACAGGACCGGGACGCCTACCGCATCTGGCTCTCGGAGATCATGTTGCAGCAGACCCAGGTCGGCACGGTCATTCCCTATTACCTGCGCTTCCTGGCCCGCTGCCCGGACATCGCCAGCTTGGCCCTGGCGCCGGAATCGGAAGTGCTGGGCCTGTGGAGTGGCCTGGGCTATTACGCCCGGGCGCGCAACCTGCACAAGGCCGCCAAGGTGGTCATGTCCCGCCACGGCGGCGTGTTTCCCCGCCACAGCGCCGCCATCGGCGAGCTGCCGGGCATTGGCCGCTCCACGGCCGCCGCCATCGCCGCCTTCGCCTTCGGCGAGCGGGCCGCCATCCTGGACGGCAATGTGAAACGGGTGTTCACCCGCTGTTTCGGCGTGGCGGGTTTTCCCGGCGAGAAGGCGGTGGAACTGCGCCTGTGGGCCTTGGCGGAAGAACTCCTGCCCCATGACGGCGTCGATGCCTACATCCAGGGTCTCATGGACCTGGGCGCCACCCTGTGCACCCGCAGCAAACCCGCCTGCCCCCGCTGCCCCATGGCGGACATCTGCGTCGCCAACCTGGGAAACCGGGTGGCCGAATTGCCGACGCGCCGGCCGAAAAAGACCGTGCCCCAGCGCCACGCCCGCCTGCTGGTGCTCATGGACGCCGGCCGGGTGCTGCTGGAGCAGCGCCCCCCCACGGGCATCTGGGGCGGCCTGCTGTCCCTGCCGGAACTGCCGGACGAGTGCACCGATCCCGCCGCCTGGGTGGCGGATCACCTGGGGTGCGGCGTCGCCGGTCTGCAGCCCCTCACGCCCTTCCAGCACACCTTCACCCATTTCCGCCTGGAAATCATGCCGCTCCTGGGGGAGGTTTCCCGCCATCTGCCGGTGGCCCATCAGGACAGCCTGACCTGGCTCGGCGCCGCCGAACTCCCGGACGCACCCCTGCCCGCCCCCATCCGCAAAATCCTCACCGCCCTGCTGGCGCCACACCTGTTGTGAGAGGGTGTTAAAAACTCAAACCTCACCGCAAAGGCGCGAAGGCGCAAAGAGCCGCCAAGGAAAGCAAGAATCTGATTCACCCCGTTTGGCGGCGTCCTGGCATCGGGGCGCAGGCTGAAAACGTCGGCACGCCACGCTTTGCCCTCCCGACGAAACTGCGTTGCAGCAGAAATCGTTCCGTTCACGGCAAGATTGGTCAAACCCGCCTCCCCTCTGCCGCTCCCTGGTCACGCGGGTGCGGTGAAAAAAGACCAAACGCCAAATCCTATGAGCGTATGATTTGCAGGTTTTTGGGCTGTAGTGCTTGGCCCGGATGCGCTCATGGACCGCTTCCAGTTGCATCGGCCCGTGGGGGTGCTGAGTATACGGGATCGAGTGACAGGCTAAATTCCTCGAAACCATATGAATCAATGGGTTGACTTGGCGAAAGTCTATTTAACCGTCACCCGTCACCCACATACAAGGCGTTTTTGCTGTTCACTTAAACGTTAGCCCCCGAGTACACCATGGAACTCCAACGCCTATTGCTTATCGGTTTCGCCGCTGGCACCTCCTTGAACGTCAATGCGCAATCCCCAGTGCAGCCTGGTGGATGGGAGACACATATGAAGCTTGTGTCGCCGAATCCGATAACGAGTAAGCCCATTGTGATTCAGGAATCCGTTTCAAGAATCTGCTTCACGGCGGAGTTTCTTGCGAAAGACCCATTTTTGGACTCGCGCGTCGACAAGGAGAACTCAGAAAAGAAAGGCTACGCCTGCTCCGTCTACGATGAAACGCGGCTTGGCAACACTGCGTCCTGGAAACTCGCATGTCACATTGATGGCAAGAGCACGGTTTCGATGGAT
The DNA here is from genome assembly GCA_043743785.1 of Rhodocyclales bacterium. Taxonomy (GTDB): domain Bacteria; phylum Pseudomonadota; class Gammaproteobacteria; order Burkholderiales; family Rhodocyclaceae; genus JAQTNA01. Next base: position 3,833 of record JAYTVW010000110.1, on the reverse strand, counting down.
CGGGAAATGAAGACCACGGTATCGAGCACAAAGGTTATCTCGGAGGTAAAACAAGTCCTGACCGCGGATGGCAAATCCGCAGTTACGGACCTCTTCGTTGAGTCGCTGTTAGTCGGGGAATGTACAGATGAAATGCCGAAGCCATAACGTGGGGCTAACCCGCCGGTCGAGAGGGACCGCCTGCCAGCTGCGCTGGCAGGTTCCCTCCGCCCTTCGGGCTCCGGCGGCCCCTCACCTAGCACGTTGAAATTAGATTAAAAAGAAATCCGGTATTTGCATCGTCACCGGTTTTCTCTGCGCCTCCGCGCTTCTGCGGTCCAGCGCTTTTCCGATATTTTCACCGCCGCTCTGCCCGGGTGCATACAGGCGTCCGGCCTCATGGCGCACGCCCATGCTTCCTTGACAAGCGTACGTGATAGCGTACCATCCAGGCTTCCTTGAAGGAGTTCGAAATGAACACGCTTACCGCCAGCGAAGCCCGGGCAAATCTGTATCGGCTCATTGATCAGACCGCCGAGTCCCATGAACCCATCATCATTGCCGGAAAACGCAGCAGTGCGGTGCTGCTCTCGGCGGAAGACTGGAGCGCCATTCAGGAAACCCTGTACTTGCTGGCCGTGCCCGGCATGCGGGAGTCCATCAAGGCGGGCATGGCCGAACCCCTGGCCGATAGCGCGAAGGTGCTTGAGTGGTGAGCTGGGAAGTGGTTTATGCCCGGCAGGCAATGAAAGATGCAAAGAAGCTTGCCGCGAGCGGGCTTAAGTCAAAGGCGCAGGAACTGATTGCGCTTCTTGCCACGGACCCGTTGCAGAATCCGCCCCCCTTTGAAAAGCTGGTGGGTGATCTTGCCGGCGCCTACTCTCGCCGCATCAATATTCAGCACCGCATGGTGTACGAAGTCTTTCCCCAGGAAAGAATGGTGCGGGTCCTGCGGATGTGGACCCACTACGAATAGGCGTTCCGCCATTCGCCCAAGCAGAGGCGCTGAGACGCAGAGGAAAAACCAGAACTTGGCCGCATCGTTCGCCCCCCCGTTTGGCGAGGTTCGCAACGATCACCCTGTCTTTGTTTTCTCGGCGCCTCCGCGCCTCTGCGGTTCAAACAGTTTTTCAATATTTCCACAGTCGCCTTCAGCGCTTTACGCCGCCAGGCTGTCACCACTCGCCAATACCCCGGCCCGGTTGGCGCCGCTGAGGAGGGAGAGGAGGGAGGCGGTGAGGATGCTGTCCGCGGTGCCCACGCCGTAACATTGGCCGCCGCCGGGGCGGGCCACTTCGATGAAGGCGCAGGCGCGGGCCTCGCCGCCCTTCTGGCTGGCGCCCATGGAGCGCTCCTCGAAGCTGCGCACCTGGAGGTCGCAGCCGATGCCGCGCAGGGCATGCACGGCGGCGTCGATGGGTCCGTTGCCTTCGCCGGTGAGCCAATGGTGCTGGCCATGCACTTCCACGGCGAGGCGGATGCCCTGGCCAGTGGCGCTCTCGAAAAGATGGTGCTCCACGTAGCGCAAGGGCTGGGCCGCTTCCAGATAGGTCTGGCGGAAAAGCTGCCAGATGTCGGCGGCGCTCACCTCGCCGCCATGGCTGTCCGTATGGGCCTGCACCACGCCGGAGAACTCCACCTGCAAGCGCCGGGGCAGCACGACGCCATACTCGGTTTCGAGAAGATAGGCGACTCCGCCCTTGCCGGACTGGCTATTCACCCGGATCACGGAATCGTAGCTGCGCCCCAGGTCCGCCGGGTCGATGGGGAGATAGGGCACACTCCATTCCCCCGTCTCGCCCTGGGCGGCGAAGCCCTTCTTGATGGCGTCCTGGTGGGAACCGGAGAAGGCGGTGAACACCAAATCGCCCACGTAGGGATGGCGCGGCGGGATGGACATGCGGCTGCAATGTTCCACCGTGCGGGCCACGGCGTTGATATCCGAGAAGTCGAGGCCCGGATGGACGCCCTGGGTGTACATGTTCAAGGCCAGGGTGACGATATCCACATTGCCCGTGCGCTCGCCGTTGCCGAAGAGGCAGCCTTCGACCCGGTCGGCGCCAGCCATGAGGGCCAACTCTGCCGCCGCCACCGCCGTGCCCCGGTCGTTATGGGGGTGCACGCTGAGGATCACGCTGTCGCGGCGGGCGAGATGGCGGTGCATCCACTCGATCTGGTCGGCGTACACATTCGGCGTGGTTACTTCCACCGTGGTGGGGAGGTTGAGGATCACCTTGTTGTCCGGGGTGGCGCCCCAGGCGGCGGTCACCGCATCACAGACTTCGAGGGCGAACTCCAATTCCGTGGCAGTGAAGGTTTCCGGGCTGTATTCCAGCACGAAACGGGTTTCCGGCTGTTGGGCCGCCAATTCCTTGATGAGCTTGACGGCGGAGACGGCCATGTCGATCACTTCCGCCTTGCTCATGTTGAAGACGAACTCGCGGAAGGGCCGGGAGGTGGCGTTGTACACATGCACCACCGCCTGGCGCGCCCCCCGGAGAGATTCCATGGTGCGGCGGATGAGGTGTTCTCGGGCCTGGGTCAACACTTCGATGCTCACGTCCGCCGGGATGTGGCCGCCCTCGATCAACTCCCGCACGAAGTCGAAATCGGTCTGGGAAGCGGAGGGAAAGGCCACCTCGATTTCCTTGAAACCGATGTCGCAAAGGGTGTGGAACATGCGCAACTTGCGTTCCGCGTTCATCGGCTCGAACAGCGCCTGGTTGCCATCCCGCAAGTCCGTGCTCATCCACACGGGGGGCTTGCTGATGACCTGGTTCGGCCACTGCCGGTCCGGGAGCTGGATGGGGGGAAAGGCGCGGTACTTGGAAGACGGATCGTGCAACATGGCGCTACTCCTGCAGGTGAATTTCGATGGGGCAATGCTACCGAAGTCGGCCCGGCAGGTGCTTGCGAAGTTGTGCTTGAATTTCACAATAAACGGCATAATATTGTTTAATTATGTCGATATGCGGCAGAATGTGCTTAATCAGCCCCATTCCCCTCTGAATCCTGACCCGCCCCCATGGAACTCGACCGCTACGACCGCCAGATCCTCACGCTCCTGCAGGAGGATGGCCGCATCAGCAATCAGGATCTGGCCGACCGCATCGGCCTGTCTCCTTCCCCCTGCCTGCGCCGGGTGCGCGCCCTGGAAGAGGCCGGCATCATCAGCGGCTACCGGGCGGTACTGGACCCCAAGGCCCTGGGCCTTTCCCTCATGGCCCTCATCCAGGTGTCCATGGACCAGCACACCCCGGAGCGTTTCGAAGGCCTGGAAACCGCCATCCGGGACATCCCGGAAATCATGGAGTGCCTGCTCATCACCGGCCAGTCCGCCGATTACCAGTTGAAGGTGGTGGTGAAGGACATGGATGCCTATCAGGAGCTGCTGCTCAACCGCATCACCCGCATCCCCGGCGTGACCGGCGTGCATTCGAGCTTTGTGATGCGGCGGGTGGTAGAACGCAAAGGGCTGCCGGTGGGAACGCCGTGACCATCGGCGCGCGCCCGGCCCGCCGGGCGGATTTCCCGCCTCCGGCGTCGACCGGGTAGAATTGCGGATTCCGCCGACTCCGGCGCAGCTTACGGAAATATCATGGCCCGTCCACGTAACGACACCTTCCTCCGCGCCCTGCTGCGCCAGCCTACCGACTACACGCCCCTGTGGCTGATGCGCCAGGCGGGCCGCTACCTGCCGGAATACAACGCGACGCGGGCGAAAGCGGGAAGCTTTCTCGGGCTGGCGAAATCCCCGGCGCTCGCCGCGGAGGTCACGCTGCAGCCGCTCGAGCGCTTCCCGCTCGACGCGGCGATCATCTTTTCGGACATCCTGACGGTACCCGACGCAATGG
>JAYTVW010000109.1:0-14408 GCA_043743785.1 Rhodocyclales bacterium | reverse complement strand
AACGTAACGCGCTTCACCCATTTGGTGAAGGCCAAAATCCTTGCCATGTCTTTGTTTTCTCGGCGCCTCTGCGCCTCGGCGTTTAGTCAACTGCCTTTTAAGGATCAAGGCTTTCGGCGGCCATCCTGCGCTTCAGGTGGCCTGCGGATCGCGTTACGGTGGACTTTGTAGCTTCATTTCCTGATTTGACGCTTCAAAATTCGACATGATGCTTCGCCAGCCCATTCGACGCCGTGCCGGGGCGGAATACGCCGGCTCATTTCCCCAGGCCCGACGCGCAGAAAGTCTGCCAATCCGTTTCGACTTTCTTCGCCTGTTCCACGGCGGAGGCCAGCAACGGCGCGATCCAGGCCGAGTCGGCGCCGAAGGCCACCAGATCATCCGCAATGGCCGAGCCCTGGCGACCGCTGCCGCGCAGATGGCCCCAGGCGCTCAACTGGCCCATGGTGGCGACCAGGCTTTCCAGATGACGCAACTTGCCACCCCAGGCATCCAGGTTTACCCGGTCTTCCGTGGGTTGCAGTGCCCGCAGAATGAAAGGCTTGCCGTCCATGAGGACCTCCCGCAGGAAAGCCATGGGCTGCGCCTGCACGCGCTTCTGCAGACTCACCACCCGCACCGCTTCGCTGGCCCAGGCGGGCTGGCTTGCCCCGCTCACTGACGCCAAGGCCGAGGGCATGGCTGCCTTCAGATCCAGCAGGTAATTTCCTTCAGGAGAGCCTTTGCCTTCCACCAGAATGGCATAGCGCTCCACGCCCAGGCTGCCCGTGCCGGCAATGCGCTGGGCCACGTCGATGACACGGTAGAAATCCGGCGCCGCTTGGGCCGCAGCGAGCGCCGCCATGAAGTCCAGCACCTTCTGCCGATGCGCACCGTCCACCGCCATGTAGCGCTTGCCGTCCAGTTTCAGGCGCCGATGCTCGTTCTTGCCCTCGATGCGGGCAGCAATGAAGTCCTTGCGCGAGCGACACTTCAGGCTTTCGAACAGTTCGCCGATCAGGCCGCTGGCGATATCCCGATCCACCCACTTGGCCTTACCTTCCGCCAAGGCGGCACCGTAGGCCCCCAGCATGACCTGACACAAGGCGATGGACTCCGGCCCATTCACCCCGCAGGATTTCATGCCCAGCAGGATGCTCACCGCCAGCCGCAGCACGTCCAGGGTCACGGCCCCCAGGCAAGCCTCGTCGAAATCGTTCAGGTCGAAATAGACCAGCCGGTTGTCGCCCTTGAAGGTGCCGAAATTCTCCAGGTGCAGATCACCGCAGAGCCACGCCAGGGGGGCACGCCTCAATGCCCAGTCCGGGGGCAGGTCCTCATAGAAGAGATGGCAAGTACCCCGCAGGAAACGAAACGGCTCGCTCCTCAGGGCAGCGTACTTGCGCTGCAGCATGTCAGGCAGGCGGCCGGCATTGAATTCTTCGATACGGGCAGCAATATCGGCTGCAGCAGATTTTTCGGTCATGGCGTCGTCCTCCAGTTACCGTGAAAGTCGGCCCGGCCGACTCGCCGACTATGCCAGAGTTCATAGTCGCCACCAAGTTGGCGTGGTATCGTCATGAACCTTTGTGATTTTTTTTGGCAAAAGATGCGCGCAAGGCTTGGACGAACGGGAAGCATCACGGCAGGCTTCACGGCCCTGGCCATGGCCGCCTGCGGCAGCCTGCCGCCCACCCAGCCGCCCAAGCCGCCCGTACCGCCCGTCCGTGCCTGGCTCAGTCTGCCCGACCCGGACAAGGCCCAGGATGCGCTCATGCTGGCCATCGGCCTCATGGATACGGGCTATCGCTTTGGCGGCAAGAACCCGGAGGCCGGCCTGGATTGCAGCGGCATGATCAGCTACGTCTTCGAGAAGGCTGCCGGCTTGAAACTGCCCCACAACGCGGCACGCCTGGCTGAACTCACCCGCCCGGTGGACAAGAGCCGCCTGCGGCCCGGCGATCTGGTGTTTTTCAACACCCAGAACCGCCCCTATTCCCACGTGGGCCTCTACATCGGCGCAGGCCGTTTCGTGCACGCCCCTTCCAGCCGTGGCAAGGTGCAGATTTCCAGCCTGGAAACCGGCTGGTTCGCTACGCGCTTCGAGGCGGCAAGAACCCTGGCTGCAGACTGACGTACAGGCAGCTTCGGGTTTTCACGGTGTTATTTAACTGAGAAATCAGGCCGCTTCTGAGAAGGTGCCGACCAGGGCCGCACGGGGCACCCCCCGGTGATCGCCGGCGGATCCCAGCAGTTCCTTCATGTCGAGGATCAAGACGATCTGGCCATTGGACAGGGTCGTCACGCCGGCCACGCCCTTGGGGCGGAAGTCGTCGAGGGATTTGATCACCGCATCATCCCGCCCGGCAAAGCTGTCGATGGCCAGGATGAAACTGGCGTCCGCCGTCTGCATGAGGACACCGTATTCCGGCAACTGCACCGGCGGCCAGCCCAGGAGGGAGGCCAGCGGAATTACAGGCAGCACTTCCCCGCGTACCACCATGGTGGCGCGCCCACCCACTTCCTGCACTTCGGCGGCATCGATGGGCAATATCTCCCGTACCAGGGATAGGGGTACCGCGAAAGGTTGATCCCCCAGGCGCACCAGCAAGACCGGCAGGATGGCCAGGGTCAGCGGCAGGGAGATCACGAAAGTGGTGCCCTTGCCGACGGCGGAGCGGATCTCGATATTGCCGTTCAGTTTCTGGATGTTGGTGCGTACCACGTCCATGCCGACGCCGCGGCCGGATACGTCGGAAATCTTGTCCATGGTGGAGAAGCCAGGCAGGAACACCAGGTTGAAGCTCTGGCGCTCGTCCATGGTGTTGGCTTCCTCGTCGGAAATGAGGCCCTTTTCCACCGCCTTGGCACGCAGGCGCTCGGCGTTCATGCCCTTGCCATCGTCCGCCACGATGATGACGATGTGGTCGCCTTCCTGACGCGCCTCCAGGCGCACCTGGGATTTCTCCGGCTTGCCGGCAGCTTGTCGATCGGCGGGCAACTCGACACCGTGATCCACCGCATTGCGGATGAGGTGGATGATGGGGTCCGACAAGTCCTCGATCATGGTCTTGTCGATTTCCGTATCTTCACCCAGCAACATCAGTTCCACATCCTTGCCCAGGCCCCGGGCCAGATCCCGGGCAATGCGCGGGTATTTCTGAAAGAGGCGGCCGATGGGTTGCATGCGGGTCTTCATCACAGCGTTCTGCAAGTCGGAAACCAGCAAATCCAGCTGACTGACCGCCGTATCCAGGGCATGCAGGGTTTCGGAGTCGATGCGCCCCGCCAGAATGTCGCTCCTGAGGGACGTCAGGCGGTTCTTGGTCAAGCCGATTTCACCAGACAGGTTCAGTACCTGATCCAGGCGTGCGGTATCGACGCGGATTGAATTGTCACGGGAACGTTCCCCCTCGCGACGGCCAACGGGGCCAGAATAGCCGGGCTTGTCACCGACACGGCGCCCCAGCCCCTTGGGCTGGGTAACTGGTGGCACTTCCGTCATGTGTTCGGCATGGTGCACCCGGCGTTCGGCCTGAACTGGTTCGGGAGCTTTTTCCGGCGCGGGGGCCGCAACGGGTACAACCGCAACGTGGCCGGACACGGCTTCGAAATAGGCATCCCAGGGCGGTGAGTCACCCTCCACACCGGACGCGGCCGGCTCTTCTATGACAGGCGCGGCAAACTCCTCCGCATGCCCGCCATCCGGAGCAAGCTCCCCGGCAATCGCCCGCCTGAGATTGACAATGAGCGTGGCATCGGCTGCCGTCGGCTGCTGGCCCCGTTCCAGCCAGGCGAACATCTGGCGCACCGAGGCGGTGGCATCCATGATGACGTCCATCAGGTTGGAGGTAATGCCCAGCTCGCCGTTCCTGAGCTTGTCGAAAAGATTTTCGGTCAAGTGACACAGCGTTACCAGTTCCGAAGCGCTGAGAAAACCCGCACCGCCCTTGATGGTGTGGAAGCCACGAAAAATATCGTTGAGCAAACCCCGATCATTCGGCGTCTTTTCCAGATCCACCAGCTTGTTGTCCACCCCCGAAAGGAGGTCGCCGGCTTCCACCAGGAAATCCTGCAGGAGGTCTTCCATGCCCACAAAGTCGCTCATGTTCGCTCGCTCCGCTCACGTCAGTGAGGGGTGAGGGGTGAGGAGTGAGGAGTAGAAACGGCTAGCGGCCCGGATATGCTTCCGGCCCCAGGTATTCCGCCTTTACTCCTGACTCCTAACGCCTCACTCCTCACGAATTTATTAGAACCCAAGGCTTTCCAGCAATTCGTCCACCTGCCCCTGATCGGCGACCACGTCGGTACGGCCTTCCGGGTTGATGACCGGGCCATTCAGCAGGCTCTCGGCCGTATCCTGTCGCTTAGCCTCGGGCATGGCTTCCACCAGCACCTCGAGCAACTGGGTCTCCAGGTTCTGTGCCAGTTCCACGACCTTCTTGATGACCTGGCCGGTGAGATCCTGGAAGTCCTGGGCCATCATGATTTCCAGCAACTGGGCATTGGTCGCCGCCGTCTGCTGCGGCACGTCCTTGAGGAAGCCCCGGGTTTCCTCGGCCAGGCGTTTGAAATCCGCCACGCCCACCTGATTGGCAAAGACCTTGTCCCAACGCTGGGCCAGCAGGCCGGAACGGTCATGCAGGCTGTCCTGGATGGGCTTGGCGATGTCCGTGGCATTCAACACCCGGCTCGCCGCCTCCTCGGTCTTGGCAGCGATATAGGACAGGCGCTGGCGCGCATCCGGAATGGCCTTCGCCGTGTCCTGCAGCAGCCGGTCATAGCCCAGTTCCCGCAAGGTGTCGTGCAATTGCCGTGTCATGTGGCCGATGCGGTTGAAAACGGCATCGCCCTTGGACTCCGGGGCCTCGGGTGCCGCCACCACGCTGGGCGCTGGCGGCGCACAACTCTCCACGACGCTGTCGAACAGGGCCTGTAGATCGTCGTTGTCCCCGGAAGGGTCTGACTCTGCGACCACCTTGATTTGCGGCTTGGCCGGTACGGCGGAAATGCTGTCGAACAGGGCTTGCAGATCCTCCGTATCACCCGATTCGTCGAACTTGAGACGCTTTGCCATTTCTGTCCCCTGGCGCGCGACGGCTGGCCTCAGGCCGCCGCCTTGTTTTCCAATTTTTCGAAGATCTTGCCGAGCTTCTCGTTCAGGGTCGCCGCCGTGAAGGGCTTGACGATATAACCGCTGGCACCGGACTGGGCCGCCGCGATGATGTTTTCCCGCTTGGCCTCCGCCGTGATCATGAGCACCGGCAGATGCTTGAGCTGCGGATGAGCGCGGATGCTTTGCAGCAGCTTGAGCCCATCCATGTTCGGCATGTTCCAGTCCGTCACGACAAAATCGAAGGGCATGCTGTTGAGCTTCTGCAGGGCCACAACCCCGTCTTCAGCCTCGTCGACGTTGACGAATCCGAGTTCCTTGAGCAGGTTGCGCACAATGCGCCGCATGGTCGAGAAGTCGTCCACAACGAGGAATTTCATTTTGGGGTCAGCCATGACTTTCTCCGTACGGGGTCCGCTCAAAACGCGGACCGGTGTTCAATCAGTCCCTGTTGGGTCGAAGGATAAGGGGGCGCAGGGTTTCCGCCAGTACTTCCGCGTCGAATTTTGCCACGTAAGCGTCTACACCCACACTTTTCCCCATGGCCCGATTGGCTTCCGAGGACAGGGAGGAGTGCATTACTACCGGAATTCCCTTGAAACGGGCGTCCGCCTTGATGTTTCGGGTCAGCACATAGCCATCCATTTCCGGCATTTCCGCATCCACCAGGATCACATCCAGTTCATCCACCATGCGGTGGCCGAATTGCTGGGCGTGGGCCGCCATACCCGACAGGCGGGTCCAGGCCTCGAGGCCGTTCAAGGCGTGTTTATGGCGCACCCCAAGCCGGTCCAGCACTTCGGCGATCTTCTTCCGGGCTACCGAGGAATCATCCACAAAGAAGATGTTGTGTTCCTGGTCGGAGTCCAGAGGCTCCACATTGGCCACCGGGAGTTCGCCAAAGGTCTGAGCCAGAATGGTTTCCACATCCAGAATGGATACCAGTCGCCCTTCCGGCAGCTCGGTAATGGCCGTGATGTAGCCCCCGTTGCCGGACATGACGGATTCCGGCGCCCGCACTTTCTCCCAATCCACGCGGATGATACGGTCCACCTCATGCACCAGGAAGCCCAGGGTCCGTTTGCTGTACTCGGCCACCATCATGGAACCCTCGCGCCCCGTATCCGCGCTCGACAGATTCATGATCTTGGCCAGGGACAGCACCGGAATCACGTTGCCGCGCAGGGAGATAAGGCCTTCCACGCCCGGTGGCATGTTGGGCGAACGGGTAATCTTGGGGGTACGGCTGACTTCCCGCACCTTGAAGACATTGATGCCGAAGGTTTCCCGCGTACCGAGGGAAAACAGCAGGATTTCCATGCGGTTGGACCCGGCCAGCTTGGTGCGGGCATCCACGCTTTCCAGCAGGGTCTTGTCGGCGCGCTCCATTATCGCTCCCATGGCGGTTCAGCCCGGCAGGGCCAGGGTAGTGGGTTTCAACAGCAGGCGCCCAAGCACTTCGGCTAAGCGCTGGGGCTCGAATTTCGGCACATATTCATCAACGCCGACGGAACGGCCAAGCTGTTGGTTCGACATGCCGGACAGGGAAGAATGCATGACAACGGGAATACCTTCGAAACGGGGATCGGACTTTATCTTCTTGGTCAGGATGTAACCGTCCATTTCCGGCATTTCCACGTCCGTCAGCACCAGGGTTACCAGATCCTTGACCGGGCGTCCGGTGGACATGGCGTAGGCGGCGACCCGCTCAAGTTCGTCCCAGGCCGCGCGGCCATTGACCGCCGCGAAGTATTTCACGTTCAGCACTTCCAGGGTGCGCTGGATCTGCTTCCTTGCCACCGAGGAATCATCGGCAAAAAACACCGTGGCGTTGGGAGCTTCCAGGGGCCGAATATCCTTGAACTTGAACTCGTCGTCGTAGTGAGTGGTTTCCGAGAGCACCTTCTCCACGTCGAGCATCATGACCAAGCGACCATCCCGCAATTCCGTCACCGCCGTCACCAGGCCGCCCATTTGGGCCATCAGCATGTCCGGCGGCACACGCATCTGGGACCAGTCCAGTCGCAGGATGGTATCCACGTTCTCGACGAGGAAGCCCTGGGTGTGGCCGTTGTACTCGGTGACGATCATGATTTCCCGCGGGGAATCGGCGCCAACACAGGCGTAGCGGGCCAGATCCACTACCGGCACCAGGCTGCCGCGCAGAGACACCATGCCCTCCACCGCCGCCGGCATCTCCGGCGCTGCGGTGATCGGCGGTGTGCGCATCACCTCCCGCACCTTGAAGACGTTGATGCCAAAGGTCTCCCGCCGCCCGGTGCGCGAATCCGCACCCAGAGTGAACAGCAGAATTTCAAGCTTGTTGGTGCCGGCCAGTCTTGTCCGGGCATCAATGTTTTTCAGTAGTTCCGACATGTGCAACCCGCCTCGCTAGCTTGTTTGCAATGAGCGGCACTGGCCGCCCTAGAGCCATTTACGGCGGGTGCCCGCCATTCTTGAGGGCACCCGAATATCAGATGCAATTTCGATCAAACCCGAAACTCGCGCACTGCCCCGCGCAGGCGTTCGGCTAGGCCTTCCAAAGATTGGGCGCGCTGGCTGGCCGCATTTACCGCACGCATGTTTTCTTCCGCCATGCCGGCGATGTGCTCCACGTTACGGGCAATGCTGTCGCTGGCCGATGTCTGTTCCCGTACCGAGGCGGCAATGCCCGACATGCCGGTGCTGGTGCGTTCGACGGCCTGATTGGCATGGGCCAGGGCTTCCGCCACGGTTTCCATGTATTGCTGACAGGAGGCCAGAGAATCCAGGCCACGGCGTATGCCCGTACTCACCAGTTGTGTCCTGTCATTGAGGGCGCGGGTGACGCCATCGATCTCATTCACGGCCGAGGCGGATTTTTCGGCGAGTTTCCTGACCTCGTCCGCCACCACCGCGAAGCCCCGCCCCTGTTCTCCGGCCCGGGCCGCTTCGATGGCCGCGTTCAAGGCCAGCAGGTTGGTCTGCTCGGCGATCTCCTTCACCTGCCGCGTCATGCCGGTAATGGCCTGGGTGCTGAGTACGAAATCCTCAACCGAGCGGGTGATTTCGTTCACCGCCGTCTCCACAGTATCGATCTCCCCGATCATGCGGGACAGGCCCTCATTACCCTCCCGGGCGTGCCCCAGGCTGGCGCGGGCCTGCAGGTCCACTTCTGCGGCGCTCTCGGCCACGCTATGGATGCTCACCGAGACTTCTTCCATCGAACTAGCCATGGCGCTGGCCGCCGCGCTCTGGGAATCGGAGCTGGCGCTTACCTGCCGGATAGCCGCAGCCACTTCCCGGGCAGAATCGGCGACGCCCTGGGCGCTGGACTGCACATTGCCGATAAGCCCGTGCATGGCGGCGGCGATATCATTGAAGGATGCGGCGATATCGGCCATCTCGTCCCTGGCGTCCAGTTCGATCTTGGTATTGAGTTCTCCCCCCGCCAGCCGGCGCCCTCCCGCCACCACCTGGCGGATGGCCTTGTCCATGGACAGGTAGGCGCCCACCATCAGATAGCCCACCAGCAGCAATACGGCGACACTGGCCAGGAGCAGTGTGTTACGCAGCAAAGTGGCGCTCCCTACACGATCCTGCAGGGCCTTCTTCAGTTCCTGGCTGTTGTAAGCCCACAGTTCCTTGCCCAGATCCACGGGCTTACTGGCCAGCGCAAAAAATTGCTGGGGCGGCATGTCGAAGGCCTGGTTCAGAAGATGGCTGTCGGCGGCGGAAATGGCTTCCGCAAGGGGTTGCTCAACGGCTGCCACCTGACTGCGCACATCGCTCACCCCCGGCCCCCCCAGTTTTACCAGCAGGCCATAACCGCCGGACAAGCGGCGCAGGGCATGACGGGCGCGACCGGCCAGGCTGCGCACCTCGGAAGCATCATCCGCTGTCAGCTTTTTCATGGCCAGGAGCGATGATACCCGCCCCCGCAGCCGCGCCGCGGCTTCCACGAATTCCGGCAGATCGTTCACCGACGCATCCACCAGTCGATAGGCTTTGAAGTCCGGATCGAGAATCAACCCGGAGGTGTCGCCGATGTAGCGCACGTGATCCACCAGGGCCTCGATGACGCGGGTATGCCGGGCGAAATTTTCTCCCGCCGTCAGGGTCAGATTTTCCTGCCGCAGGGATTTCCAGGCGGCGGCAATGGCGGACCAGGATTCCCGGCTGCGCAACAACGGCTCATTGACCCCACCGAGCTCCTCGATGGCGGCAAAGGCCTTGTCCACATCTGTTTCCGTATGCCGCACCTTGTCCCCGGCGCTGACATCGCCATTCAGCAAGGTGCCGGACAGGCCCCGGTGCTGCTGCAGGAGCAGCATGCCCTGGCGAACCCGGGCAAGATATTCCTCGCCGACCAGTTCACCCTGGGTGTAGGCGATATCCGCCGTGGTGCGGCTGACCACGTAATACAGCAAGCCGACCAGCAAGGCTCCCGCAAGAACTGCGGTAATGAGGAATTTCACCGCGAAGCGGCAGCGGTCCATGAGCTGGACAGCCGGAGAGAACAGACTCTTCATGGCTTTTCCTTCGACTTGTTTGGGTAAGACTGCGCCGGAATCGAACAAAACCTCCGGGCGAGGAGAAATTTACGGCGCAAAAGCGGTTGTCTTGAATCGGTGGCAAACCAAACCCGGCTCAAGCCAGACCGGCACAACAGGCCCGGGCCAGAGCGGGGCGGAATCGCCTCGGTCTGGCCCGGCATGTTTGGCGGCCCGGCAGTGCCGGTTCAGGAAATAATGAACAGTTTGCCGAAGTTGGCGATTTCGAGAACCTGCTTGACGCTGCCGCGGCAATTCGCCAGGGTCACGGTACGGCTCTTGGCGTGAGCCTTGTCGCGCAGCATCAGCAGCATCCCCAAGGCGGAACTATCCAGATAGGCCACGCTACCCAGGTCCACATGGATATCCTTGATGCCTTCCGGTTGCATGGCCTTCTCAACGGCCTCGCGGAATTCACGATGGGCGTTGAAATCGAATCGCCCTTCAAGCTTGATCACCGCACGGGAATCAAGAACGGAAACATTGGTGTCCATACAAGCCCTTCATTTCTTTGTTGATGCACTCAGGCAGATTAACGGCAGGAAGCGACGGGCCTTGAGGGTGATTTGAATTACCCTCAAGACCGAGTGACACCGCCGCGCAGGCGGGCCAGGATACGGGCAGAAATATCCCCCAGGCCGGCCACTTCCTCGACAGCTCCCACCAATGCGGCCTCCCGCGGCATGCCGTACACCACACAACTGGCCTGGTCCTGGCCGATGGTCCAGGCACCGGCCAGGCGCATGGCCAGCATGCCTTTGGCGCCATCTTTGCCCATGCCGGTGAGTATCACCCCGACGGCATTGCGGCCGATCACGGCAGCCGCCGAATTGAACAGCACGTCCACGGACGGCCGATGACGGTTCACCGGCTCCGACTGGGCCAGACGGCAGACATAGCCGCCAGCAAGCTTTTCGATGGAGAGGTGGGAATGGCCAGGCGCCAGATAGGCAGTCCCCGCCTTGATGCGCTCACCATCCACCGCTTCCTTGACCTGCATGCGGCAAATGCCGTCCAGACGCTTGGCAAAGGAACCGGTAAAGCTTTCCGGCATGTGCTGGACCATGAGGATGGGCGGGCAATCCTCCGGCAGCCCCGTCAGCACCTCACGTATGGCCTCAGTGCCGCCCGTGGAGGCGCCGATGAATAAAATGCGGTCGCTGGCCATGCGCAACGCTGGCATAGCGGGCGCCGGGCGGGCCGGGGTCACCGGCGTGGCGGTCACCGTGGCCGAGGCCAGCATGGGTGACGGTGTGCGCAGTCGTGCCCCAGCCGCTGCCCGGACCTTGTCGCAGATTTCCTCGGCATAGGCCTTGAGGCCGCCACCCAGATCCACCCGGGGCTTGGGCACAAAATCCACGGCGCCGTACTCAAGAGCCTGCAGCGTAGCCAGGGAGCCTCGCTCCGTCAGGGAAGAAATCATGATCACGGGCATGGGGCGCAGGCGCATCAGCCGTTGCAGGAATTCCAGGCCATCCATCTTGGGCATTTCCACATCCAGGGTCAGCACATCCGGATTGAGGGTCTTGATCATTTCCCGCGCCACCAGAGGATCGGGCGCACTACCCACCACTTCCAGGTCGGGCGCGCTGCCGATCATCTCCGTGAGCAGCGCCCGCATGAGCGCTGAATCATCGATAACCAGAACCTTGATCGTCACTTTATTATTTCCCACAATCTAATTATGACTATTTAAACAGTTCCACTTCCCCGGCCATGGAACCCCGTTCCTGCAGGAGTTCCCGGTAATCCCGCTCGCGCTGGGCCAAGGTGTCGTTGTGGAGCCGCACCAGTTTTTTTACCATCACACGCCCGGTGGCGGGGAAGTAATAGACCTTCCGTGGATAAACATTCAGCAAGTCCTGGGCTGCCACCGGAATACCTTCCGCGCCCAGGTAATCCAGCACAAAGCGGGAATTTCGTTCCCCCACCTGGGACTGAGCCAGGGTGGCGAGAACGCGCCCGCCGCCGAAGACCTTGGCCTCCAGGTTCTGCCGCCGCGCCCCCAACTTCAGCAGATGGTTGAGCAGAATCTCCATGGCATAGGTGCCGTAGCGGGCGGAGGAGGATAGCATGCCGGAGTCGCCATTTTCCGGCAGCATGAAGTGGTTCATGCCGCCGATACCTTTTTCCCGGTCCCGCACACAGGCCGCGACACAAGACCCTAGCACCGTCACCAGCACAATGTCGCTGGTGGTCACGTAGTACTCGCCCGGCAACACTTTCACTGCGTCCGTATTGAAGGCCCGGTCGAAGTAGCGGTTGGTGGCGAGGTGTTCCTCCACCACTGAGGTACTAACGAGCCGAGTCGGCGCGATCATAGACAGTCCTTCCCAGCGGCCGTAGCAGGTCGGCTGCGTGCATGAAGCTCTCGGAATGGCCGGCAAAGAACAAGCCGTCCCGACCCAGGAGTGGCGTCATTTTCTTCAGGATGCCGTACTGGGTGGGCTTGTCGAAATAGATCATGACGTTGCGACAGAACAGGGCATCCAGAGGGCCCTGGATAGGCCAGTTGTTGTCGAGAAGATTGATTTTCTTCCACTGGATGAGCTTTTGCAGTTCGGGCCGTACCCGCACAAAGCCTTCCTGGCTGCCGGTCCCCTTGAGAAAGTACTTCTGCACCCGTTCCTTGGACATCTTTTCCACCCGCTCCAGGGGATACACCCCCTGCTGGCCTTGAGCCAGCACGTTGGTATCCAGATCCGAGGCCAGGATCTGCACCGGCGGCGCCAGACTCCCGAAGACCTCCGCGCAGGCGATGGCAATGGAATAGGGTTCCTCGCCGGTGGAGGCTGCGCTGCACCAGATCTTGACGCTGCCGCGCCCTTTCAGCTTCTCCAGGTGCTTGGCCAGGATGTCGAAATGATGGGACTCGCGGAAGAATGCCGTCAGGTTGGTGGTAAGGGAATTGACAAAAGTCTCCCATTCCTTTTCATCCCCTCCCTCCAGACGCTTCAGGTACTGGGCAAAGTTGGTGTCGCCCAGCGCCCGCAGACGTCGCGCCAGACGGCTGTACACCATGTCGAACTTCACCGGCGCGAGGGCGATGCCGGCGTGATCGTAAATCAGCTTGCGGATGCGGTCGAAATCCGCCTGGGTGAACTCGAACTCCCGGGTACCCGCCGCACGGGGCATGGGCGTGGTCGGGAGCGGATCTTTCCTCGTCAGTGTCGTCATTTTTCTGTGCCGTCAGTCTGCTGCGAATACATCAAAACTCTTCCCACGCTTCTTCACCTCTTGCCACAACGGACTGGGTTGACCGTCTGGCGGGCGGCCTCCGGGGCGCTGGCGCGACGGGCAGCGGCTTCACGCTCATCACGGGAGCGTTGCCGAGCTGGAACATGGTCACGGTGCGCGCCAAGGAGCGGGCCTGATCTTCCAGGCTTTCCGCCGCCGCCTCTTCCACCAGCGCCGCGTTCTGCTGCGTCACTTCTTCCATCTGTCCCACCACCAGCGTCACCTGGGTCACGCCGGCACTCTGTTCCCGGCTGGCCGTGGCGATTTCCGTCACCAGGTGGGTCACACCCTGGAAGCTCCTCACCGCTTCCTGCATGGACCGGCCGGCCTGTTGCACCAGATCCGCGCCGGACTCCACCTTGTCTACGGATTCGGCGATGAGATTCTTGATCTCTTTTGCAGCCGTCGCGCTTCTTTGTGCAAGATTGCGCACTTCCGAGGCCACCACGGCGAAGCCACGGCCCTGCTCCCCGGCCCGCGCCGCCTCCGCCGCCGCGTTCAGGGCCAGGATATTGGTCTGGAAGGCAATGGAATCGATGACCCCGATGATGTCCGACATCTTCTTCGAGGAGGCCTGAATGGCGCCCATGGTCGCCACCACCTTTTGCACCTTCGCCCCACTGGTTTCCACCACCGCGTTGGAACTGGCCGCCAGATCCTTTGCCTGCATGGCGTTATCGGCGCTCTGCTTCACCAAGGCATTGATCTCTTCCATGCTGGAGGCGGTTTCCTCCAGGCTGCTGGCCTGCTGCTCCGTGCGGGCGGACAGCTCCGCGTTGCCGCTGGCAATCTCCTGGGCCGCCTGATTGATGGATTCCGTCGCTTCCTGGATGCGCCCCACGACTTCCCGCAGGCGCTCCACGGTGGTGTTCGTATCGTCCTTCAACTGGCCGAAGGTACCCTCGAATTCCGACTCGATTCGCTCCGTCAGCGCCCCCCGGGCGATGGCGGTGAGCACACGGGCTACGCCTTCCAGCCCCAGGGAAACTTCCTCCACCAGGGTGTTCAAGCCTTGGGACAAGCGCAGGTGGAAACAATGAAAACATCATCGCCCGGCATGCGTTCCAGATTGCTGACGGGTTGATTCAAGCGCATTTCGTTTGCTCCGCTTCCGTGTTGGCTTTCCGGCATGCTCATACGGCGGCCGGAGACGGGGCAGTCCCGATACACTTTCGCTCACTCACGCTGCAGGCCCCCCCGCCGATTCCTGAAATCACCAACCCCGCGAGCGGAACCAGTTAATCAGGCTAGAACTCTTCCCATTCCTCTTCCGACGCCCGAACCGCCGCCGGTCTTGATGCCGGAACCACCAAACGGGCCGGCACCGGCGCGGAAGGCAGTCTGGGCGTGGTGGCCGTTTCGCCCAGGCGGAATACGGATACCGTCTGGGCCAGGTTGCGGGCTTGGTCTTCCAGGCTTTCCGCCGCCGCCGCCGCTTCTTCCACCAAGGCCGCGTTCTGCTGGGTCACTTCTTCCATCTGGCTCACCGCCAGCGTCACCTGCTCCACCCCGGCGCTCTGTTCCTTGCTCGCCGTGGCGATGTCCGT
>JAYTVW010000108.1:0-20607 GCA_043743785.1 Rhodocyclales bacterium | reverse complement strand
GCGCTCGGTAGTTCCCTCAACATTCCCGCCGTACGCACCCTCATGCTGACCGGCGTCGACAGGTTTCGCGATCGCCTTAACGCACTTGGTTACGCAGGGATTACCCAGCCCGGGGACTACTACGGCTACTCGCTCGCGCTTGGCTCCGCGGAAGTCAGTCTGTGGGAACAGGTGCGTGCCTATCGCGCGCTAGCACGCGGTGGACGGTGGTCGCCGCTGATCGTGCAAGGCGTTGCTGCGAGCGGCACCGAGCAAATCGTGCTGGCAGGTCCTGCGAGCTTCATCGTTGCCGACATCCTCAGCGATCGTGCCGCGCGCACGCTCACCTTCGGCCTCGACAGCCACCTCGACACACCCTTCTGGAGTGCGGTGAAGACCGGCACCAGCAAGGACATGCGGGACAACTGGTGCATCGGTTTTTCCGAGCGCTATACGGTGGGGGTATGGGTGGGCAACTTCGACGGCAGCCCCATGCAGGACGTCTCCGGCGTCAGCGGCGCAGCGCCCGTGTGGCGGGATCTCATGCACCGCCTCCACACCAGCCGGCCCGGCAAGCCGCCCAAACCCCCGGGCGGCCTGGTGCACCGGCAAGTGGCCTGGTGTCCCGCCGTGGAAGCCCCCCGCCAAGAGTGGTTCCTGCCCGGCAGCGACACGGCGGAAGTGGTGCTGGCGGACGACAACGCGGACACCGCCGGCCCTCCCCGCATCCTCAGTCCCGGCCCCGGCACCCTCTACGCCCTGGACCCGGACATTCCCCCGGAGAACCAGCAACTCCGCCTCGACGCCCGCGCCCCCGTCGGCCACCGCTGGCGCCTGGACACCACCGACCTCGGTCCCGCCCGCCGCCTCTGGCAAGCCCCCACCCCGGGCAAGCATCGCCTCAGCCTGCTGGATGGGGCAGGCAAGGAAGTGGACGCGGTGGAGTTCGAGGTGCGTGGAAGTGCAGTAGGGGCCAGGGATTAGAAAATTCGGCGCGACTCTGCGTTTTCTGGGCAGGCGAGTGTGGCACTGGTGCCGATTCGGCCCGTATCGTGGGTCGGAACTTGTTCCGACAGGAACTGTCCCGATTACTGCCGAGTTTCAGCCAGGCGTGGTGGGGCCGGCTTCAGCCGGCCAAGGCTGCCGTGTGCGCGAGCAGGCCGGCTGAAGCCGGCCCCACAAATTCGCGACCCGATAAAGCTTCGCGCCACCGACACGGCCAGCCCCGCCGGGTATAATCCGCGTCCGCTTCTACCCCGCTGAATTCCCGATGAATGTTCTGTTTGAAGAGGATGGCGCCTTCAAGGCCGGTGTCGTGTTTGCCGACAATGTGGCTTCGCTCCAGGTTGAAATGGCCTCCGGCAAGCGCAGCAAGATCAAGGCCGCCAATGTCCTCCTGAAGTTCGCCAGCCCCGCCCCCGCCGCCCTCATGGAGGCAGCCGAGAGCGAAGCCGAGGGCCTGGAGGTGGATTTCCTGTGGGAGATGTGCGGCGAAGGGGAGTTCGGGTTCGAGGATTTTTCGAAGGAATATTTTGGCCACGCGCCCAGCCCGGTAGAGGCGGCTGGCGTGCTGCTGGCCCTGCACGCTGCTCCCATGTATTTCCACCGCAAGGGCAAGGGGCGTTTCAGGAAGGCGCCGCCGGAAATCCTCAAGGCGGCCCTGGCAGGCCAGGAAAAGAAGCGCCTGCAGGTGGAAAGCATCGAGCGCATGTCGGCTGAACTGCAGGCCGGCAGCCTGCCGGCGGAATTCGTGCCGCTGCTGCCCCAGATTCTCTACAAGCCGGATCGCAACACCCTGGAGGTGAAGGCTCTCGAATCCGCCTGTGGGGAAATGGGGCTTTCCGCAGCCCACTTGCTGGAAAAGGCCGGCGCCATTCCCTCCAGCCACGAGTTCCATTTCAACCGTTTTCTGTTCGAATTCTTCCCCCAGGGCACGGATTTCCCGGACATCGCGCTGCCGGCCCTGCCGTCGGACCTGCCCCGGGCCGATGTTGCGGCCTTCAGCGTGGACGACGCCACCACCACCGAGATCGACGACGCCTTTTCGGTCGTTTCGCTGCCCGGCGGCGGCTGGCGCGTGGGCATCCACATCGCCGCCCCCGGCTTGGGGTTTACGCCCGGATCGCCTCTGGACGACATCGCCCGGGCACGCCTATCCACGGTGTATATGCCGGGGCGCAAGATCACCATGCTGCCGGATACGGCGGTGGAACGCTTCACCCTGTGTGCCGGCCGGGACTGCCCGGCCGTGTCGCTTTACCTGACGGTGACGTCGGACCTGATCATCACGTCGAAAGAGAGCCGGGTCGAGATCGTGCCCGTGGCCGCCAACCTGCGCCACCACGATATCGAGCCGGTGTTCAACGAGACCACCCTGATGGACGGCGGGCCGGAATTCCCGTTCAAGGATGAACTGACCCTGCTGTGGCGCCTGGCGGAAGTGCTGGAGGCGGGCCGGGGTAAGCCTTCGGCCAATGCCAATGCCTTCGACTTCAATTTCTACGTGGACTGGGCGACGCCCGAGGGCCAGGTCAGCATCAGCCAAAGGAAGCGTGGCTCGCCCCTGGACAAGCTGGTGGCGGAACTCATGATCGTCGCCAACAGCACCTGGGGCCGCCTGCTGGCGGACAACAATGTGGCGGCCCTCTACCGCGCCCAGACTTCCGGCAAGGTGCGCATGACCACCGCCGCCCTGCCCCACGAGGGCCTGGGGGTGGATTGCTACGCCTGGTCAAGTTCCCCCTTAAGGCGCTATGTGGATCTGGTGAACCAGTGGCAGTTGCTGGCCTTTCTCCAGGGCACGCCACCCCATTTTGCCGCCCGCTCCGAAGCCCTGCTGGCGGCCCTGCGGGATTTCGAGCTGACCTACGCCGCCTATAACGACTTCCAGCGCGGCATGGAGCGCTACTGGTGCCTGCGCTGGCTGGCCCAGGAAGGCTGTCAGCAGCCGGTGGGGCGCACCCTCATGCGGGAGAACATGGTGCGCTTCGAGACTATTCCCCTGTTCCTCAAGGTGCCGTCCCTGCCGCCCATGGACCCGGGCACCAGGGTGCAGCTGGAAGTGGAAAAGCTCGACTTCATCGAGGCCGAGGCGCGCTGCCGCTATGTGGCCACCCTGGCGGCGGAAGATGCCACAAGCCAGCCCGAGGCGGAAGAAGAGTAGAATCCGGCGTCATGGTCGCGGAAGCTTTAGCCCGTTTTTTCAAGCCCCTGGCACAGCGGATGCCGGCCATTCCCGTTCCCGTGGACGCCGGCCGACGCCTGCGCTTCGCCATCGGCATTTCCGTCGTCCTGCATGCCCTGCTGCTGGTGATGCACTTCAGCAGTTCGAGTAGCGCTTCCGCCCGCCGGGACTCCAACCTGGAAGTAGTGCTGGTGAACGCCAAGAGCGCCCACCGGCCCACGGACGCCCAGGTGCGGGCTCAGGCCAACCTGGACGGCGGCGGCAACACGGAGGAGAACCGGGTTGCCTCCACGCCCCTGCCGCCCACCCCGCAGTCGAAGAGCGGCGACGCCCTCATGGAGACTCGTCGCCGTCTGCAGGAAGCGGAAAACCGGCAACGCCAGCTGCTCACCCAGGCCCGGAGCACTGCCCCGGCCGTGGCCATCAGTCCGGCGGAAGCCGTCAAGCAGCCGGAGCCTCTGCCGCAATTGGCCGGGGTGGACCTGGCCAATTCGGCCATCGTCATGGCCCGCCTGGAAGCCAAAATTTCCCGGAACGTGGATGCCTACAACAAGCAACCGAGAAAGAACTTCCTGGGCACTCGCGCGATCAGTGCCGTGGAAGCCCAGTACATGGAAGACTGGCGCCTGAAGGTGGAACGGGTGGGTAACCTGAACTACCCGGAAGAAGCTCGCGGCAAGCTCTACGGTACGCTCAAGTTGACCGTGGAACTGAACGCAGACGGCAGCCTGCGGGAGGTGGAAATTACCAAGAGTTCCGGCCAAAAGGTGCTGGACAACGCCGCCAAGCGCATCGTCAAGTTGGCGGCCCCCTATGGCGCCTTCTCGGCAGAGCTGCGCAAGGACAACGATGTCCTGGTGTTCACCCGATCCTGGACCTTCGAAACCTCGGACAAGCTGCGGGCTGAATGACGCGGTTGTAGGGGCGAATTTGTTCGCCCACTGAAAAATTCTCGGGCGAACAAGTTCGCCCCCACATTCGATGGTGCCCATGACCGACCGTTACGCCGTCTTCGGCAATCCGATTGCCCACTCCAAGTCGCCCCTCATCCATGCAGAATTCGCCCATAACACCGGGCAGGACATGACTTACGAAAGAATCCTGGCGCCCCTGGATGGTTTCAAGGCGGCCGTCGAGGCATTCCGCGCAGCGGGCGGCAAGGGCGCCAATGTGACCGTGCCCTTCAAGCAGGAGGCCTTCGCCCTGTGCGATGTGCTGACGGCGCCGGCCCGGGCGGCGGGGGCGGTGAATACCCTGAGTTTCGGCCCCGACGGCATTCACGGTGACAATACGGACGGCGTCGGCTTGGTGGCGGACATCCGGGACAATCACGGCTTTGCGCTAAGGGGAAAACGCATCCTGCTCCTGGGGGCCGGCGGCGCCGCCCATGGGGTCATCCTGCCCCTACTGGCGGAACACCCCGCCAGCCTGACGGTGGCCAATCGCACGGTATCCAAGGCCCGGGAACTGGCCCGGCACTACTCCGGCGACGGCCTGCAACTCACCGGGTGCGCCTTTCAGGATCTGGCGGGCCAGCAGTTCGACGCCATCATCAATGCCACGGCCTCCAGCCTGTCCGGCGAGTTGCTGCCCCTGCCGGACGGCCTGTATGCCCGTGACAGCCTGGCCTACGACATGATGTACGGCAAGGGGCTGACGCCTTTCCTTATCGCTGCCCAGACACAGGGCGCGGCCATGCTCGCGGACGGACTGGGCATGCTCATCGAGCAGGCCGCCGCCGCCTTCCATATCTGGCGCGGCGTACGCCCCGATACGGCCCCGGTCTTTGACTTGCTGCGCCTGACGTGAGGCTCGCATGAAACGCCTCGGCTCCCTGCTCAAACGCCTGCTGGCCGCCCTGGTGCTGCTGGTCATCCTTTCCCAGGCTTGGTTCCTCGGCTGGGTACTGTGGTGGAACCATTTCAATCCGGGCAACACCAGCTTCATGTCCATCCGCTTGGCGGAGATTCGGCAGAAGGACCCGGAGGCGCGCCTGCAACAGCAATGGGTGGCTTACCCGCGCATTTCCCACCATCTGAAGGCGGCGCTGATTGCCGCCGAGGACGCCAAGTTCGTGGATCATGAGGGCTTCGACTGGGACGGCATCCAGAAGGCCATCGAGAAAAACCAGAAGAAGCACAAGATTGTGGCCGGCGGCTCCACCATCTCCCAGCAACTGGCGAAGAACCTGTTCCTGTCACCGTCGAAAAACCTGTTCCGCAAGGGCGAGGAAGTGGTCATCACCCTCATGCTGGAGACGGTGATGGATAAAGAACGCATTTTCGAGATCTACCTGAACGTGATCGAGTGGGGCAACGGCATCTTCGGCGCCGAAGCCGCCGCCCGCCATTACTTCGGTGTCTCCGTGGCCCAGCTCTCGCCCGCCCAGGCGGCGAAACTGGCGGCCATGGTGCCCAACCCGCGTTACTACGACACCCACCGCAGCGCCCCAGGCCTGCTCAAGAAGGCCGACATTATCCTGTCCCGCATGCCGGGGGCGGAGGTGCCGTAGTCAGTTAGCGTGAAAGTCGCGTCAGCGACTCACGACGCTTCCCTCTCCCTTCGGGAGAGGGACCGAGGGTGAGGGAAACGGGCATGGCGCTGACTTTCATGAATTGGGATGACCTTCGCCATGCCTGTTAGGTCGGGCTTCAGCCCGACAAAAATCTGGCGCGCGTTTGCCGGCAAGTGTGTGGATTGTCACGGCATGTCTTGAGCCGAGCGGATAGTCTGGTGCCTTCAGATACCTGGAGGCAGCCATGCAGACAAAGCCCACGGAATTCAGCGCCGTCCCCCGCGTTATCGTCAGTGACTTCCCGTTCGGGCAAGGCCGCGCTCTCGCCCCGGCTCCGGCATCCATCGCCCGGCAGGCGGCGAACCTGCTCTACGACGAGGTGAAATCCGGCAACGGCTTGGCGGGTGCATGCCGTTTCGTGGATTTCCTGCGCCGCCACGGGGGTATGGGGACAGAGGGCCGCCTGAGTTTCGATATCGGCACCTTGTCCGCCCTGGTGATGCTGGTGGCTGATTCCCCGACGGAGCAGAAGGCCGCCGTGATCGACCTGATCGAAAGCAAGCTGCCCCTCTGCTGAAAGGGGGCAGACCTTTACCGGGGCAGGCGCAGGCGAAAGACGGCACCGCCTTCATTGGCTAGTTCGACATGGCCTTCCTGGCCGCCATTGGTGTGGAAGGCGGCGATGCGGCCCGCCAGGTGCAGGCCCAGGCCAGTACCTTCCCGGCTCAGGGGCTGCATGGCCAATTGCCGGCCAAGCAGCTCCGCCGGGTAGCCCGGCCCGTCGTCCCGAACACTGAACTCCAGCCAGTCGTCCACCTGCCGTGCCGCCAGCACCACGTTCTGCCGGGCATGGCGCAGGGCGTTGTACAGGGCATCCAGCAGCAGCATGCGCACGAGACTCTCGTCGTAGAACCACAGGGTGGGGGCCTCGCCCAGTTCGGCCCGGATGCCCAGGCGGGTCTGTCGCGTGATTTCCTGGCACAACTCCGTGATTACGTCCGTTGGCGCATGGGCATCGATGTTTACCGCCAGCCGGCCTGCGCCCGCCTTGTAATACACCAGCAGGCGGGTCAGGGTCGAGGCGGCTTCGAGCACCCCCTGCAGGGTTTCGCTGTCGCCCCTTTCTTCGGCCCGGCCCGCCAGCACGGTCAGGCGATTCTTGACGTCGTGAATGGTGAAGGCCGCGACTTCGTCGAAGTTCATTTCACTTGCCCGTACTTTCTGCGTATCCGGTTCAGCAGTTCGGCAATCTCGGTCAGCTTGGGATGGTCCGGCCTCTTCGCCTCGACGATCTGCTGAAAGCCCTGGGCCAGGCGCAGCTTGGCCCCGTCCATCTTGTTCTGCAGGATGTCGTAATACAGAGCGGCTGCGGCATTGGCCGCGATCTGCAGGTTGCCGGGCAAGCGTTGGGCCGCCTCGGCGAGCATGGCGGCGGCCTGGGGCAGTTCGCCGGCCTGGGCGCGCCGCACCGCCTCGTTGTTGAGCTGGATGACTTCGGCAATGCTGTCCCGGACCAGCTTGTCGGCCATGTCCGCTTCACCATGCTCGCCCATGACGGTGGTGATGCGCGCATGCAGGGCCTTGGAGTCCGGATTGGTCTGCACCAGTTTTTTCAGGATGGCGTTGCCCTCGTCCGCTTTGCCCGTGGCCAGGCAGGCCTTGGCCAGGGTCATGGCAACGGCCTCCGGCAGGCTGGCGCTATCGCTCTGCAGGGCGCGGGCCAGGGCGGCGGCGGCTTTTTCCGGATTGCCCGCCTTGTGCTGGGCCAGGGCCTCGACGGCGGCGAGTTGCGGGTTGTAGGCGTCCTCCTTGAAGGCGGTGCGCACTTCCTCCAACATGGCCACGGCACGGGCCGGCGCCCCCATCTCGGTCAGGGCGTTGCCCAGCCGGGCGAAGTCGGCGGTTTCCCTGAGGGGCGAATTGCGGGTTTTCTTGATGACCTTGTCCAGGGCCTCTTCAACCCGGGAAAAGTCCCCTTTTTCCTCGGCCACGGCCGCAATGGCCCGGTGCCGGGCCAGGGAGTTGGGCGAAATCACGCAGGCGCTGTCGAGCACCGCCATGGCGGCATCCGCCTCGCCCATTTCCATATGCAGGTGGCCCAGCAGGTCGTAGGCGGCCATGAGCCGGGGCGACTCCCCAATGAGTTGATTCAGGGTCGTCTTGCAGCGATCCCGATCCCCCTGCAGATGCAAGGCCCGGGCCAGACCCAGCCGCGCCCAGGGCATGGGTCGGATGGCCAGCATTTCCTCGTAGAAGGCCACGGCGGCGTCGTGCCGGTCCGCCTGGATCAGGGCATTGCCCTTGATGCGCATCACATCGAAGAGGTAGCGATCCCGGGCGCTGATGATTTCATCGCAGGCGGCAATGACACCAGGCCAGTTCCGCTTGTTCTGCAATTGGTCCACCTTGGCCAAGCGGACCTTTTTTTCCAGCAGGCGCTCCAGGCGCAATTGCAGGGCATCGGCGGTGAAGGGCTTGAGCAGGTAGTCGTCCGGCAGGCACTCTGCCGCCGTCACCACATGCTCGTAGCTTTTCTCCGCTGTGATCATCACGAACAGCACACCACGGCCAATGATGTTGCGGTTGCGCAGGAACTCCAGGAATTGCTGCCCATCGGTACCGCCGGCCAGGTAGAAATCGCAGAGGATGACGTCGAAGGTCTTGCTTCTGAGTTGCTCCAGGGCGTCCTTGACGGTGCCGCTGACGCTCACGTTTTCACAGCCCAAGCTGCCCACCTGGTTGCGCAGGGAGGCGCGTACTTCAGGGATGTCGTCCAGAATCAGAATGCGTTTGTCGGAGTAGGAAGTGTAGAGGGCCATGGCAAAAGAAAGCGGAAACGGTTCAAAAACGCGCCCAGGCCTGAAACAAGGACGGGCCAGAGGCCGGACAGGATAGCCCGGAACTTCCTGCATTGGTACGGCAACGGCGGCAACGGGAAAATCTGAAGGCCCACCGCTGTCAATCCACCGGGCCGGCGCGCATTTCATGCGGCGCCAGGGGTGAAAAAATCCGCATGCCTGACGTTTGCACCCTTGGCGGCTAGAATGCAGCCTTTTCCTCCTGGCGCTTCTCCATGACCAAGACCCTCGTTCTCGCCAGCAACAACCAAGGCAAGCTGAAGGAATTCGCCGGCCTGTTCGCCCCCTTCGACATCCTGGTGCGGGCCCAGGGCGAATTCGCTATTCCGGAGGCGGAAGAACCTCACGTCACCTTCGTCGAGAACGCCCTGGCCAAGGCCCGCCACGCTTGCCGCCTGTCCGGCCTGCCGGCCCTCGCCGACGATTCCGGATTGGCCGTGCCGAGTCTGGGGGGCGCGCCGGGGGTGTATTCCGCCCGCTATGCCGGCGAGCCCAAGTCCGATGCCCGGAATAACGCCCTGCTGCTGGAAAACCTTGCCGGCTCCAAAGACCGTCGCGCTCACTTCGTCTGCGTGCTGGCCCTGGTGCGCCACCCGGATGACCCCCAGCCCCTCATCGCCGAAGGCGAATGGCACGGGGAAATCCTTGAGGCCCAGAAGGGCGAGGGCGGCTTCGGCTACGATCCCCTGTTCTGGCTGCCGGAGCACGGCCTTTCCGCCGCCGAGATGCCGAAGGAACAGAAGAACACCTGGAGTCACCGCGCCCAGGCTTTTCGCCTGCTGGCAGAAAAATTGAAGGCCTTGTAAAGACTGTTTGAAACGCCGAGGCGCAGAGGCGCCGAGAAGACCTCGTGGGTCGGGATTCATCCCGACAGCCTGTCATGCGGCGCCAATCATGATTCATACCGGAACCCCCTCATGCTTTTGTCTTTCCTCCGCGTCTCGGCGCCTCGGCGTTTCAATATGTTTTCTCGATCCCCATGACCCGCCCCATCATTCCCATCCTGCCGGTGGGCAAGCCGCCAGCAGCAGGCGCCTCCGGACTGACCAGCCTGCCGCCCCTGTCGCTCTACGTGCATTTTCCCTGGTGCGTGCGGAAATGCCCCTATTGCGACTTCAATTCCCACGAGGCCGGCCCTCACCCCCACCCCCGCTCCCCCGAGGGGCGAGGGGAGCGTCCAGGGGCGCTTCGCGCCCAAGCCGGGACTGGCGGCATTCCGGAAGACGCCTATGTGGCGGCCCTGATCAAAGACCTGGAAGCCTCCCTGCCGCAAATTTGGGGGCGGCGCGTCGGCACCATCTTCATCGGCGGTGGCACCCCCAGTCTCATGTCGCCCGCCGCCCTGGACGCCCTGCTGGGGGCGGTGCGGGCGCGGCTCACGGTGAATCCGGACGCGGAAGTGACCCTGGAGGCCAATCCGGGCACGGTGGAGGCGGAACGCTTCCGGGGCTACCGGGAGGCCGGCGTGAACCGCTTGTCCCTGGGCATCCAGAGTTTTGACGATGAAAAGCTCAAGGCCCTGGGGCGCATCCACGGCGGTGATGAAGCCCGCCGCGCCATCGCGGTGGCCCAGCGTCACTTCGAGCGGGTGAACCTGGACCTCATGTATGCGCTGCCGCAGCAAAGCCTGGATGAGGCCCGGCGCGACCTGGAAGAAGCGGTGGCTTTTGGCACCAGCCACCTGTCCGCCTACCACCTGACCCTGGAACCCAACACCCGCTTCCACCACGATCCGCCGCCCCTGCCGGACGCGGACGCGGCGGCGGACATGCAGGACATGGTGGAGGAAACCCTGGTTGGTGCCGGTTTTCGCCATTACGAAACCTCTGCCTTCGCCAAGCCCGGCCAGGAATGCCGCCACAACCTCAACTACTGGCATTTCGGTGACTACCTGGGCATCGGTGCCGGTGCCCACGGCAAGATTTCCTCGGCTTTCGGCATTCTGCGGGACACCCGGCCCCGCCAGCCCCAGGCCTATATGGATGCCGCCACGGCAGGAACGCTGCTGCAGGACCAGCGCCCGGTGGGCCAGGAAGAACTGCCCTTCGAATTCATGATGAACGCCCTGCGCCTGGTGGATGGTTTCGCTACACCCCTCTTCCAGGAGCGCACCGGGCTGCCGCTGATTACGGTCCGTCGTGAACTGGATGAGGCCCAGCGTCGCGGGCTCCTGACGGTGACACCCCAGCGCATCGCCCCGACGGAACAGGGCCGGCGCTTCCTGAATGACCTGCTGGAGATATTTTTGTAAGGTGGATTTCGTAAGGTGGGCAAAGCGCAGCATGCCCACGATGGTTTGTCGCAAGGCGTGGGCAGATGAAACCTGCCCACCCTACGTTGACTATAAACCGCTGGCCTACCGCCCCCGCGCCTTGAGGGTGGAATTGCAGGAGGGGAATTTCAGGCAGGCCCAGTAGTCTTCAGCGGCGATCTGGCGGCGGCCCATTTTGGCTTCGCAGAGCGGGCAGGTGGGCGTGTCCCAGTCCCCCTCGGTGGCCATTTCGAACAGATGGCGGCGGGACTCCGGGGGCAGCTTCAGCAACAGGGCCAGGAAACGCCGGCAATCCAGGGCCGCGATGCGGTTTTCCTCGCCGAAGCGGACGATTTCATCACCGAAGCGGGCATTCGTCAGCCAGGCACCCTGGGCAATCTTCTCCCGCAGCATGATCGCCCTCAACTCCGCCAGCTGGCTGGAGGGCACCCGGTGCACGCCCCAGCCCCAGCAGCGGGAGATGCCCGTCACCGGGCCGCCCAGCGTGTCGAACAGGCGGATGTCGATGCCCTTGCTGCCGGCAAGCGGCGTGACCGTGCAAAACTTCCCGGTTTCCCGGTAATAGGCGACACACAGGTCCGCGAAGCGGCGCCAGTCCATCTGGCGCAAGACGGCAGCGGTCCAGTCTTGCTGCGGCGGTGCTGCGCAGAAGGCCGCGCTCGTATCGACGGAGGTCGTCAGTACCGGATAAACACTGTCCGGCGCCTTGGCCGGCGTGGATACGGCCACCTGTCGTACCGGGGCCTCCGGCAGCCCTGCCGGCGGCGCACTGCGGCGGCGCAACCAGACCCACAAGCTCAGGCTCACGCCAGCGAACAGTACGGCCAGGGCATCGAAGACCGGACGGGCTGCGCTGGCTACCCCGGCGGCAATGTTGCTGCCCATGGCCGCCAAGGGTAGCAGGACGTAAGCGCACAGGATGGACAGGACCGCCAGGCCGACGGCGGCCCACAGGCTCAGGCGGAGAGTGTCGTTGGAGTTACGGGATGCCATGAGGTCGAACCAGGCTCGTTCGCCGATGCCGATCGCATCGGCCGAAAAGACGCCAGTATAGGACAAAAGCAAAACACCGCAAAACCTGTCGACGCCACTTCGGCCAGACCGCTGGCGGCGCGACGGCGGGGCCGTTATTTCCGGCGGAAGACCACGTCCCACACCCCATGGCCCAAACGCAGACCGCGCTGCTCGAACTTGGTCAGGGGCCGGTAGTCGGGGCGCGGCGCAAACCCCGTCTCCGGCGCCGTGTTTTCCAGGAGCGCTTCGCCGGAGAGCACTTCCAGTTGCTGCGCGCCGTATTCTTCCCAGTCCGTGGCGCAATGCAGGTAGCCGCCGGGTTTGAGGCGTTTCGCCAGCGCCGCCACCAGGGCCGGCTGGATCAGGCGGCGCTTGTGGTGGCGCTTTTTCGGCCAGGGGTCGGCAAAGAACACGTGCACGCCCGCCAGGCTGTCCGGCGCAATCATGTCCCGCAGCACTTCCACCGCGTCGTGCTGGATGATGCGCACGTTGGAGAGGCCGCGCTCGCCCAGGTCTTTCAGCAGGGCGCCCACGCCCGGCGTATGCACCTCGATACCCAGATAGTCGTTCTCCGGGTGGGCTGCGGCGATGGTGGCGGTGGTCTCCCCCATGCCGAAGCCGATTTCCAGGATCTTCGGCGCATCGCGCCCGAAAGCTGCTGTGAGGTCCTGCAATGCCGGTTTGTAGGGTATGCCGAAGACCGGCAGCAGCTCGTCGTAATTGCGCTGCTGGGCCACGGACACCCGGCCCTGGCGCAACACGAAGCTCCTGATGTGGCCGTGGTTATGTTCTTCTTCAGTCATGGAAATGAGGCGTTTGCGTGTAGAGATTGGCTTGATCAGGAAATCAGGCCGCTCGTCGGGGAACTGGGGCTGGCGGTGTAGAGCTTTTTGGGCATGCGGCCAGCCAGGTAGGCTTCGCGGCCCGCTTCCACCGCCTTCTTCATGGCGCCGGCCATGAGCACCGGGTTTTGCGCCCCGGCGATGGCGGTGTTCATGAGTACGCCGTGGCAGCCCATTTCCATGGCGATGGCGGCATCCGAGGCCGTGCCCACCCCCGCGTCCACCAGCACCGGCACCTTGGCCTGGTCCAGGATCAGGCGCAGGTTCCAGGGATTCAGGATGCCCATGCCGGAGCCGATGAGGGAGGCCAGAGGCATGACGGCGACACAGCCGATATCTTCCAGGATCTTCGCCTGGATGGGATCGTCGGAGCAGTACACCATGACCTTGAAGCCATCCTTCACCAGGGTTTCCGCAGCCTTGAGGGTTTCCGGCATGTGAGGAAACAGGGTCTTTGGGTCCCCCAGCACTTCCAGTTTGACCAGATCGTGGCCATCCAGCAGTTCCCGCGCCAGGCGCAGGGTGCGCACCGCGTCGTCCGCCGTGTAGCAGCCCGCCGTGTTGGGCAGCAGGGTGTAGCGGGAGGGCGGCAGCACGTCCAGCAGGCTGGGCTGCCCCGGTTCCTGGCCGATATTGGTGCGGCGGATGGCCACGGTGATGATGGCGGCGCCGGATGCGTCCACGGCAGCCTTGGTTTCGGCGAAATCCTTGTACTTGCCCGTGCCCACCAGGAGACGAGAGCTATAGGCCTTGCCGGCAATGACGAGTTGGTCCATGGGTTTTGAAAAGCGTGAGGGGTTAGGGGTGAGGAGTGAGGGGTAAAGGCGCAGGAGGAGTTACTCCTCACCCCTTACTCCTTACTCCTCACGAATTTCAGTCAGCCGCCGCCGACGGCGACGACGATCTCGACCTTATCTCCGGCGGCAAGAAGCGTCTCGCCGTGCCGTCCCTTGGGCACGATTTCACCGTTGCGCTCTACCGCCACCCTTTTCCCGGCCAGGCCCATGCTTTCCAGCAAGCCGGCAACGGAAGGCAGGGTGTCAAAGGAACGGGCTTCGCCGTTAAGGGTGATATCCGGCATGGCAGGGACTTGGGGAGTGCGGAAAGCCGGGAATTTTACACCCCAGCACCCGTCATGGCTTTGAAATCCAAGCCCGATTGCGAGCGCCATGCCGGCTTCCCTCACCCCCATCCCCTGTCCCCAAATGGGCGAGGGGAGCGCAATGAGTCGGCTTCGCCGACTTTCACAGGAACAGGATTTGCCCCCCGGACAGGAAACCGCATAGAATGGCGCCCTTGGCGGGCGTCGTATAATGGTAATACCCTAGCTTCCCAAGCTAGAGCCGTGGGTTCGATTCCCATCGCCCGCTCCATCTGAATATACACAGGTCGTTGATATACAACAAAAAAGCCAAGCTTTCCAGCTTGGCTTTTTTGTTCTCTGGTCACAGGTGGATCAGGTCGGAACAAGCTGTGTCCAGCGCAGTACGGCTGACAGCGACATTGAGACCGCTCATTGCTGGCCACAAAAATCGATCACAGGCCCCCGTGACTTCTACCCAGGTCAGGACGCGCCAGGCGTGCAGGCCGGTCATTCATGGTCTGCTGCGGCCCGTTCAGAGAAGAGCAGGTGCAACGCCCGCTTGGTGCCCCCAACGGACTGATGACAAAGGCAATCACTGCGGCAGCTTTGTGAACGGATTGCCGCCGTTCTCAGGATCCAGTCACGGCCCGGACCTTGGCCAAAGCAGCCATCCACCAGATCAATGCTACGGCCACAGGCGAATTCTCTGGCGACAGTGGTGAACTTGCCTGACTCCGGCGGCACCTTTGGCGGCCATAACGCCGTACAACGACCTGATGACGCCCACCTTCCCCTTCGGCGAAAGCAAGGGGGTAGCGTGTCAGCAGGGGGCTAACCCGAACTCGCTCGTTACCGTTAAGCTCCTGGTATGTTGACCTGGATCATGTAATTCAAAATTAGGAAATTAAATAGTACGTTAGTCATATTCTATTTAATTGTGCTTCCCCTACACTGGCCACCCGCAAACGAGGTAAGAACTTCGGTCGCAAAACCATCCACCGGACCAGCAGGATCCCAGATCAACCGGCCACTCGTGGACATTGCCGAAGGCTCAACGGGTTCGGGCACACTCTCTGATTTCTTGATGTCATTCAAGCCCACACCATGCATCAACCCAGGATTCCTATGTCGACACTCGCCAAGTCCTCCACCGCAGCGTTGCTGCTTCTCCTCGCCTACACCCCATCCCACAGCCAGGGACTGGGGGGCCTGCTCTCTGGACTTCAGAATGCCATGGTGGTCAAGCCGGCCCAAGCCTCGAACGGTGCAGGCGTCCCCAGCCAAGGGTCGAAATCTTTCGGCGGACGGGCAACCGAGAACTACTGCCGCAACCTGTTCTCGATTGCAGCCATCGGCGGCAATACGCCGATCAACGAGGCCTTGATCAGCGAAGAATTCCGGCTCGATCCGAGTGATTTCTTCGATGCGCTGATCACAGCCCTCGCTCCTAACGGCGGCCAGTCGAGCTACGCGTTTCCCGCCCCAGAGTTTTATCGCGGCGAGTTCGAAACAGACAAGATCAATGTCCTTTACGGTCTGCTCCTGAGCTATCCGAGCGCCCAGTACATGGCGGCCTTGATCGCGGAGGCGCGCAAGGCTCCTGACACCCCCCAGTACGACCACCAGGCCCGGAACGACGCCATCGCGGCGCTGGCAATCATACAATACCGCCTGAAGGACAAATCAATCTCCCCCTCCCGCTGGCAGGATCTGATCGGCAAACTGGAGAAGGAGGAACACTACACTGGTCAGGTCATCCGGGCTCGCCTGCTGGCCTCCGGCGAAGGCGGCCAGCGCGACCCTCGACGCGCCGTATCGCTGGCCCGGGAGGCGAACGACCTGCGCAACCTATATTCCCGCGAGGGCGGCTATCGCTCCATGAGTTCTCGCAACTATACGGTGCGCAGCAACCAAACCATGTTCGAGGTTCTGACGGCAAATCCGGGGCTACCCAACGCCCAGTATTTTGAGCAGTTCATGAAGAAGTACGCGGCCTTCAAAAACAACCCGAACCCCGCTCCCGAACTCGAAGCCCAGCTCGGCCCCGCGCTGAAACGCATCAACCGGGCCGCATCCTCCGCCAGGACCAAGGCGGAAGGCCTGCTGACCGAGGCCGTTGGCGTCAGCAAGAAAAGCGCCCAGAAAGCAAGCCTGGACAGCGCGACACGCAACCGGGTCAGTGACAAACCCGACGTAAACAGCGACGCCCGGGCGATGGCGGCCATCGCCCGCCAGCTGGAATCCGTCACCCAGTTCAACGACACGCAGAAAGTCGTGTTCTCATCCGCGCTGGCCGATGCCCACGAAAGCGGCGACCAGGCCGTGGCCATGATGCCCACCATGATGATGGCGGTGATGAACCTCATGTCCCAGCGGGGCATGGAGTCCCTGCCGGCAATCCTTCCTTATTCCCAGGCCTTCCAGAACTATTCGGACAATGCTTGCGCGGTCATCACCAGATGGGACCACGTGGCTGAAGTGACCCGTACGCCGACAAAGCCGGCGGCAGCGGCGGGGAACGCCATGTCCGATGCCTTGGGTGTGAAGTAATGGCGGCCAACTCCCTGAAACACTGAGGAATGATCATGGACCGCAGAGGATTCATCCGCCTTGGAACCGGCTTGGCAGTGGCCGGCGTGTCATCCTGGCACCTGCCTGCCCGGGCAGCCACCAAGCCCGTCTGGTTGAGTTTCGGCCTGAATGGCCCTGCCGAGGGAAACTCCCGTTTTCCCCTGACCCTGGCCATGACCCAGAAGGCTGCCGCCAAGGGACAGGATTTCCAGCGGGTAGTCAGTCAGACAATCGAGACCCAGCTACGCAAGGAAGGGGACTTTGTCGACTTTAGTGACAAGGTGGAAATCCACGACGGCATCATGCTGGGCGCGATGCTCGACTACGAAAACGTGCTGTCCACCCGCCTGGGCACGGCCTCGTTCCTGGTCCTGCACCTAGTGGGGCACGGCACCGTCCTCCGGTTTGATCGAGACCGCGGCTGGAAGCTGATTGCCAGCTTTCCCTTCCCTGTGACACTTCTTCGGGAGAGCAACGGCGGCAACGTGAAGACCGAAGCCGCCGGCTACCTGCAGGAAGCCTACACCGACCCCAAAAACTCCTTCGCCACGGCCTTCGCCCGAACTGCCAAGCAGATGGCCTCCCGCTGGAGCGAGAATGGCAGTCGCTTTAACGTGCGGGTGATGTCCAGCCTGATCCACCCGGACGTACAGACCAAGCTGCGAGACTGGGCCATCGCCACCAACATCAACTCCGTCTGGCTGGGCCATCTCGCCAGCGCGGCCGCCTGCGAAGGGCTGGCTATTCCGGTGGTCCCTTTCGTCGAGAATCAGGCGCTGGGCAAGTTTACCTACAAATTCTCCGAGCGCCTGACCGCCCAGAACGTGCGGCTGCCGGAGGAGCAGGACATCGACCTGCGCCTACACGTCACGCTGCGGAACATGGTGCGCGACGTGAAATACCGCAAGCAGCTTGACCGTTGGGAAGTCAGTCGCATCGTTGTGTTCGACATCGAGGCCCTTGACGTCGACAACAAGCAGATTTTGAAATTACGCATGGGTTATCAGGACGAGCAGCCCGACGTCGTGGCCCGCCAGGACGAAGTCGTGCCGGTCCGGGACGCCCATTTCTTCGACATGGCGATCTATCGCGGCCTGGCGGGCCTGTTCTCCGCCTTGGACCGGCAGGACATGGACGCCCTGGCCAAGCTGTTCGTCAAACCCGACGCCGAACAGAAGAAGCAAATCGAGAACTTCAGAAGAATCTACAGGAGGGCAGTTTGAACCACATGAACAAGACCATCACGAAACTTCTGGCTAGCCTGTGCATCATCGCGGCCTGCGGAGCAGCGAACGCACAGATCAAGGTTGTGCGGGGTGAGGCAGCAAGCACGCTGTCCGGTGCCTCGCCTTCTGACGTAGACAGGACGGCCGTTATGACCGCCGCCAAACAGGCGGCCTGGCGCAGCTACTTGGCTCTACCGGGCCAAGGCGAACTGGTGGACCAAATCCGCGCCAACGAACAAATGTTCACCAGCCAGTTGGACAACCTGCTGGTGGACGTTACGGTAGTGGACGAGAATTTCGACCCAGCCAGCCACCGCTACAACCTCCGGATCAAGGCCACGGTTGCCGAAAGCGTCGTCAATTCTATGCTCCGCAGCCTATCCAGGGGCGCACGGGGTCAGGCTAACGCTGGTGGAGGCTTCCTGGGGAACACTCCGATCATGGTGCTTGGCATGGCCCGGGAAGCCGACGTGATAAAGAGCTTCCTGGAGAAACAGACCCGGGTGTCCGAGAGCGCCCGAGACAGTGAGAACAACCGCTCGAAGGTTTCCGCCGGCGGCCGCAAGGCCGGGACCGAGCTTTCCTCCGAACGGACTAAGGAAGTGACCGGTGGCAACCGGGAGGCCAAGCGGGACAAGGTGAACTTCAA
This sequence comes from Rhodocyclales bacterium, assembly GCA_043743785.1. Lineage (GTDB taxonomy): Bacteria > Pseudomonadota > Gammaproteobacteria > Burkholderiales > Rhodocyclaceae > JAQTNA01. The sequence goes on along the minus strand of JAYTVW010000108.1, from coordinate 2,413 downwards.
GGTTGGCAACGTGGGCGTCCTCAACGCCAAGCTGCCGAGGGCGCTCCTGCAGAACGGCATCAAGGCAACGCCCTACGCCTTCCTGATGAAACCCTGCCGGCTGCCTAACCCGGACAACTTCTCCAAGCAGTACGCAGCCTCCGAGCTAGGGGAACTCCCCTCCACCGTGCTGGCCCAGATCCAGGAGAACCTGGTCAGTTGCGGGAAGGTCCGCCATTGGGTCTTTGCGTCCATGGAGACTGGCGGTTACGGCTCCGACCCGAATACAGGCTTCAGCCTGGCCACGGTCACCGTAAACGTCCAGCTCTACGAGGTGGACACCGGCTCCCAGGTAGCCTCGGTTTCCAAGGACGTGTCCGGCCGCTCTGCCGACCAGACCGATGCGATCAAAGTGGCCTCCGAGAACGCCGTGCAGGCCGTGGGGGATATCATCACCTCCCAGGTGGCGGCGCTTGGTCAGTAGGAAAGTTCCCAAATCCATGCCCAAGTACTTGAACAAACCCGGATCGCCCCGGCAACTGATGGCGGGACTCTTGATGGCACTGTTCGCCGGTGGAGCATTCGCCGAAGCCGCTCCAGCGAGCACCTCCGGCCAGAACACGACTAACGGCGCGGCCGTGGAGGGGACAGGAAAGGTGCGGGCCGCCGCGCATCCTGTCGGCTCTACCCATGTGATCCGCGTCGCCACCCGGGGCAAGGATCTGCGGCCGGAGCAGGTGGTGGCGGTTTTCCGGGTCGGACAGCCCGGCCTGCGGCCCCTGGCCTTGGGTGAAGTCCTGGATGCCGACGGCACCACCGCAACCATCATCACAAACCGATCCCTTCCGCTCCATGGTTCCTATGCATTTAAGGTGCTGGACAAAACGCGCCATCATGGCGTCATTGAGGACTCGGACTGGTAGTCCCAGGCAACTCATTTAAGGGAAAAGGATTCCAACGTGGCAACAGACAACATCAATCAGAAGCAGGGTGTCATCAACAAGTGCCCCAGTTGCGGCGGCCCGCTGAAGGCCTTCGTATCCCGCTGCGAACTTTGCGGCCACGAACTAGCGGGGGTCGGTGCCAACAGGACCATCTCCGACCTAGTGGAACGCTTCAACGAGATCGAGCGAGAACTTGCGGCCGCAGGCATCCAAGGCAGCAAGCTGGAAAAGGAACTGATTGCCCGCAAGGGGCGCGTCATTCGGGATTTCCCCATTCCCAACGCCCGTGAAGACTTGCAGAGCCTGCTCCACTTCATCCATCCGAAAATCCAGGACAACATCAAGCCGGACGCGAACGCCGAGGACTGGCGCGTCAAGTTCATCGAAGTGATGAGCCTGGCCAAGAACGCTTACAAGGGAGACGCACAAACCCGGCAGACCTTCGAGGAAATGGAGCGCAGCCTCAACGTCACCCTCTCCGGCGCCCTTCAATCCAAGGCAAAGCGCTCTCCGGTCTTGGCGCTCACGCTGGTGACCGTGGCTGTTCTGGCCATCGCTGGCGTGGTGGGCATTCAGATGGAGAAGAAGAAGGCAGCGGAATGCGAGGAACGCTACGTTCAGGGCGCCGCCACGGAAAAGGCCCGCCTAGATGGCATCATGGCTGCGGCGAGCACCAAACAACTGGAAAAGAAATATCCGGAAGCCCTCACCGCCCTGAACGGCCTGCAATGGAATTACCGGGAATCCTGCCGGACCGAAGATGCGGCCCGGGAAGACGCAACCTGGCAGGCGAAGCGCAAGGAGCTGGTGGCCCGTGTACAGCAGGCCCAGAGCGACGAGACCGGCAAACAACAGGACGCACAAAAGCGTGAGGACGAAACCAAGCGGGCCGCTGCGGAACAGGAACTGGCCGGCAAGCTGGACAACAAGGCCCAACAAAAGACTGCGGCCAGCCGTACCTCGATGAGCAAGGAATGGTGAGGGCCGAATCCCGGCCCGGTTTCCACCGATTGATTCAGGAAGAATAGCTATGGGTTTCTTTGGAAAGAAGACAGAAGGCGGCATGCTTGACGTCATCCGCTGCGATGAACAGGACTATCTGGTCTGGAAGTGGCGGCCGAGCGGCGACGCCGGCAACACCCGAAAGGAGAACGCCATCCGATGGGGCAGCAGCCTGAGGGTGAAGGACGGCGAGGTCGCGGTTTTCGTCTACAAGCAGGAAAACGGCCCAAATCAGGACTTCATTGAAGGCCCTTTCGACGATGTCATCAAGACCGCCAACTTCCCGGTGATCTCCAACATCATCGGCTTGGCCTACGTCGGCCAGTCGCCGTTCCAGGCCGAGGTCTATTTCATCAACCTGTCAGGGAACATCAAGGTTGAATTCCGCACTAGCAGCCCGTCGGACTTACCAGGCCGAATGAGATAATGGCGGCCATCGAGAGACCCGCCGTCCGCCATGAGCCCTTTCCGCCCGATTGACCGCAAGA
>JAYTVW010000107.1:0-13155 GCA_043743785.1 Rhodocyclales bacterium | reverse complement strand
GGCGGAAGCCGACCTGGTGGAAGAAGCCAAAAAGGTCATGGCCAAGACCAGCGTGCCCCTGCCCACGGACGTGGTGTGTGCCAAGGAATTCTCCGCCACCGCGGTTGCCACGGTGAAGAGCGTGGATGAGGTGGAAGACGACGACATGATCCTGGACATCGGTCCGGTCTCCGCCAAGGTGCTGACGGACATCATCGCCCAGGCCGGCACCGTGGTGTGGAACGGCCCGGTGGGCGTGTTCGAGTTCGAAGCCTTTGCCGGCGGCACCAAGGCCCTGGCCCACGCCATCGCCGACAGCAAGGCGTTTTCGATTGCCGGCGGCGGCGACACCATCGCGGCCATCAACAAGTTCGGCACCAAGGTGAGCTACATCTCTACCGCCGGTGGTGCCTTCCTGGAGTTCCTCGAAGGCAAGAAACTGCCCGCCGTGGATATCCTGGAACAGCGGGCGGAAAGCTGAAAGGCGTGAGGGGTGAGGGGTGAGGGGTGAGGTGTAAAACCTTTCCTCCCCCGACGCCCGGTGTTTCCAATACTCGCGCCGCAGGCGCGCTGAATCAACCCCTCACTCCTTACTCCTGACTCCTCACGCCTCTATGACTAGATCAACCAAGATCGTTGCAACTTTGGGACCGGCATCGTCGGACCTTGCCACCCTGACCCGCCTGGTGGAAGCCGGGGTAAACGTGGTACGGCTGAACTTCTCCCATGGCACGGCGGATGATCATCGCAAGCGGGTCGAGACCCTGCGCACGGTCATGCACAACCTGGGCTGCACCGTGGGCATCCTGGCGGACCTGCAGGGCCCCAAGATCCGCATCGGCAAGTTCGCTGGATCGAAGATCGACCTGAAGCCCGGCGCCGCCTTCATCCTGGATGCCAACTGCACCCTGGGCAACAGCACCCGCGTCGGCCTGGACTATCCGGAACTGGTGGACGAGGTGCATCCGGGCAATGTGCTGCTGCTGGACGACGGCCGCATCGTCATGGTGGTGGAACAGGTCATCGAGCGGGAAGTGCATTGCCGGGTGCGCCACGGCGGCGTGCTGTCCAACAACAAGGGCATCAACCGCCAGGGGGGCGGTCTCACCGCTCCGGCCCTGACCCCCAAGGACATGGAAGACATCCTGGTGGCCGCCGACCTGAATGTGGATTTCGTGGCGGTCTCCTTCCCCAAGTCCGGCGCCGACATGTGCCTGGCCCGGGATCTGGTGCGGGCCGCCGGCTCGAACGCCATGCTCATCGCCAAGATCGAGCGGGCCGAGGCGATTCCCGCCCTGGAAGAGATCATTGATGCCTGCGACGGCATCATGGTGGCCCGGGGTGACCTGGCGGTGGAAGTGGGGGATGCCTCCGTGCCGGCCCTGCAGAAGCGCATGATCCGCCTGGCCCGGGAGAAGAACCGCTTGACCATCACCGCCACCCAGATGATGGAATCCATGATTTCCTGCCCCGTGCCGACCCGGGCCGAGGTGTCGGACGTGGCTAACGCCGTGCTGGACGGTACCGATGCCGTCATGCTCTCGGCGGAAACCGCCTCCGGCCAGTACCCGGTCGAAACCGTGGAATCCATGGCCCGGGTCTGCGTGGAAGCGGAAAAGTCGGCGGACGTGGCCCTGGATCGGGCCTTTCTCGACCGCGTGTTTTCCCGCATCGACCAGTCCATTGCCATGGCGGCCCTGTTTACCGCCGATCACCTCAAGGTGAAGGCCATCGCCTCCCTTACCCAGTCCGGTTCCACGGCCCTGTGGATGAGTCGCCTGAACTGCGGCGTACCCATCTACGCCCTGACGCCGGAAATCACCACCCGCTACAAGACCAGCCTCTACCGCGGCGTCTATCCCATCATGATGGAGCAGCACGGCCGTGACCGGGACGAGATCCTGCTGGAAGCGGAGCAACTGCTCATCAATGCGGGGGCGGTGGAACCCGGGGATCTGATCGTCCTCACCATCGGCGAGCCTATCGGCTCCTCCGGCGGCACCAATACCTTGAAAATTGTCCGGGTGGGCGACCACCCGGCGCGCGTGGCGGCCCTGCTTTGACACGGTGTTCCGCGCGCATACCGGCCGTAGTTTTTTTGTTGTTTGAGACAAGGAGATAAGAATGCCTATCGTATCCATGCGCCAACTGCTGGACCACGCTGCCGAGAATGCCTACGGCCTGCCCGCCTTCAACGTCAATAACATGGAGCAGGTGTGGGCCATCATGGAAGCGGCCAACCAGCTCAACGCCCCGGTGATCATGCAAGCCTCCGCCGGTGCCCGCAAATACGCCGGCGAGCCCTTCCTGCGCCACCAGATCCTGGCTGCTCTGGAAGCCTACCCGCACCTGCCGGTGGTCATGCACCAGGATCACGGCCAGACCCCGGCCATCTGCATGGCTGCCATCAAGTCCGGCTTCACCTCCGTGATGATGGACGGTTCCCTGGAAGAAGACGGCAAGACCACCTCCAGCTATGACTACAACGTCATGGTGTCGAAGAAGGTCGTGGAATTCGCCCACTACATCGGCGTTACCGTGGAAGCGGAACTGGGCGTGCTGGGTTCCCTGGAAACCATGAAGGGCGACAAGGAAGACGGCCACGGCGCTGACGGCGTCATGACCCGGGAACAGCTCCTGACCGACCCGGAACAGGCGGCGGACTTTGTCAAGCAGACCCAGTGCGATGCCCTGGCCATCGCCATCGGCACCTCCCACGGCGCCTACAAGTTCACCAAGAAGCCCACCGGCGACATCCTGGCCATCGAGCGCATCAAGGAAATCCACGCCCGCATCCCTAATACCCACCTGGTCATGCACGGCTCCAGCGCGGTTCCCCAGGAACTGCTGGCGGAAATCCGCGAATTCGGCGGCGACATGAAGGAAACCTACGGCGTGCCGGTGGAAGAAGTGGTTATCGGCATCCAGCACGGCGTCCGCAAGATCAATATCGACACCGATATCCGCCTGGCCATGACCGGCGCCATTCGCCGCTATTTCTTTGAAAATCCCACCAAGTTCGATCCGCGTGACTACCTGAAGCCCGCCCGGGAAGCCGCCAAGAAGGTTTGCCTGGCCCGCTACGCCTCTTTCGGCTGCGAAGGCCAAGCCGACAAGATCAAGGTCATCGCCCTGGAAAAGATGGCCGAGCGCTACAAGAAGGGTGATCTGAACCAGATCGTGAAGTAATTTTCACTTTCCTTGCCCTGAAAGCCGCCCGGCGAGAGCCGGGCGGCTTTTTTTTTCGGGGGCAGCTCCCGTTTCCGGATCGCTACTGAGCTTCAGCCTGGTGGCGTGGGGCCGGCTACAGCGGGCCAAGGCATCCGTGGGTAGCACCGGGTTTCTCATTTCGGCGGCTGACTGGCACAATGCGCTGCAGCGGGCCTATAGTGTCTGGCCCGGTGGTTGATTGCTGCTTATGAAAGTAGTGCAAGTAAATGTTCTATAAGGTTAAAAAGTTCATATGAAGCTTGCGAGCTGTAATCTTAATTGGCGTTTCATGTAGCTACACACCCGCGCAAGTTGAATCGTAACGCCCCGCAAATGCGGGGTTTTTTGTGTCAATTGAGATTACGTCGTATCATGTCTGCTCATGTGTTGTGTGTAGCTAGGCGTGTAGCTACATGCTCTAGCTACACACGGGGGAATCCATGGGCACACTGACGGACGTACAAATTCGGAACTGGATCAAGGCAGGTCAGGCTGTCGCCAAGGCTGACGGAGACGGCCTGACTTTTACCTTGAGCGCCAAGCAAACCTGCGCATGGGTGCTGCGTTACCGCTTCGGCGGCAAGTCTCGTGAAATGACCCTTGGCCGCTATCCCGACATATCGCTGGCGAAGGCCCGCCACCTTGCGACCGAGGCCAGAGCCAAGGTGCTGCAGGGCGAGGACGTGGCGAGGGAGAAGCAGAAGGCCAGCATTGAGCGGGCCGCCGCGAAGACCTTGCGCGAACTGGCAACCGATTACATGGAGAAGGCATTTCCCCGGCTGGCCGCTAGCACGATCAAGCAACGCCGCCAGCACATCGTCGGCGTGATCCTTCCGAAATTGGGCAACCTCGCGGCCCGCGAGGTGACAACCGCCGACGTGGTGGCGCTGATGGAGGCGGTGGGCAAGAAGTCTGTGAACGTGGCAGAACTGGTCTTTACCGCCATGTCGGAAATCTTCAAGCACGGCATAGCCCGCCACGTTGTCACGTCGAACCCGTGCGCTGGCATCACAATTGCAGCCATCTGCGGCAAGCCTGAGCCCACCCGGCAACGCCTGAAACTGACAGAACAGGAACTGCGGGCGATCTTGCCCGAGCTACCTTCTACAGGGGCGGAGAACGCCCTCACGGTGAAAGTCCTGCTTGCCACCTGCGTCCGCCTGGGCGAACTGGCGCGGGCGCAATGGGAGCATGTGGACTTCGATCGTGCAGAGTGGTTTATCCCCGACGAGAACAGCAAGACAGGACGGGGCTTCACCGTGCCTCTGTCTTCGCCAGTCGTTGGCTGGTTCAAGGAATTGCAGATCCTGGCCTGCGGCTCCGCGTATGTGCTCCCGGCTAGGCAGAGCAGGCGCGGAGAAAGTCATTTCGAGCAGCGGGCGCTCAACGCCATTCTGTCCAAGTTTTGCGTCCGCATGGGTGACAAGGTGCGGCGCTTCACCCCCCACGATCTGCGCTCAACAGCCCGTAGCCATCTGGCCGGGATGGGCGTCAACGTTGTGGTGGCGGAGCGCTGCTTGAATCACACCTTAGGGGGGCTGCTGGCCGTGTATGACCAGCACGACTACATGACCGAGCGCCGGGCTGCGCTGGATATTTGGGCTGACTTCATCCGGGCTTGCGAGGCTGGCCGGGAGTGGGCCCCAATGTCTGCGAATGTGGTGCCGATCCGGCGCGGTATGACCCAATGACAGATACCGAATTGCTGGCCCAGGCGATGGCCGGAAACGCTACCGCCGCCGCAGAACTGTGGAGACACATCAATGCGGGGACGACACCCGACACAATCGCGCTGGAATGGGTGAAAGAGGTAGCTTTCCGAGTTGTGGAGGACGTGCTGCCAACTGAAACCAGCGCCAACAGGCGCGCAGAAATTGCCCGGTCCGCCCTGGGCCTGAAAGGGCGTATAGACAAGAACCCGGAGTTTACGGCGTTGGTTGCCTCACTCCCGAATTGGGATCCCAAAAAGATAGCCGAAGCCGCCCCTCTGCTCTTGGCTACGGTGCCCGGCGATGCAGGGCAAACTGAGCGGGCCGTCCGATACATCCGAAAAAGCAGGAAGTGAACACGTAATAAATTCCACGGACGATTTATCACATCCGTCTCGCCAAGATGCGCCATCTTCACTCAATAAGGCGCACAACATGGCACACCGTACCAACTCCGCCGAAACCCTCAGCGCGTTTCGTAATTTCGATTCCGCGCCTGATTCTGCCCATGTGAAGCTGCCCGTTGTGGCGGCCTTGTTTGCCTGTAGCGCGGCAACCGTCTATCGGCGAATCAAGGCCGGCACCCTGCCTGCCCCCCGCAAGTTCTCCGAGCGTAATTCAGCCTGGAACGTGGGCGAGGTCCGCCGCGCCCTGGCCACCACCGTTTCGGCCTGACCGGGGGCGGTACCATGGCCAACAATAAAAAGGGCCGCGACGGTGTAAACCGTGCGACCCAAAATACTGCATTCGAAGGCCAGAAGCATAGCGGAAACACTACCCGCTTGCCATCGCCCAAAGAGCTACTGGCACAACTGACGGCGAAGCCTGGCGCGAAGTGCTGCGAGTGCAACAAGCCCTTCGGCGGCAAGCGGAAGCCCTGGACGCTGATCCTGCTAGGAATCGGAGAAGGCTCCAAGGCCATTGGCTTTGCCGCCTGCAAGCCCTGCGGAAAGGCCGCGCTTCGCTCCGGCAAGGTCTCGGCGGAGACGCAGCGAGACGCAGCACAAGCCGCCGCGCTGGTGTGGAGCCATCCGGCAGGGGGTATGCAATGACCGCTCCCGTGGCGCCCGATACTGCACAAAAAGACAGGCCCGCCCTCCTGCCTTTCAACGAGGCCCCGATACCCGCCGCGCTCAGGGAGCTTTCCCGCTGGGCACCCTGGCGGGCCGCCTGGAGCGAGAAGCGCGGCAAGTGGGACAAGATTCCGCAGCGTGCCGACCGGCCCGAATACGGCTTGTCCACGGCGAAGCCTGACCAGTGGTTCCCCTTCACCCAAGCTTTCGCCACCTTCAGCAAGTCGGGCGGCGAGCTGGCGGGCCTGGGCTACCTGATGACCGGCCCGCACGGCGTTGTAGGCACGGACCTGGACAACTGCCGGGTGAACGGTGAGCCCCTGCCCTGGGCGGCGGAAATCATCACCAGGTTGAACAGCTACACCGAGGTGAGCCCGTCCGGCAATGGCTACCGCGTCTTTGGCCTGGGCAGCGTGGCGCAGGACTGGAATAACCACGATGTGGGCATTGAGGTCTACGGCGGCAACGAGGCACGGTTCCTGACGGTTACGGGGGCCTGGGTGGAGGGCACGCCCAAGGACTTGCGCCCGCTGGATGCCGCAGCGCTGGACGACCTGGCCAAGCGATACGCGAAGGAGCGCAGGAAGGCCGAAGTCATTGACCTGAGCATTCCCGACATTCTGGACGAACTGCTGTTGCCGCCCCTGGCCTCCCTGAGCCTGCCGGATCGTTCGGCCCGGTTCCTGACGACAGGGGAATACGACACCGACCGCAGCGGGGCGCTACACGGCGCCGGCGTGGCCCTGTACTCCGCCGGCCTCGATGACGATACCGCGTTCTCCATCCTGGCCAACAGCCCCCACGCCATGGAGGTAGCCCTAGACCATCGCCGGCAGGACCACGACCGGGCGCTCATGTACTTGTGGCGGGAACACTGCTGCAAGGCCAAGGCCAAGGCCAAGGCCGCCACGGCGACGGCAGATGACTTCGAGGACATATCCGGGGATGTCCCTGCGAACGCACCAGGGCGCGCCGGGAGCGGTTTGCGCCTGCTGTCCATGGCAGAGCTCAGGGCAATGCCCCCGGTGCGCTGGCGGGTGCGGGGCGTGCTTCCCGAAACCGAGGTTGCCGCCCTGGCTGGCGCGTCCGGATCTGGGAAAACGTTCTTGGCCCTTCACTTGGCCGGCTGCATCGCCACCGGTAGCGAGTTCATGGGCTACCAGGTCAAACAGGCTCCCGTTGCTTATGTGGTGCTGGAAGGGGCGGGTGGATTCCGCAGCCGGGCTCTTGCTTGGGAAACCAAGCACCAGGTGCTTCCGGAATGCTTCCACACCCTGATGGGCAACTTCGACCTGCGGAAGCCGGCCGTTGTCGCCGCCCTGGCCGACCAGCTCAAGGCCGCGGGCTACCGGGACGGCGTGCTGATCCTGGACACCCTGGCGCAGGCCACTCCAGGCGCGGACGAGAACAGCAGCGAGGGCATGGGCCACGCCCTGGCCGGTTCGCGCCGGCTACAGGCCCTGCTGGGCGGCCTGGTGCTGGTTGTGCATCACCATGGAAAGGACACCGCCAAGGGCATGCGCGGATGGTCCGGCCTGCATGGCGCCATGGATGCGGTAATCGAGGTCCTGCGCGATGGCGACAGCCGGAGCTGGACGACGACCAAGGCCAAGGATGGGGAGGACGGCAAGGCCCACCCTTTCCGCCTGGAGCAGGTGCTCTTGGGCCTGGATGACGAAGGCGAGGCGGTGACCTCCTGCGTTGCGCTGCCTGGCGGGGCCGGCGTGCAGTACCAGGTAGCCGCCCCCCGTGGCCCAAATCAGAAGTTGGCTATGACGGCCATCAAGGACCTCCTAGAGCGCGCCCCCGATTCCGGAGACTGGCCGGACGATGTGCCGGACGGGCAGACAGCCATCCGCCTGGAGGTTGCCAACGAAGCAGTACGGGACAGGCTGACATGCGCGGCGGACCAACGGGGGCGCAGTGCTGCCCTGGCGCTCAACGGGCTGGTCGACAGGGGGTGTGTAACTCTCCAAGGAGGCTGGCTATGGCTGTGAATTTCAGAGCTGTGAAGTGTGTGCGTATATGTATACGCACTCACAGATTTTCACAGTTACACAACTGTGATTTCACAGCAAATCACAGCAAATCACAGCTTGAACGTGCAATTTTTTACTCGTGCGTTTTTCTGCGGATAGGCAAACAGCATCACAAAAAACCACTCCGTGCAATTTCTTGCGCACGAATTACGACGACCCATTCCGGGCCAAAACGCCCCCCGGTGCAAGGGATCTGCCGGACTGGGTGCCGGCCCCGACCTGGCACACGCCCATGGCTACTCCCCGCCGGCAGTACCGGCCCGGGTGCAACCCACCACCACGAATTGAAAGGATGACCATGACTTCATCACCCCGCAGCCTGTTCCTTGGCGTTGTGCCTTCGAAGACAGGCGCCTTTGCCCTTCTCGATAGCGCCGGGAACATTGTGCAAGTTGCAGACATGCCGGTTGTGCATGGGCAAGTAGACCCCGACGACCTATTCAGAGCCTTGGCCCGCCATGCCGATTCAATCCGGCTTGCCTATGTCGAAAACAATTTCATCCGAGATGGTGAAGCCGCGCCGCTGATTTTCGCCCGCGGCAAATACCTGGGCGTGGTTCTTGGCATTCTTGTCGCCCTGCAGATCCCACATCAAGCCCAGCGTCCTGCGGCCCCACACGGAGGAAATGGCCAGGCGCCCGGCATGCACAACTATTCCAAACGGAAAGCTTTAGCCCTGGCTCTCAGAGCCAAGGGCGACCACTTCGCCGCAATTGCGGCATTACCCCGGCCTGAAGGCCAAACCATGGAGGACTCACAATGACTGCAACATCCCCCCACCTTGCCCACGCACGGAGCGAGGGCGCCAAGGCCGAGCGCGCCCGCATCGCCGCCATTCTCAGCCTGCCCGAAGCCAAGGGGCAGGAGGCGGCCGCTCACGCCCTGGCGTTTGATTCTGACGCCGCCCCCGAAGCGGCCCGCAAAACCCTGTCCATGACCCTGCCGACCGCCGAATCTTTGGCCCGGCAAATCATCAACGCCTGAACGGATACCCACCATGGAAAAAATCAAAGCACTGTGCCAAGCCGCCGCCAAGCTCGAGCACGATATCGGCCAGATCCGCGTCGAAATCGAACGGGCGCAGTCGGCCATCAGCGGGGCGGATCCGCTCACCGAAGCCCTGCGCGACCTTCGCCAACAGAAAACGGATGCTGTTGGCAATGCCTTCATTGAGGGTAAGGCGCCGGACGTTGCCGATATCGACAGGGCCATCGCCAAGGCCGAAAAGGATTTCGAGAAAGCCCGTACGACATACGAGGCCGCTACCGCAGCCATCGGACTGCTGACGCCCCGCCTCTCCCTGTTGCAGGAGGAGCAGGAAGGAGCAAAGGCGGAATTGAAGCAGGCCGGTGCGCAATTCTGCTGGAAGAAGTTCCGGAAGGCCGAAGACGCCTACTTGGTTGCCATGCAGATGTTGCATGACTCCTTTACAGGGATGTTCGCCGCCAACTGGGCTGCGGAACATTTTATCCGCAACTCGGCGCTTGAGAACTCCGCCATTCAACGGCGGGAGGTGTTCAGGACTGTCAATGGCCCGGCCTGGGCGTGGTTCGACAACCTCGGTATTGAAGAGTCCAAGGCCATCGTTGCCGAGCTGCGGGCACTTGGCATGCCGGCGTAGCTCCCCAGCTTAGTCTAGGAGGCATCCCGCCATCAATGGGCGGGTCCTTCCTGGCCTTCCGGGGACTGCGGGTGCTGACGACCGCGAGAATCTGGAGTTTTTCAGCCCCTATGCGTTTTATTACACCCCATGACAAACAACCATGAATGCACCATCTGAGAGCATCCCAACCATTCGCAAGGCGAACCGCGCCGCGACAGCACGCTTTTTCGGCGTCAGCCCGCCGACCCTTGATAGCTGGATCGCCGCCGGGTGCCCGTCCCTGCGCAAAGGGGCAAAAGGTACGGAATGGGCCTTCGATCTGCTGACCGTTGCGCAGTGGCGGTATGGCCCCCGGCAAAGCCCCGCCGGTGAGGAGTTCGACCCCGACAAGCTGCAGCCCGGGGAGCGGAAGGCTTGGTACGAGTCCGAGGTGAAGCGCCGGGACCTGCAGGTACGCGACAGAGAACTGATCCCGGTCAGCGAAGTGCAGACCGCCATTGCCACGGCCTTTGCTGCTATCTCTCAGGATCTGCGGGCCATCCCAGACAACCTGGAGCGCAAGGCCGGTATTGGTGCTGATACGGCCGAAGTTGTGGAGGTCATGATTAACGAAGCCATGAACGGCCTGGCGGACAGGCTCGCCACACTGGCTCCGGCGGGCATCGGTGAAGGTGGGGCGTAGATCCGCGACTGTGGCGCAGGCCACCAGGGGCAGCCACGCCGGCACCCGGCCAGCTCCACCAGGCAGAGCACCCACGACCAGGGCGACAGGCCCGGCCACGGATCGCCACCAAGGCCAGGCCGGCGCCACCACCTGGAGCGCATCACCGGCACCCGGGCAGGCACCGGGGGCAGTACCCCACGACCAGGGCAACAGACCCGGCCACCGGATCGCCACCCGGCAGGACCGGCGCCATCACCTGGAGCGCACCGCCGGCAACCAGGCCAGCTCAACCGGGGACAGGACCACGACCAGGACAGCACGGCCACGAGGTGCAGACGCCTGCACCGCCGGCAAGGGCAGGAAGGCCACGGCCACCAGGGGCAGCCACGCCGGCACCTGGCCAGCTCCACCAGGCGCGTGTCTGTCTCCCAGCGGGCGGCCCAATCCCTCGTCATCCGCCAGCCGGGTGGGGGATATAATTCGCCGCAATGGGTTCGGGGTACTTGCGCCCGGACCGTCTGAAGCCTCACTGCCGAAAGGTCGTGAGGCTTTTTGTTTCTTGATTAGTGCTCATCTTCAGCCAGCCTAAGCCAGGACTCGGTACGCTTGCCGGTATGGGCAGACGCGAAGAGGAGGCGAGCCATGATGACTGAGAGGTCGAAGCGGCGATTGAAGCGATATTGGGCTTCGGCCAGGTAGCGGTAGCCATACTTGTGAAAGTCGAAGGCATGATAGGTCCCGGACGTAGCGGTCTTGAGGTTGCCCAACACCGTATTGACCCACTTGAAGCAAGGCATGCTGGTGCTCTTGCGGGTTTTGCCGACGACTTCGGGTTCATGCTGGCAGCCGGCCTTGGTGACGCCCGGAAAACAATTCAGACCATCGGAGACAACCGTTGCCGACGCAGCCAAGTGATTCCTGGCCCAGCTTTCGACTTCGGCAAGACTGAACGTCTTTACCCGGGAAAACACCGCGCGGACCGGATGCCCAGCCTGGTTGGTCTCGACGGCGGCGATGAAGCTGACTTTGTTTTCCGAGCCACGGCCCGACTTGCCACCGGGGTTCTCCCCGCCAAAATAGGCGTCATCCACCTCGACACGGCCATCCAGCTTCCGGCTTTCCTCCCGTTCCGTCATGACTTGCAGCAGCTTGTGCTTGATGCGCCACGCGGTGCGGTAGCACACCCCAAGCAGTCGCATCAACTCGATGGCGGCCACGTTGTTCTTGCTCTGTGTCAGGAGATACATGGCCCGAAACCAGGTCTTCAATCGAAGCTTTGTCCCGTGGAAAATCGTCCCGCAGGTCAGCGTCGTTTGCTGGCGGCAGGCGCAGCACTGGAACGTCTTCACCCTGGCGTGCCAAACCACGCTGTGCTCTGTGCTGCCGCAGGACGGACATGCAAACCCGGACGGCCAGCGCATGCGTTCCAGCGCCGACATGCATCGCTCTTCCGTTCCGTACTGCTCATCGAACGTATCCATGCTCATTCCAGGCTGGAACTGAATCCGATTCATCTTGGCCATCACCGTGCTCCATCTTTACGATGGCCTCAGGATAGGTCTGCCACTGGCTCGCCACGTGAGCCTCTCCGAGGGTGGCTGAAGATTAGCGCTACTCAAGTTTTGTTTTGCGCAGCACGTCCGAAAGGGGGTGCTCTGCCTTTTCATGGAGTTGCCATGTTGAAGATCGATGTAAAGTCAGATATCAGCGGCGCCCTGGCGAAGCTGGAGCGTATCGCCTCGGAGGTCAAGGACAAGGCCCTGGTGCGTGCGCTCAACAAGACCGCCGATCAGGTGAAGGTGCAGGCGTCCCGGGAGATACGGGACGCGGGGTACAACATCAAGGTCTCCAGGATCAAGAGGGCCATGTCGGTCCGCAAAGCTAAAAAAAGCGAGCTGCGGGCCATGGTCAAGGCCCTCGGCAACCCCATTGGGCTAATTGCGTATGAGGCGAGGCAGACAAAGGCCGGCGTAACCATCGCGGTGAAAAACGGGCGGAAGCTGATCCCGCACGCCTTCATCGCTACGAAGCACGACGGGAACAAAGCGGTGCTCATCCGCGTGAGCAACAGGCACGAGAAAGTAAGGACGAAGGCAGGGAAAGTCATCTGGTCCGCCGTGGGGAAGCAGGAGCTTTTCGGGCCATCAGTGCCCTCTGCGTTTATCTCCAAGGTCGTGACGGAGGCGATGCTCAGCGCCGTGTACACGCGTTTCCCAAAGGTGTTCGCGCAAGAACTGCGCTTTGTGAATCTGAAATAGATGACAGCCCCCCGTCCCATCCTGCTGAAAGACCTTGGGGCGCGCCAAGGCACCCCGGACATAGGCGGGCACCACCCGGCGCCCGCAAACGAAGCACAGGCCCGCGCTGCAAACCTGGGGGCGTCGGCAGAACGCTTGACTAGGTGCAGCACGACCAGGTGAAACATGGATAGCAATGACAGCAGTATCAGGCGAAAGCGAGGAAGGCCAGTGATGGGCCTTGATTTACTGCGCGCCGGCCTGCTGCTGGAAACCTATAACCGCCAACGGCAAGGGGGAATGACGGACCGCCAAGCCAAAGAGATTGCAGTCAGGATCACCCGGGAAGCCTGGCCGAAAATGAAGGTCTCAACCTCCGCGGTTGATCGTGCCCTATCGAGATTTCAACCGCCAGAGGCGCACGAAGTGTTTACTTTCCACTCGGCGCCATCCCCGCGAAGGCTTGCCTATTTTGCTCTGACGCCCTTGGAGTTCTTGGCGGGAGCGTTCCACGGGCGTCAAGAGGTTCCGCCCGCGTCGTTTGTGCGTATTCCACGCCAACCTGGACACGGATTCCACGGCAATCTGGACAGTGATTCCAGGCCAAACTGGACACTGATTCCAGCACAATCTGGACAGCC
>JAYTVW010000106.1:0-82033 GCA_043743785.1 Rhodocyclales bacterium | reverse complement strand
GGCTGTCCAGATTGTGCTGGAATCAGTGTCCAGTTTGGCCTGGAATCACTGTCCAGATTGCCGTGGAATCCGTGTCCAGGTTGGCGTGGAATACGCAGGTTTCCCCATTTGGGGAGAAGTTGCTCTCGGCGGTCGGGTGAAGTTGAGCAAATTACCGGCCACAAAGGTTGCCCGAACCACTTATCTCGGAAGATATGAAGGGCTGGCTGCTGCCTGGGATGAGTTCTGTGCCTGGATTGAAGCTGAGAAATTCACTGTGCAGGACAGTCTGTGGGAACGTTACCTCATAGGTCCTGAGTCCAACCAAGACCCAGCGAAATGGCGCACTGAACTGAATTGCCCCTTGAATGGGTGATATCTGCGAAACTCGCCGTGCCATTCCGGGAACGCCTTAACCAAGATATTCGGGCGTAGTACCGGGTGGCCCACTTCAGGCACCAAGCCCGTCGGTTACACCAACTCGCAATGAAACGAATGAAGGCAACAGGTACACCCGTATGCCCGCTTCCGCGCGCACCGGTTGCGGAAAGCCATAGCGACTTTCCCATCTCCTTAAAAGAGTTTTACTGATGCCAGTTTCACTTGCGACCACTGCGATGGGGAATGCCCGTGTACTCATTTTCTTACGGCCCTTCTGGAAATGATCAGTTGGAAATCATACTCGAATTGTCCAACATTACGTTGTACATAACTTCGCTGTCTTTCGATGGATGGGAGTATCATACTTTCGCAAGCTTATTGACCAGGCGCTTGGAAAGAGGCGTTTCAAGGTCATTCGTATGAGAATTGTCAATCACTCGGGGTCTTGCCTTCGAACATGACGGAATATCAGGACGATGGCCATGACCGTGCAGTGGACGCCCAACGATCCCCCACCCCTCCCGCTGTCCCCCTTGCGAGCTGATGCTGAGGCCCAACTAGGCCGAGCGCCACCAGTGGAGACACCAAGCCGTTCCGACGCAGAACTGCTACATGAACTCCAGGTGTACCAGCTTGAGTTGGAAATGCAGTGTGAGACGCTACGCCAGACCCAAGTCGCGCTGGAGGAATCCCGGGACCGCTATGTGGACCTCTACGAGTTCGCGCCAGTCGGCTATTTCACGCTCAGCCACACCGGCCTGATTACCGAAATAAACCTCACCGGCACATCGATGCTCGGTGTCGAGCGGGACAAGCTTCTCAATCACCGTCCTGATTCCTTTGTTGTCGCCGCTGACCGCGAGCGCTGGCAACGCCACTTCGCCAGAGTCATGAAGCATGGTGGGCAAGGGGCTCTGGACCTGACCTTGAAACGGAGCGAGGGCTCCCTTTGCGACGTCCATGTGGACTGTCTGTGCACGAATTTTGGTGAGGCAGAGCCCACCCTGCGCGTTACGCTGACGGAAATTACCGAGCGCAAGAAATTCGAAAGCGCCTTGCTGGAAAGTCAGGAGCGCTTTAACCTTGCCTTCTCGGCGAACCAGGAGGCGATGTGGGACAGCGACCTGACCAAGGGAATCGTGACGCATAATCACCGCTGGTGCGAAATGCTGGGCCTTACGTACGACAATCTGCAGCATCCGATAGAGTTCTACTACGACCTCATCCACCCAGAGGACCGGGAGCGGGTACATGCACGCATTGAGGCCGCCTTCCGCGGCGAAGCCCCCTATGTGGCCGAATATCGCCTGCGCCATGCCGATGGTCATTACCTGTGGATTGCAGACCTGGGCTGCATCGTGGCGCGCAGACCGGACGGGCGCCCCTTACGTCTGGTTGGGGCATTTTCAGAGATAACCCTGCGGCGGCAAGCGGAATCGGAACACTACTTTGTCAGTGAAGCACTGCGGCAGTCCTTACAGCCCATGCTGCTTGCCGATGTCCAAGCCCGTATTACGTATCTCAACCCTGCCTTCACGCGCCTATTCGGTTACCAAATGGACGACTTGATAGGCGAATTCTTAACTCACTTGGAGCCGAAGGCCGCTCCCGGCGGGCCATTGGCCTCTGACATTGTTCGCCAGGTCCACACCTTGGGTGCTTGGGCCGGTGAGGTGGAGCATCGCGCCTGGGATGGTTCCATGATTCCAGTCGCAGCCAACGTGGCGGCCGTGCGCGACGAAAAAGGCGGCTTGCTGGGACTTGTGTGTAGCTATGTGGACCAGCGCCTCATGAAGGAGAAGGAAAGCGCTCTGCGGAACCTGTCACTTGCGGTCGAGCAAAGCCCTGAAGCCATCCTTATCACCAGCTTGGCCGGGGAAATTGAATACGTAAATAAGGCGTTTGAGCTCAGCAGCGGCTACGGGCGCGCGGAAGTCATGGGGCAGAATCCACGCATCCTGCACTCCGGCAATACCCCGCCAGAAACCTATGAGACGATGTGGGACGCTCTTGCCAATGGAGAAACCTGGCAGGGGGAGTTGTTCAACAAAAGGAAAGACGGCACTGAATACACTGAACTTGCCGTCATCACGCCGATTCGCATGGACGATGGCACCGTCAGCCAATACATGGCGGTGAAGAAGGACATCACGGAACGAAAGAAGAACGCTAAAGAACTGGAGCATTACCGTAATCACCTTGAGGAGCTGGTGGAGCGGCGAACGCATGAACTGGGTGCCGCACGGGATATCGCCGAGGCGGCCAACCGTTCCAAGAGCACCTTTCTGGCCAACATGAGCCATGAAATCCGCACCCCCATGAACGGCATCCTGGGGATGGCGCATGTGCTACGCCGTGGCGACGTCACTGCGGTGCAGGCCGGCCAACTCGACAAGATAGCTACCTCTGGCCGCCATCTTCTGAGCATCATCAACGACATCCTGGACCTGGCCAAAATCGAGGCCGGCAGATTGGTCTTGGAAGAAACGGATTTTGTTCTGACGGACGTGTTGGACGGCATCAACGTCCTCGTCGAAGACAATATCCGCACCAAAGGGCTGTCCTTGCATATCGACATTGCTGGCATGCCCCAGACCCTGTGCGGCGACCCTACGCGGCTCAGCCAGGCCTTGGTGAACTACCTTGGCAATGCCACCAAGTTTACGGAAAAAGGCGACATTACTCTCAAGGCACGCATGCTGGCGCAGACAGACCTGGGCTACCTGCTGCGCTTCGAGGTCAGCGATACCGGTATCGGCATGACGGAGCCGCAGCGCGTGGGCCTCTTCGCGCCCTTCCAGCAGGCGGACAGTTCCACGACGCGAAAATTTGGCGGCACGGGTCTGGGCCTGGCCATCACGCGGCG
This sequence comes from Rhodocyclales bacterium, assembly GCA_043743785.1. Lineage (GTDB taxonomy): Bacteria > Pseudomonadota > Gammaproteobacteria > Burkholderiales > Rhodocyclaceae > JAQTNA01. The sequence continues at coordinate 78,807 of JAYTVW010000106.1, read as the reverse complement.
TATTGCCGAACTCATGGGCGGCGAGGTTGGGGTGGAAAGTGCGCCAGGGCAAGGCAGCACCTTTTGGATGACGGCGCGTCTGGGTAAAGGGAAATGTGGTGCTCTGAATATCGAGCAGAAGCCGACAGAAAACGCGGAAGACATTTTGTTGCGAGACCATGCTGGTGCCGCCATCCTGCTAGTAGAGGATGACGCCGTAAACCAGGAGGTAGCGCTGGAATGGTTGCGTGACGTGGGGATAACAGCCGCAGTCGCCTTCAACGGCAGGGAGGCGGTAAGGCTGGCTGAGCAAAACGATTACGCCCTGATTCTGATGGATGTGCAGATGCCGGGGATGGACGGCCTGGAAGCCACCCGAGTCATTCGTGCCATGCCGGGCCGAGCCAACACGCCCATCCTTTCGATGACCGCGAATGCATTCGATGAAGACCGCAGAGCCTGCTTCGAGTCCGGCATGAATGACTTTGTGCCCAAACCAATGGACCCGGACCAGCTCTATTCAATTCTGCTGAAGTGGCTGTCGCGGTCTGAGGTGTGAAAAGCGGCCTTTGGAAAAGATATCCCGGCCCTCAAACGGCCGGTCTACCCCCGGAAGCTGCCATAACAATGTATGAAGCTCTTATGGCAGCTTAGGGTTGCTTGCGGCATTTCACCAATGGCCGGTTTCGGGCAGCCAACTTTCAAGGGGGGATGGCAGGTTTGGGCACTTATGCGGCCCAAACGGGTATGGCGAAGGCCACGCCAATTCATGAAAGTCAGCACTATGCCCGTCGTGAGTCGGCTTTGCCGACTTTCACGCTAAGCACTGCCACTGTAGGCATCGAAATTTGCAGCAAAGCGCGCTTGCCGGACGCCGGGTCCGGTCTTTCCGGTTGTCACTTTCCGAATTCCGCCCCTCGAGATGGCTGCGTTCGGGAGAAAACCTGGGCCGGGCGTGGTCCTGACTGCCCCTGCTTTCGCTCCCCATACGCGCAAAATTCACGGTCGACTCTCGACGCTCGGCTCTCGACTCTCCACTGCCTTATGTAATAATCTCGAGTTCTCGAAATTCGTACCGGATCCATCCCATGCCGCAAACGCTTTACGACAAGCTCTGGGAGAGCCATGTTGTCCTCACGGAAGAGGATGGCACGGCGCTGCTCTACATTGACCGTCACCTGGTGCACGAAGTGACCAGCCCCCAGGCCTTCGAGGGCCTGAAACTGGCGGGCCGCAAGGTCTGGCGCACGAGTTCCATCGTGTCCACCGCAGACCACAACACGCCCACGGACCATTGGGAACTGGGTATCACGGATCCCATTTCCCGCCTGCAGGTGGAGACCCTGGATGCCAACATCCGGGAAGTCGGCGCACTGGCCTATTTTCCCTTCAAGGACGAGCGCCAGGGCATCGTGCATGTCATCGGACCGGAGCAGGGCGCGACCCTGCCGGGCATGACCGTGGTGTGTGGCGATTCCCATACCTCCACCCACGGCGCCTTCGCCTGCCTGGCTCACGGCATCGGCACCTCCGAAGTGGAGCACGTGCTGGCGACCCAGTGCCTGCTGCAGAAGAAATCCAAGGCCTTGTTGGTGCGGGTTGACGGCCGGCTGGGCAAGGGCGTTACCGCCAAGGACATCGCCCTGGCGGTGATCGGCAAGATCGGCACGGCCGGCGGTACGGGCTACGCCATCGAGTTCGGTGGAAGCGCCATTCGCGCCCTCTCCATGGAAGGCCGCATGACGCTCTGCAATATGGCCATCGAGGCGGGCGCCCGCGCCGGCCTGGTGGCGGTGGACGACAACACCATCAACTACCTCAAGGGCCGCCCCTTCTCGCCCCGGGGCGAAGTGTGGGAGCGGGCCGTGGCAGTCTGGCGCAGTCTGAAGAGCGACGAGGGCGCGATGTTCGACGCCATCGTCGAACTGGACGCTTCCCGCATCGAGCCGCAAGTGACTTGGGGCACGTCGCCGGAAATGGTCACCACCATCGGCGGCTGTGTGCCGGCGCCGGAAGACTTTACCGATCTGGTCAAGCGGGAAGGCGTGGAGCGGGCACTGCAATACATGGGTCTGACGCCCCGCACGCCCATGGACCAGATCAAGGTGGACGTGGTGTTCATCGGTTCCTGTACCAATTCCCGCATCGAGGACTTGCGGGCTGCTGCCGCCGTCGCCCGGGGCCGCCACAAGGCCGACAGCGTCAAGCGCGCCCTGGTGGTGCCGGGCTCCGGTCTGGTTAAGCGCCAGGCGGAAGCCGAAGGCCTGGACAAGATATTCGTCGCCGCCGGCTTCGAGTGGCGGGAACCGGGCTGTTCCATGTGCCTGGCCATGAATGCCGACCGGTTGGAGCCGGGGGAGCGTTGCGCCTCCACTTCCAACCGCAACTTCGAAGGGCGCCAGGGCGCTGCCGGACGTACCCACCTGGTGAGTCCGGAAATGGCCGCCGCCGCCGCCATCGCCGGCCACTTCGCCGATGTGCGCAAACTGATCTGAGGAAAAACATCATGAAAAAAATCGCATTGCTTACGACGCTGTTCGCGCTCTTCCTGTCCGCAGGCTGCAATACGGTCGCCGGTGTCGGCAAGGACATCAAGAAGGGCGGCGAAGCCATCGAGAAGGTGGCGAAATAAGATGCGTAAATTTACCCAGCTGGACGGCTTGGTGGCACCCCTTGACCGGGCAAATGTGGACACGGATGCCATCATCCCCAAGCAATTCCTCAAGTCCATCAAGCGGAGCGGCTTCGGCGTCAATGCTTTCGACGAATGGCGCTACCTGGACGTGGGCCAGCCGGGCCAGGACAACACCCACCGGCCGAAGAACCCGGATTTTGTGCTAAACCAGGCCCGCTACCAGGGCGCGTCCATCCTGCTGACCCGGGATAATTTCGGCTGTGGTTCCAGCCGGGAGCACGCCCCCTGGGCTCTGGAGGATTTCGGCTTCTGTGCCATTATCGGCACGACCTTCGCCGACATCTTCTTCAACAACTGCTTCAAGAACGGACTTTTGCCCATCCGCCTGCCGGTGGTGGAAGTGGATGCCTTGTTCGAACAGGCCCAGTCCACTCCGGGTTACCGGCTGCGGGTGGACCTGGAAAACCAGATGGTGACCCGGCCCGATGGTAAGGCCATTCCCTTCGACGTGGATACCTTCCGCAAGTATTGTCTGCTGAATGGTTTCGACGACATCGGCCTGACCTTGCGTCACAAGGACAGAATCGCCGAATTCGAAGCCAAACGCCGCATCGACCAGCCCTGGCTGTTCAGTTAAACAGGTGAGGGGTGAGGAGTAAGGGGGGAGGAGTCAAAATCTCACGCCTTTACCCCTTATTCCTCACCCCTCACCCCTCACGAGGTTCAAATGAAGATCTGTATTCTCCCCGGCGACGGTATTGGTCCGGAAATCATGGCCGAGGCCGTGCGCGTGCTGGAAGCCCTGCGGGGCGATGGCCTGAAATTCGAAATGGAAACCGCCCTGGTGGGCGGTGCTGCGGTGGATGCCGCCGGTACGCCCCTGCCGGAAGCCACGCTGGCGCTTGCCAAGGAATCGGAAGCCGTATTGCTGGGGGCCGTGGGCGGTCCCAAGTGGGACGTGCTGGCCCGGGAACTGCGGCCGGAGCGGGGCCTGCTGGGTATTCGCAAGGAACTCTCCCTGTTCGCCAACCTGCGTCCGGCCATTCTTTATCCGGAACTGGCCAACGCTTCCACCCTGAAGCCGGAAGTGGTGGCGGGGCTGGACATTCTTATCGTGCGGGAACTAACTGGTGACATCTACTTCGGCCAGCCCCGGGGCATCGAAGTGCGTAACGGCGAGCGTTTCGGCTTCAACACCATGCACTACACCGAGTCCGAAATCCGCCGCATCCTGCGGGTGGCCTTCGCCGCAGCGCAGAAGCGCAACAAAAAGCTCTGCTCGGTGGACAAGATGAACGTGCTGGAAACCACCCAGCTGTGGCGCGACGTGGCCATCGAAACGGCACCGGAATTCCCGGATGTGGAGCTGTCCCACATGCTGGTGGACAACGCTGCCATGCAGTTGGTCCGGAATCCCAAGCAGTTCGACGTCATGGTCACGGGCAATATGTTCGGCGACATCCTGTCGGATGAGGCCTCCATGCTCACCGGCTCCATCGGCATGCTGCCCTCCGCGTCGCTCGACGAGAACAACAAGGGTATGTACGAGCCTAGCCATGGCTCCGCGCCAGACATCGCCGGCAAGGGCCTGGCCAACCCCTTGGCCACCATCCTCTCCGTCGCCATGATGCTGCGCTACACCTTCAACCAGGAGACGGCGGCCCAGCGTATCGAGGTGGCCGTGAAGAAAGTTCTGGCGCAAGGTTTCCGGACCGGCGATATTTACGAGCCGGGCACGAACAAGGTGGGCACGCAGGCAATGGGCGACGCGGTGCTTGAAAATCTGTGAAAGGTGAAAAGTGAAATGTGAAACGTGCGCGCCTTTGGCGCGCTGATCCCCACATTTCACGTTTCACGTTTCACGTTTCACTAATTTCGAGGAATTGATATGAAAAAAGTTGGTCTGGTCGGTTGGCGTGGCATGGTGGGCTCCGTGCTGATGCAGCGCATGGTGGAAGAGGGCGACTTCGCCCATATCGAGCCGGGGTATTTCTCCACCTCCGCCGCGGGCGGCAAGGCGCCCATTTTCGGTGGCAAGGAAGCGTCGTCCCCGCTGCTCTCCGCCACGGATATCGACGCGTTGAAGGGCATGGACATCATCCTGACCTGCCAGGGCGGCGACTACACCAAGGAAGTCTTCCCGAAACTGCGTGCTACCGGTTGGAACGGCCACTGGATCGACGCGGCCTCCGCCTTGCGTATGGCGGACGATGCCGTGATCATCCTGGATCCGGTAAACATGCACGTCATCGAGGACGCGCTGGGCAAGGGCGGCAAGAACTGGATCGGCGGAAACTGCACCGTGTCCCTCATGCTCATGGGTCTGGGCGGCCTGTTCCAGAACGACTTGATCGAGTGGGTCAGTTCCATGACCTACCAGGCGGCTTCCGGCGCTGGCGCCCAGAACATGCGGGAACTCATCGCCCAGATGGGTGCCATCCATGATTCCGTCAAGGATCTGCTGGCGGACCCATCCTCCGCCATCCTGGAAATCGACCGCAAGGTGGCCGAAACTATTCGCTCCGACGCGTTGCCGAAGAAGAATTTCCGCAATACGGCCTTGGCCGGCAGCCTGATCCCCTGGATCGACGTGCCGGTTGATGGTGGTCAGAGCAAGGAAGAGTGGAAGGGCGGCGCCGAGTGCAACAAGATCCTGGGTCGTCCGGCCTTCAAGAGCCCGGGCAGCATCCCCATCGACGGCCTGTGTGTGCGCATCGGTGCCATGCGCTGCCATTCCCAGGCCCTGACCATCAAGCTGAAGAAGGATGTGCCCCTGGACGAGATCGAAGACATGCTCGCCAAGGCCAATCCGTGGGCCAAGGTGGTGCCGAACGTGCGGGAAATCAGCGAGCGGGAGCTGACCCCCGCCGCCGTTACCGGCACCCTGACGGTGCCCGTGGGCCGTCTGCACAAGCTGGCCATGGGGCCGGAATATCTGGGCGCCTTCACCGTGGGCGACCAGTTGCTGTGGGGTGCGGCCGAACCGCTGCGCCGCATGCTGCGCATCCTCATCGATTGATGAACCCCAGCACAAAGGCGCGTTGAAGCGCCTTTGTGCTGTTTCAGGTAAGCGTTAAATCTTGTTAAAACGGGGCCGCAGACCGGGGCGATTGCGGCGTTTTCAGGCAAGCTCTTAGCTTGCGCCTGTAATTGCATGATGTTATTGTGTTAAACCTGTAATTCCGCACTGCTAAGGATCAATCGTGGGCAAGGGACAAACCAGATCAGGATTCAGGGTCTCGGCGATTGCCGCGGCGCTGGCGTTGTCGCTACCGGCCGCATCTTTCGGTGCCGGCCTGGGCAAATTGACCGTCCTTAGCGGGCTCGGTGAGCCTCTTCGCGCGGAAGTGGAACTAAATGCCAGCAAGGAAGAGCTCGCGACCCTGTCGGCCAAGTTGGCGCCGCCGGCAGCCTTTCGCGCTGCGGGCATAGATATCAGCTCCGCCTTGCGCGGCATGAAGGTGGCCGTAGTGAATGGCGAGGGCGGGCGCTCCACGCTGAATCTTTCCACCGATTATTCTGTTTCTGATCCCTTCGTTGATCTCCTCCTGGAAATCAACTGGTCGGCGGGCCGGCTGGTGCGGGAATTCACTTTCCTGCTGGATCCGCCCGATGACGTGTCTGCCCGCACACCGGTCGCGCCCATCGTGCCGCGGGGCGTGGTTTCGCCGCCCTCCATCGCTGAACGCAGGCCGGCGGTAAAAGCCGCGGAAGCAACGGCCAAGCCGGCGGAAGACGCCGAGCAGCGCGCTGCTGCGGGCAAACCGAAGCACAATTCGGCAGCCATGACGCTGAAAACCATGGAAAAGCCCGTGGCGAATGGGGTCGGGGCTAGCCACAAAGTTCGTCCGGGTGAAACCCTGGCGAAGATCGCCTATGAAAACCGGCCAGAGGGCGTGTCCCTCGACCAGATGTTGTTGGCCTTGGTGCGGGGCAATCCCGACGCCTTCGACAACGGCAACATCAATCGCCTGCGGGCTGGCCGCATACTCCAGTTGCCCGACGCGGATAGTGCCAAGGCGGTGAGTCCGGAAGAGGCCCACAAGCAGATAGTGGCACAGTCCACCGATTTCAATGCCTATCGGCGCAAGCTGGCCGCCCAGGTGGGGGCCGCTCCTGCGCCGAAGGAAGAAGCGGCTAAACAAGGCGCTTCCGGCAAGTTGAGCGCCCGGGTCGAGGATAAGCTTCCGGCACCTGCTGACAAGGGGGACCGCCTGAAGGTCTCCCGTGCCGATACGCCGCAAGCTGGGGCTGGGGCCGGTGCCGCTGGCGGCAAGCCAGGGGCGGCTGCTACAGATGAACAACTGGTGGCCCGGGAAAAGGCGCTGAAGGAAGCGAACTCCCGCCTCGCCGAAGTCGAAAAGAACGTCAAGGAACTGCAGCAACTGGTGGAAATGAAGAACCAGGCGCTGGCGGATCTGCAGAAGCAGGCCGGCAGTAAGTCCGCCGTGCCGGTCGCGCCCGTGGTGGCCGCAGCCAAACCCGCGCCAGTGCCTCCGTCCGTAACGCCTGCGGCTCCAGCGATGCCGCCGGCGGCAATTCCCGCCCCGGTAGCCCAGCCTGCACCCGCAGTGCCGCCAGCCCAGCCGCCCAAGCCTGCTGTGAAAAAGCCTGTGTTGCCGCCAGTGCCGCAGCCGGAACCCCCTAGCTTCATCGAGACCCTGGTGTCCGACTCGACCACCCTGGCGGGCGGCGGCGGCATCCTGGCCCTCGTCCTGGGCTATTTCGGTTACAAGGGCTGGAAACGCCGCAAGGAAGAGCAGGCCATGCCGGCCGAGCATTCCATGGGGCCGCTGACGGTGACGGGCGCCAGCGGCGCACCTTCGATTTTTGGCAATGCGGGTGGTCGCAGTGTGGACACTAGCGCCAGCGCTATCCAGACGGATTTCAGTCAGTCCGGACTGTCGGCCATCGATACCGATGAAGGCGTGGATCCGGTAGCGGAGGCCGATGTGTATATGGCCTATGGACGGGATGCCCAGGCCGAGGAAATCCTGCTGGATGCCCTCAAGAGCGAACCGGAGCGCCATGCCATCCGGCTCAAGCTGCTGGAAATCTACGCCCAGCGCCGCAATATGCTGCAGTTCGAAACCGTGGCGGGCGAGTTGTATGCCCATACGGGTGGCGCGGGTTCCGAGTGGGAAAAGGCGTCTACCCTGGGGCGCAAGCTGGACCCGCACAATCCCCTCTATGCCCGGACGGCAAAAGAGGAGCCGGTCGCCAGGCCGGCCGCCGTGCCGTTTGAATCGCCGGTCATGGATACCGGAGAGCCTTCCGTCGCCCCGGGGCAGGATTCCCTGCGCTCCACCTGGACGATGCCCGGCGAACTGGAACAGATCGCAGCGGCCGTAGCGGGAGGTGCAGCGGTGCAGGCGATGGCCGGTCCCGCCACCGTCAGCCCGCTCATGACGCCAGCCGCACCGCAGCTGGATCCGGTGGCCGATCTGGATTTCGATCTGGGACTGGAGTTCTCTGACGAGGACGCCGATCAGGGGCACGACGCGTCCTTCGACTCCACCGTGGTGCTGGGTGGCCCACGGGCCGGATTCTCCATGGACTCCTTGGGAGCCTCCGAGTTCCGCATCGACCTGGACGAGCATCTCGGCGACCTGAAACTGCCGGAGGATGAGGAGTCCAGCACGGCGCTCGATCAGACGGATATCCTGGGTTTCAACGAGGAAGCCGAAGGCGCGGGCCTGGATCTCGACTTGACCTCCATTGGCGCGTTTACGGAGGCGTCCGTGCCGGAGGCTCATGAGGAATTGCTCGATCTGGATTTGAGCGCTGCCGCCGCAACGCCTGGCAAGTCGAATACAGAAAATCCGGCTTTGGGAATGATGGATCTGGAGCGCACCGAGGTGGGTGGCAATCTCCTGGACTTTGAGCTGGGTGACGAGGAGCCGGCACAGCAGGTGGCCACCTCCCTGGCGCCGGTCATCGACCTGTCCGATATTTCTTTTGATTTGCAGGACGAGGATGATACCGGCCTGGACTCGGACATGCTCGATCTGGGCTCCCTGGAGGCGACCTCGATTGGGCCGGTGGCTGATGAAGCCTTCGACGAGTTCCCGGAGTCGGCCGCCTTGCCTCCTGCCGCTATGCCCGCTGCGGCTGTCGAGCCGGAGATCGACCCGGCGGTGCTGGAGGAGACAGCCACCAAGCTGGAGCTGGCCCAGGCCTACGAGGAAATGGGGGATCGTGAAGGTGCGCGGGAATTGCTGCAGGAAGTAGTGAACGAAGGCAGTTCCGAGCAGAAGAACCGAGCCCAGGATGCCCTGGCGCGTATCGGCTGATATTTGCAATGCTTCCCTCGTATCGCCCCCGCCCTGCGGGGGCGATTTCTTTCCGACATGATACAGCCTGGCTTACTTGACCACGTACACCCGGCCGTGCGCCTGCTGGCCTGGGGATGTGTCGTGGCCATGGGGCAGGCGCTGACAGGCTGGGGCTTGCTGGTGGGTGTCGGTTTGGCCGTGGCGGCAGGTTTGGCGCTGGCCCGGGAGCATTTACATCGCCTGGCGCGTCGTGCCCGCTTTTTGTTGCTCACCATTGGCCTGCTCTTCGTCTGCGGCACGCCGGGGGAGGCCTTGCTGCCCTGGCTTGGGGTTCTGAGCCCAAGCGCGGAGGGCCTGTCCATGGCGGTTCTGCATGGCGGCAGGCTGGTGCTGGTGCTGGCCCTCCTGGCGCTGTTACTCGAGTTCACGCCGGCTGAGGCGCTGGTGGCCGGTGTGTATGGCCTGCTCAAGCCCTTTTCCGCCTTGCCGCGAGAGCGGGTGGCCCTGCGCCTCATGCTGGTGCTCCAGTACGCGGAGGAACAGAAAGGCCGGGGCCGTCGTCGCCCTTGGCGCGAGTGGCTGGACTGGCTGGAATGTCCGGATGACGACGCAGCCTCCCAAACCCTGACCCTGCATGCCGCGCCCCTCGGGCGGGCGGATATTGCCGTTCTCGGTCTGCTCGGAATATTAGTGATCTTGTGGATCTTATGAAGACTTGTATTTGCCGCAGAGGTGCAGAGGCGCAGAGAAGACCAAGTGTGTATGAGGGTTGGCCGTACTCATCCCTATGGGGTGCGTTGCGACTGGCCAAAGTCGTTTCCTCTGCGCCTCTGCGCCTCTGCGGTTCAAATGGTTTTATTCAGGTTTGCTGACCATGCGCATCGCTCTCGGTATCGAATACGACGGATCAAGCTTTTCCGGTTGGCAGTCCCAGCCCAGCGGCAACACCGTGCAGGATGTGCTGGAAAAGGCGCTGGCGAAGATTGCCGGCGTGAAAACGGCGGCGTCTTGCGCCGGACGCACTGACGCCGGGGTGCATGGCATCGGCCAGGTGGTGCATATCGATCCGACGGTTGTGCGGCCGCTGACGGCCTGGGTGCGCGGCGTGAACACCTTTTTGCCCCATTCGGTGGCGGTAAGCTGGGCACGGGAGGTGGGGGATGAATTTCACGCCCGTTACTCCGCCCGTTCCCGTTCTTACCGTTACGTGCTGCTCAATCATCCGGTACGGCCGGCCTTGATGGCCAGTCGGGTCGGCTGGTTTCATCAGCCCCTGGACGAGGCCGCCATGCAGGCTGGCGCCGATCTGCTCTTGGGGACCCACGATTTTTCCGCCTTCCGCGCCGCCGAATGTCAGGCCAAGACCCCCGTCAAGACCCTGAAAAAGGCCGAGATGAGGCGCCAGGGTGAATTGGTGAGCTTCGATTTTCAGGCGGACGCCTTTCTGCACCACATGGTGCGCAACTTGGTAGGGTCCCTCATTTATGTGGGCAAGGGCTTGCGTCCACCGGAATGGATGGCGGAGCTGCTGGAACAGAAGAAACGCAGCCTGGCGGCGCCGACGTTTGCCCCCGGCGGGCTGTATTTCATGGGCGTGGAATACGAGGAAAAGTGGCGGCTACCCTCGGAAGGCCGTATCATCCTGCCTTCCCTATTTCCAACTGCCTGATTTTGCACCGTACCCGCATAAAGATTTGCGGCATCACCCGGGAGGAAGATGCCCTTGCTGCTGTCCGCCTGGGGGCTGATGCCCTCGGACTGGTGTTCTACGCACCCAGCCCCCGCAGCGTCTCCATCGCGCGGGCAGAAGCCCTGGCCGCCGTCCTTCCCCCCTTCGTCACCCTGGTGGGGCTCTTCGTGAATGAGAATCCTGGGACCATCCGGGCCATTTGCGACGCGGTGCCGCTACAGCTTCTACAATTCCACGGCGACGAGACCGAGGCCGATTGCCTGGCTTCTCGACTGCCTTATATCAAGGCTGCCCGGGTTCGGCCCGGGCTTGATTTGGTAGAATACGCGGCTGCTTATCCGTCGGCCCGGGGTTTGCTGCTGGACGCCTTCGTGGAAGGCTATGGTGGGGGCGGCAAGACCTTCGACTGGACGCTGATACCGGCTGCCTTGCCCTTGCCGCTGATCCTGTCCGGCGGACTGGAAGGCGACAACGTGGCGGAGGCGGTGCGCCGATTCAAACCCTGGGCAGTGGATTGCAGCAGCGGCGTCGAAGCTGCCAAGGGTATCAAGGACGAACACAAGATCGCCGCCTTCATGGCCGGCGTCAGAGCTGGGGAAACAAACTGATGGGCAAGCCCGAAACCGAAGTCTACAACCTGCCGGACGCCCGGGGCCACTTCGGTCCCTATGGCGGCGTCTTCGTGGCAGAGACGCTGATTGCCGCCCTGGACGAACTGCGTGGCGCCTACGAGGCGGCCCAGGCCGACCCGGCCTTTCGCGCCGAAATCGAACATGAACTGAAGCATTACGTGGGCCGTCCCAGCCCCATTTACCATGCGAAACGCTGGTCGAATGAACTGGGCGGGGCGCAGATCTACCTGAAGCGCGAAGACCTGAACCATACGGGTGCCCACAAGATCAACAACTGCATCGGCCAGGCGCTGCTGGCCCGGCGCATGGGCAAGCCCCGGGTCATCGCCGAAACCGGCGCCGGCCAGCATGGCGTGGCTACCGCCACCGTGGCGGCCCGCTATGGCATGGAATGCGTGGTGTACATGGGGTCGGAAGACGTGAAGCGCCAGGCCGCCAACGTCTATCGCATGAAGCTTCTTGGCGCCACGGTGGTGCCGGTGGATTCCGGCTCCAAGACACTCAAGGACGCCCTGAACGAAGCCATGCGCGACTGGGTCACCAATATCGGCAACACCTTCTACATCATCGGTACCGTGGCCGGTCCCCATCCCTATCCCATGATGGTGCGGGACTTCCAGTGCGTTATCGGCGATGAGTGCAAGGTGCAGATGCCGGAGCAGGCCGGCCGCCAGCCGGACATGGTCATCGCCTGCGTCGGCGGCGGCTCCAACGCCATGGGGATTTTTCACCCCTACCTCGACGTGCCCGGCGTGAAGCTGGTGGGCGTGGAGGCGGCGGGTCATGGCATGGACTCCGGCAAGCATTCGGCGTCCATCACCGCCGGCCGCCCCGGCGTGTTGCACGGCAATCGTACCTACCTGCTGCAGGACGACAACGGCCAGATCATCGAGACCCATTCCGTCTCCGCCGGCCTGGATTATCCGGGCGTCGGCCCTGAACACGCCTGGCTGCACGACTCCGGCCGCGCCGAGTATGTTACCGTCACCGACGACGAGGCACTCAAGGCTTTTCATACCCTGTGTCATGTGGAGGGCATCATTCCGGCCCTGGAGTCATCCCATGCCCTCGCCTATGCCGCCCGCTTGGCGCCGACCTTGCCCAAGGACAAGGTCCTGCTGGTGAACCTCTCCGGTCGCGGCGACAAGGATATGCATACCGTGGCCGAAAAATCCGGCATCGTCTTCTGAGTAAACACATGTCCCGAATCCAGACCACGTTTACCCGCCTCAAGGCCGAAGGCCGCAAGGCCCTGATCCCTTTCATTACCGCCGGCGACCCGGACCCGGGCCTGACCCTGCCGCTGATGCATGCCCTGGCCCGGGCTGGTGCGGACGTCATTGAGCTGGGGGTGCCGTTTTCCGACCCCATGGCGGACGGCCCCACCATACAGCGCGCTTCCGAGCGGGCCCTGGCCTATGGCATGGGCCTGAAGACGGTCATCGCTCTGGTGCACGAATTCAGGAAGACCGACCCGGATACACCGGTGGTGCTCATGGGCTACGCCAATCCCATCGAGGCCATGGGCGTGGAGCCCTTCGCCAAGGCGGCGGCCGCCGCAGGGGTGGATGGGGTGTTGGTGGTGGATTATCCGCCGGAGGAATGCGTGGCCTTCGCGGCGCGCCTCAAGTCCGTGGCTATCGATCCCATCTTCCTGCTGGCCCCCACCTCCAGCGATGCGCGTTTCGGCCAGGTGGCGGAAGCCGGCAGCGGCTACATCTACTACGTCTCCATGAAGGGCGTGACCGGTTCCGGCCTCCTGGATTTCGAGGAAATCGCCCGGCGCATCCCGCTGATCCGCGAAAAAGTCGGCATGCCCGTGGGCGTCGGCTTTGGCATTCGGGATGCGGAGAGTGCCCGGCGCATCGCAGCGGTGGCGGACGCCGTGGTCATCGGCAGCCGCATCATCGAGGAAATCGAACAATCCCCCCGGGATGAAGCGGTTGCCCGGGTGGAAACCTTCCTGCGCGGCATCCGCCAGGCCCTGGATGGAGATGCATCATGAGCAGTTGGTTGCAGAAACTCCTGCCCCCGAAGATCAAGCGCGCCGAGGGCGTCAAGAAATCTATTCCGGAAGGCCTGTGGTGCAAGTGCCCGGCCTGCGAGTCGGTGCTTTACTCCTCCGACCTGCTGAACAACCAGAGCGTCTGCCCCAAGTGCAGCCATCACCACCGGATTGGCGCCCGCACCCGGCTCGACCTGATGCTGGATACGGAAGGCCGCTTTGAAATCGGCGCCGAAGTGCTGCCGGTGGACCCGCTGAAGTTCAAGGATAGCAAGCGCTATGCCGACCGCCTGAATGCCGCCTATGACGACACCGGCGAGGCGGATGCCCTGGTGGTTATCCAGGGCGCCATCAAGACCGTCGGCGTGGTGGTGGCGGCTTTTGAATTCGACTTCCTCGGCGGCTCCATGGGTTCCGTCGTGGGCGAGCGCTTCGTGCGCGGCGTGCGTTGCGCCGTGGAGCAGGGCTTGCCCTTCATCTGCATTCCCGCCACCGGCGGCGCGCGCATGCAGGAAGGTCTCTTTTCCCTCATGCAGATGGCCAAGACCACGGCGGCCTTGACGCTCTTGTCGGCGAAGAAACTGCCCTTCATCACCATTCTCACCGACCCCACCATGGGCGGCGTTTCCGCCAGCTTCGCCTTCCTGGGGGACGTGGTCATCGGCGAGCCGGGCGCCCTCATCGGCTTCGCCGGCCCCCGGGTCATTGAGCAAACGGTGCGCGAGAAACTGCCGGAAGGTTTTCAGCGCGCCGAATTCCTGCTGGAAAAGGGCGCCATCGACATGATCGTGGATCGCCGCGAAATGCGCGACCAGCTGGCAACTCTGCTGACCCTGCTGCAACGCCTACCTGCGGCAGCCTGAGGGCGGTAAGCGGTAAGCGGTAAGGCGTGAGCGGTCAGCGCTGTTCAGATGCCTTGCTGCGGACTCATGACGAGATCGCAGTAAGCCTGGTTTTTCGACGTTGGTAGTTCCACTTTCTTCCCACATGTCTCTTTATCGCTCACCGCCCACCGCTTACCGCTCACTTCCTGATTGGCTCGCCCACCTCGAAAGTCTCCACCCCCGCGGCGAGGCCGGCATCGAACTGGGGCTGGAACGGGTGCAGGCGGTCAAGCTTGCCCTCGGTATCCAGCAGACCTGCCCCGTCATCACCGTTGCCGGCACCAATGGTAAGGGCTCCGTGTGCGCCATGCTCGAGCGCATTCTGGTGAGCGCGGGCTACCAGGTGGGTGTCTACACCTCGCCCCATCTGCTGCGCTACAACGAACGGGTGCGCATCAATGGCGTCGAAGCTGCGGACGCGGCCCTGATGCGTGCCTTCGCCCGGGTCGAGGCGGCCCGGGGCGACATCAAACTCACGTATTTTGAATTCGGCACTCTGGCGGCCTGGTTGGCTTTCGAGGAAGCTAGGCCTGACGTGATCGTGTTGGAAGTGGGTTTGGGTGGCCGCCTGGACGCGGTGAACGCGTTCGACGCGGACTGCGCCATCCTCACCAGCATCGACCTGGACCACATGGATTATCTGGGGGATAACCGGGAGGCCATCGGCCTGGAGAAGGCGGGCATCTTCCGCCCGGGTAAGCCTGCCATCGTGGGCGACCCCTTGCCGCCGAAGAGTGTGCTGGAACACGGCCTTGCCCTCGGTGTGGAACTCAAGCTGCACGGGCGGGATTTCGGCATTATCGGTGGCGACCGCTCCCAGTGGCAGTTCTGGAGCACCAAGGGCAAGCGGGCGCCCTTGGCCTATCCGGGTCTGCGGGGCGCCAACCAGTTGCTGAACGCAGCCGCCGTGCTGATGGCCCTGGAATGCCTGAATGCGCGCCTGCCCGTTTCCATGGGTGCCATACGCCAGGGCCTCATCACCGTGGAATTGCCGGCGCGGTTTCAGGTGCTGCCGGGCCGTCCGGCGGTCGTGCTGGACGTGGCTCACAATCCCCAGGCTGCGGCGGTGCTCTCCGACAACCTGTCCAACATGGGCTATTTCCCGGAAACCTGGGCGGTGTTCGGCATGCTGGCCGACAAGGATATTGAAGGCGTCGTGCAGCACATGCTGGGGCGCGTGGATCACTGGCTGCCCTGTTCCCTGGTAGGGCCGCGAGCTGCCAGCGCCGATGATCTGGCGGCTGTATTGGCCCGGGCCGGCGTTAGCGGCGACGTGCCGCGCTTCGCGTCGCCCGAGGAAGCCTACGCCTTCGCCCGGGAGAGGGTGGGGGAAGATGATAGAATCGTCGCCTTTGGCTCTTTCCTGACGGTGGTGGGCGTGATGCAGGCGCTCCGCGGCAGTAAGTAGATACGACGAAAAGATGCGCGTGGCGGACAAGGAACCTCAACTCGAACTGAAGAAGCGCGCACGCCGCCGCCTGGTGGGCGCAGGCGCCCTGGCCTTGCTCGCTGCCGTGGTGCTTCCTCTGGTCATGGACCAGGAACCCAAACCGCTGAACCAGGACGTGCAGATTCGCATCCCGAATCCCGATGCCCCGGGCGCTCGTCTGCTGCCGGCCAAGTCCGCTGCAGTAGCTTCGCCGGAAACTGTCGTGGCGCCGACAGCCCCGGCGCCAAGCCCGGTCGCCACCGCCGTGCCTCCGGTTGTGGATAAAACTGTGGATAAGCCGGTGGGCAAAGCGGTCGAAAAAGTGGAAAAGCCGCCAAAACCTGTGGAAAATCCGGCGGAAAAGACCAAGTTGGCAGAAAAATCCGCCAAAGCCGAGGTGGCTGCGGAAACTTCCCGAGCCGAGGCCATCCTCAATGGCGCCGAGCCGTCTGCCAAGGCCGAGGGGACTGGGACCAAGTATCTGGTGCAAATCGGCGTATTCAGCGATGCGGCCAATGTAAAAAGGCTGCGGGAAAAGATCAAGGGCGAAGGCTACGGGACTTCGGTGGAGCCGGTGGGTACGAAAAGCCGGGTCAAGGCCGGGCCTTTCACCAGCAGAGAAGCGGCGGCCAAGGCCCAGGCCAGGCTGAAGCGCATCGGCCTGGATAGCGTGGTGGTGGTGAAGCCGTGATTTCACTGTGCGGGCGGGCTTGAACGTGACGACCTTCGATTGGGCCGTAATGGCCATTGCCGGCCTATCCCTGCTTATCGGTTTATGGCGTGGCGTGGTCAGCGAGGTGCTGGCCCTGGCGGCCTGGGTGGCGGCATTCTTTGCGGCATCACAGTTTTCAGGCAACGCGGCGGCCTTGCTGACGGGGGCCATCAAGGACAAAACCCTGGCTCAGGTAGCCGGATTCGTACTGGTGTTCATTGTCGTATTGTTGCTCTTCGCCCTGGTGCGCTTGTTGGCGAAGCAGTTATTGCAGGCCGTGGGCCTGGGGCCGGTGGACCGGTTGCTGGGTGGTGTGTTCGGCTTGGTGCGAGCGGCCGTGGTGCTGGTCTGCCTGGTGGCCCTGGGGGGCCTGACGGCCCTGCCGCAACAGGCATGGTGGCGCGAGGCGAGCCTTGCGCCTCCGCTGGAAACGGCGGTGCTGGTGCTGAAGCCCCAGTTGCCGCAGATCATGGCAAAAAAGATTCATTTTAGATAGGTGCAAGTCTCATGTGCGGCATTCTCGGCGTTGTAGCCACCACCCCTGTCAATCAGTTGCTGTATGACGGCCTGCAAGTGTTGCAGCACCGTGGGCAAGATGCGGCAGGTATCGCCACCGCAGAGCACAACGTGTTCCATATGCACAAGGGGCCGGGCATGGTGCGGGACGTGTTCCGCACGCGCAACATGCGCAACCTGGCCGGCAACTGGGGTATCGGTCATTGCCGCTACCCAACGGCCGGCTCTGCCTACAATGCGGCGGAAGCCCAGCCCTTCTACGTCAATTCGCCCTTTGGCATCATGCTGGCCCACAACGGCAACCTGACGAACGCCCAGTCCCTGAAGGAAGAAATGTTCCGCCAGGACCTGCGCCACGTGAACACCAATTCCGACTCGGAAGTGCTGCTCAACGTGCTGGCCCACGAGTTGCAGGCTGCGGCCGGCGGCGCCCAGCTGGATGCGGACACGGTCTTCAAGGCGGTGGCCGGGGTGCATCGGCGGGTGCGCGGCGCCTACGCCGTGGTGGCCATGATCGCCGGCTTTGGCCTCCTGGCCTTCCGGGATCCCTTCGGCATCCGGCCCCTGGTCATCGGGCGCCATGTGGTCGGGGAACATACCGACTATCTGGTGGCCTCCGAGAGCGTGGCTATCGACACCCTGGGCTTTCAGATGTTGCGGGACGTGGAGCCGGGGGAAGCCGTGCTCATCGACGTACATGGCCGCTTCAGCAGCCGGCAGTGCGCCACCCGCGCCATCCATGCCCCCTGCATTTTCGAGTTCGTCTATCTGGCCCGGCCCGATTCCATCATCGACGGCATGTCGGTGTACGAGACCCGTCTCAACATGGGCAAGTATCTGGCGGATAAAATCCGCCATACCATGCCCCACATCCAGATCGACACGGTCATTCCCATCCCGGATTCCAGCCGGCCTTCCGCCATGGAACTGGCGGCAAAACTGAACCTGTCCTATCGGGAAGGCTTCGTCAAGAACCGCTACATTGGCCGTACCTTCATCATGCCGGGCCAGTCCATGCGCAAGAAGAATGTGCGCCAGAAGCTCAACGCCATCGGCCAGGAATTCAAGGGCAAGAACGTGCTGCTGGTGGATGACTCCATCGTGCGCGGCACCACCAGCCGGGAGATTGTGCAAATGGCCCGGGATGCGGGCGCCCGCAAGGTGTATTTCGCCTCCGCCTCGCCCCCCGTGCGCTTTGCCAATGTGTACGGTATCGACATGCCCTCCAAGCATGAGTTGATCGCCTCCGGCCGTACCGACGAGGAAATCTGTGCCGAGATCGGTGCCGATGCGGTGATCTACCAGGATCTGGACGCCCTGAAACAGGCTCTGCGGGATGTAAATCCGGCCATCAACTGCTTCGAGACCTCCTGCTTCGACGGCCACTACATCACCGGCGACGTCACCGTGGAATATCTCTCCAGCGTGGAGAACGCCCGCGGCAAGCCGTCCAAGACCAATGAAGACAACGACGGCGCCCAACTGGACCTCAACCTGATTTCCCAGCGTGAGTCAGAAGGGGCGTAAATCCAGCTAGCGGTAAGCAGTCAGGCGTGAGCGGCGGTGTTACTGCGCTTGTGAAGGTCTGATTTCGCCGCTTGCCGATTGCCGCTTTCGGCTTACCGCTCACCGCTCACCGCTATCGGAGCGTCACATGACCCAAGAATTTGACCTGGAAACCCTGGCCGTCAGGGCCGGTATCGAGCGCAGCCAGTTCGGCGAGCACAGCGAAGCCCTCTACCTGACGTCCAGTTTCGTTTTCAAGGATGCGGCGGAAGCAGCCCGGCGTTTCTCCGGCGAGGAGGAGGGCATGGTGTATGCCCGTTTCACCAATCCGACGGTGAAAGCCATGCAGACCCGCCTGGCGGCCCTGGAAGGGGCCGAGGCCTGTATCGCCACTTCCTCCGGCATGGCCGCCATCCTGTCCACCTGCATGGCTTTCATGTCGGCGGGCGACCATGTGGTGGTGTCCCAAGGGGTGTTCGGCGCCACCCAGCAGCTTTTCGGCAACATCTTGTCGCGCTTCGGCATCCAGGCCACCTTCGTCAAGGCCACGGACCTGGATGCTTATCGGGCGGCCATGGGACCAAAGACCAAACTGGTGTTCATCGAGACGCCGTCCAATCCGCTCACCGAGGTGGTGGATATCGCCGGGGTGGCGGCTGTGGCCCATGCCGGCGGGGCGCTCCTGGTGGTGGACAACTGCTTCTGCTCGCCGGCCCTGCAGCGGCCCCTGGAAATGGGCGCCGACCTGGTGATCCATTCCGCCACCAAGTACCTTGACGGGCAGGGCCGGGTACTGGGCGGCGCCGTGGTGGGCAGCAAGGCCTTGGTGGAGGAGGTACTGAAGTTCGTACGTACCGCCGGGCCGTCCATTTCGCCCTTCAACGCCTGGGTCATCCTGAAGGGTCTGGAAACCCTGAACCTGCGCATGTTCGCCCAGAGTGAGGCGGCCCTGCAACTGGCCCGCTGGCTGGAGGCCCAGCCCCAGGTGGCGCGGGTGTATTACCCGGGCTTGCCGTCCCATCCCCAGCATGAACTGGCCATGCGTCAGCAGGCCACCGGTGGCGCCATCGTCTCCTTCGAAGTGAAGGGTGGGCGGGAGCAGGCGTGGACCGTGGTGGATTCCACCCGCATGCTGTCCATCACCGCCAACCTGGGCGACACCAAGACCACCATTACCCATCCGGCCAGCACCACCCACGGCCGTATCACGGCCCAGGCCCGTCAGGCCTCCGGCATCACGGAAGGTCTGCTGCGTATCGCCGTCGGCCTGGAGTCCGTGGCCGATATCCAGGCCGACCTGGCCCGGGGGTTGGCGCTCATCGGCTGACACGGCCCATGCCCAAGCCAATTTCCAAGGGGTGGCAATTACCGGCGGTCGCCCTGATCTACGCGCTGCTGGGTGCCGCCGGCCTGGCTCTGGCGCTGCCCCCCAGCTATGCCAGCCCCTTGTTCCCCGCATCGGGTTTTGCGCTCAGCATGGTGCTGTGGTACGGCAGGCCCATGCTGGCTGCGGTGGCCCTGGGTTCCATGGGCATGGAGTTCGCCTTGTACGGATTGGGCGTCGGCAACCTGTTGCTGGCGACGGGTATGGCTGTCGGGGCGACCTTGCAGGTCTGGCTTGCCAGCACCCTGGTGCGGCGCGGCCTTGGGGCGCGCTGGCACAGGTTGGAGTATGAAAAGGATGTCTTCCTCTTTCTGCTCCTTGGCGGTGTGCTCGCCTGTGCCGTCTCGGCCTCTTTTGGCGTGGTCGGCCTCTATCTTTCCGGCATCATTCCGGCGGCGGCGCTGCCCCACACCTGGTGGACCTGGTACGTCGGTGATGCCCTGGGCGTACTGATCTTCGCTCCCCTGACCCTGCTCGTGCTCAGTCGGGGGGATAGCTTGTGGAAGGAACGCCGCCGGCACATCCTGGTGCCCATGCTCATCACCCTGGCCCTGGTGACCGGGAGCTTCCTGGCGTCGTCCCGCTGGGAGGAAAAAGAGTTGCTGCGCCATGTGCAGGACCAGGGGCAAAGCCTGGAAAGCCAGCTGCATGATCGCATCGTGGCCAACCAGACCATCCTTATCTCCCTGGCCCGTTTCATCGAGGTGACGCCGGCCATGGACGCCGTCCGCTTCGAGCAATTCACCCGGCCATTGCTGCTGGAAAACCCGGATTTGATGGCCCTGAGTTTCAATGCCCTGGTGGGGCAGGACGGGCGGGCAGCCTTCGAGGCGGGCGCGCCAGGCGTGCGCATCACGGACCAGGATGGCCAGAGCCGGCAGGTGCCGGCGCCCGTGCGGGCCGAGTACGTCCCTATCACCTTTATTGCACCGCTGGAGAAGAACCGGATTGCCATCGGCTTCGACATCAATTCTGAACCGGCGCGCCAGATGGCCATCGCCCGGGGTCGGGCCAGTGGGCAAACGACTATCACGGCGCCAATCGCATTGATTCAGGACAGCCGACACGGCCCGAGCTTTTTGGCGCTGCATCCGGTGTATGGCGGCTTGTTCGGGGGGGCGCCCCACAAGTTGCTGGGTTTTGCGGTGTCGGCGACACGGGTGGATGAAATGGTCGCCCTGGCCCTGCGGCATCACTTGCATCAAGGAATGGAGTTCTTGCTGGTGGACCCGACCGCAGCCCCGGAACGACGGGTCTTGTATCGCTCCGACAGGGGCCAGGCCGCGCCGGATCTCCGCTATCTCTGGCGGACCCGGGTGGCTATCGCGGATCGGGAATGGGAGTTGCAGGTTTTTCCCACCCAGACCCATCTGGAACAACATCGCTCCTGGGTGGCCTGGAGTGTCGGTGTGGCGGGCTTGTTGTTCGCCGGCTTGCTGCAAGTGCTCATGCTGGGCATGACGGGACGCACGGAAATGATTCGCCGCAAGGTGGATGAGCAGACCGCCGAGATTCAGGCCCACCGGGATGGCCTGGAGAGCCAGGTGGCGGAACGGACGGCCCAGTTGTCCGCCTCGGAGGCCAACACCCGCCTGATCCTGGAATCCACGGCGGATGGCTTGTTCGGCCTGGATATGCAAGGCCGGATCACTTTCATCAATCCAGCGGCCTGCCGTCTGCTGGGACTCCGGGCGGACGATGTGGTCGGCCGGCAGATTCCCGAATTGTCCCGTCTGGGCCTGGCAGCACCGGAAAATGAGGGGCAGGGCGTGGCTGCGGGTGATGAACGCTTTCATCACGCCGATGGACACGCCTTCCCGGTGATCTTTGCTGCCCACCCCATGCGGCAGGAGGGGCACGTGGTGGGGGCGGTGGTCAGTTTCATGGATATCACGGATCGCAAGGCCCTGGAGCTGGCCCGGGAGGCAGCCCTCCTGGAGGCGGAGCGCCTGGCCCGGGTGAAGAGCGAATTCCTCGCCAACATGAGCCACGAGATTCGCACGCCCCTGAACGGGGTCCTGGGCATGGCTCAACTGGGTTTTCGGGCCAGTGCCGGACGCCAGACCCAGCGACATTTCGGCCGTATCGTGGAGTCCGGCCGCCTGCTTCTGGGCATCATCAACGACATCCTGGATTTCTCGAAGATCGAAGCGGGCAAGATGAATATCGAGCATGTGCCTTTTCAGCCTGGGCGCATGCTGTATCGCCTGGGAGAGCTGCTCGGGGAGAAGGCCCGGGGTCAGGGACTGGAATTGCGCCTGGACAAGGCGCCCGATCTGCCGGAGTTCTGCCTGGGGGATCCTTTGCGGACCGAGCAGGTACTCATGAACCTGCTGTCCAACGCCCTTAAATTCACCGAACAGGGGCATGTGGTGCTGTGGGCCGGGACTCATGGCGAGCGTCTGGTCTTCCGGGTCTCGGATACGGGCATCGGCATGAGCCTGAATCAAGTGACGCGCATTTTCTCCCCCTTTGAACAGGCGGATGGCAGCACCACGCGCAAGTTCGGCGGCACCGGCCTGGGACTGACCATCAGCCGGCGCTTGGCGGAACTCATGCATGGTCACATCCGGGTGGAAAGCGAAGTGGGGGTCGGCAGCGTCTTCGAACTCAGCTTGCCGCTGGAAGTGTCCGCAGCCCGGGAGGCATATACGGCGGCGGCTCTACCGACAGCGGACCAAACCCTGGCCGGCCTCAGGGTGCTGGCGGCGGAGGACAACGAAATCAACCAGCTGGTGCTGGAGGACATGCTGACGGGCGAGGGTGCCAGCGTCGTCATGGTGGGCAATGGACAGGAGGCGGTGGACTGCGTGCGACGGGATGGGCCAAGCGCCTTCGACATCGTGCTCATGGATATCCAGATGCCGGTGATGGACGGCCTCGAAGCCACACGCTTGATCCTGCAACTGGCGCCCGGCCTGCCCATCGTCGGGCAGACCGCCCACGCCATGGCGGAAGAGAAAGCCCGTTGCTTTGCCGTGGGCATGGTGGATCACCTGGCCAAGCCCCTGGAAATCGATGAGCTGGTAGCCGTGGTGCTCAAGCACACCTCCGCTGCGTAAAATCAGGCCCCCGCGTTCTCGATCAGAACTATGGGGTCTTCGACATGCGCGCCACTTCCTGCAGCAGCGCCGCCCGCAATTCGTCGGTGGGCTTGCCGTCCGCCTGGGCCTGGCGCAGGCGGTAGAGAGTGTCCGCCACGCCAGAGACGGTTGTCGTCGCAGGTGTGGCAGCCGAGGGTGGGCGGCCGCCGGCATAGGTCAGCTCGGCTTTTTCTTCCCCGGCATGCTTTCTGCGGGCCGTGATGACCAGGGCGCCAGGAGTGGCTTTGGGCTTCTGCAGGGCGGCCTGGCTGCGCAGGGTATCCGCCATGGCAAAGAGCGCCTGTTCCAGATCATCCACATTTTTGCCTTCCGCCCGGGCGAAGCGGATCTGGCGCAGGATTTCCGATACCTCCGTCGGCGCCGGCACGGAGCGGGTCGGCGGGCCGAAGCTTTCCGGCGGAGCCTTGACGGCTTCCACGAAACGCGCAGGCGTCGGGGCCACCAGTTTGGCAATGGCCAGGTGCTGGTTGCGCATGGCCCAGGTCAGGGCTGAGTCGCCCCGGTCATTGACAGGATTGGGGTCCGCGCCCGCCGTGAGCAAAGCTTGCACCGTATCCTGCCGACCTTCCCGTACCGCCATCATGAGCACCGAGGATTCATTGGGTGTGCGCGCATTGACGTCGGCACCGCGCTTGAGCAGATATTGCAGGATGTCGTTGTGGCCGGCGAAGGCGGCGTAGTGCAGGGCTGACCAGGCATTGCCCTGGCGGTTGATGGAGGCGCCATGCTCCAGCAGCCAGCGCACGGCCTCCAGCTGCCCCCGCCAGGCTGCGAATTGCAGGGCCTGCTCGCCGTGGCTGTTTTCCTGGTCCGGACGGGCACCCCGGGACAGGAACAATTCCATCAGCGGGATATTGCCTTCCCAGGCGCCAATCATGAGGCCGCTGCCGATGCGGTCCGCCAGGAAGTCGGGGGGCAGGCCGTCGTCCAGCCAGGCCCGGGCCTGGTCCACGTTGCCCAGTTCCAGAGTGACACCGAAGCGGACCGGGTCGGGCAGGGCGGCCGCAGTGGGCAAGGCGTGCAGTACGGAGGAGAGCAGCAGGGCAGCGAAGAGTGGGCGGATAGAAATCACGGCAATACGCTAGACGATAAAGGCTCGTTTATAACAGCAAGGGTGGTTGATGTAAAGTAACATTTAAAATCAATGGGTTGTAATCTATTTCGGCGAGGCGTTCAGGTCCATTCCCCGGATGACTGGCCCCGGCTGGGTTCAGGGCCGGCGCTTACGACGTCCGCGTAAGATATGGCCCTGATGGCGCTGCCTTGCCATTCCTGGTTTACACTGCGCCTCCATGACTCGCCCCATCTCCCTCTGTCTTTTTGTCCTGTTCCTGCTGTCCGCTTGTGCCCAAGTGTGGAATGACCCCTATCCGGTGGCCGGGCGGGGTGCCAACATCCTGTATTCGGCGTTCACGGAACGGCCCAAGCATCTGGACCCGGTGCAGTCCTATTCCGAGGACGAAATTACCTTCACGGCCCAGATCTACCAGCCGCCCCTGCAGTACCACTACCTGAAACGGCCCTACCAGGTGGTGCCCTACAGCGCCGTGGCGGTGCCCCAGGCCCGCTATTTCGCCGCCGACGGTAAGGCGCTGCCGGAGAACGGGGATCCGGCAAAAATCGCCAGCACGGTCTATGAAATCCATCTGCGGCCGGGCATTCTCTACCAGCCTCATCCGGCCCTGGCCCGGGACGCCAAGGGCGAACTCCGCTACCAGCACGTGTCCCCGGAGGATCTCAAAGGCATAGACGAGTTGCGGGATTTCAAGGCCACCGGCAGCCGGGAGCTGACGGCGGACGACTACGTGTATGAAATCAAACGCCTGGCCCACCCGCGTCTGCATTCCCCGATCTTCGGCCTCATGGCCGACTACATCGTCGGCCTCAAAGACTTGGGCGACAGCCTGCAGGCCTACCAGAAGACCTTGCCGGCCGGCCAGAAGGACGGGTGGATCGACTTGCGCAAGTTCCCCCTGACCGGCGTCGAAGCGGCGGATGCCCATACCTTGCGTATCCGCGTCAAGGGCAAGTATCCCCAGTTCCTCTACTGGCTGACCATGCCCTTCTTCGCGCCCATTCCCTGGGAGGCCGACCAGTTTTACAGCCAGCCGGGCATGGCCCAGAAGAACTTGACCCTGGACTGGTATCCCGTCGGCACCGGCCCCTACATGCTGACGGAGAACAACCCGAACGCCCGCATGGTGCTGGAGAAGAATCCCAATTTCCGCGGCGAAACCTATCCTTGCGAGGGGGAGCCGGAGGATGGCGCCAAGGGCTTGCTCAAGGATTGCGGCAAGCCACTGCCCTTCATCGACAAGGCCATCTTTACCCGGGAGAAGGAACAGATTCCCTACTGGAACAAGTTCCTGCAGGGCTACTACGACGCCTCCGGTATTTCCTCCGACAGTTTCGACCAGGCGGTGCAGGTGATGGGACAGGGGGATGTGTCTCTCACCGACGAAATGCGCGCCCAGGGCATCCGCCTGGAAACCGCCGTGGCCACGTCCACCTTCTACATGGGCTTCAACATGCTGGACCCGCTGGTGGGGGGCAAGGGCGACGCCGTGGAGCGGGAGCGGGCGCGGAAGCTGCGCCAGGCCATCAGCATCGCCGTGGACCAGGAAGAATTCGTTTCCATCTTCCAGAACGGCCGCGGCATCCCGGCCCAGAGCCCCATTCCCCCTGGTATTTTCGGCTATCGGGAAGGCAAGGCCGGCATGAACCCGCAGATGTATGACTGGGTGGACGGCAAGCCTCAAAGAAAGCCCGTGGCCGAGGCTCGGCGCCTGCTGGCGGAAGCCGGCTATCCGAACGGGCGGGATCGCACGAGCGGTGAGCCTCTGGTGGTGAACCTGGACACCACAGCCAATGGGGTGGGCAACAAGGCCCGCATCGACTGGCTGGTGAAGCAGTTTCAGAAGATCAAGGTTCAACTGGTGGTGCGCAGCACGGACTACAACCGCTTCCAGGACAAGATCCGCAAAGGGGCGGTGCAGCTGTATTACTACGGCTGGAATGCGGATTACCCGGACCCGGAGAACTTCCTCTTCCTGCTCTACGGACCCCAGGCCAAGGTGGCGAGCCAGGGGGAGAACGCCTCCAATTACGTGAATCCGGAATTCGACGCTCTCTTCGACAAGGTCAAGGCCATGGACAATGGGCCGGAGCGCCAGACCCTCATCGACCGCATGATGGACATCCTGCGTCATGACGCGCCCTGGGTATGGGGCTTTCATCCCAAGGACTACGTGCTGCTGCACGAATGGCTCACCAACCGGAAGCCCACCAAGGTGGGCAACAATACCCTCAAGTACCAGCGTATTGACCCGCTCCTGCGGGAAACGCGCCGGGCCGAATGGAACCGGGTGGTGCTGTGGCCGCTGCTGGTGGTGCCGGCGGCCCTCCTGGCCCTGGTGGCACCGGCCTGGCTGAGCTGGCGCCGACGCGAGCGGCGGCGTGAGGTGTGAACTGGTCACTCGAAACGCGCTATTCCCAACTAGATGCCCTGCTGGCGGACCATGCCAGCCTGTGGCACCCCCAGCCCTTCAAGGAGCCAAAGCCGGCCTGGTGTGAAGCCAAGCCCGCCCTGGCGGCCCTGTTGCTGGCCTTGCCGGATGATGCCGTGGTCAGTATGGGCAGTGACAACCGGGCACTGACGGAACTCATCGGCGCCTGCATGCCGGCACTGGCGGACCTTTCCCGCCTCATCGACCTGCCCAAGCTTGTGTCGCCGGGCCTGGCGCCCCTTGCACCAGGTCATGCCCACCACCTGCATTGGGAAGTTCCCGGTCGCAAGGCCGCCCAGATTGAGGCCTTCGCCAGCCAGGTAGGGCGGGCCGAGGGGCCTTTCCTGGAGTGGTGCGGCGGCAAGGGCCATCTGGGGCGTCTGCTGGGCGCCGCCTGGCAGGTGCCGGTGGCAACCCTGGAACGGGATGCCACGCTCTCTGCCGAAGGAGAATTCCTGGCGCGACGGGCTGGCGTTGCCCAGGTCTTCCACGTCGGGGATGCCCTGGCCCCCGAGGCGCTGGCGGACGTGGCCGGCCGGCACGCCCTGGCTCTGCATGCCTGTGGGGATCTGCATGTGCACCTCATCCGGCGGGCGCGGGGCGCCGGCATCAAGGCCCTGGACGTGGCGCCCTGTTGCCATTACCGCACGGCCACGCCGGAGGCGCCGGCCCTCTCCGGCGGACGTCTGCAGCTGGATGGCAACGGGCTGCGCCTGGCGGTGATGGATACGGTGATCGCGTCGCCCCGGGAAGTGCGCTTTCGCCAGCAGGAGCAGGCCTGGAAACTGGCCTTCATCGCATGGCGTCGGCGGGTGACGGGGGAGGTTGACTACAAGAGCTTCAAGCCCGTGCCGGATGGCTGGCTGCGGGGAGATTTTGCTAGTTTCTGTGGCCGGTTGGCCCAACGGCAAGGCTTGCCGGCCCCGTTCAGTGCCGATTGCCTGGCACTGGAGGAGGAGGGCTGGCGGCGGGCTGCGGAAGTGGCGCGCCTGAGTCTGGTGCGCCTGGCCTTTCGTCGTGCCCTGGAAACCTGGCTGGCCCTGGACCGGGCTCTGTTCCTCCAGGCCCAAGGCTACGAGCTGCGCCTCGGTGAATTCTGTTCGCGTCAACTTACGCCAAGGAACCTGCTCATTTCGGCCCGCTGACGGCTCTGGAAATACGCATTGCTTTTCCTCCGGGTCCCGACGCCTCGGCATTTCAAACAGCGGTTTTTGGGTTGAATTTTCACTGGCGCTGAGTGGTAAATCCGCCCGCCTTCCGGGAAACCGCTGGTGTACAGGTGGGCGAAAACGGCGCCGGCTTTCAGGCCGATTTCGTCGTCGTCGAAGACACCGGCCGGCAGATGGGCGTAGAGGTGCTTGATGATTTCCGCGATATAGATCCACCCGGGTCGGCTGCTGGGCTGACGAGCGGGAAGCGTCCAGGGCCACCGCCGTATCCACCACTTCGTAGAGGGATTGCAGGATGTCGCCCAGTGGAAGGTGGCCCGGTCGCTGGCGGCGGCATGCATCACTTCTTCGATGAAGTGGCCGCTTTGCAAAGACCCGGTCCAGGGCCGAGGCCAGTTGGGAGCGCAGTTCCATTTCTTGCTTCAGCAGGGATGCAGATCGTTGAGGTATTTCTGCTTGGAAAGGGAAATGGCGGATTCCCTGTCGGCCAGCGTCTTGCGCCGGGCATCGATCTTCTTGATCAGGCTATTGAAGGCCTTTTGATCCTTGGACAGGGTGTCCTGGGCAGCAGCAAGGATGGAGAGGTGTTTGGATGCGGGTGGGTTCTGGGTTCTGGGTTTTGGAGAGCAGGGGCATGGCGAGGCTTTGAGCGCAGAAAGTGGGCGAAACCGACATTCTAATTACCCACAGCGGCCGCGTGGCGCGTCGGTCAGGATTGATAACACTATCCGCGAGATGTGGAACTGGATCTACCAGTCTTCCCGCCGCAGGGCCAGGGTGCAGCGCCGGGCCGGTGGGGTATCCACCGGTGCGGTGGGCGTCATGCCCAGGCGGGACAACAAGGCCAGGCTGGCCCGGTTATCCGTCTCCACAACGGCTTCCACCCGATCCGCGCCCAGGGTGTCGAAGGCCAGGTCCACGGCGCGCTTGACCATTTCCAGCCCATAGCCCTGGCGCCAATAACGGGGTACGACAAAATAGCCGAGGCGACAGCGCCCCCTTTCGTTGGCGGATATGCGCACCCGGCCGATGAAATCCGTGTTGCCCTTGTCCCACACATCAAAGGTATAGCGCTCGTCGGCCCGCCAGGCCGCCTGGGTAATGGCCAGGTTGCGCCGCATACCGGCCAGGGTGCGGGCCGGACCAAAGCCCAGGTTGCGCACGAACTGGTCGCAGTGGCTGGCAATGAAGAGGGCGGGAAAGGCCCGTTCCGTGGGGAAAACCAGGGCCAGGCGAGAAGACTGGATGCGCAGATTTTCGGTCATCAGCGTGGATTTGCGAAGTGTCAATTGCCGCAGTGCAACAAAAAAAGCGTTCCGTGGCAAGTCGTCCATTGGTCATAGGCTGCCCGTTTACCATCGGGCTAATGGGCATAAGGCGATTTCTGTCAATAAATGACCCCGCTGACTTGTCTTTTCGCTCCCCTGCGGCGTTGCGCCCACCCTTACACGGCTCGCCATGCGTGGTTGGTCGCGCCCTGCAGGGAAACGAAAATCCGGCGTCTTCGGGTACATTTATTTCCGGCAATCGCCTAAGCGGCGCTTAAGCTTCGCCGGCTACACTCCGGGCTGTCCATTTTTATGCCTGCCGCCATGCGCCTCCTGCCCTTGTTTCTGCTCCTTGCTTCCGCGCCCCTACTGGCGGCTCCTGACGCCGATCTCATCGAATTGAAGCCGGCCCAGTTGCACGGCCTGGATATCCGGAGCCTGACCCTGGCAGCCGGCGGCGGCATGGCACAACGGGGCTTGCCGGCCCAGGTGGTGGTGCCGAATGATCAGATGCGGGTCGTCTCGGCCCCCCTGGCCGGGGTGGTGGAAAGCCTGCTGGTGGCCCCCGGCATGGCAGTCAAAAAAGGCCAGCCCCTGGCCCGGCTGGCCAGCCCCCACGCCCTGGAACTGCAGCGCGATATTCACCAGACCGGCGCCCAGGCGGAATTGGCAAGGCAGAGCCGGCAGCGGGACGAGCTGCTCTTCAAAGAGGGCCTGATCGCGGAATCCCGCGTGCAGGCCAGCCGGGCGGCGGCCTTGCAAGCGGATGCGGCAGCCCATGAACGGCGCCAGGCTCTGGGCTTGGCCGGCGCGGCCCAGGGCGCCAGCCTGACGCTGCTATCCCCCCTGGACGGCGTGGTGCTGGAGCAGACCGCCAATCTCGGACAACGGGTGGATGGGGCGGCGCCCCTCTACCGCATCGGCAAACTTTCTCCCCTATGGCTGGAAATCCAGGTGCCGGCGGAACTCGCCCTCATGGCCCGGGAAGGCCAGGCGGTGGCGGCGGGCGCTGCTCGTGGCAAGCTCATTTCCATTGGCCGGGCGGTGAGTTCCGGCAGCCAGACGGTGTTGTTGCGGGCACTCATGAAGGAAGGCGCGGAGTCCCTACGGCCCGGTCAGGCGCTGGAAGCCCGCATCGACCTGCCCGTTACCGCCGGCTTCAGCTTGCCGGCGGGCGCCTTGGCGCGAAATGCCGGGCGCACCGTGGTATTTGTACAACAAGGGGCCGGCAATAGCTTCCGGGCCGTGAATGTGAAGCTCCTGTCCCAGGGCAGCGACAGCGTGCAGGTGGACGGTCTGAAAGCCGGCGACCGGGTGGCAGTGCAGGGCGTCTCCGGCCTCAAGGCCGTGTGGACCGGCGTGGGTCGGGAGTAGAACCATGCTGACCCGCCTGATTGCCTTTTCCCTGACCCAGCGCCTCTTGATGCTGGTGCTGACCGTGATGCTCATCGGCGCCGGCATTGTGGCTTTCCAGTCCCTGCCCATCGACGCCTTCCCGGATGTCTCCACTACCCAGGTGAAGATCATCATCAAGGCGCCGGGCATGACGCCGGAGGAAGTGGAAACCCGCATCGCCGTGCCCATCGAACAGGAACTCCTGGGCATCCCGAAGCAGCGCATGCTGCGCTCCACTGCCAAATATTCCATCGCCGACATCACCCTGGATTTCGACGACGGCACCGACATCTATTGGGCGCGCCAGCAGGTGAATGAGCGCCTGGCCGGGGTCATGAAGGATCTGCCGCCCTCGGCTTCCGGCGGTTTGGCGCCCATCACCACGCCTCTTGGCGAGATGTTCATGTTCACTATCGAAGGCCCCCTTTCCCTGGAGGAAAAGCGCAGCTTGCTGGACTGGACCCTGCGTCCGGCCCTGCGCACCGTGCCCGGCGTGGCGGATGTAAACAGCCTGGGGGGCATGGCCCGGACTTTTGAAGTCACGCCGGACCCGGCCAAGTTGGCGGCACGTGGCGTGACCCTGACCCAGTTGCAGGCGGCCCTGCAGGCGAATAATCGCAATGATGGCGCCGGTCGCTTGAACGACGGTGAAGAATCCCTGCTGGTGCGGGCGGAAGGGGCCATCCGTACCCTGGACGACGTGAGCGCCATCGTGCTCAAGTCCGCTGATGGCGGCATCGTGCGGGTGGCGGACGTGGCCACTGTTGCTGTCGGTAATCTGACCCGCTACGGCGCCGTGACCCGCTCGGGGCAAGGCGAAGCAGTGGAAGGCCTGGTGCTGGGTCTGCGGGGAGCCAACGCAAGGGCGGTGGTGGACGGCGTCAAGGCCAAGCTGGCGGAGATTGCCCCATCCTTGCCCAAGGGCGTCACGGTGGTGCCGTTCTATGACCGGGGCAATCTGGTGGAGCGGGCCGTGAGCACGGTGTCCAAGGCCCTGCTGGAGGCCATCGTACTGGTGGTGGTGCTCTTGCTGGCCTTCCTCGGCAACCTGCGGGCGGCCCTGGTGGTGGCCCTCATGCTGCCCCTGGCGGCCCTGGCGACCTTCATTTTGATGCAGGCCTTTGGCCTTTCCGCCAACCTCATGAGCCTGGGGGGCCTGGCCATCGCCATCGGCATGCTGGTGGATGCGGCGGTGGTTGTGGTGGAAAACGTCGAAACCCAACTCGCCCATGGCGGCGCGGCGGAAAAGCTGCCACTCCTGCACATCATCTACCGGGCCTCCCGGGAAGTGGCGGTGCCGGTGACTTCCGGCATCGTCATTATCATCATCGTCTTTCTGCCCCTGCTGAGCCTGCAAGGCCTGGAGGGCAAGCTCTTCGGCCCGGTGGCCATGACTATTGTCTTCGCCCTGTCGGCATCCTTGTTGCTGTCCCTGACGGTGGTGCCGGTACTGGCCTCCTATATGCTCAAGCGCGGCGCTGCCCATGAGCCTTGGTTGATGCGCCAGTTCAGCCGGGGTTACGCCCGTCTGCTGGACCTGGCCATGGCGAAGCAGCGTTGGGTTTTTGGCCTCGCCATCGCTTCCCTGCTGGCCGCTGGAATTGTGTATGGCTTCCTGGGCAAGAGCTTCATGCCCACCATGGACGAGGGGGACCTGATCCTGCAACTGGAGAAGCTGCCCTCCATTAACCTGGAACAGAGCCTGGCCCTGGACCTGAAGGTTCAGCAGGCGGTGCTGCAGAAGGTGCCGGAAGTGAGCGCCATCGTGGCCCGCACCGGGGCGGACGAACTGGGTCTTGACCCCATGGGCCTGAACCAGACCGACACCTTCCTGGTGCTTAAACCGAGGAATACCTGGCGCAAGCCGGACAAGGACTGGCTGACGGACCAGGTGCGCGCCGTTATGGTGGATTTCCCCGGCGTGGGCTTCAGCTTTACCCAGCCCATCGACATGCGGGTGTCGGAAATGCTCACCGGGGTGCGCGGCGATCTGGCCATCAAGCTCTATGGGCCGGATCTTTTGACCCTCAATCGCCTGGCAAAACAGATCGAAGGGGCGGTGCGCCAGGTGCCGGGCGCCGAAGATACCTTCACCATGAAGAACGATGGCGTGCAGTATTTCCGGGTGGTGGTGGATCGGCTTGCCGCCGGCCGCGTCGGACTCAACGTTGAGGACATCCAGGCGGACCTGCGCCGCCTGCTGGAAGGCCAGACCGTGGGTACGGTCATCGAGCAGGGCCGGCGCATCCCCCTGGTGATCCGGGGCGACGGGCGGCTACGCCAATCTCCGGCGGATTTCGCGGCGCTACGCATCACCACGCCCAAGGGCGACAGCCTGCCCCTGGGGGTGCTGGCCCGCTTGGAACGGGTGGATGGCCCGGTGAAGGTGGATCGGGAGGCGGCCCAACGCTATGTGGTGGTGCAATCCAATGTGCGTGACCGGGATCTGGTGAGCTTCGTGGAAGAGGCCAGAAAAGCGGTGGCGGCCAAGGTGCCTCTGCCGGCGGGCTATCGCCTGACCTGGGGCGGTCAGTTCGAGAACCAGCAGCGGGCGGCGGCACGGCTCATGGTGGTGGTGCCGGTGGCCCTGGCCCTGATCTTCTTCCTGCTGTTTTCCACCTTCCGCTCCGTGCGCCAGGCGGTGCTGGTGCTGTCCAACATCCCCTTCGCCATGGTGGGTGGCGTGTTTGCCCTGGCCCTCTCCGGTGAATACCTGTCGGTGCCGGCCTCCGTGGGCTTCATTGCCTTGCTCGGTGTAGCGGTATTGAACGGCGTGGTGATGGTGACCTACTTCAATCAGTTGCGGGAGCAGGGCATGGACTTGCAACGGGCCGTGGTGGAAGGCGCCAAGCGCCGTCTGCGTCCGGTGCTCATGACCGCCAACATCGCGGCCCTGGGCCTGGTGCCCCTGCTTTTCGCTAGCGGTCCCGGTGCGGAAATTCAGCGCCCCCTGGCCATTGTCGTCATCGGCGGCCTGGTGACGGCCACCAGCCTGACACT
Source organism: Rhodocyclales bacterium (assembly GCA_043743785.1). Taxonomy (GTDB): domain Bacteria; phylum Pseudomonadota; class Gammaproteobacteria; order Burkholderiales; family Rhodocyclaceae; genus JAQTNA01. The sequence continues at coordinate 45,718 of JAYTVW010000106.1, read as the reverse complement.
CCTCTTGCTACCGCTCCTCTATCTGCGTTTCGGCGTTTCCCGTCCGACGGTCGCGCCCCTGGAAAAATCATGAGCCTCGATACCTGCCTGAATCTGATCCTGCCCGCCGGCCTTGAAGAGGCCGTGGGGGATCTGCTGCTTTCCCATCCGGAACTGAATGTGAGTTTCGCCAGCTTTCCGGTAGAAGCTCATGGCTCCGATGTGCCCCTGTCCGGCCCGGCGGAACTGGTCAGCGGCCACGCCGCCAGGGTGCAGATGGAATTGCTGCTGAGCCAGGAAGACGCGGTGGCCCTGCTGGGCTACCTGCGTCATGCCCTGCCCAATCCGGCGGTGTTCTACTGGGTGTCGCCGGTACTGGCGGCGGGGAGGCTGGGATGATGCGCTACCTTGCCATGGTGCTTTGCGCCACCTTTCCGGTGCTCGCAACCGGCGCGGACGCCCATCCGGAGCTGCCGCCGACGGAAGTCGTGGCGCGCCTGCTGCGTGCCTCGCCCATGGTCACGGCGGCGGACAGCCTCCTGAAGGCGGAGGAAGCCAATCGGGCGCGCTTGGCTGCCGGACCCCATGAATGGACAGTGCGACTCGCTCGCCAGCAGCGGGAAGTGCGGGAGCCGGCGCTGCCGCAACGCTTCGCCGAATGGGATGCAGGCCTGGAACGGTCTATCCGCCTTCCCGGCAAGGCCGGCACGGATGCGGCCCTCGGTGCCGCCGGAGTGGCTGTTGCGCGTATAGCCCAGGGCGATGCCCTGCACGAATCCAGCCGCCTCCTGATGAAAACCTGGTTCGACTGGCTGCGGGCGCGGGAAACGGCCAAGGAAAGCCGGCTGCAGGCGGAAATCCTGGGTCGCCAGGAGAAGTCAGTGCAGCGGCGCCACCAGCTGGGGGATGCGGCCCGTCTGGAGGCGGTGCAGGCCCAGGCGGCTTTGGCTCAGGCCCAGGCCCAGTCCCGGGAAGCCGAGTCCCGGGAAGTCGCCCGACGGCAGGAACTGCAGAAGCGTTTTCCCGGCCTGCCCTTGTCAGCGGCGGACCTGGTATTGCCGGCGCCCGTGCCGCTGCAGGGCACGACGGAAAGCTGGCTGGGATTGATTCTTGAACACAACCACGAACTGGGTGTGGCCCGTGCCGAGGCCAGGAAGTCCACGCTTGCCGCGCGGCGCGCCGACCAGGAAAGCCTGCCAGACCCGACGCTAGGCGTACGCATGGCGCGGGAGCGGGGGGGCGAGGAGCATCTGACCGCCCTGACTCTGTCCTTTGCCTTGCCCGGCGGTGCCCGGCGTGCCACGGCGGACATGGTGCTGGCCCAGGCCGATGCAGCCTCGGCCCGGGAAGCCGGGATGAAACTCAAGGTGGAAGCAGAAGCTGCCAGCCTCATCGAGGCTGCCCGCCTGGCTCATGCTGCTTGGCAGGGCCGGGAAGCGGCGGCCCAGCGCTTCAGCGAGGCGGCGGACATGGTCAGCCGTGCCCACGCCCTGGGTGAAGCGGGGCTGGCGGAAGCCCTCGCCGCCCGGCGCCTGAGTTTCGAGGCTCGCCTGTCCGCCTTGTTGAGCCGTCTGGACGCCCTGGAACTGGCGGATCGCCTGCTGCTGGATGCCCACCACCTGTGGGCGCTGGATGGGGACGAAGATGAACATTGAATTTAGGTCGGAATTTATTCCGACAAGCCGGGTTGCTACCCGGCAAGCGACCACCATAAGCATGGCTTAAGCCTCGGGGCGTAAGGTGCGGGGCATTGCCTGTTTGGAGAAATTCATGGACACCGTCACCTACCGCCGCAGCAAGGCTTATGACCCCGTACTGCGTTTGATCCACTGGACGCTGGTCGTGGTCATCCTGTGCCTCTTTGGCACCGAGCTCAGCGAAGACTTGTTTGCCAAGGGACCGGCCCGGGAGTCCCTCTGGCATGTCCATGTCTTCGCAGGATATGTGTTTGCGGGAACCCTGGGACTGCGCCTGCTGTGGGGCATGGTCGGTGCCCGGCACGCCCGCTGGTCCGATTTCTGGCATCCGGCCGTGTGGCTGCGGCGCGAAAAAGCCGACGCCAACGCCTTCGGCCACGATCAATGGGCCAGCCTGGCCTATCTGGGACTGTATGCGGTGCTCTTGGGCATGGTGGCTACGGGATTCATCGCCGCCGCCGGCTGGTTTGATCTGGGTCCGCTGGCTGGTCGCGGCATTACCAAGGATTGGGCCCACGGCTTCAAGGAAATTCACGAAGTGGCCGCCAACCTGATCCTGGCCTTCATCCTGGTACATGTGGGCGCCTTGATATTCCACGAGCGCCGCGGTGCCCCCCTGGCCCAGGCCATGGTGAGCGGCTGGCAGTATCGGCCGCTGCCCGACGACAAGCAGCCCTGATACCATGCTTTTGCCAAGCCGCAAGGGCCATGCGCAGCGTGCCCTTACATTTCACCTTTCACTTTTCACCTTTCACGCCCCACGATGCGCATCCTTCTGATCGAAGACGACCCGGTGCTCGGAGACGGCCTGTCCACAGGCCTGTCCCAGGCCGGATTCACGGTGGACTGGATGAAGGACGGTGTCACGGGGGAGTCGGCCCTGGCGGCGGAGGAGTTCGCCTGTGTGGTGCTGGACCTGGGCCTGCCGCGCCTGGATGGCCTGACGCTCTTGCAGCGCCTGCGCAGCACGGGTAACCGGGTGCCGGTGCTGGTGCTGACGGCGCGGGATGCCACGGTGGACAAGATCAAGGGCCTGGATAGCGGTGCCGATGATTACCTGGTGAAGCCCTTGGACATGTTCGAATTGGCAGCGCGTATCCGGGCCGTGGTGCGCCGCGCCGGGGGGCGGGCCACGCCATTGTTGGAAACGGGCGACCTCGTGCTCGATCCGGCGGCCCACCGGGTCACCCGGGGCGGCCAGGAAATTCCCCTGCTGGCCAAGGAGTTCGCCATTCTGCACCACCTGCTGGAACATGCCGGCCAGGTGGTGACCCGGGCTCAGCTGGAGCAGGCCCTCTACGGCTGGCAGGCGGAAGTGGACAGCAATGCCGTGGAAGTGCATATCCACCATCTGCGCAAGAAGCTGGGCGCCGAGCTGATCCGTACTCTGCGCGGCGTCGGCTATCTGGTGGCGAAATGAAACCCAGTTCACTGAAACGGCGCCTGCTGGTCCTGTTGTTGTCCGGTTCCCTGATTTTCTGGGCCTTGGTGGCCGCCATCAGCTACCGCAATGCCCACCACGAGGTGGACGAACTCTTCGATGTGCAGATGTCCCAGGTGGCCCATACCCTGCTGGCCATTGCTCTTGCAGATCAGGACAGCGACCTGAAGCCCGGCACGCCCTGGCCGCACCGTCCGGGCGCGACGCCTCACCATGGCTTGCCGGAAGCCCAAAAGTTGATGTTCCAGTTACGGGATGGCGCCGGTCATTTGTTGCTGCGCTCACCAAATGCGCCGGAAACGCCCCTGGTGGCCCGGGACGGCTTTTCCGAAGTCGAGGATACGCTTGGCCACTGGCGCTATTTCTCCATCCGCGACGAGGGCGGGCGCTTCCAGGTCCAGGTCGGGGAGGATCACTCCATTCGGGACGAGTTGGTGGCCAGGACGGTGATGCAGTTCATGTGGCCCATTCTCCTGGGAACGCCCTTCCTGGCGCTATGGGTGTGGTTGGCCACGGGCCAAGCCCTGCGTCCCCTGGCCCAGTTGCGCCAAGAACTGGACCGGCGTGGCGCGGACCATCTGGTACGTCTGCCCGCCACCGCCATTCCGGAGGAAGTAGCCCCTCTGGTCGCCACCCTGAACCGTCTGCTGGGGGAAGTGGAAGCTGCGTTGGAGCAGGAGCGGCGTTTTACTTCCGATGCCGCCCATGAATTGCGTACCCCCCTGGCGGCGCTGCAGGCCCAGCTCCATGTGGCCAGGAATGCCCGTGACGAGCGGGAACGGCAGCATGCCCTGGGTCAACTGGATCAGGGCTTGGGCCGGGCGTCGCGACTGGTGGAACAGATGTTGCAACTGGCGCGCCTGGACCCGGAGCGCAGCCTGCCGGAGTGCAGCCTCGTTGATCTGGGGGAACTGGCCCGGGAGGTGTGCGCCACCCAGGGGCCGGCCGCACTCGACAAGAACCTGGATTTTGCCCTGGAAGCGGACTTGCCGGTGTCTGTCGCCGGCACCCCGGACTGGCTGCGCATTCTGCTGCGCAACCTGGTGGACAACGCCATCCGCTACACGCCGGAGGGCGGACGGGTGCTGGTGTCCGTTCTGCCGGCGGCGAACGGCGCTGCGGTGCTGCGGGTGGGAGACTCCGGCCCCGGCATTCCAGCGGAGCAACGGGACGCCGCCCTTCAGCGCTTTCATCGCCTGGCGAATGGCGGCCCGTCGGGCCACGGCCTGGGTCTGTCCATCGTCTCCCGTATTGCCGAACTGCATGGCGCACGGTTTAACCTGGATCGGGACAAAGAACTGGGGGGACTGAAGGCGGAAGTGGCGTTTCCAGGGAATCGCGAAGGCAAGGCAGCCTGACACGGCGGATAGCCAAGCTGGCGCGAGCGCCGTGGCCGGCCCGGCCAAGGGCTTGCGGAGGGATCAAATAGATCATGACAAGCTCTGGGGTGTGTTGAGTGCGGGGCGCCACTCCGCTATAGTTCGGCAGTGCTGCTTTCCCGCCAGTTTTCTTCCGTTCAGGATAAATGCCGAATTCATTCCCTCCCGATGCCACTCAGGAACACCGGCTGACGCTTGCCGACGTTCTGGCGGGTCTGGTGGCGGACGGCATGGTGGCTCCGGCGGAGGCGGAAAAATTCGGCCAGGAGCGGCGCTATTACCGGGGTGATGCCCATCCCCTGGCCTTGGTGGCGGAGCAGAAGTGGAAGTCCGCCGTGACGGGCCGCCCGCTCACTCTGGATTCCCTCTCCGAATGGCTGGCGGAGAAGAGCGGCCTGCCTTACCTGCACATTGACCCCTTGCGCATCGATTTCGCCCCGGTCACGGAGGTGATGTCGAATGCCTACGCGGCGCGCTTTCGCATCCTGCCGGTGGAAGTGAGTGCCCGGGAAGTGGTGGTTGCCACGGCGGAACCCTGGGTGCGGGAGTGGGAAAAGGAACTGGCGCCCATCCTGAAGAAGGAAATTCGCCGGGTCGTTGCCAATCCGGTGGATATCGCCCGCTACCTGGTGGAGTTCTACAACCTGGCCCGCTCGGTGAAGAAGGCGGCCCAGAATGGTGACGGCAGCCAGAAATCGAAGCTTTCCAATTTTGAGCAGTTGGTGGAACTGGGCAAGGCCAACCGCCAGTTCGATGCCAACGACCAGCACATTGTGCACATCGTCGATTGGCTGTGGCAATACGCCTTCGAACAGCGTGCCAGCGATATCCACATGGAGCCGCGACGCGACATGGGCATCGTGCGCTTTCGCATCGACGGGGTGCTGCATCAGGTGTACCAGATTCCCATGACAGTCATGCTGGCCATGACCAGCCGCATCAAGGTGCTGGGGCGCATGGACGTGGTGGAACGCCGCCGCCCCCAGGACGGCCGCATCAAGACGCGCACGCCGGGGGGCCAGGAGGTGGAACTGCGCCTGTCCACCCTGCCCACGGCCTTCGGCGAAAAGCTGGTGATGCGTATCTTCGATCCGGAAGTGCTGGTGCGGGACTTTGCCGACCTGGGCTTCTCCGACGAGGACGTGCGGCGCTGGCATGACATGACCTCCCAGCCCAACGGTATCGTGCTGGTGACCGGGCCGACGGGTTCCGGCAAGACTACCACCCTGTATTCGACCCTGAAGCAACTGGCGACGCCGGAAGTGAATGTGTGCACCATCGAGGATCCCATCGAGATGGTGGAGCCATCCTTCAACCAGGTACAGGTGCAGAACGCCATTGACATGAGCTTCGCTCAGGGCGTGCGCGCCCTCATGCGCCAGGACCCGGACATCATCATGGTGGGTGAGGTGCGGGATTTCGAGACTGGCGACATGGCCATCCAGGCGGCGCTGACGGGGCACTTGGTGCTGACCACCCTGCATACCAACGATGCGCCCTCGGCCATCACCCGCCTGGCGGATTTGGGCGTGCCGGCCTACCTGCTGAATTCCACCCTGCTGGGCGTCATGGCACAACGTCTATTGCGTACCCTGTGCCCCCACTGCAAAGTGCCTGCCGTCCCCCGGCCGGAAGAGTTGGATGCCTGGGATGCTCTGGTGGCGCCCTGGAAGGCGAACCGGCCGCCGGCCTTTTACCAGCCCGTGGGCTGCCTGGAGTGCCGCATGACCGGCTACCTGGGGCGGATCGGCATTTATGAACTCCTGCTCATGTCGCCGGAATTGAAGAAACTGGTGTCCGCCAAAGCGGATCTGGCGAAAATAAGGGATCTGGCCTACCGGGAAGGCATGAAACCCTTGCGCATCAGCGGCGCGGCCAAGGTCGCCGCCGGCATCACAACCATGGACGAGGTCATGAAGGTGGCGCCACCGCAACAAGTGGCGTGACGGACTTCGGATAATAATCAGATACTTGGGGAACAACTATGGCGGTCGAACTGTATAACAAGGATGGTCACGTGTGTCTGGCCTTTTATGACCTGGTGGACGAGGAGCACGACCATGCCGTTCAGTGCAACCAGTTTCTGATCGCGGACAACGGCCACGGCGCCCTCATCGACCCGGGCGGCAACATGACCTACAACGCGCTACTCATGGGCATGCAGAAATATGTGCCGTCGAAGGACCTGGACTACATTCTGGCCTCCCATGCGGATCCGGACATCATCGCTTCGGTGAACAAGTGGTTCGTGGTGTCCCATTGCAAGGTGATGATTTCCAGCCTGTGGGTGCGCTTCGTGCCCCACTTCACCACGGGCCGGGACTTGACCGGCCGCATCATCGGCATTCCGGACCAGGGCGCGCGCCTGCCCCTGGGCAAGGCTCAGATCCATGCGATTTCGGCCCACTTCATGCATTCGGAGGGCAATTTCCACTTCTACGATCCGGTGTCGAAAATCCTGTTCACCGGCGACCTGGGGGCCTCCCTGGTGGATCATGTGGAAGCCGCCAAGCCGGTCACCAATTTTGACGCCCATCTGCCCAGCATGATCGGCTTTCACCGCCGCTACATCGTCACCAACAAGGTCTGCCGTCTGTGGGCCAACATGATCCGCAAACTCGATATCGACATGATCGTGCCTCAGCACGGCTGTCGTTTCGAAGGCAAGGAAATGGTCAATCGCTTCATCGGCTGGGTGGAAAACCTGGAGTGCGGCATCGACCTGATGACCCAGGAAAACTTCAAGCTGCCCTGACCGTTTCTGGTTCCTCCATACAACAGGCCGCCAAATTGCGGCCTGTTCGTCATTACCACGAGTTTCTCGAGGATATTCCAGTGCGGAATATCAGCCTTCCGCTATAAATAGATCATGAATCAAACCTTGGGGAGGACATCATGATCGCCAGCGTGCAAGCCAGCGGTGTCACGCAAAGCCGGACACCTCAGCAGCAAACCATCGACAAGCTGAATGCGGCGGGGGCGAAGACCCAGCAGAACGCCGCCATCGTGCAGGCCACCATGGAGGTATCCATCACCTCCAAGAATCACACCTTGCAGTTGCTTCTTACCAGCGTCATTTCCAATCTCAACGAAGTCCTCAAGCCCGACCTGGGCGACAACGCCATCCAGGCTGCCGCCAGTCAGGACAACACGCCGGAAGGTACCGCCTCCCGCATAGCGGATTTGTCCACGGCTATGTTCGGCGCTTTCAAGGCCCAGCATCCCGACATGGACCAGGCCACGGCGGTGGACCAGTTCATGACCACCATCGGCAAGGGTATTGAGCAGGGCTTCAAGGAAGCCAAGGATATCCTGACGGGCCTGAACGTGTTGAAGGGCGACATCGCCAGTAACATCGACAAGACCTATGAGCTCGTCCAGCAAAAGCTGGCGGTCTTCCGTTCGGCCCAGTCCGGCACGGATAACCCGAGTACCACCACGTAGGCGGTGGCAAGCAGCCGCCGCCGGGGGCAATGATAGGGGGTCGCTGAGGCGGCCCCTGTTTTTTGCACCAAGAATCTGCATCCCTTCGCCCATGTCAGCATGTGTCAGCTTCGCCAGACGATAAGGCGCGACCATGTTTCAATGAACGTAACTTCAAAACGATTATTCCTGACTGCACTGGGCGTGGCCTTGCCTGCAGTCACCCTGGCCCAGACCCCGACCTCCGCGGGCGCCTTGCTGCAGCAAATCGAACAAGGCCGCAGCCTGGCCTTGCCCAAGGCCCAACCGCCTGAACTCACGCCGGCCCCTCCGGAAATGAAAGCGTTCGGCGGGGTGACGGTGATCGTCAAATCCTTCCGTTTCGTGGGTAACCGCTTGATGAGCCAGGAACAACTGGCGCTGGCGGTGCAGGCCTTTCTGGATCGTTCCTTGAGCTTTGCCGAGTTGCAGGAAGCGGCCGTGGCAGTGGCCCAGGCCTATCGCCAGGCGGGCTGGGTCGTGCGGGCCTATCTGCCGCGCCAAGAGATCGGGGCGGGTGAGGTCACTATCCAGATCGTCGAGGCGGTGTTTGGTGGAACGCAATTTGAAGGACGCCCGGCGACCCGCGTCGCGCCGGAACGCCTGATCCACCGGGTGGAGGCGGCCCAGGCTACCGGGGCTCCACTCAAATCGGGGGCGATCGATCGGGCCTTGCTATTGCTGGAGGATCTGCCGGGAGTGGCGGTCCAGGGCAATCTGAAAGCAGGCCCCGGGGAAGGCGAAACCTCCCTGCTGCTCAAATTGGTGGACAAGCCCCTGGTCAGCGGAGACGGGAGTGTGGACAACGGCGGGAGTCGATCCACCGGGGCGAATAAGGTGATGATCAATCTGTCCCTCGCCAGCCCGGTCGGGCTGGGCGATCAGGCCACTGTCAGCCTCATGCATACCGAGGGCAGCGACTATGGCCGTCTCGGCTATACGCTGCCCCTGGGGGCGGATGGCTGGCGCGTCGGCGCCAACGCCTCCTGGCTCAAGTATGCCGTCATCGGCATGGATGCCCGTGGCACCTCGGAGACCCAGGGCCTGGAAGCCAGCTATCCGCTCCTTCGTTCCCGTTTGCAGAATCTGTATCTGACGGCCAATTACGACCGCAAGGCCTTCGACAACAGCGCAACGGGCATCACCACGACACTTTATCGTCTGTCCGAGGTTTCCCTGGGGCTCAGCGGCAATCTGTTTGATGTCCTGGGCGGAACCAGCAGCGGCAGCCTGAGCCTGGTAAGCGGCAAGGTGGATCTGGACGGCTCGCCCAATCAGGCCGCAGATGGGGCCACTACCCGCAGCGACGGCCGCTTCAGCAAGTTCCGCTACAGCTTCAATCGCCTGCAGGCCATCAGGCCGGGCCTTTCGGCCTATGCCGCTCTCTCGGGGCAGATTGCCGGCAAGAATCTGGATTCCGGCGAAAAGTTCTACCTGGGCGGATCCAGCGGCGTGCGGGCCTACCCGTCCAGCGAGGGTGGCGGCAGCGACGGCATGCAGTTGAACCTGGAATTGCGCCAGGCTCTACCCGGCAACCTGAGCCTGACCGGCTTCTACGACTGGGGCAAGGTCCGGGTCAACCACGACAATGATTTTGCCGGCGGTGCTGCCCTGAATGAATTCAGCCTGCAGGGCGCCGGGTTCTCCCTGGCCTGGCAAGGTTTGTCCGGCACCAGCCTCAAGGCGACCTGGGCGCGGCGCATTGGCGACAACCCCAACCCGACCGCCACGGGCCAGGACCAGGACGGCAGCCTGGTGAAAAACCGCTTCTGGCTGCAGGCCGGCCTGGCGTTTTGAACCCGGACGCTCCTGGCGCCGTCTGCCCCCCATGAACGGCCACGCCAGCATCAACCGTATCTATCGCCTGGTGTGGAGCCAGGCGCGCCTCGCCTGGGTGGCCGTGTCCGAAATCGGACGCCACGGCGGGGGGATTTCATCTGCGACACGTGCGGCCGGGGCGATTGCCGCCCTGGGGTTGATTGCATCAGGGGCACTGGCGGCGCCACCGGCACCCACCCAGTTGCCCACCGGCGGCAGCGTCGCGGCCGGCAGCGCCATCATCAGCCAGACGGCTGCGCGCATGGACGTGAGCCAGACCAGCCAGCGGGCGGTCATCAACTGGAATACCTTCAATGTGGGCGCCCAGGCCCAGGTGAATTTCAACCAGCCAGGCAGCACGGCCGTGATCCTGAACCGGGTGCTGGACACCCAGGCCAGCCAGATTGCCGGCCGCATCACGGCCAACGGCCAGGTCATTCTGGTGAACCCGAACGGAGTGTATTTCACCAAGGGCTCAAGTGTGGACGTGGGCGCCCTGATCGCCACGACCCACTCCATATCCGACAGCGACTTCATGGCCGGCCGGAATGTCTTCAGCCGCAACGGCGCCACCGGCAGCGTCGTCAACGAGGGCAGCCTGACGGCGGCCCTGGGGGGCTACATCGCGCTCCTGGCGCCGGAAGTGCGCAACCAGGGCGTCATCGTGGCAAGGATGGGCACGGTGGCACTCGCCTCCGGTGAAACCGTGAGCCTGCAATTCGATGGCAGCAGCCTGGCAGGTGTGGTCGTCACGCCTTCCCAGATTCAGGCGCTGGTGGATAACCATTGGGCGGTGCAGGCCCCGGGTGGGCAGATCATCCTCTCCGCCAAGGCCGTCGATCGCCTCCTGGGCGGGGTGGTGAAGAACAGCGGCAGCCTGGAGGCCGGCGGGTTGGTCAATGACGGTGGCCGCATCATCCTGGAAGCCTCCGACCGGATACAGCACTCCGGCAGCATGGGCGCTGACGCGGCGGCGGGCAGCGCCGGCAAGGGCGGCACGGTCAGCCTGATTGCCGATCTTTCGAATCCGGACAGCCTGACCCAGGTCAATGGCAGCATCACTGCCCGGGGCGGCAATGCGGGCGGCTACGGCGGTTTTGTTGAAACCTCCGGCAGCCGCGTTCAGGTTGCAGAGGGAGCAATAATCAGCACAAGCGCGCCCTCGGGACGCGCCGGATCCTGGCTCATCGACCCGGTAGATTTCACTATTGCTGCCAGCGGCGGCGATATCTCCGGGGCGACACTGGGCAGCAATCTTGGTTTTGGTTACGTGACCATTGCGTCCACCAGCGGCGCTGGTGGCGCCAGCGGCAATGTAAACGTGAACGATACGGTCAGCTGGAGTGCCAATACCCTGACCCTGAATGCCCAGAACAACATCAATATCAACAGTGGCATGAACGGCACCGGCACGGCCAGCCTGGCACTGCAATATGGTCAGGCGACTCAGACTGGTGGCTCGAGTGCCTACAACGTCTATGCCGCGGTCAATCTCCCTGCCGGCAATCACTTCAGCACCCAACTGGGAACGTCCGGTCCAGTGCTTGGTTACACGGTAATTGCCAGCCTTGGAGCGGCAGCCAGCCCCACACCGACCGATTTACAGGGCATCGGTGCTGGCCTGAGCGGGAACTACGTCCTCGGCAGCAACATTGATGCAAGCGGCACGTCCTCGTGGAATTCCAACGCCGGCTTTGCGCCGATCGGGACTTCAGGCACCCCATTCAACGGCATCTTCGACGGCTTGGGTCATGTCATCTCCGGCCTCGTGATCAACCGCTCTGGAACGAATAACATCGGCCTGTTCGGTGTGACGGACACGGGCTCCGTGGTCAGGAACCTTGGACTGACTAATGTGGCGGTGACGGGGGGTGGTTTGGTTGGCGGATTGATCGGCGATAACAAGGGCACGCTTCTCAACACTTACGTCATGGGGACTGTCAACGCCAGTACCTATGCCGGGGGCCTCGTTGGCCAGAATGATGGAACTATAAAGTCAAGTTTCACGTCGGGCACGATCGACGTCTGGAACCGGGTTGGCGGCCTGGTGGGCGTGAATAATGCGAGCATCTCCAATTCCTATAGCTCAATGCAAATCACTGCGAACCATGGCCAGGATAATTTTGGCGGACTGGTCGGACAGAATTTCGGTAACATCAGCAATAGTTACGCTTCCGGCAGCGTGGTATTCCTTACCGCGAATAATACAGGCGGGTTCGTGGGGTATAACGGTGGCACGGTCGCCGGCAGCTACTGGAACAGCAGCGCGAATGCCACTATCGCTGGCATCGGCGGCGGCACCCTGGCCGGAACGACCGGCCTTACCGCATCCCAGATGAAGACGGCGTCCAGTTTCAGCGCCTGGGACATGGCAACCAGCGGCGGCAGCACGTCGGTCTGGCGCATCTATGACGGTAGCACTTCCCCGCTGCTGCGCAGCCTCCTGCAACCGCTCAACCTGACTTCAGCCTTGAATGGTGGCACCCAGACACTAGGCAGCATCGCGGATTACACCGCCAGCGTCGCCAGTCCGGTGACCAGCCATATCGTCGCCGGCAGTGCTGGGCTGACCGTAAGCACGACGGCAACGGCGGGAAGCGCCACGGCCATGTTGAGCGGTTTCGTCAGCGACCAGTCGGGTTACGACATCAGTTATTCCGGCCGTACCATCAGTGGCACGGGGAGTTCTGCCAGCGACCTGATCTTGCCGGGCACCCTCGGCTGGAGTTCCGGCACCCTGAGCCTGGTTGCCAGCGGGAGCATCAGCCTCAGTTCCAGCATGACCAACACGGCGGCAGTCAGTTTCAATGGGGGCAACGCCACTGTCACGCAAACCAGCGGCCCGGTGACGCTAGGTGCGGTGACCCTATCCGGACAAATGAAGCTCACTGCTGGCGGGAACATCGGGCAGGCCAGTGGCACAAGCATCACGGTGGGCGGGGCCACCACCCTGAAATCCTCCAGCGGCAATATCTCCCTGTCGAACGCCGGTAACGACTTCGTCGGCAGTGTGAATGCCAGCGCCGCGAGCATCGGTCTGGCGGACGCCAACAGTATCGTCATCGGTACGATCACCGCCGGAACCCGGTTCGACCTATTTTACGGACGGGGCGCCGTGGCCGCCGGAAATACCGCGAGCTACAGCGTCAGCGGCACGGTGGATTTGCCGGCAGGCCAGACCTACAGCACCACGCAGGGGGCCGATGGCAGCACGCGCAACTTCACGGTGATCACCAGCCTTGGGGCCCAGGGCAGCACCACCGGGACGGATTTGCAGGGCATCAACGGCAACCTGAGCGCCAACTACGCCCTGGGCGGAAACATCGATGCCAGCGCCAGCGCCAACTGGAGTTCCGGTGCCGGATTCCGACCATTAGGTCTGGATGCCTCGGGTTTCCTCGGGGTTTTCGACGGCCTTGGCCACACCATCAGCAATCTGGTAATCAAACCGCAGGCAAACACCAACAACGGAGTCGGTCTGTTCAGTGGCATTGCAGGCGGTGCTTCCCTGCAAAATCTCGGGCTTGTCAGCGTCAATGTAACGGATACCAGCAGCAGCAAGGTGGGGGCGTTGGCCGGTTGGAACAACGGCACGATCAGCAACAGCTACGCCTGGGGCACGGTCAGTGGCAACAACACCGTCGGCGGACTGGTGGGGGCCAACAACGGCCCACTTTACAACAGCTATATGGCGGGAACGGTCAGCGGCAACACGACCGTCGGCGGCATTGCCGGCGAGAACGTGGGGAACATCTACTACACCTATGCCACCGCCGCCGTAACGGGTTCCGTCCGCGTGGGCGGCCTGGTTGGCATGAACTTCCAAAGCGTCAATGCCAGCTACGCCATTGGCGCAGTGACGGGGCAGACCGGCGTCACGGGGGCTCTGATAGGGGAAAACAATACTTATGCCAGTATCAGCAACAGCTACTGGAGCCCGGATGTTGCCGGTCAACTGCCCGGCGTTGCCTGGGGCGGCGGATCGAATGGCAGTGCTCCCCTGACCTCCACGCAGATGCGCACCGCCTCGAACTTCGCCGGCTTCAATTTCACCTCCACGCCCGGCGCAGCCGGCAATAACTGGGTGATGGTGGATTCGGACGGGACGCTCAACAACGCAGGGAATGACCTCGGGGCGGCTCGGCCCATGCTGGCGTCCGAGTACTCGCAGACCGTCAGCAATGGACACCAGCTCCAGTTGATGGCAATGAACCGGGCCGCCAGCTATTCGATAGGCAGCAATATTGATGCCTCCTCCACAGGCAACGGCAAGGATGTCTGGGCCGGGGCCGGTTTCGTGCCGGTCGGATCCGCTTCCAGCGCGTTCACCGGGACCCTCGATGGCCAGGGCTATGCTGTCAGCGGTTTGACCATCAACCTGCCGACGACGGATTACGTAGGCCTTATCGGTTCAGCCAGTGGTGCCGTCATCAAGAATCTGGGCCTCATCGGCGCGAGTGTGACCGGCCGTAATCAGGTTGGCAGTCTGGTGGGGGCGGCCGTGGTCGGTTCGCTGACCAACAGCTACGCGTCCGGTGGATCGGTCAGCGGCACCGACCAGGTGGGTGGTCTGGTGGGCTACAACAACACCATGTCGACGTCGCGTAGCTACACCTCCAACGCCGTGAGCGGCCGGAATTCTGTCGGGGGCTTGTTCGGCGAGACGAATGGCGGTGTTGGCGCCGACTACAACTATTCCTTGGGAGACGTCACCGGCACCGGCCAGTATGTTGGTGGCCTGGTCGGTTATAACGGCTTTGCTTTCTCCATCGGCAACAGCTATGCCACTGGCGCAGTAAGCGGAGCGAGTGACGTTGGCGGTCTGGCGGGCTACAACCTGAACGGAACCCTCTCCACCAGCTATGCCATGGGTGTGGTAGCCGGTAGCACAAACGTTGGTGGTCTGATAGGCCGATCCGATGGCACCGTGACCAATAGTTATTGGAACAGTGAGACTTCCGGGCAGTCAGGCAGTGCTGGCGGGACGGCAAGGACAAGTGCCCAGATGATGGCGCTGTCCACCTTCTCATCCTGGGGTATCTCCGGCAGCGGGGGCAGTTCCGCAGTCTGGCGCATTTACGAGGGCATTACCGCGCCGCTGTTGCGCAGTTTCCTGGCCCCTTTGACACTCGCTAATGTTTCCGTGACCTACGACGGGTCTGCCCACAATGCTGCAAGTACGGCCGTCAGTGGCGTCCTCGGGGCGGCGGCAACGGGAACCAATTCAGGTTCCTACAACACTTACTATTCCACCCAGCAGGGCTACGATCTGACGGGCGGCAACCTGACGATTGACAAAGCCAACCTGACCCTGAGCGGCAGTCGGACCTATGACGGCTCCACTACGCTTGCGGGCGGCGCACTGACCGCCATGGGGGTGAATGGTGAAAGCTTCGCCGTCACTGGTTTGGGCGACACGAGCAATCTGACGAGCAAGAATGTGCAGACGGCCAGTGCGCTGGGGAGCGTCAGCGGCTTGAGCCTGGGTGCCGGCAGCGGCCTTGCCGGAAACTATAATGTGCTGAGCACAGCGGGCAGTTCTGTCAGCATTACCCGCCTTAATTCAGTAACCTGGAGCGGAGGCGCGGCTGGCAGCTGGTTCGATCCGTCGAATTGGGTGGGCGGCGCGGTGCCCGATCTTTCCAATGTGGCAAACGTCGTGATCCCGAGCGGCGTTGTCAGCTTCAACAGCAGCGTCGTATCGCCGGCCCAGGCCGGCACGGTGCATCTCAATAGTGTTACCACGAGCGGGACGGGCGCCCTGAGTCTGGCCGCAGGAGCTCTCAATGTGGCCACTTCCCTGCAACTGGCCGCACTCACCCAGTCCGGGGGCAGCCTGGGTGGAAATGGCAGCATTCAGGTCGCGAGTTTCAACCAGACCGCCGGCTCCATCAGCAACACCGGCAACTTCACCGTTAGCCAATCATTCACCCAGGCCTCGCCTGGCACGGTGGCCGTGGGAGGCGACATCGGGATAACCCAAGCCACTGGCGTCCTCGGTTTCAGCAGCCTCGCCGGCGGCAACATCGCTCTGACCGCAAGTAACGGATCGGTAGTTCTGGGCAATGTCACGGCCACGGGCAACCTGGGTGTTACGGCAACGGGCGCCATTACCCAGAATGCTGCCCTGACGGTGGCCGGTACGACCACGCTGACGGCCGGGGCCAATGACATCACGCTTGCAAATGGGAGCAATGACTTCACTGGTGTCGTGTCGGTTGTGTCGGGAAATTATGTTTCCATAACGGACACGAATTCTCTGCTGTTAGGCAGCATCGCGGCCAGCGGAGACCTGGCTGTGACGGCGGCGGGTGGCATCGCTCTGGGCGGCAATATCACCACCGGCGGCGCGCAAAGCTATGTCGGCAATCTTGGCCTGCAGTCGGGTGCCATTTCGCTGGTGTCTGCAACGGGAGGCGTCTCGGTGGCGGGGGATATCACCGGCACCGTTCCTGTTGCCGCCATGATCGAGTTTCTGGGGGGCGGTGCTTACCAGTACAACTCGAGCGTCTACACGGTAGGCGGCGCCAGCAGCGGCTTGGCTATTGGCTACTCTGGAGGTGCTTACTCCTGGAACCCCACCTATACCGGCACCGCCCAGATGCTCGTGGCGGCTGGTGGCGGCGGTGGCGGTGGTTCGTATGTGGGCGGCGGCGGCGGTGGTGGTGGTGTCTTGTATACGTCCAGCTACGCGCTCAACGCAAGCACCCAGTACAGCGTCGTCGTTGGATCGGGCGGCACAGGTGGCGCCTATTCCGCGCAGGGAAGCAACGGCGGCAACAGTAGCTTTACGGGTGGCGCGTCCCTCACCGCAATTGGCGGCGGCGGTGGTGGTTCCTATAGCAATAACCAAGGACTTTCCGGTGGATCTGGCGGTGGCGCTGGATGGCAGGGGTCACCCGGGGCAGCTACGACAGGCCAGGGCAACAGTGGTGCCTGGTCAACCCCATCACCCAATCGCGGGGGGGGTGGGGGTGGCGCCGGCCGGGCCGGAGGCAATGGTGGCAGCGACCCTGCGGCGGGTGGCGATGGTCTCGCCTACAGCCTGAGTGGCACGAGTACTTACTATGGTGGCGGTGGCGGCGCGGGCAGTGATGGCACGGCAGGTACCGGCGGCTTGGGCGGCGGTGGCGCTGGCGGAACGCCCTACAACAACGGTGCCAACGGAGCCGCCAACACAGGCGGCGGTGGCGGCGGCGGCGGTGGAAATTCTCAGGCACCTGTTGGCGGAACCGGTGGTTCCGGCATCGTGGTGGTGAGCTACCAGCGGCCTTCAACCGCATTGTCGATCCAGGCCGGCAACGGGGCTGTCAGTCTTTCGGGCGCGATTTCCAATCTCAGTACCCTTACGGTCAACAGCGCCAGTGCGACCAGTTCGATCAGCGGCAACCTGAGTGGAACGGCCAGTCTCGTCAAGCAGGGCAGCGGCAAACTGTTGCTGAGCGGAACAAACACCTACAGCGGCGGTACGCAGATCGACGGCGGTACTCTCGCCTTGGGCAGCGCCGGCGCCCTCGGCTCCTCTGGCACCATCAGCTTCGGTGGCGGTACGCTGCAATTCGGCAGTGCCAACAATGCCGATTATTCGAGCCGCTTCAGTACCGCTGCCGGTCAGGCGTATAGCATCGATACCAACGGGGTTGATGTGACGATTGCCGACGCGCTGACCAGTAGCGGCGGCACATTGACGAAATCAGGCTTCGGCACGCTCGTGCTCAGTGGCACCAACACCTACAGCGGGACCACCCGGATCAACGCAGGCACGCTCCAGCTCGGAGCCGGCTCCACGTCAGGCAGCATTGCCGGCAGTATTACCAATAATGCCTTCGTTGTATTCAATCGCAGTGACACCCTGAGTTTTGGCAGGAGCATCAGCGGAACCGGTACCCTCTCCAAGTTTGGTGCGGGAGCGCTCACCCTAACGGGAACCAACACCTACAGCGGGGCGACAACTGTTGGCGGTGGCGCCCTCGTTATCGAGAATGATGCCCCCAACCTATCCAGCAGCAGCTACGGTGGTGCGGGTACGCTGAGCATTCAACCGGCAAGTTCCAGTTTTACTGGCCTTTTCAGCACCGCCGGGATCAATTTTGACAGCACTCTGGGTGGTCTGACCCTAGGAAAATCTGGAAACTCTAGCGATATCACGGTGGCCGCCGGCCTGGGAATCGCTGGGCCAATCACTCTCTACGGTGGAAATATTGCTCTCAACGGATCGGTGCTTGCGGCGGCAGGCAGCGTACTGGTCAAGGGTAACGGTAACATCACCCTGGCCTCCGGCCACTCCGTCACAACGCTTAACGGCAACATCTCTCTGGTGGCCGGCGGTAACTTCCAGACAAACAATTCAACCAGCAATGCCCTGAGTGCGGGAGGCGCAGGAAGCTCATGGCGCGTCTGGAGTAGCGATCCCGCCAATGACACGCGGGGTGGTCTTGTTTACGACTTCAAGCAATACAACGCGGTCTATGGCAGTTCCCTGGTTCAGGGCACTGGCAGTGGTTTTCTTTACACTCTGGCGCCAAGCATCAGCACGAACCTGACAGGCACGATCAGCAAGATCTACGACAGCCTCAATACTGCCCCTTTATCGTCTGGAAACTACACAAGCAGCGGAGCGGTCGATGGCGATACGGTAACGCTGACTCTTCCCGTTTCCGGCACCTATACGACAGCCGGTACGGGGGGCGCAATCCAGGACGTCGGCGCGGCTAAAACCGTAAGTGTTTCCGGGATCGCCATTTCAACGGCAACCAGTAACACCGGAAAATCGGTGTATGGCTACACAGTGACCAATGGAGGGGGCGCGACCGGGAACTCAGGAGCCATCAGCCCACGGCTGATCACGGTGACGGCGGATGCCGGCCAGACGAAGATCTACGGCAACAGCGACCCGACGCTCGGCTACACCCTGGAAACCGCCGGCACCAACCGGGGCCTGGTGGGCAGTGACACCTTCGCCGGTACCCTAAGCCGCGTAGTGGGGGAGACCGTTACCGGCGGCCCCTACGCCATTAGCCAGGGCAGCTTGGCCAACGGCAACTACGCCATCAGCTACACTGGCGCCAGCTTTGCCATCACGCCGCGGCCGATCTCGGTGACGGTGGATGCCGGCCAGACGAAGATCTACGGCAACGTCGACCCGACGCTCGGCTACACCCTGGAAACCGCCGGCACTAACCGGGGCCTGGTGGGCAGTGACACCTTCGCCGGTACCCTAAGCCGCGTAGCGGGGGAGACCGTGACCGGCGGCCCCTACGCCATCAGCCAGGGCAGTTTGGCCAACGGCAACTACGCCATCAGCTACACTGGCGCTAGCTTTGCCATCACGCCGCGGCCGATCTCGGTGACGGCGGATGCCGGCCAGACGAAGATCTACGGCAACAGCGACCCGACTGCCTACGGCTTTGCCAGCACCAGCCTGGGCAGCGGCACGGCCCTGGTGGGTGCCCTTGACCGGGCGGCGGGGGAAAACGTCGGCAGCTACGCCATTGGCAGGGGCGGACTGACGGATGGAGCGAACCCGAACTACGCCATCACCTACAGCGGCGACAGCTTCGCCATCAGCCAGCGGCCCATCACGGTGACGGCGGCGGATCAGAGCCGGTTCTATGGCAGTGCCAATCCGACCGCAGGCGCGGTGAATATCACCAACGGCTCCCTCGTCAATGGCGACACCCTGGGCACGGCGTCCGTCACATCCCTGGCCACGGCAAACACGGCGGCGGGTCAGGCGGCCGCCCTGACGCCGTACAGCCAGATCTTCAGTGCCGGCAGCGCCGGCAATTACGCCATCAGCTATCAGGACGGCACCCTTTCCATAGGCAAGGCCCACCTGACGGTGATGGCCAACAATGCCACCAAGTCCTATGGTGAAGCCAATCCGGCCCTGAACGCCACCGTCAGCGGCTTTGTGAATGGCGAGACTCTGGCTACCTCCGGCGTTTCCGGCAGCGGCAGCGCCACCACCACCGCCACGGCGGCCACGGGGGTCGGTACGGTTCCCGTTACAGCCGGGGTCGGCAGCCTCGCCGCAGCCAATTACGATTTCCCGACCCTGGTGGCGGGCACCCTGGGCATAGGCAAGGCCAATCTGACCCTGAGCGGCGCCCGGGAATACGACGGATCCACCGTGGTGGCCGGCAGCGTGCTGATGGCAACGGGGGTGCGGGGCGAGACCTTTGCCGTCACCGGCGCCGGCGACACCAGCAACCTCCTCGGAAAGAATGTCCAGACGGCCAGTACCCTGGCCAGCGTTACCGGCCTGGGGGTGGGGGCGGGCACCGGCCTGTCCTCCAACTACAACGACCTGAGTACGGCCGGCAGTTCTGTCAGCATCTCCCGGCGCAGTTCCGTAAGCTGGATCGGCGGGGCCTCCGGCAACTGGTTCGATCCGGCCAACTGGACAGCCGGCGCAGTCCCCGATCTGGCCAATGTGCACAATGTGGTGATTCCCTCCAGCACAATCGTTCGTTTCGACAGTGGCAGCGTGGTTTCGCCGGCCCAGGCCGGAGCCGTGTCAGTGGATGGCATTTCCGGCAGCGGTGCCCTGAATCTGGCGACGGGCAGCCTGAATGTTGCGATTTCCCTGCAACTAGGGGCTCTTGCCCAGTCCGGCGGCAGCCTGGGGGTCAATGGCAATGTGCAGTTGGGGGCCTTCAGCCAGAGCGGCGGTGCCGTCAGCAGCACGGGCGACCTTACGGTGACCGACTCCTACTCCCAGAGCGGGCAGGGCAGCCTGTTCGTGGGAGGCAATGTGGATATCACCCAGACGAGCGGGCTGGCAAGCCTGGGCAGCATCCAGGCCACGGGGCGTCTGAGCGTGGTTGCCCCGGCGGGTATGGACCTCTCCGGCGATATCGCTACCTCCGGTCGCCAGTCCTATACCGGCCCGCTTACGGTATCCGGCGGCAACCGGGTTCTGGCTACCACCAATGCGGACGTGGTGTTCGCAGGCACGATCGACAGCGCGGCGGCCTCAAGTTCAAGTCTGACCGTAAACGCCGGCACGGGCGCCGTTCGTGTCACCGGAGCCAATGGCGGCTCCACTCCCCTGGCAAGCCTGGCTACGGGTGGCTCCGGGACGACGACCCTGGGCGGCGACGTGACCACCATCGGGGCACAGACCTATGGCGGCCCGGTCGTTCTGTCCGGCGGCAACCGGATGCTGGCGACCACCAATGCGGATGTGAGTTTTGCGGGCAGCGTCGACGCCGACCCGGTTTCCGCCGCCGGTTTGACGGTGAATGCCGGCACCGGCAGCCCCCGCTTCGGCGGGGCCGTCGGCAGTACGACGCCCCTCACCAGTCTCTTCACGCTTGGCACGGGGACGACCTTCCTGAGTGGCAACGTCACGACTGCCGGGGACCAGCGCTATGGCGGTGATGTGACCCTGAACAGCGCCAATGTCATCCTGAAGACCAACAGCAACGGGGCCGTCAGAATCGCCGGCCAGGTGACTTCAAACGGAAGTTTCCTTGGGGCAAACACCCAGTCCTATCTCACCTCATCCACCTGGACGACGACCCAGGGTGGAACCAATCCCTATCAGTTGAGCGTGGATCTGGGCCAGAACTGGACCTACCAGGCCGATTATTTGATCAGCAGTACCCCCGGCAGCATGGATAGCGGGGGGCTGAATACCATTTTCTCCTACGGCAACTACGCGGACGGGATTCTGCTCAGAACCACGGGCAGAGGCGACAGCTTTTATCTGAAGGGCAATAACCTTGGAGCGGTGGACCTGCTCGGTTCAGGTGTGGACAGAGGGCCGGGCACCTACGTCACCATCAAGCTGAGCTACGCCAACAACGGCACCACCGGGACGCTGAATGTCTATACGGACAATGTGTTGAAGGCGACGCAGACAGCGGCCGGCGACCTGAATCCGGGTAACAAGGTCTTGTCCATTGGCAGTGCCGGCCATGCCGCCAACGAGGGCCTGAATGCGACCCTCCGCAACGTATCCCTGACCTCCGGCAATGCCGTCAGCGCGGCGCTCAGCATCGACACCGGTGCCGGAGCGGCAGCCATCGCAGGCGGCGCAGCCGGTCTTTCCAGTCTCTCCATCCGGTCCTCCGCGCCGGACAGCACCATCGGCGGGGTCATCAGCGGCAGCACCCAGTTGATCAAGCAGGGCAGCGGCACCCTGAGCCTGTCGGCGGCCAATACCTATGGCGGCGGTACGACGGTGGTCGGCGGAACCTTGAAAGCGGGCAGTTCCACCAGCGGCGTCCCGGGGGCGGTTACGGCAGGCCCCTTCGGCACGGCTACAGTGACCGTCAACGCGGGCGCCAGCCTGGATGTGAACGGCCAGACCCTCGCCAATGACCTGGGCCTGGCTGGGGCCGGCATCGGGGGGCAGGGGGCGTTGATGAACTCCTCGCCCAACGGGGCTCTGGTCAGCGGTGCCATTGCCTTGGCGGACACCACCGCCATCGGCAGTGCCAGCCTTCTCACCCTCACCGGCCCGATCTCCGGAAACCAGTCAATCCTGTTTATCGGAGATGGGGGCGTCACCGCCACGAATCCGGGCAATGTGATTCAGTCCGTCGCGGCCCGTAACGTGGGCTTTCTGGATCTGGCGGGCAGCGGTAGCCTGGCAGTCGATCGCGTCAATCTGGTGGATGGCATTTCCAGTGTCGGCAGCGTGCGGGTCATTGCGGACAGCGTGTCCCTGAATAAGTCCATCTCGGCTTCCGGTAGCGGCAATATTGTCGTCCGGGCCGGGGCCGGCGATCTGCTGATCGGCAACGGAACCACCGTCAGCGCGGCAAGCGGAAACATCGACCTCTTGGGGGCGCGCATTGTGAATCTCCCTGCCGGCTCGCCCTTGAGCGCCAGCGGGTACTGGCGGGTATGGAGTACCAATCCGGATCCTTTCAGTGCTGATCCCGCCGTCGCCGATATTCGCGGTAGCCTGGCCGGCAACTTCAAGCAATACAACGCAAGTTACGGGGGCACGGTCCTTGGCGTTGGCAATGGCCTGCTGTATTCATTTGCGCCCATCCTTGCGGTCAGCCCCATCGGCAGCATCAGAAAGACCTACGACGGCGACACTACGGCGAGACTGACGCTTGGCAATTACGCCGTCAGCGGCGTGGTGGACGGCGACACGGTGAACCTCTCCATCCCCACGGGCACCTATACGACAGGGGGAAGTGTTGCTGCGGCAAAGGACGCGGGTAGCGGCAAGACGGTGGCGTTCACCGGGCTGGGGCTAGCTTCCGCCACGGGCGGCACCCCGGCGCAGGCGGTCTTTGGCTATACCGTCGCCAATAGTGCCCTGAGTTTCTCCAATGGCGCGATCGCTCCGGCGCCCCTGACGGTTTCCGCCAACGCCGCCAGCAAGACCTACGATGCCCAGCCGTACACGGGGGGCAATGGCGTGGGCTATGCCGGTTTCGTGAATAACGAAACGGCCACGGTCCTAGGCGGAACCCTGGCCTATGGCGGAACTGCCCGAGGTGCCATCAACGCCGGCAGCTATGTCATTACGCCGTCCGGCCTGACCTCCGGGAACTACAGCCTTACCTTTGTGGATGGCGCACTCACCGTCAACAAGGCAGCGCTAACGGTCTCGTCGATCGACGTCAGCAAAACCTACGACGGAACGACGACCGCCGCAGGACAAATCCGGGTGGTCGCTGGCCAACTCTACGGTAATGACAGCCTGAGAGACGGCAGTTTTTCGTTTGCAGATCCGGCTGCCGGTTCAAACAAGACGCTGCTTGTTTCTGCCGTGGCCGTCAGTGATGGCAATGGCGGGGGCAACTATGCGTTGGTCCTGGCGAGCAATACCACCAGCACCATCCTGCAGACCCCGGTCGTCGTGCCTGTGCCGCTCCCCGTAGCGGCCGCACCCGGCAATGCGGGTTCGACCACCCCAGCCGCTTCCAGCGCCGCAAGCGCCTCGGGGACATCGGATGCGTCGGGTGCT
Source organism: Rhodocyclales bacterium (assembly GCA_043743785.1). Classification (GTDB taxonomy): domain Bacteria; phylum Pseudomonadota; class Gammaproteobacteria; order Burkholderiales; family Rhodocyclaceae; genus JAQTNA01. Next base: position 22,003 of record JAYTVW010000106.1, on the reverse strand, counting down.
ACGGGATCCTCCACTGCGGCAAGTTCGTCCGGGACTTCTGGCGCTGCTGATACGACGAGTGCTTCAACTTCCTCGGGGTCTTCGACTTCTTCAGGGGCGTCGGATGCTTCCGGCTCTTCAACAGCTGCGGCACCGTCGAGTTCATCGGGTGCCGCTGCCGATGCGGCCGGTTCATCGGGTTCTTCGAGTGCCTCCGGGACATCGAATACAGGGGGGTCATCCGCGAGCTCTTCGGGATCTTCTACAGGGGCCGCTGCACCCGCAGCCAAGGGGGGGACCTCCAAGGTGGCCGACGCTGGTTCCGGCAAAGGCAAGGCGGACGGCAAGGGCAAGGACGGCGGCAAGGCGGCAGATGGCAAGGGCAAGGACGGCGGCAAGGCAAACGGCAAGGACGGAAAATCGAAAGATGGCAAGGGCAAGGAAGCAAGCAAGCTGGCCGGCCAGGGGAAAGACGGCAAAGACGGTGGCAAGCGCCACGAAGGCGGAAAATTTGCCGACAGGGGCAAGGACGGTGGCCGGTTCGCCGACAGGGGCAGGGACGGTGGCAAGGCGGACGGAAAGCGCCACGAAGGCGGCAAGTTTGCCGACAGGGGCAAAGAGGGTAGCCGGTTTGCCGACAAGGGCAAGGACGGCGGCAAGGTGGATGGCAAGGGCCGGGAGGAGGGCAAAATGGCCGATGGAGCCCGCAGTGGCCGGCCTGCCATAGTTCGTAGTGCCGCAGCACAGGCCAAGAGCGTTGCGGCGGCAAGCCGCATTTCGGATCGGTTCGCCCAGATCAATGCAGGGGTGCTTGCCGCTGCGTATGCGGGGACCCTGGCCGCGAACGCAAGTGCGGCTGTGATCGCCAGAATAAATACCAACACGAACCCCGTGTCGCTCATGAATCGAGGCTTGCCCCCGGATTCGTCTGCGCTCAACGGCGTACGCAAGGAAAACCCCCTCGTCCCGCCCGTGTGTGATGGACGCCCTTGCTCGAAGGGTGACTCCAATGCCGCGATGGCCGTGCAGATCCAGGCCCAGGCCTCGGGAGCGCAGCCAGCACCCTCGGACAGCCTTTCCGAGTCCTTCCACGAAATTCCTTGGAAGGGCAATTCGGGCATTCACAAAGTGGCCCGCTCCCGGGCCTCCGTGACCTACACAGAAACGCTTGAAGAGGTCAATTTCATGGGGACGCTCACGCTTTTTATCATTCCATGACCCACTGATACCGGCGCGGTTCGCGGCGGGCGTCGTTCAAGCGACCCTGTTACACACTGAAAGGATTGAATAAATCATGATCGACTGGCTGCATACCCTGCCCAATGTGGGCATTGGTTTCCTCATGCTCAGCTTTGGCTTGAGCGTAACCACCTTGGTGCCCCTCTTCATACGCTGGCGATTTGGCCTGGAACCGAGCGAACACGTGGCAAAAGGGGCGGAGGAGTCATTTAAGCTGTTTACTTCATTGACCATGCTGCTGTTGGCGTTTTGCCTTGTGCGCGTACAGGGCGACCACCGCAACGTGGAAGATCTGGTGGCCCGGGAAGCCACCATTATTTTCAAACTTGATCGGGCATTGTCGGGGTTTGGCGGCGAAGAAGCCGAGGCCTTGCGGGGAGGCGTGAAGCTTTATGCCAAATCAACCGTGGACGGCGAGTGGCCATTGCTGGCAAAGGGCCAGCGCAGCGGGCCGACTTCCGCATTGCTGGCCACCCTGATCCAGGGCTGCCGTGAACTGGACCCGGAAACCCCATTGCAACAACTGGCCCGCGCCGAGGTGCTGGGTACGCTGACCCAGATGTCCGATGTGCGGGAGGCACGGCTGTCGGCCAGTCGCCTGGCCTTGCCCGACTACTACTGGCAGGCCCTGGCCAGTGCGCTGTCCCTGCTGGCGGTGTTTGGCTGGCTGCAGAATCCCCTGCCCAAGATGGTGGCCTACGTGGGCGGTGTGACCCTGGGCGTGTCCCTGTTGTTTACGGTGCTGATTGCTACGGAAGGGGTTTTTGTCGGTGAAAGTCAGGTTACCGCCGAGGCCATTGCCCGCATTATTCCGGCGCTGGGAAAATAAGCTCCTCCCTGTCAAAGCAAAATCCCCCGGCAGATACGGGGGATTAACTATGGCTATGTTTGCGTTATGTGGGTAATCATTCGTGGCACTGTTGTCCACCGAGAAGACCGAAATTTAGCGTGAACATTGCCTGATTCTCATTGCAGCAAGGCCCGAACTGTTTGAAACAGATCCGCAAGGCCGACATTCAGCTTTTCCAGCCGGGCCATTTCCGTTTCCATTGCCGGCCTTCTGGCCATGGCCTCCTGCCACAAGCTATCGGCCTGTAGTATTTCCGCCGTTTTTGATCGGGATCTTCCGTACTCGGTCACGGTGGCGGCCAGGCGTTGCCGATTTATTACCATTTCCGGCAAATGGGCTTTCAGGTTGACGGAAAATTGCGCCGCCTGTTGCGCCGTGGTGACGGCCTTCATGGCCGCCTGCATGCCGGCCATATCATCAATGCAGGCCTTGACGGGTACGAAGCTCACCCCGCTTTGGGCAAAGGCCGATGTCACCAAGCAGAAAGCCAACCAGCAGGTGACGATTAATCTTTCATACCGCATTGCCGGGGCCATCCTTATACGCATTAATGATTTCAGAAATTGATTGGCGTTCCACTAGAAAAAACCCGCCACCGGAATTCGATGCCTTGATATGACCGCTTCGCAAATGGGGAGGCTAAGAATTTCTAGGTCGATACACACCCGGACTTATTTAGAATTATGCAAAATAATCAAGCTGCAATGCTGACACTTACTGACATTGCTGCTTGCCTGGCGAATGCGGCGATTCGAATGAATATCAGGGGAGGTCAGTACGGGATAAATCAGGCAGGTATTGGCGCGGCTGCCCTGCAGAATGGAGACAGCGTCAACGCACAAAGGGCGTGCCGGCAAGTCCATGCCGGCACGCCCTTTGTCTTAGACGGCTATCAGAAGGAAATGATGGAACCGGCGATGCTCGTGCTGAGGGCGCCATCCGGCGAGAGAGCCTTCAGACTGCCGCGGCCGAAAGGATCCACCGAGACGCCCGCGCCGTAGCCCGGATTCAGGAACATGGTCTTGAGATCGTTCAAGGCGGTGGTCACCGCCCCCAACACAAAGGCCGGTCCCTTGGATGGATCCTTCAAGGCAGCCACCAGCTTGTTACGCTCGCCCTTGTCCAGGAAGATGAAGACGCTGTTCGGCAGGGTCAGGCTGACACCACCGGAACCCGCCACGCTGCCATAGGGTGTCTCTGCGCCGGGGGTGGTGATGTCCAGACCCATTGAAATTTGCGGAATCGTGTTGGCGGACAGTTGGCCCGGCGCCCACTTGAGGTCAATGGTGACACTGGGTTCCGGCGGCGGCGGCACTGCGGTGGCCTGAGCCGCCACGCTATAGCCGGCAACGAACTGGGGCTTGCCATTGACCAGATAGGTGGACATCATCAAGTCGAAACCCATGGATAACGATACCGGCGTCTCGGGAATCCCGGGCGACGTAATGGTCATGCCAAACCCGACAGACGAGTAGGTCGGCTTGCTGGGGCAGATGGCGCAACCGTTCGTCAGGTCACCGAACAAGGCCTTCATCACATCGTCGAGGTCGTCGATGTCATCGGCGCTGGGGCGCTCATGGGTCATGACGGAGCGCATGGTGCTCCAGATGACACCCATGTCTTCCTGGCTCAATTTTGCCAGATTGGCATTCACCACCTTGCGGTAGCCATCCATGGCCCTGATCTCGCTAAGCGGGGGCTTCATGGCGGTCTGCACCAGACTGCCTACATCCGGAATGGCTATGTTGAACGATTTCGCCAGATTTTCCAGCTCGTCCCCTGCGCTCTTGAAGGCGCCGTTGATGTCGTTGCCAACCCGTTTCATGCCCGCCAGCGTTGCGTGTGAGGCGCCGAGGGCTGTCCCCTGGGCGGTGCCGGCGTACGCATTGGCACGTTTGGTGACAATCGATGCGAGCTCGGCAGGTTTGATGGGCAGTCGATGCTGGACTTGGGCCGCCAGTCTGAGCGCTTCTGCTTCGGCCAGGCGCGCAGCGGTTTCCGCTGCGGCCTTTGCCGCTGCGGCTTCCGCAGCAGCCTGGGCTGCAGCCTGTTGAGCCGCCTGCTGAGCGGCTGCTGCCGCCGCCTGGGCGGCCTGCTGGGCGGCCTGGGCGGCCCGGTTTGCCTCATCCCGGACGCGTTGCGCTTCCGCGTTTGCTGCATCGCGTGCTCTGTTGGCCGCTTCGCGAATTTTGCAGCCAATATCCCAACGCTTGCAGGCAAGGGCATCCGTGGCGGCTGTCAGCGAGCCCAGCACCAGCAAGGATGAAATGAGGGTTTTCTTGATATTTCGGTATTTAGTCATGGCAATCGTCCGATTTATATATTCAATGATCAGGCTTTGAATTTCGCGAAAATTGCCTGGACCGGCCCGGCGGCAGGGAAGAGCTTTTCAATCCGGTCCATTTCTGCCTCCAGCGCCTTGAACATCTCACCTGCCCGCATAAATAGAACCTCCGCCTCCTTGTTGGCAGGGGTTTGCACGCCCGCCCGCTGCACACCCAACATGGCATTGTCCACCCTGTCCATGTAGGCCTTCAGCTCTGTCAGGCCCTGGTCGAGCTGGGCCAGCTTCGGTCCCGCCAGATCATTTTGGGTCTTGACGGCGGCCAGACGTTTTGTCCAGGTGTCAATTTGGCTCAAGAGGGGGGTGACGTTTTGCGGGATGAAGTCGGCGCCGCGGGCAGCATTTGGCTTGGTCACATTTGCCAGATCATTGTTCAGCTTGGCCGCCTGCCGAGCAGCGGCATCCGCCTGGGTATGAGCGGCCTTGGCAGCGTTGCTTGCCGCGCGTTGCGCCAATTTGGCCTGATGTGCCTTTTCACGGGCAGCGCGCACTTCCGGCGTCAATTCGACTGTTGCGAGCCTTTTTTGCTCGGCGCGCGCAGCCCGCAGTGCGACACGTTCTTCCGGTGTCGTCAGCTTCTTGGCTTTCAGTTCCTTGAGTTTCTGATCCCGGGCCGCCGCTGCCACTGCCGCTGCATTACTGGCGTTCTCCGCATCCTGAGCCTGCTTGTCCGCTTTTTCGATTGCCGCCTTGATGTCGTTCAGTTGAGATCCAGCGGGAACGGTCTGCGCAGACGCCATTCCATAGGTAAGGGCCAAAGCAGCAAAGAGTACGTTTCTGTTTAACGTCTTTTTAAACCAGGACATAAATCACCTTTAATTTAATTGTTGAAATCAGGCAGCACACATCTGGCCTTGAGTGTCCAGTGTATTTGCTGCGGCAATACAGGGTTCATTCAGAAATATTCAACAGTCCAAGCATGGCGTAAAACCGGATTCCCTGAAAATACGAGAAGCCATGATGATTCAAGTCCGGCGTTGAAAGCTGACGCTTGCTGACATTTCGAGGAATTGCCAGAAATATCCTTCGGCCATCCAGAACCCTGACGCAGCGACTATCGCCGCGCCTGATTCAGGTAATCATGTTGATTTAATCGAGGGGGGAAAAGCTGACACATGCTGACATTGCATGCTTTGTTTCAGACGCGAGGACCGCGCTGAAAATCGATTTACTTCAAGGGAATATCCCGGGACGGATTTCCGAGGCGCCGGCCGAGGCGTTCCTGGAGAGGGGCGGTCAGCATATAGCCCGCGCCGCGCACGGCGCGCAGGGTCTCAGCGGGCAATCCGGCGGCTTCGAGTTTCTTGCGCAGGCGACTGACGATGGTTTCCAGGCGGCGCTCGTCGTAGGCCAAGTAGCTTTCGCCAAAGGCCTCAATGATTTGACGCCGTGTGGCCTGCCCTCCTGCACCTCGGGAAAGGCGGGAGAGGACCAGGGTTTCGCTCTGGGTAAGATCGATGCGCTGGCCCGAGGTGAGGATCAACAGGTGTTCGCTAACCACCAGGCTCAGGTTCCCGGGAGCAGACGTTTCTTCTCCGCCCAGGCGGCGGGCCAGGGAGCGGATCACCAGGGTCAGTTCCCGCAAGTCCACCGGCTTGCACATATACACGTCGGCCCCATCCTCCATACCTTGTATGCGATCCCGTATGGCTGTGCGCGCGGTCAACATGACAATGCCCAGCCGGGGTTGGTCCCGGCGCAGGCGCCGGGCGATGCTTCTGCCGTTTTCTCCCGGCAGGCCGATATCCAGCACCAAGACATCGAAGCATTCCTGCTCCATCAGCCCGTCCAGCACCGTGCCGTCAGCGCAGGCGCTTACCACAAGGCCATCGTCCCGCAGGGCAAAGCTCACATCGTCAAGCAGGTCGGTGTCATCCTCTACGACGGCCACCCGGATCATGGGCTGTCCGCCTGTGTGGCGTTGATCGAAAGTTTCATGGGAATACTCTTTTCTGAAGGGCCAAATGAGGAATTCATGGGCATGCTACGGCGCCCATTTTGGACGGTAGCCACAGGCGGAATACGGCGCCAGGGGCGTCAGGCAGCAGGTCCACGTGCCCGCCGTGCAATTCGGCGATGCGGCGCACCAGGTACAGGCCCAGGCCGGCACCGGAGACGTGGCCCACATTTTCGCCCCGGGTGTAGCGGGAAAATATCTGGGCCTGGAGGGCTGGCGGGATGCCGGGTCCTTCATCGGAAACCATGATTTCCACTCCGGGCATGCCGGAGTCCTGTTGTGGCAGGGCCGACAGGTGAATGGGGGAGTCGGGCGGTGCGTACTTGAGGGCATTGTCCACCAGGTTGCTTACCGCCACCCTTAACAGGGCAGCGTCAGCCACCAGGAGGAGTTCATCCGGTACAGCAAGATGCAGCCGCTCCGCCCCGTCCGGGCTGGTATCCGCCACCATGGACAGCAGCTTGGCCATGTTCACCGGCCCGGAGCGTACCGTGATGCCCTCCACATCCACCCGATCCGTGGTCAGGAATTGCTCCACCAGGCGGTCAATGCGGCTCACCCCGCGGCGGATACGTTCATGCCGTCGCCCGACCTCCGGATTGTTCGAGCGGTCGATGCGCGCCAGCGCCTGGGCCGCGCTATCGATCACGGCCAGCGGCGTTTTCAGTTCATGGGAGAGCATGGCAATGAAGCGCCCCTGCTCGGTGTGGGCTTCCCGCTCCCGGGCCGCATCCAATTCCGCCTCCCTGACCCGGTCCATGGCCTCATGCCGTTCCGCGTGCATGACGCGAATGCGCACTCCCAGGGCGAATTGCATGGCCAGGGTGTGCCCCAGCAAGGTGAACTGACGAATGTTCAAGGTGTATAGATCGCCTGCCGTGATCCCCAGTACGGCCAGGGCAGAGGTCATGGACCCCGCCAGGGAGATGACGTTGGCCACCAGCATGTAGATGCCTTCGGCCCGTCCCTGGCGCCACACGCGAAACGACAGAATCAGCATCAATAGTGTGAGGGGGAGCCACAGCATGACGATCATGCGCGCCGCTTCCAGGTAATAGTCCGTAAGCAAGGCAAGCAACATGGCCAGGGGCAGGGTCGTCTGGACGCGAAATACCCGGAACAGCCAGGGCTGGCGTTCCCGGTCCACGCCCACCATGCGTCGGAAGAAAGGGGCGGTGCAGGCCACGAGAAAGAACAGGGCAGCTCCCACGCAATCGTCAGCCAGGCGCGGTGAATCCCGCAACAGGTATTGGGCCAGCAGTCCGCTGGAGGCCAGGGACATCAGCAGACTGGAAAAAGTATGCAATGCGAACCAGCCGAAGAGGCTGTCCCGCAGCGTTACCCACAGCAGCAGATTGAGCAGAAGCATCAGGGTGACAAAGCCCAGATTGAAACCCAGGATGCCGTATTCCGTGTTCTTGGCGCCGGGAAAGCGGTCCGCCCGCCACAACTGCAGCGCCGCCATGGAGGTGCTGCTGGTCTTCAGGCGCAGGTAGAAGGTACGGGGGGCCGTGTCCAGCTTAAGCTTGAAGATGAAGCCCCGGTAATCCTGCTGCCTTGACGTAAATGGCAGCCGATCCCCTGCCCGGTGTTCGATGAAGCCGGCGGGGCCGGGCTCGAACAGTCGCAAATCGTCCAGAAAAGGCGGCTCCACTTCCAGCCACCACTCGTCGCTGGTGGGGACCTGAACGGTAAAGCGCAGCCAATGCACATCACGGGTGTAGCCGGCGCTAAAGCTTCCCGGGACGCTGTGGAATGACTTTTCCGTCATGGCAGCGCTGACCGTGGCGATGTTTTCCACGCCGTCCGGATCCACCAGGACAGCCAGGTCATGCACCGGCAAGGACTGGGCATGGCCAGCTGCCGACACGGCCAGCATCACCAGCAGGAGAAGGGCGCGAAGAAACTTCAAACCGCCGGATCCCCGTGTGGTCTGATGTTTGACGAGAACTGTTTGACCCGACGCATCGGATATTCAGGGAGCGAGGGCCGGGAAGGGGTCGATGAGATCCCCCATGCCGTTCTTCTCCGCCAGCTCGCGCCAGACGCCGTTCTTGTTGAAGTTTTCCAGCCGCTGGTTGAAATTCATGACGTCGTCAGCACTGAAGCGGCTCTTGCTGAAGGCGACCACCAAGGGAACCCGGCCGACCGAGGCCCGGAGCACCTCGAGCTGGCTCATGACGCCCTCCGAGCGCAGGGCGTACACATCCGAGATGCCCGACATCAGGACGGCGTCCACTTCGCCCAGCAGGAGCGCCCGTATCATCTCCCCATCCGATTGATAGAGTTCCGCCGAGAGAGGGGAGTCTTTGGTCAACAGATCGTAGCGGTAGCCTTGCCGGGCGCCGAGGCGCTTGCCCCGCAGGTCGGCTTGTCTGTTCAAGGGGAAGGTGTTGCCTTTCTTCACCACGACGACCTGGTAGTCGGTAATGATCGGTTCCGAGAACAGGAATTTGGCCCGTATCTTGTCGGTCTTGAGGATGACGGTGGCCGCATCCAGGCGTCCTTCCTCCAGGGCCTTGAGCGCCGCATCCGCCGGCATGGAGATGAACGCCGGCTCCTGGCCCATGTCGCGGGCGAGCAAGGCGGCGATTTCGGCAAAAATGCCCGAGGGGCGGCCTTTCTGGAAATTGGCGAAGGCGTTTCCCGCCACCGAGATACGAACGGAGCGTTCCTGTTTTACGCTGCTCTTCATGAGGGTGCGTTCGTCCTCCACCAGGCCCCCTGGCCCGCCGCTCGTCTCGGCGGGGAGGCACAGGTGGGTGCTGCCGTTGGGCAGGCGGGTATTGCACAGGATCGCCCCCTGCAGCAGCACGCCCTGCAGCGTGGCGCCGGTGAAATCGGCGCCACTGAGATCCGCATCCTGAAAGTTCACGGCATCCAGTACCGCATTGCGGAAAATGGCGTTCTTGAGGGTGGCACTGCGGAAATTCGTCAGGCGGATTTCGATGGCGGTCAGGTTAGTGTTGTCCAGATTGGCGCCATTGAAGTTGGCCCCGGAGAGGTCGCTGCCTTGCAGGTCCGCCCGCTTGAGGATGGCCCCCTGCAGGTCCGCATCCCGCAGGCGCGCCCCGGACAGGTCGGCCCCGGTCAGATTGGCATTGCGCAGTTCTGCCCCCGCCAGGCGGGCATCCGTCAGGTGCACGTCATGCATGCTGGCGGTGACGAAATTTGCCCCGGTCAGGTCGCTGCGGGCCAGGTTGGCGCGGGCCAGGTTGGCCATGCGGAAGTTGGCATTGCGAAAGCTCGCCCGGGACATGGAGGCATCCTCCAGAGCCGCTTTGGAGAAATCCGACTCGGACATGTCGCCCCAGTCCATGCGGGCAAAGGTCAGCACGGCGGACTGGAAGTTCCCCTTGCGGACCACTGCCCAGGACAGGTTGCTGCCGTACAGGTAAGCGCCGGCATAGTCGGCGCCGTCGATCTTGCGCTGTGCGAAGTCCTTGTAGCGTAGTTCGCAGAAGGGGCAGCTATCCGGAATCTCCGCTGCTTGTATCGAACCTGCCAGGGCCAGGGCGAGCATGCCGGCTGCAATGAAATGCTTGTTCATGAGGGTTCCCGGCTTCAGAAGTAGAGGAAATGCCGGATTTCGCTCAGGCGCTCCTTGAGCGTGCTGCCGCCGGACCAGCTCTCCAGGGTTACGTCGCCGGTGCGGAATTCCCGGTATAAGGCGTTGTCCTGCAGACGGTTGAATACCGAGGCCCAGTTCGGATAGGGCTTGAACCAGTCCGCATAGCGGGCGCGCAGGCTGGCTACCTGCCGATCGTCCTCGCTGAGGGACTTCTCGTATTCCTCCCGGGCCTTGTCGGATTGATAGACGAACTGGGGTGCCCGCGGGGTAATGAGGATCAGCAGGGAATTCTGATATACCGTGCGCTGCTTCCTGGAAAACAGATACTGGACCCCGGGAATGTCCTGCAGCAGCGGCACGCCGTCCCGATCAATTTCTGTCTCTTTTTCATTCAGGCCGCCCAGGATGAGCGTCTCGCCGTAGCGCATGACCACATTGGCATTGACGCTGACCTTGGTGGTTTCCAGCTTGGAGTCGAATATGACGTCCTTGCTGGGGGTCTTGAGGAAGGTGCGCAGGGCGTTGACCTGCAGGCTCAAGCGCCCGTCCGGCAGAAACGTAGGCAGTACGTTCAGTTTGACGCCGATTTCCTTCTGAATATTGATCGGCGCGCCACCGGCGGTGCCGCTGGCGGCCGCGACGGCATTCAGCTCGGTACCAGAGAAGAATTCGGAAAGTTTGCCGGCCGTCGCCACCAGGGTGGGCCGGGTGAGGATTTCGCTGCGCCCCGAATTGTGGTTGGCGATGTTCAGCGTGTAGGAGATGGCCGGAATGGTCAGCGCCCGGGTGATGGTGCTGCCGATGTTGCTGGTACTGGCTAGCGTGCCATCCGCAGCCCCGGCACTGGCCAGCGTCCGGTTGAATGCGCGGCTGAAGGCCGGGGCGCTGTTGGCGCCGCCAAACTGTATGGACAGGCCGGTCAGCAGGTTTACCCCGGCGGTGGTCGCCATGGTTTCCTCGGTGCCGATCATGACCACGTCCACCACCACCATCTTGTCCGGGGAATTAATAGGCCCCTGCGGCGCTCCAGGGTAGGCTGCGGCCGCTGGCGCCCCCCAGGCAGCAGGCGCACCCGTTGTCGGCGCTGCCGCTCCCCAACTGCCGGCAGGGGCCGCAGGAGCGCCCCATCCACCCGTTGCGGCGGGGGCGGCGGGTGCGCCCCAGCCATCGGCAACCTTCATCAGGCCGGAATGGCGATGTACGTCGGACCAGTCTTCCGTGCGGCGCGCGAGGTTGCCGATATCCTTGTCACCGAGGGCGCTCAATCGGCTCAGGTAGCGATCCGCGCTATCCTTTTCCCCCACGGCCGCCATGATCATGGCGGCGTTGCGGATCTCCCCTTTGGAGCGGAGGCCGCCGGTCATCTCCAGGGCAGTGACGGCACCTGCCGCCAGATCCGGCGAGCCCGCCCGGTAGGCGGCGTAGGCAAAGGCGTTCAGCAGGCCATGGTCGTCCTTGCGCAACTGCAAGGCCTGTCCCAGACGCTCGCGGGACTTGTCGAATTGCTGCTCCTGGGCGGCGAGAACCCCGGAGAAATAGTAGGCGAGCCAGTTGCTGCGATCAAACTGAATGGCCTGTTCGTAACCCTGGTTGGCCAGTTCATAGCTGCCCTTGCCGCCGGCCATGGCTTGCAGGTGATAAATGAGGCCGTTTACGAGATGGAAATAGGAACGACGAACCTGAAGTTGCAAGGCCTCATTGATTTTCGCGGAGGCCTCGTCCAGACGGTTCTGTTCCAGCAGCACGAGGGCATCGGCTGCCAGGCGATCCGCCAGGCTTAGCTGCTGGCCCTGCTCAGTGATGACGACTTCGGCGGCGCTGGCCGGGCAGCCCATGCCGGCCAGCGCGAGGACACACGCCAGCAGCAGGGGGCGCAAGCCGGGTCTGGCATTCATCCGCTTCTTCAGCCGCATTGCAGCACCTCCCCTGTTGACGGGATAGAGGCGTTCGTAGTGCTGATTATTGTCATTGCAATCCGCCTGTTGGGCTGGTGTGGCGCAGCCTGGTGGGGTGTGTCCGGGGCGGGGGCAGCCGGGGTGGGAGATGGTGTATTTTTGGCCGAGCTGCTACCAGAGCTATAAAAAGTTGTCTTTGATTAATATCAAAAATATATCGGCTCGTAGCTATTTCGGCTCCAGCCGGGATATCTTTAGCGTAAAAAACAAAAATAATTTTGCGGTGCAGCAAACCTTCCCTGCTGGAACCAGGACCTCGGATCCGGCGTGGCCATGGTAGCGACGAATGGAGCATCAAAGCTGACACTTCCTGACATGTCCTGGTCCCCTGCATGCACCAGGCGGCTGTCTTGTGCGGAAGTACAGGCATCAAGGGACACCATGTAGAATTGGCCCTCCAGCTATCACCCGGCGTCAAGGCCGGATCACTCGTACTTGTTGTTACTACTCAGGAGGTTTCATGAGTTTCAGGGCCATATTGCTGAACAAGACCGATGCCGGCGTTGCTGCTGCCGTGACCGAACTGGAGGACGGAGCCTTGCCCGAGGGCGATGTTACGGTGCGCGTCGATTATTCGACCATCAATTACAAGGATGGTCTGGCCATCACCGGCAAGGTGCCGGTGGTGCGCAAGTTCCCCATGGTGCCGGGCATCGACCTGGCGGGCACTATTGAAGAAAGCCGCCACCCGGACTGGAAAGCCGGGGATCCAGTGGTGTTGAATGGATGGGGCGTGGGCGAAGGGCATTGGGGCGGCTTGGCCCAGAAGGCGCGCCTCAAGGGCGACTGGCTGATTCCCTTGAATGCTGCTTTCACGCCGCGCCAAGCCATGTCCGTCGGCACGGCGGGCTATACGGCGGCCTTGTGCGTGCTGGCTCTGCAGCGCCAGGGAGTGACGCCGGATATGGGTGAAATTCTCGTCACCGGCGCCAGTGGTGGCGTGGGCAGCGTGGCCATCGCCCTACTGGCGAAGCGCGGCTACAGCGTGGTGGCGTCCACCGGGCGACTGGCGGAGAGCGCTTACCTGAAAGCGCTGGGGGCGACGGAAGTCGTGGATCGCGCCCTATTCTCAACTCCCGGCAAACCCCTGGCCCGGGAACGCTGGGCGGGCGCGGTGGATTCGGTGGGCAGCCACACCTTGGTGAATGTGTGCGCCGCCATGAAGTACAAAGGTGTGGTGGCTGCCTGTGGCCTGGCTCAGGGCATGGATTTTCCGGCAAGCGTCGCGCCTTTCATCCTGCGGGGCGTGACCTTGGCGGGGGTGGATAGCGTGATGGCCCCGAAGGCTGACCGCTTGGCAGCCTGGGCGTGCCTGGCGTCTGATCTGGATCTTGCCAAGCTCGACAGCATGACCCGGGAAATCAGCCTGGCGGAAGCGATCCCCGCTGCAGCCGACATACTTGACGGTCGGATTCGCGGCCGGGTGGTGGTGGATGTTAATCGGTGAGCTGTGAGCGGTGAGCGGTGGGCGGTAGGCGCTCACCGCTCACCATTTACTGCTTGCCAAATCACCGTCCCGCCTCATTCAGTTTGGCGAAAAGCTCTTCCCGCAGTTCATCCAGATCGCCGTCGTGAATGCCCAGGTGGGCCAGGGCCTTGCCAAACAGGTGATCGCCCACTTCCAGATCCCGTTCGTTGTGGTACTCGGCCAGCAGGTGCTCGGCCAAGTGGGTTACGGCCACCAGCGTGAGGCCGATGCTGGAGAGCACGTTATGCGGCAACTCATAAACCTCTGGATCGTGGTGGAAGCGTACTGCCTGGAGGATGGCGGGCGGCAGGCCCCAGTTACGCACCAGCATGGCTCCGACGATGGGGTGGCTGCTGGGAAAATTGCTGGTTTCCGCGTCGATCAGGAGCTGCCCCTGGCTGGCCGCCTGCTCCATGGTCGTCACGTAATTCGGGAAGTGGCGCATCAATACAGGAATCGCCGCATCGTGGAACAGGGCATAGGTATAGGCCAGGTCCGCCGGGATGCCGTAGTGGTGGCGGGCGATGAGTCCGGCGGCGGTGGCTGCCGTGGAGGCACGGTTCCAGAAACTCTCCAATTGGGCGGCCTGTTGGCCGCCGCTCATGCTGTTGCGCAAGGCCACGCCCACCACGACGCAAACCACATTTTGGGTACCCAGGCGGGTGAGGGCCTGGATAACGCTGCTGGCGGGAGCTCCGACGCGGAACAGGGGGGAATTAGCCAGTTTGATGGCCAGGGCCGACATGCCCACGTCCGCTGAAATGGTGCGGGCAAGCTCCTTCAGGTTGGGATCGTCCTTCTGGGCCTCCGCCATGACCTGCATGACGATGGCCGGGCAGGGGGGAATATCGATACTGGAAAGGGCCTTGTCGAGATCGCCGAAGGAGAGAGTGTCGGCGGTTGCGCAGTCGCTCATGGGTCTGGTAATTCGCTGGGTTACAGGGTAAGCGCCATTCTAATCGAAGGCCGCCTCCGGGAACGTGCGATATGCCGCATTGCACCTAAGACTGAAGTGCTAGTCAGACCGTTGGCTCCGGAATCGACTACTTCCCGATACGCTTCCGCACTGCTTCCAGGTAGGCGGCGCCATCCGGCTGTGCATGCTCCCGTTGGGCTTTCCAGACCACTTCTCCCAGGCACTCCAGCACGTCGTGCAGTGCGGCGTGGCGGTCCGGGCGGCGCAGCTTGAGTTGCTCGAAGAGGGCGCGCAGGCCCGGCGGCTGGTCGATGGAAATCTGTTCTTCAATGGCCAGATGCAGGGACAGGTGCAGAAAGGGATTCAACTCGCCCATTTCCGGCGTCCAGTCCTTGGCCAGGGCGTTTTCCGCATCGGCCAGCAGTGCGTGATATTCCGGGTGCTGCTCGATCAGGTCCACCGCCACGTCCTCCAGGGGCGTGAGGGGGCCGGCAATGAGGCTGGCGGTGCCGGGGTGCAGATGTTTGTGCCAGGCATCGATAAAGAAACGCCGGGCCTGGTCGCGGGAAGGGTTGAACATAATGGTGTGAAAGGTGATGTAGGTCGGGTTTTAACCCGACAGTTGATCGAATTGTCGGGTTAAAACCCGACCTACAAGATCTCGGTCTTGTCCTGAAACGCGCACAGGTCGTGGATGAGGCAGCGATCACAGGCGGGCTTGCGGGCCATGCAGGTGTAGCGGCCATGCAGGATCAGCCAATGGTGGGCGTGCAGGCGGAATTCCTTGGGGATCACTTTCACCAGCTTGTCCTCCACCTCTCGCACGGTCTTGCCGGGTGCCAGGCCCGTGCGGTTGGACAGGCGAAAAATGTGGGTGTCCACCGCCATGGTGGGCTGGCCGAAGACCGTATTGAGGATGACGTTGGCGGTTTTCCGGCCCACGCCGGGCAGAGCTTCCAGTTCTTCCCGCGTCGAAGGGACTTCGCCGCCATGCTGTTGTAGCAGGTGATGACAGGTGGCAATGACGTTCTTGGCCTTGGTGCGGAAAAGCCCGATGGTCTTGACGTATTCGGTGAGGCCTTCCACACCCAGGGCCGCCATGGCTTCCGGCGTGCCGGCCTCCCGGAACAGGGGCCGGGTGGCGATATTCACACCCTTGTCCGTGGCCTGGGCCGAGAGGATGACGGCGATGAGGAGCTGGAAGGGCGTGGCGTATTCCAGTTCCGTTGTCGGCGCCGGATTGGCGGCCGCAAGGCGCGCGAACATTTCCCGGATTTTTTTCGGCGTCATCGCAGGCTTGGGTTTGTAGGGGCGAATTTATTCGCCCGAAAATGGATTGGGCGAATAAATTCGCCCCTACACATCAGGCGGCCCTGACCAGCGGAATTCCATCCACCGGATCGTGGATGCGCTGGATGCCCTGATCCCCACAGGCCGGAAGAAAGTCCCGGGCGGGGCCGCGGCCCGGGATGTGACAGTGGGGCGCGATTTCCAGCAGGGGACGCAGCACGAAGGCGCGCTCGTGGGCTCGCGGATGGGGCAGGGTCAGGCGCTCGCTATCCACGCGCTGGTCGGCATACAGCAGCACGTCCACATCCAGGGTGCGTGGCGCGTTCACGAATTCCCGTTCCCGGCCCTGCTGGCGTTCGACGGACAGGGCGGCGGCCAGTAGTTCGAAGGGCGACAGGGTGGTCAGCACTTCCGCCACGGCGTTTACGAAGTCTGGCTGGTCGATGAAACCGACTGGGGCCGTGCGGTAGAGGGACGAACGGCGCACCAGCGTGATGCCCGGCGTGGCGGCAATCTGCTCGAAAGCCTTTAGCAAGCGGTGCGAAGGCGCGTCCAGATTACTGCCCAGGGCCAGGAAAGCCCGTTGTGGAGTCGCGGCCATGAAGGCGTGCTCAGGCCGTCACGGTGCTGCGGGCGGCTGCCGTGGCGGCCAGCCGGGCGGCCCGGGCATCCAGCCAGTTCTTACCGGCCACCAGGAAGCCCAGGGCCAGGAAGGCGCCGGGGGGCAGGATGGCGATGAGGAAACCGGGGTAGTCTTCCGGCAGGATCTGCAGGGCGTGGGCTCCCGGGATGACCATCTCGATGCCGGAGAAGATGGCGCCGGTGCCAATGAATTCCCGCACACCGCCCAGCACGCCCAGTACGCCCGTGAGGCCGATGCCCATCATCCAGCCGTCGAAGGTGGCGGGAGCCGTCTCGTTCTTGGCGGCGAAGGCTTCGATGCGGGCCAGCACGATGCAGTTGGTGACGATGAGGGGGATGAATATGCCCAACACCAGGTAGAGCGAATGCAGCCAGGCGTTCATGGCCAGGTCCACCACCGTCACCAGGGCGGCGATGATCAGGATGAACACCGGAATGCGGATTTCGTAGGGCGTGAAATTGCGCAGGGCGGCGGCAAACAGGTTGGACAGGGCCATCACCAGGGCGGTGGCGAGTCCCAGGCTCACGCCGTTCACCACACTGGTGCTGATGGCCAGCACCGGGCACATGCCAAGGATCTGGGCGATGGCGGAATTCTGCTTCCACAGGCCGTTGTAGGCGATTTCACGGTAAGTGCTCATGCTTGATTGCTCCTGGCTTGTGCCGGGCATGCTGCCCTTGCTTGCCGTAGGTCAGGTTCCGTCAGGAACCTGACAATAATTCTTCCCGAAACTCAACGTCAGGTTGCTTCGCAACCTGACCTACGAACTAGAATTTTCCGCCCGTGGGCACGCTGAACAACTGGTCCTTGTGTCCCTCGAAATAGACGAGGGCGCGGCCGATGGCGTTGGTGACGGCCCGGGCGCTGATGGTGGCCCCTGTGCGGTAGATGAACTTGCCGCCGTCCTTTTTGACCTTCCATTCGGCCTGGGCCACTTCTTTGAACCCCAGGGTTTCAAACTGGGAAATCCAGGGCTTGGCCTTGTTCTTGTCCTTGTGGATGTCCACGTAATCCCCCAGACCCGGGGTTTCCTTGTGCTCCGTGACACGCACGGCGCTGATCTTGCCATCGGCCCGGACAGCCAGGATGAGGCTCACGTCGCCGCTGTAGCCATCGGGTGCGATGGCTTCCAGCAGCACCGCCACCGGCTGCCCGGCTTTGCGGGCCCGGTATATGCGGCCGGGGTCTTTCAGGCCCAGTTCCGGCGGCAGGCCGATGTCTACGAAGTCCTTCAGCAACTCGTTGTCGTAATCGGCCTTGGGCAGTACTTCACCCACCAGCTTCATCTTTTCCTCTTCCGCGCTGGCTTCGATGGTGGTCTTGGTAAGCTTATACACCGAGGCCATCATGCCGGTGAAACCCAGGGTGAAGGCGATCATCATGAGCGCCGTGCGCACCGACATGTGCAATGCCGTCATGGGCTGGCTCATTTTTCCTCTCCCTTGCCGCCGGTCTTGTGGCCGAAGATGGCGGGCTGGGTGTACATGTCGATCAGGGGCACCAGAATATTCATGAGGAGCACGGCGAAGGCTATTCCGTCCGGGTAGGCGCCCCAGGTGCGGATGATCCAGGTGATGAAGGCGGCGCCGCCGGCATAGATCAGCTTGCCCCGGGGCGTGGTAGCCGCCGAAATCGGATCGGTGATGATGAAGAAAGCCCCGAGCATGGCGCCGCCGCTGGCCAGGTGGAACAGGGGTGAGGGGAATTGGCCTGGATTCAACAGGTTGGCGATGCCGGCGGTCAGCGCCAGGGTGCCCAGGAAGGCGGTGGGCATGTGCCAGGTGATGACCTTCTGTTGCCACAGCCACAGGCCGCCCAGCAGGTAGCCCAGTACGATGATTTCCCAGCCTTGGCCGCCGACGAAGCCGAAGGCGGCATTGCCGCCCATGACCGTGGCCACGGTGGCCGGGTGGCTGCTTTCCCTGAGTCCGGTGCGTAGGGCGTCCAGGGATGTGGCGCTGGTAATGGCGTCCAGATCCCGGAGGCCACCGAAGATCACCTTCAACTGGGCGGCGAAGTCCAGGGGATGGCCGGCGGCGGGCCATTGGGACATGAGGGCCGGGAAGGCCACGATCATGACGCAGAAGGCAGCCATGGCCGGGTTGAAGGGGTTTTGGCCCAGGCCGCCGTAAAGCTGCTTGACGATGATGATGGCCATCAGGACCGCCGTCACCGTCAGCCACCAGGGCGCCAGAGGGGGAAAGGCCAGGGCAATGAGCCAGGCGGTCACCAGGGCGCTGCAGTCGGTGAGGAACAGGGCGGCGGGACGGCCCCTGAGCTTCAGCATGAAGGCTTCCCCCGCCAGGGCGGCAATGGAGGCCAGGGCGATGTTCACCAGAATGCCGGCGCCAAAGAGCCAGACATAGGCGGCAATGCCGGGCACCAGGGCCAGCAGCACCTTGAACATGATGATCTGGACGCTGGAGGGCTTCCGCAAATAGGGCGAATTGTTCGTCATGAGGCGTGGTGGGTGGATCGCTGTGTGGGGGCGTGGTTCAGACAACTCAGGCCTTGGGCTCGCCAGGCGCCGCAGCCAGGCTGCGGCGGGCTTCGATCTCTGCCACTTCCTGCTGCTGCTGGGGTGTCAGTTGCTCGGTGTTCTGCGGATGAGCTGCGGCCCGCTGGGCCTGGGCCTTTTCCATGGCAGCCTTGATCAGGGCCGCCTTGTCACTGGTTGGTGCATCAGCTGGTGCCTGGGCTGCGGGTGCGTCGACGGGGGCGGCGCTGGTAGCCAGTTCGGCTGCCGCCTGGGCTTTCAGGGCGGCTTCCCGCGCTGCGGCCGTTTTGGCGGCGAGCTTGGCGGCCTTCTCGGCCTTCTCCCGCTCTTCCCGTTCGGTGCGGAACTCGAAACGCTCCCGCGCCGCGTCGGCCGCATCCTTGTCCGTTTCCCGCGCCCAGATCTCGGACTTGGCGAAGCGGAAATAATCCACCAACGGGATGTTGGAAGGACAGACGTAGGAGCAGCAACCGCACTCGATGCAATCAAAGAGGAAGTATTCCTGGGCCTTGCCGAAATTCTTCGAGCGGGAGAACCAGTACAGCTCGAAGGGCTGCAGCTCGTGGGGGCAGGCCTGGGCGCAGGAGCCGCAGCGGATGCAGGGCAATTCGGGGGGCGGCGCCGGGAAAATGTCCGGGCTGGCGGCGATGATGCAATTGGTGGCCTTCACCACCGGCACCCCATTGCCCGGCAGGGTGAAGCCCATCATGGGGCCCCCCATGATCAAACGATTGGTGTCGGCACGGGGGCCGGCCAGGGCCAGCAACTCGTCCACCGGCGTACCCAGCAGCACCTCGAAGTTGCGGGCATGCTCCACATTGCCGGTGACCGTGACAATGCGGGACAGCAAGGGCTCGCCGAATTCCAGGGCCTGGTAGATGGAGAGGGCCGTGGCCACGTTGAAACATTGCACGCCGTAGTCCGTGCTGCGTTGACCGTGGGGCACTTCAATGCCGGTGAGCACGCGAATGAGCTGCTTGGCGCCGCCGGCCGGGTAGCGGGTCGGCACGTCCACCACTTCCATGGTGTGTTCGCCCAGCTTGGCCACAGCGGCCTGCATGGCCAGCACGGCCTCCGGCTTGTTGTCCTCGACGCCGATGAGCACCCGCCGCGCCTCCAGCATGTGCTGCATGACGGCGGCGCCCTTGACGATGGTCTCCGCCTGCTCGCGCATGAGCATGTCGTCGCAGGTGATGAAAGGCTCGCACTCGGCGCCATTGATGATCAGGGTATCCAGGGCACCGTGCTTGCCCGCCTTGAGCTTGAGGTGGCTGGGGAAGACCGCGCCCCCCAGGCCCACCACGCCCGCATCCCGCAGGAAGTCGCGCAACTGGTCCGGCGGCGTGGACTTGTAATCCAGGCGTTCCTTCTCGCCCCAGCGTTCTTCCCCGTCCGGTTCGATGACCACGCACAGGGCGGTCAGGCCGGAGGCGTGGGGCATAAGGCAGTCTTCCACCGCCAGTACCCGGCCAGAGGTGGGAGCGTGCACAGCGGAAGAGACATTGCCGTCGGCGGCACCGATGCGCTGGCCCTTCAGTACCAGGTCGCCGGCCTGCACCAGGGGGTGGGGAATGCCGCCGATACTCTGGTGCAGGGGCACGATGAGGCGCGAGGGCAGGGGGGCCTTGGCGATGGGGTCATGAACGGACTGGTCTTTGTTGTAGTCCGGCTTGACGCCACCCTTGAACTTAAAGAGACGGGCGATCATGCGGCGTTCCTGATTGTTACCACCGGGTACTTCCATTTCCAGTTGTGTATGGTTTCGCCCAATTCGACCATGGCAATGCAGTTTACCGGGCAGGGCGGCACGCAGAGTTCGCAGCCGGTGCACATGGTTTCGACAATGGTGTGCATCTGCTTGGCGGCGCCAACGATGGCATCCACCGGGCAGGCCTGGATGCACAGAGTGCAGCCGATGCAGGTGTTTTCGTCGATGAAGGCCACGGACTTGGGCTTTTCCACACCTTTTTCGGCGTCCAGGGACTTGAATTCCTTGCCGAGCAGATCGGCGAGTTTCCGGATGCCTTCCTCGCCGCCGGGCGGGCAGCAGTTGATCTCCGCCTCGCCCTTGGCGATGGCCGTGGCGTAGGGTTTGCAACCGGGGAAGCCGCACTGGCCGCACTGGGTCTGGGGCAGGATGGCGTCGATCTTGTCCACCAGGGGGTCGCCCTCGACCTTGAATTTGATCGAGGCCCATCCCAGGGCGGCGCCGAGGACCAGGGCAATACCGGCCATGACGAGTAGGGCGATTAGCATGTCAGGATTTTGGAATCAGGATTTGGGATATAGGGGCCGGGATTTGAGCGGCACGGCGCTCAATGGTACTTGTCCAGGCCGGCAAAGCCCATGAAGGCCAGGCTCATCATGCCGGCAGTGACCATGGCGATGGCGGTGCCGCGGAAGGGCACGGGTACATCGGCGCCATCCAGCCGTTCCCGGATGCCGGCGAACAGGATGAGGCCCAGGGAGAAACCCACGGAGCTGCCGAAGCCAAAAAGCAGGGATTGCAGCAGGTCGTGCTTCTGGGAAATATTCAGAAGCGGAATACCCAGCACGGCACAGTTGGTGGTGATCAGGGGCAGGTAGATGCCCAGTACCTGGTAGAGCAGGGGGCTGGTCTTCTGGATAACGAGTTCTGTCAGCTGCACGATGCCGGCGATGACCACGATGAAGGCCAGGGTACGTAAGTATTCGACGCCGTTGGGGATCAGCAGGTAATGGTCGATAAGGTAGCTGGTGCCGCAGCCCAGGGTCAGCACGAAGGTAGTGGCGGCCCCCATGCCGACGGCGGTTTCCAGCTTTTTCGACACGCCCATGAACGGGCACATGCCAAGAATGCGCACGAACACCACGTTATTGACGAGGACGGAACCGAGGATGATGAATAGGTAACTGGTCATGGCCGGTTCTCCGGAGCGCAGCAAAGCCGGAATCGCGCTGCAAATCAAACGCGCATTATCCCTTTTTGCAGCGCATCACTCAACCCTGCGTGTTATGCAGGTATGTGGGGCGTGAAAGGTGGAAGGTGAAAGGTGGCGATGTGCCGGGCATGACCCGGCGCACGTCAGCTTCGACATTGGAATGGCGCCGTGTGGGACAGGTCCAGGTCTTTCGCGAGGCCCGCGTGGGTGACGCCGCCGACGTGGATTTCCAGGCCGGGCAGCAGATGTGGGTCTTTTTGCAAGGCACCGGCCAGGCCGAAGTTGGCCAGTGTCAAAAAGGGGCATCGCTTACGCGGACGTCGGTACTGACATAAGCCCGTCAGGAAGTTCCGCTATAATCCAGCGCTCTCAA
>JAYTVW010000105.1:0-1549 GCA_043743785.1 Rhodocyclales bacterium | reverse complement strand
TCGATAGTGCAACATCCTGTCTGTAAAAGTGCGAACTTTGTGGAGGCGGGTTATTCGGTGTCTTGGGATAGGTAACGTTTTTCACTTTGCCACTCTTCGTCGGTTTCCATGAGCAGCGCGGTGGCGAGGCGCTGCAAGGATTCAGGATTGGGGAAGAGCGAGGCGACGCGGGTGCGGCGCTTCAATTCGCGGTTGAGCCGTTCCAGGCAGTTGTTGGTTCGCAGCCGGCGGCGGTGGGCGGCAGGCATGGCGAAGACGGTGAGCCCTTCTGGCACATTGTTTTCCAGCCAGGCGGAGAGTTGGGGAGCCTGGTCAGCGTACTTCTGCACCATCCGCTCCAGTTGCCGCTCCGCCTCCATTTTGTTCGGCGCGTTGAACACGCCCCGCAGCTCGCCGCTGACCTCGGTCTGGGAGATCCCCTTGGGAACATGGTCGAGCAGGTTTTGGCCCAGATGGAACTGGCAGCGCTGCCAGGGGACCCCGGTGAACCGTGACTGGAGAGCAGCCTTCAGCCCCGCATGATCGTCGCTGGTGATCATCTTCAGGCCGTGCAAGCCGCGCGCTTGCAGACTGGCCAGAAAGTCGCGCCAGTGGACCTCCGCCTCGGACAGCGATACGCTCAGGCCGAGAATCGTGCGGCGGCCCTCCGGAGTGATTCCCATCGCCACCAGCAGGGCACACGAAACCACGGTCCCACCCGTGCGGACATGCTCATAGCGGGCATCCAGAAACAGGTACTCCATTTTTCCCAGCGCCCGGCTACGCCATTGCTGCAGCTCCTCATCCAGCTTCTGAGCCACGCGGCTGACCTGCGTGCTGGTCACGTCCAGTCCGCAGAGCTGCTCCAGGATGGGGGCCACTTTGCGGGTGGAGACTCCTTGCAGATACATTTCCGCCAAGGCCAGCGTCAACGCCCGCTCGCTCCGCTGGCCCCGTTCCAGGGCCGAGGGATAAAACTCGATGCCGCGGGTCTTGGGCACCGCCAAGTGCAAAGCACCGATCCGTGTCTTGACCGTCTTGGGCTTGAAGCCGTTGGCATATCCCTGCCTCCGCGCGGTCCGCTGGTAGGGACGCGCCCCCAAGACCTGGGAGCGCTCCAGCTTCATCGCTTCGTTGAGCAGAATCTGCATCGCTTCCGCCAGGCCCTCAAAGCCTTGCTCCGCCAGCAACTCCAAAACTTCCCGCCAGGCTTGGCCGCCTTCTTCGGGGAACTGGATATCCGACGCAAGTCCGTTAGAATCATCTTGGTGGGTCATGCGAGTCTCCTTGGGAAAGGTTGAAGATTCCCTAAGAAACACCGTCTGACCCGCCTTTTCAAAGATCACTTTTCTAGCTGCCACTGCCCGCAAGCATCAGGCAGCTAGCAAACTTTTACAGCTCCAAAGGTACGCTATCGATTTAGCAAGCATTGCTGGTTTTTCGGAACTCAAGAGTCTGTCCATCCACGGCACGGACGTGACTGACGCCGGCCTGGCCCATGTCGCCCGCCTTACGAAACTCGAAGTGTTGAAGCTCCCCGGCACGGAGGTAACCGACGCAGGACTGGCCC
>JAYTVW010000104.1:0-12877 GCA_043743785.1 Rhodocyclales bacterium | reverse complement strand
GTACCGCCTGGCCATGCGCATGAAACGCTTCGCCGCTGGTGGTACCGGTGAAGCACGCCAAAGTTTCCGACGCCGGGCAACCCAACTGGCCCATGAAGGCGGCTACGGCGGCTACCAGATCGTTTCCTTCTCGGAAGGGGTTGAGTTCGCCTACCCGTCGTCCCAGCGCGTTTCCGAAGGCGTGATAGAACTTATTGCCAAGAACAGTAATTAAAATCGAACAGATATTGCCGTGCGGTGCAAGGAATGGCGCTCGAAGGGAATGGGGCGCAATGTTTTATCCCTCGGCGGGAAAAATAGGCTAAAGTTCTGCCGCTTATCGTCGTTACAACGATCGTATAGATGGCTTACAAAAGGCAAATACCGTGAAAATCGATAGCTCAGCAAAGACGGTCGGTGGTCTTTCTTCCAGTTCCAGTTCCAGCGCCGGTCGCTCCACAAAGGCCCAGCCCACCCCCAGCACCTCCAGTGGCGGAGATAGCGTGCAACTTTCCTCCTTGTCGTCCCGCCTCCAGCAGATGGAAAGCGCCATGGCCAGCACCCCCGTGGTGGACACAGCCAAAGTAGCGGAAGTGAAACAAGCGATGAGCGAAGGCAAGTTCCAGGTGCATCCCGAGAAAATTGCAGACAGCCTGATCCAGAGCGTGCAGCAGATGCTGCAAGGCCAGCCCCATCCCGCGTGACTCCGCAAAGCACTTTGACGGCAGCGAACTTCCAGGCCCTTGTACTGGAGGAGACGGCGGTTGTCGATCAGTTCATTGTTGTGCTCACCCGTGAAGAACAGGCGCTGACGGGCAGTCACGCTGACCAACTATCCAGTCTGGCGGCTGAAAAAAGTGAGTACTGCTCACGACTTGAGCACATCAGCCGGAACCGCCTGCTCATGTGCGCCTCGGCGGGAATGGCAGCGACACCATCCGGCCTGGCTTCCTGGCTGAAAGCCCAGCCCAAAACACTAGGTGACAGCTGGGATACCTTGCTTTTAAAGGCAGGCGAAGCGCGAAGTCTGAATCGCCGCAACGGCGAGATCATCCGCATCCACATGCAGCACAACCGCCAGGCCCTCACGGTACTTCTGGAAGTAGCCGACCGGGCTGCGGTTTATGGCCCGGATGGACAGCCTCGTCCCAGTACCGGTGGACGCATACTCGGCAAGTGCTGATCCGCACCTGGGAATACTCCCAAGTGCCCACCATTCCAAAGAGATGAGACCGACGCGTTGGCCCAAGGCCCACCCGCCGGAAACGCCACGACGCCCCTGCAGCTATCTGACCGAAGACTTGTCTGGTGCGGCAGGCCCGATGCCAGCTCCAGTCGGCGGGACGGGCTTGTCCGGCAGCGGTGGCTGCAAGGGCGTGGCAGCGGGCTGGGCCGGAGCGACCTGGTTTGGCGTACCTGCCGCAGGCGCTTGTCCCGGAGCCACCTTGGCGGGATCGCTCAGGGGCACCGGTTCCGGACCCACCGGCGCGTCAATGGTGATATTGACCCGACGATTGCGCGCCTTGCCCTCCGGCGTGGCATTGGACGCCACGGGCCGTTGCTCACCATATCCAGTGGCGGTCAGACGCCATGGCGCCACACCGCTGTCCTGAAACAGGCGCACCACCGTACTCGCCCGCACCACGGACAGCTCCCAGTTAGAGGGGAAAAGGCTGGTGCTGATAGGCGTGTTATCCGTATGGCCCTCCACCGTGACCGGATATTCGTTCGAGGCAAGGATCTGGGCCACCGCCCGCAACACAGAGACCGCACCGCCACCGAGTTGGGCATCACCGGGAGCAAACAACAAGCTGGCGTTGATTTCCACGGAAATACCCTGCACCCCCTCGGTGACATGCACCTTGCCCTCCTTCACGAGGGGACCCAGGGTCTGCTGCAGGTTCAGGGCCATCCGGCTCATGCGTTCCCGGGCCTGGAGGCGTTCCTCCTCCACCTTGGGGGAAGCCTGACGCAGGGCCAGGAGCTTGGCCGTGCCGCTGGAATTCGGCGAAACGACGATGGCTTCCCCAGCCACGTTCACCGAAACATTGCGGAAGGCACTCACCATGGAACCGGAAAGGACCCGGTACTTGCCTTCGCTTACCGATGAAATCGCGTACATCACGACAAAGAAGGCGAACAGCAAGGTAATGAAATCCGCGTAGGAAATCAGCCAGCGATCCTGGTTGTCGTGTTCTTCTTCATGAATGGGGCGACGACGACGCGGCATGAGATCTTGTAACTAAGTTGAAACGGTGAAGCGTCGAGGGTCGAGAGTTGTCCACCAGAGACACGGTGACTTTTCTCTCGACTTGCCACTTGCCACTTTTCTACCCCAGGTAGCCCTGCAGGCGATTCTCGATGATGCGGGGATTATCGCCATTGGCGATGGCCACCAGGCCGTCCACCACCATCTCCCGCTCCCGCACCAAATGGTGGACCTGTGAGAAGAGCTTTCGCGATACCGGCAGGAACACGAGGTTGGCCAGACCCACGCCATAAATGGTGGCAACGAAGGCCACGGCGATACCGCTACCCAGCTTGGACGGATCGGAGAGATTTTCCATGACCTGGATGAGGCCCATGACCGCCCCCAGAATACCTATGGTGGGGGAATAGCCCCCGGCGGCTTCCCAGATGCGCGCGCCCTGGCGCAAACGGGATTCATAGGCATAGATGTCCGTCTCCAGCACCTCCCGCAGGCGCTCAGGTTCAGCACCATCCACCAAAAGTTGCATGCCCTTGGCCATGAAGGCATCGTCCATGTGGTGAATCTGTGCCTCAAGGGAAAGCAAGCCTTCCCGCCGCGCCATGTAGGCCCAGCCGGTGACCCGGGCCAGCACTTCTTCCTGGACGCTTGGCGGCGGCAGGAAGACCCAGCGCACCATCTTCATGCCTTTGATAAACACCGGCAAGGGACTCTGCAGCATGATGGCGCCGAGGGTGCCGCCGATGACGATGACGAAGGCCGTGGGCTGTAGCAGGGAACCGACATGCCCCCCTTCCAGAAACTGACCACCCACGATGGCCGAGAGGCCCACCAAAAGGCCGATAACACTGATCTTATCCACGTGCAATCGACCTTAGCCCACGGCACGGGCAGCGGCCGCTTGCCGCCGCCGGGACTCCCGGGGCTTGGCTTCCACGAGACGGGAGCGCAGGCGCGCCACCGCCTGGCTGTGCAACTGGCAGACCCGGGATTCCGACACGCCCAGCACCTCGCCGATTTCCCGCAGGTTCAGTTCTTCCTCGTAATACAAGCCCATGACCAGCTTTTCCCGCTCCGGCAGGTCTTCAATGGCCTTGATCAGCGTATCCCGCATGTTGCGGTCCATGAGCATGGCCAGGGGATCGCTGCCCGTATCGCCGAAGTGACGGTCCAGATAGTCGTCCCCGTCTTCCTCGCGGAAATCCTCGAAATACACCAACTGGTAGCCACGGGCCTCCTGCAACATCTTCTGGTAATCCGCCAAGGGCATGTCCAGCGCCCCCGCCAGTTCCGTTTCGCTGGGTGCCCGGCCGTTTTGCTGCTCCAGGGTGTGAATAGCCGCCTCGATGCGGCGCATGTCGCGGCGCAGGCTGCGCGGCAGCCAGTCATTCTCCCGCAGACCGTCCAGCATCGCGCCACGGATACGCTGCACCGCATAGGTCTCGAACTGGGCGCCGAGGCCATCTTCGTAACGGTTGATGGCATCCAAAAGACCCAGCATGCCATTCTGGATGATGTCCTCGACCTGAACACTGGCCGGCAATTTGGCCATCAGGTGATAGGCGATGCGCTTCACCAGGGGAGCGTACTGGATGACCAGTTGATCCCGTTCTAAGGTGCCAGAGGCTGTATACATGGTGTGCTCATTTCCTGGTTGTCCGTTTCAGGTACCCGCCGTCGTCGGAGAACCACTGATTACTGGGGCGCTGGAGCGCGTTTCCATCAAGCTGGAATATTATGCATTACCGCCGGGCGTCCAGACACCGACGTTTTCAAACCATTCGCATCAGGCAGGCTCGCAAACTGAAGCAAGGTCTGGGCCAAGTTGGCGCAAGCCTGAACAGCGGGTGAGGTCGTGAAAGCGGCCCCGCCATCCCGCCAGCTTGCATCCTGTGGCACCCAACCAAACCAGCCCAGGTCCAGCCCCAGGTGCTGCCGGGCCACCGCTTGCAAGTTGGTGGCAATACCCCTGGCCTCCTCTTCATTGCGCGCCCGGGACACGGCGATCAACAGACGCGCCGCCGGGTAGGCCACCGCCAGCCGCTTCACCAGCAGGTAGGACGCCGTCACCGCCGTGGTTCCAGGCCCGACCACCAGCACGATATGGCTGGCGGTGCGACTGAGCAGGGATAAGGGCTGCCCCCCCTCCTCAAGGCCGGCATCCACCAGCACAAAATTCTGCTTGCGCCAGGTGGCCGCCAGGCGGGCCGCCAATTTCTGCCGTCCGCTCACTTCGTTCTGCCGCAACATGCGCACGGCCTTGGCCGCCGGCAACACCTTGAGCTTGTCCCTGATCGGCACCAGCACCTGTTCAACCGTAAGGTCACCGTCCAGGGCCTGCCCCAGGTCGAAGCGGTAGCCAACACCAAGTGCCGCCGTACAATTGCCAGTGCCGCCCTGTTCATCCACCAGCAAAACATCCTGATCCCGGGCCGCCAATTGCACGGCAGTCTCTGCCAGGAAGCGGGTCGTACCAACCCCGGGCATGCCTGCCACAAAGGCCACCGTCAGCGAAGAGTGGGACTTGAACAGGCGCCGCAGGCCGGCCGCCTGATCCTGACTCCAGACACGCCCCGGACTAGACACGGTTCGTCCCCAGGTCTGGCTGCTGTCCAGGCGCTGCGGCCAGCATCATACCGGCTTCTTCGCCTTGCATGGCGTGGGGTGAATCCTCACCGGGTCGTTTCAGTGCCCGATGCAGTAGATAGGCCCGATTGGGCAGGTGCAAATCCTCCGGCACCCGCTGGCCGTTGGCGATGTAAGAACACTCCAGCTGGTGACGGATGAGCACGTCCAGGACCGGCGCCAGGGAGGCCGCCTCATCCACCTTGGTGACGATGCAGCCGGCCAGGTCCGGACCATCGTAGGCCCGCACCACGTCGTCCAGCGTGTCGCCACGACAAGTGGAATTCAGCAGCAACAGGCGGCGCACCACCCCGGCGGACATCAGTAACGCAGCCTGCTCCGCCACCATGCGATCCTTCTGGCCGACACCAGCGGTATCGATCAATACCATGTGCTTGTCGCGCAGTTCCGACAAGGTTTGGCGCAGGTCGGAGGCGTCACGCACCACATGCACCGAGACACCGAGAATCCGCCCGTAAATGCGCAACTGCTCATGGGCGCCAATCCGGTAGCCGTCTGTCGTCAGGAGAGCCAGCTTGTCTGCGCCATGGCGCACGACGCAACGGGCCGCAAGCTTGGCGGTGGTGGTGGTCTTGCCCACCCCGGTAGGACCCACCAGCGCAAAAACGCCGCCCTGATCAATGAGATCGGCGTCGTTGCCCAAGGTAATGAGTTCCCGGGAAAGCTGGTTGCGCAATTGGGCACGCCCCCCCGCCAGCTCCACTTCCGGCGGCAATTGGTCGATTAGCTTACGGGCCAGCTGGGCGGAAAACCCCACTTCCAGCAGCTCCCCCAGCAACATGGTGCGGGCCGGCGCCTGGCGTGACATCTCGCCCCAGGCAAACCCCGCCAGTTGGCGCTCGATCATGTTGCGAATGGCGTGCAGTTCTTCCATGACCTGGGGGCTCATGGCAGCCGCCGGTTCCGGCCGAGGCGCCGGTGCCCGCGGTTCTGCTGGCGCGCTGGCGGGCACGGCACGGGGTGTCTGACCCAGCTCCGGCGGCAAAGGCTGAGGCTCCGGCACACTGAAACGGGGGGCCTCTTCCACCTTACGCGCGGCGAAAGGCTGGAAGACCCTTTCCGCAGCAGCCTTGCGCGCATCGGAAGAAAGACTCACGGTGAAATCTTCATCGTAAGCGGCAGCGCGGCTGGGAGCAGCCGCCACTGCCCGCGGCGTAGGAACAGGCACCTGGGCCACCGGCGGCAGTTCATAGGCAGGCCGCAAGGCAGGCGATGGCGCAGACGTCGGCGCAGAAGCAGGTTGCCGTGTGAGCGCGCTAACGGAGTCCGCCGGCACTGCCAGGATCTCCACTCCGCCGTCCATGCTGCGATTGGAAAGCACAATAGCATCGGCACCCAGACCCTCCTTGACGCGACGCAGGGCCTCCCGTGCCGTGGGTGCGAAGAAGCGTTGGACGTTCATGCTCTACCTCCAATTATTGCAGTGACGCGTATGGTACGTGAATCCGGCACTTCACCGTTGGCAATGACTTTCAATTGGGGTACGGCGCGACGCAGGAAGCGGCTCATGAGCCAGCGCAGATTCCCCGGCACCAGCAGGACAGCCGGTAAACCGGCCTCTTCCTGGCGGACGGCGGCGGCGGCGGCTTCCCGCAGCAGTGTGTCGGCCAGGCCCGGCTCGATGCCGCTGCCATCGCCATTGCCGCCCTGCACCACTTGGCCCAGCATGCGTTCCAGGGCCGGATCCAGGGCCATGACCTGCAAGTCGACGTTGCCTGGGAAGAGCTGCTGCATGATGGAACGGCCCAGACCCTGACGCACCCGGGCGGCGAGTTCCAGCGGGTCCTGCACCTTCGGCGCATTTTCGGCCAGGGTTTCGATAATGGTGCGCATGTCGCGAATCGCCACGCCCTCTTCCAGCAGCAACTGTAGCACCCGTTGCAAGGTCGCCAGGGGCAGGGTTTTCGGCACCAGGTCTTCCACCAACTTGGGCATTTCCGTCGCCAGATGATCCAGCAAGGCCTGGGTTTCTTGGCGGCCCAGGAGTTCCGCCGCGTGAGACAAAATGATCTGGTTGAGGTGGGTCGCCACCACGGTGCTGGCATCCACCACCGTGTAGCCCAGGGCATGGGCCTGGTCCCGCATGCCCTGTTCGATCCACACTGCGGGCAGACCGAAGGCCGGGTCCGTGGTCTGGTTGCCCGGCAGCTTGCCCGCTACACGACCCGGATTTATGGCCAGGAACATGCCCGGAAAAGCCTCACCCTGCCCCACTTCGACGCCCTTCAGGGCCACCCGGTAGGCGTTCGGACGCAGTTCCAGGTTGTCCCGGATATGCACCGAGGCGGTAAGGAAACCGATGTCCTGGGCGAATTTCTTCCTGAGGCCGCGAATGCGCTTGAGGAGTTCACCGTCCTGGCCCTTGTCCACCAAGGGGATGAGGCGGTAGCCCACTTCCAGGCCCAGCACGTCCACCGGTTGCACGTCCGCCCAACTGGCCTCCTGAGATTCCGTCGGGGCCATAGCCTGGGGCGTGGCGGCAGCCTCCGCGGCAGCCGCCGCCGCTGCGGGCGCCGCGTCCTGGCTCGTCTTCAACTTGATCGCCAGGGTGGCAAGACCGCCCGCCAGCAGCAGGAACACCAGGTTCGGCATGCCGGGAATGAGGCCCATGATGCCGAGAATGCCAGCGGTGATCATCATCACCTGGGGGTTGCCGAAGACCTGGGTGGACACCTGCTCCCCCATGTCCGCCTCTCCCACCCGGCTCACCACCAGGCCCGCGGCAATGGAAATCACCAGGGCGGGAATCTGGGCCACCAGGCCGTCGCCAATGGTCAACAGGGTGTAATTCTTTGCGGCTGCCGCCAGATCCATGTTGTGCTGGACCACACCGACGATGAGGCCGCCGATGATATTGATGAACAGGATGAGGATGCCCGCCACGGCGTCGCCGCGCACGAACTTGGAGGCACCGTCCATGGAACCGTAGAAATCCGCCTCCTGGGCCACCGTGGCGCGGCGCTTCCTGGCTTCGTCCTCGGCGATGAGGCCCGCGTTCAGGTCCGCGTCAATGGCCATCTGTTTGCCGGGCATGGCATCCAGGGTGAAGCGTGCCCCCACTTCGGCGATACGGCCGGCGCCCTTGGTCACCACCACGAAGTTGATGACCACCAGGATGGTAAACACTACGAGGCCCACGGCATAGTTGCCCCCCACCAGGAAGTGGCCGAAGGCATCGATCACCTTCCCGGCCGCGTCACCGCCGTTATGGCCTTCCAGCAGGATCACCCGGGTGGAGGCGACGTTCAGCGACAGGCGCAACAGTGTCGTCACCAGCAGCACAGTGGGAAATACGGAGAAATCCAGGGGCTTGACGGTGTACATGGACACCAGCAGCACGATGATGGCAAGGGCGATGTTGAAGGTGAAGAAGACATCCAGCACGAAGGGTGGCAGGGGCAGCACCATCATGGACAAAATCATGATGATGATGAGCGGTCCGGCCATCTGGCGCAGGTTGCCGCCAAACAGGGCGTTCTTCATGGCCAAGACCGCCGCGTTCATGCCATCACCCCGTCAAATCCTGGCATCATCATTCGGCTCCCGGGTCCAGGCCGTCCGGCACCGCCAGATCTTTCGGCGCAGAGGGCTTGGAGCCGCCCTGGGCCAGGTACTGGTTGAGCTGATAGACGTAGGCCATGATTTCGGCCACCACGGTGTAGAGGGTTGCCGGGATTTCGTCGCCCGGTTCCGTATGGCGATAGAGGGCGCGGGCCAGGGGCGGCGCCTCCACCAGCGGTATGTTGTTTTCCTGTGCCAGTTCCCGAATGCGCGCCGCCACCAGGTTGACACCCTTGGCCACTACCCGCGGTGCTCCCATGCTGGCGGAGTCGTACTTGAGGGCCACGGCAAAGTGGGTCGGGTTGGTCACCACCACGTCCGCCTTCGGCACCTCGGACATCATGCGCTTCCTGGCCATCTCCCGCTGCAGGTTGCGGATACGTCCCTTGACGTGGGGATCCCCTTCCTGCTCCTTGGATTCCTGCCGCAACTCCTCCTTGGTCATTTTCAGTTTTTCGTGGTACTGCCAGAGCTGGAAGGGCACATCCACGGCGGCCACCAGGGCCATACCGGAGACAATCATGAGGGTGCTGAAGAACAGCAGGTCAACAAAAGTGGCCAGACCACTCCTCAGGCTGGCGCCAAACAGGGAAAACAGTTGTTCCTGGTGTTGCCGCACCACCCACCACACCACCAGCCCGACGATGGTCACTTTGGCCAGGGATTTCAGCAGTTCAGCGACCCCGTTCCAGGAAAAAACCCGGCCCACAAAACTCATGGGATTCAAGCGACTGAACTTGGGTTCCAGGGCCGTCGGCGTAAAGGCCGCGCCCCCAATAGCAAAAGGACCGGCCACGGCGCCGATAATGAGCGCCAGAAACAGGGGCAGCAGGGCCACTACGGCTTCGTTGGAAAGATTTTCCAGGGACTTGCCCATGAGGGAGGAATCGAAGGCTTCCGCATGACCGAAGGCCAGGCCCCGGGACAGCACGGAAGAAAGACGCTGACTCATCCAGGATCCGGTCACCCACAGGGCGACGGTACCGGAGATCAGGACGAGGAACGTGGACAAGTCGCGGGACTGGGGAACCTGCCCCTCCTCGCGCGCCTGTTCCAGCCGTCTGCTTGACGCTGGCTCCGTTCGTTCTAGATCACTGTCTTCGGCCACAACCGACTCCTCTGGTTGTGACGGATTATGCCCAAAACCGGCAAATCTTGCCGCCTGAATAAGTGGAAAAACCCCCTCTTATTCTCACAAAGGCGAGTGTATTGGAAATAAATGAGCCAATTTACTGATTTGGGCGAGAATCCGGAGCGTCGGGGCGCTGCTGGCGCGATTGGACAGCAGGGAATTCATGGGTTTTTTGTGTTAACATCCGCGCGAAATTCCCGGGGGGCATTGCGACGTTCCCCGACCCTGCGAGACAGGCGCCCGCGAGGACGTGTGCAGGGAATGTCGGACCCGTGGTCCGAATATTCAAAATGTCTTAACACCGTTGTTCGCCGGTGGGCATGGCCGGGTGGCCGGGTCAGATCCTGAATTCAGGACCTCCCGCGCCCGCCCCGTATCCACTGACGGCACTTCTCGGCCGGGGTTTGCCCCGGCCTTAATTCGTCCCCGGGCAGTCAAGCATGTTCGACGCAGTTCGCAATAACCAGAGAATTGTCCAGCTCTTCCTGGCCTTGATCACTTTGCCGTTCGCCTTTGTAGGCATCGATTCCTATGTCCGTAATGGCGGCAACAGCAGCAACGTGGCCCAGGTCGGCGACAGCCATATTTCCCCCCAGGAATTCCAGAAGGCCTTGCTGGAGCAGCAGGATCGCCTGCGGGCCCAACTGGGTGCCCAGTTCAAGCCCGAAATGCTCGACGCACCGGAGGCCAGGAAGGCCATCCTGGACGGCCTGGTGGCCCAGCGCACCTTGGGCCTGGAGACCATGCACCTGCGCATGGGCGTGAGCGACGAGCAACTGCGGGAAGTCATCGCCGCCATTCCGGCCCTCCAGGAAGGGGGCAAGTTTTCCATGGCCCGCTACGAGGAGGCCCTGCGGAACCAGGGACTGACGCAGGCCGGTTTCGAGGCGCGCCTGCGCCAGGATCTGACTAGCCAGCAGATTCCCCTGTCGGTGCGTACCAGCAGCATCGTCTCCCGTGCCGCCCTGGAGCGCTGGATTGGTCAGCAACTGGAGCAGCGCGAGGTGGCCGAGGTGGCCCTGAAGCCGGAGGCCTACAGCGCCCAGGTCAAGCTGGCCCCCGACGCGGTGCAAAAGTACTACGACACCAACAAGACGGAATTCGAACTGCCGCAACAGGCCCGCGTGGAGTACGTGGTGCTGAGTCAGGCCGCGCTGGCCGACAAGGCTGTTGTATCCGACACGGACATCAAGGCCTGGTATGACGGCCACCCGGACCGCTATCGCCAGGGCGAGGAACGGCGTGCCAGCCACATCCTCATCCCGGTGCCGAAGGACGCGCCGGCAGCCCAGGCCAAGGCGGCCCAGGAAAAGGCGGAGAACATCCTCACCCAGGTGAAGAAGAACCCGGCGGATTTCGCCAGGCTGGCCAAGGAAAATTCCCAGGATCCAGGTTCTGCCGCCAACGGTGGCGACCTGGGTTTCTTTGCCCGCGGCAGCATGGTCAAGGCCTTCGAGGAGAGCGCTTTTTCCCTCAAGGAGAACCAGGTCAGCGAACTGGTGCGCTCCGATTTTGGTTTTCACATCATCAAACTGTCGACCATCAAAGCCGCCCAGGTGCAGCCCCTGGCCCAGGTGCATGAGGCCATTGCCGCCGAACTCAAGGCCCAGGCAGCATCCCGCCAATACGCGGAAGCGGCAGACGCCTTTACCAATCTGGTGTACGAGCAATCCGACAGCCTGAAGCCCGCGGCGGACAAGTACAAGCTGACCTTGGTGCAGGGCGGCTGGGTTATCAAGGGTGCGCCAATAAGCGGCGTGCTGAATCATCCCAAGCTGCTGACGGCCCTGTTCTCCGACGATGCGGTGCAGAAGAAGCGCAACACCGAAGCCGTCGAAGTGGCGCCGAATACCCTGGTGTCTGCCCGGGTGGCGGAATACAAGCCCGCCAGCCTGCGCCCCCTGGCGGAAGTTCAGGCTGTCCTGAGCCAGAAACTGATTCGCCAAGAAGCGGCCAAGCTGGCCCAGAAGGAAGGCGAGGACAAGCTGGCCCGCTTGCAGAAGGGTGAAAAACTGGAGCTGTCCTGGGGCGCCAGCCAGTCCCTCAGTCGGGCCGAAAGCAAGGGAGTGCCCGCAGCCGCCCAGTCCGGTATCTTCAAGCTGGCCGCAGACAAGCTGCCAGGCTTCGCAGGTGCCCTGGCGGACAGCGGAGCCTACGTGATCTACAAGGTATCCGCCGTGAAGCCCGTTGTGCTGGACGACAAGGACCCGCGGGTCCAGGGCCTGAAGAACCAGTATCTCGGCTTCCATGCCGAGGATGAGTTGGTGGCCTACATGGCGGCCCTGCGCCAGCGCTACCCGGTGGTCATCAACAAGACTTTGCTGGAAGCCAAGGATCGGTAACATGAATCAGGATTGAAAAAAGCCGTTTGTGAGAGCAAACGGCTTTTTTTCTTGGTGCCGCGAAGCGGCCTGGCTTCAACCCAATCCTGGACCCTGTCCCTGCTACTGCTCGGAATTGCCCAAGGCGGTGGTGTTGAAGCCGCAGTCCACGTACATGATCTCGCCGGTGATACCGCTGGCCAGATCGGAACACAGGAAGGCGGCCGCGTTGCCCACTTCGTCGATGGTGACATTGCGGCGCAGCGGGGCATTCTTCTCGTTGAAGGACAGGAGCTTGCCGAAGTTGCCGATACCGGAGGCGGCCAGGGTCTTGATGGGGCCGGCGGAAATGGCGTTGGCACGGATACCCCGGGGCCCCAGGCTGACCGCCAGATAGCGCACGGAAGCTTCCAGACTGGCCTTGGCCAGGCCCATGATGTTGTAGTTGGGCATGGTGCGCATGGCGCCCAGGTAGCTCATGGTCAGCACCGAGGCGTTCTGCCCCTTCAGCAGCAGGGGCCGGGCGGCCTTCACCAGGGCCGGAAAGCTGTAGGCGCTGACTTCATGGGAGACACGGAAAGCCTCGCGAGAGAAACCGTCAAGGAAGTCCCCATCCAGAGCTTCACCGGGAGCATAGGCGATGGAATGCACAAGGCCGTCCATGCCGTCCCACACCTTGCCAATTTCGCTGAAGAGGCCGGTGATTTCATCGTCGTTGGCCACGTCGCAGGTAAAGATGAGCGTGCTGTCGAATTCCTGGGCCAGCTTGGCGACGCGCTCCTGGACGCGTTCGTTCTGGTAGGTGAAGGCCAGCTCCGCCCCTTCGCGATGCATGGCCCGGGCCACCCCATAGGCAATGGAACGGTTGCTGAGCAGCCCGGTGATCAGGATTCGTTTTCCCGCAAGAAAGCCCATCGTGTCCGTCCCTTGTTGAGAGCGCTGGATTATAGCGGAACTTCCTGACGGGCTTATGTCAGTACCGACGTCCGCGTAAGCGATGCCCCTTTTTGACACTGGCCAACTTCGGCC
>JAYTVW010000103.1:0-25705 GCA_043743785.1 Rhodocyclales bacterium | reverse complement strand
CGGCTGTCCAGATTGCCCTGGAATGGCTGTCCAGTTTGCCGCGGAATCACTGTCCAGTTTGCGCTGGAATCAGTGTCCAGATTCGGCGGAATACGCATCGTTTGTGCTCAGGGTGAAAATCGGCGCCCAGCTACGATACCCGCGACACCGAAAAGGGAAGGCGCTGCAGTTCGGGCAAAGGACTTGACAAGGAATTATTGACGCAATTGTATTGGTCATGTCCGGACTCCCTGGGCCTTTGCAGGAAAATCGACATGACAACAAACCCCCATCCGGCGCTCTCCATTTTGCGCCGAAAGCAAGTTGAAACCCGGACCGGCCTCGGCAAGTCTTCCCTCTACGAAAAGATTTCTTCCGGCAATTTCCCCGCCCCCGTGTCCCTTGGCGTCCGCGCAGTTGGCTGGCTGGAGACAGAAGTAAACGACTGGCTGGCGTCTCGGGTACGTTGCCGCCCCGCGGTTGATCTCGGGAGGAGGGCATAGGCATGGCCAATACCGACGCATCCCTCTCAATCGGCGCAGATGTCACCGGCCTCGAAGCGGGGCTGAAGGCCGCGCAGACCGCCGTCAAGGATTCCGTGGACAAGATGCAGGGCAGCCTGAAAGGCGTCGGGGACGCCTTCAAGTCTGTCCAGGGCTACTTCATGGCCTTCACTGCGGCGATTGCTGGCGGAACCGCCTTCAAGGCCGTAATCGGCGCCAGCAACGAATGGGCGGGGGAGTCCGGAAAGCTCGCCAAGGCCCTGGGGATCACCACCGAGCAGGCTAGCGTTATGCAGGTGGCCCTGGCGCGTACGGGTATCAGTTCCGATACCCTGGTGGCCGCTTCGCAGAAAATGTCCGTGCAGATTTTCAAGAACGGCACGGCCTTCCAGGCAATGGGGATTGCGGTCAAGGACTCCGCGGGGCAATACCGCCCGGTCATGACTGTCATGACCGAGGCCGCGACCAAGCTCAAGGAAATCAAAAACCCCATTGAACAGAACATTGCCGGGGCGCAATTGTTTGGCAAAGCATGGTCGGAGGTGAAACCGCTGATGAAGCTCACCACTGAGCAGATGGAGGCCAGCGAGAAGCGCGCGCGCGAACTGCATTTGATCGTCGGGCCGGAAGGCGTGGCTCTAGCGGCGCAGTACAAGGCCCAGATGCGCGACCTGGGCTTGGTGGGCAAGAGTCTGGAAGTCCAGTTCGGCCAGCAGCTCACCCCGGTCTTCGTAGAATTCGGCGCTGCCGTCTCCGCCTCCACCCCGCTCTTCGACGGCTTGGCGACGGTCATGGAAACAATCGCCGTTCTGGGTGTGAATGTCGCCTACGTAATTCAGTCCATCGGCATAGAGATTGGCACGATCGGTGCCGGCATCAAGGCAATCATGACCGGAGACTTTGCCGGCGCTGCCAAGATTCACGACGACGCCGTCAAGGAGGCAGAGCGACGCCGCAAGGAAGTGGACGCCACCTCGGCGCGCATCCTGAATGCCCGAAACGCCAAATCCACACCCAGCAAGGCCGAAACCCCCGACGGCCCTACCTACGATTTCAGCAAGGTCGCCAACGCCAAGGAAAACAGGATAGGGAAATGGACGGCTGATCTTGAGGAAGAAAAGCTCACGCTGCAGGAGAAGGCCCAGGCCGAAGGCCGCTTCTACGAAATGTCCAAGACCGACGAGAAAGCCTACTGGCAGGCCAAGCTGGGCCTGACGAGCGACAGCCTGAAGGACCAGATTGCCGTCCGCCAGAAGATCGCCGGCCTGGGGCTTCAGATCATGCAGGAAGACTTTGCCGCGCAGATCGCCGGCTACAAGATGGGCGAAGAAGCCGCCGGCCATGCCTTGCAGGCCAAGCTGGCCTATGCCCAGGCTGAAACCCGCATGAACGCGCAGAAGTACGGCGAACAGTCGAAGCAGGCCCAGGAGGCCCGCGGCAACGAGCTCAAGATTGCCCGTGAGATTGCCGACCAAAAGCGAGCTATCGCTGACGAGCTGGCCAACCGGGAAAAGATATCCCGTCTGATGGACATTGACGGGGCCGAGCAAGAGGCGCAGTTCCTGGAGCAGCTTGGCGTCATCACCAAGGCCCAGCTGCTGCAGCAGGAACAGAAGTTTGCCGCTGACCGTTACGCCATCGACCGCCAGGCGCTGCAGCAGAAGCTTGATCTGATGGCCGCTGACCCCACCAGCGACCCTGCGGCCTACGAAAAGGCCAAGTCCCAGCTGCTGGAGATAGACCGCAAGTACAGCCAACAGGCGGGCCAACTCTCGAAGCAACTGGCCTTGGAAGTAAATCGGCCCATCGCGGCAATGAACCAAGGCATGGAGTCCTCATTCGCCAACTCCATCCAGGGCATGCTCACCCAGGCCATGACCCTCAAGCAGGGCCTGGCCAACATCTTCAAACAGACCTTTGAAGTCTTCATGCAGGAGATGGTGACGAAGCCCCTGGCGCAGACGGCCATGAAAATCCTGAAGGAATTGGGGCTGAACAAGGCGCTGGCGGCAATGCAGGGGGCTATTTACAAGATGCTGGGAATTGAGCAAACCACCACGCAGGCGGCGACGTCCACCGCCGTGGCCGGAACAAAGACAGCTGAAGCTGCCGTGGTCATTCCCGCCGCTGCTGGGGAGGCCGCCGCCGGTGCGGCTCAGTCCGTGGCATCCATCCCCTACGTGGGGCCTGCGCTGGCGGCCGGGGCCTTCGCTACCATCATGGCCTTGGTGATGGGGGGCATGCCTTCCGCCGAAGGGGGATGGGACATCCCCTCTGGCGCCACCGGTATCATGCGTTACCACGAAAACGAAATGATGTTGCCCTCCGGCCCGGCGGACACCGTGCGTAGCTTGGGGGGGCTGCCAGAGATGATGGACAGGATGCAGGCAGTACTGGCGCAGGCATCCGGCCAGGGCGGGGGGCACGTTACGCACAATCATTACAACAACGTGCAAGCTTGGGACAGCCGTGACGTGGGCAGGTTCTTTACTGATAATTATCCTCACGTCGCCAAGTCTATGAAACTAGCCGTTAGAAACGGCGTAAGTTTTAAGGTGTGAGAACATGGCAGATAAGGTAACCAGGCTTCCGGATTCCATGCAGCGTCAATGGCGCACATTCGAGGACTCCCTCAGGTGTGTTATGCCGGGCTTTGGAGTTGCCCCAGCTGAAATGGATTATGTGTGCGCACAGATCAAGCCAATTTACTTACGGCTTGCAAAGTCCGAAAAAATCCACGGGGGGGATAATGAAAGCCTCCTTACAGCTCTGAATGAATGGGTATTCAATCAAACGATGGGGTTTATGCTGCTGTTGGCAGAGAGGGAAGTGGAGCTATTCCGATTGAGAGGCCCTAAATGACTTGATACCCGCAGGGGGAACCCACTTCCCGGCTTCGTGCCGGGCCTCAGTTCTGTCCCCGCCTGGTGCAAGAGTGAGAAGAAATCCACGCCGCCTGACCATTGCGGGAATTCCCGCTTTGGCCTGCCCACCCCGGGGAATCCTCGCCCCTCTGTCTATTTGTGCGTACAATCTAATCTATGGAAATCACCTTTGACCCCGCCAAGAGCGAAAAGAACATCCGCGACCGCGGGCTGTCTTTCGAGCGGGCTGGTGACTTCGATTTTGCGACGGCCAAGGTATGGCAGGACACCCGCAAGGCTTATCCCGAGGTCCGTTACCTGGCGCTGGGCTACCTGGATGACCGGCTGCATGTCCTTTGCTTCACCCCCGCGCCCGGTGGCGTCCGAGTAATCAGCTTTCGCAAAGCCAACCCCAGAGAGGTGAAAGACTATGAGCAAGCGGCCCCCCATGATTGACGATGATGGCGAAGTCAGAGAGCTGACCGCCGAGGACATGAAGCAGTTCAAGCCGGCATCCGAGGTGCTGCCGCCTGAACTGTTCGCCGGACTGGTTGCGCTCAACAAGCAGCGGGCCGTCCGTGGGGCTCAGAAGGCCCCGGTAAAGAGGCGCGTCACCATTCGCCTGTCTGAGGAAGTGGTGGAGCGCTTCCGGTCCTCTGGCGATGGGTGGCAAACCCGCGTGGATGCCGCCCTGAAAGACTGGCTCAAGACCCATTCCCCGGTGTAGCCGGTGGCTTTGCCGGCGTCTTCCCGGGCGTTCGGCGCGTCTTGACCTTCACCACCCTGGACGCTTCCACCTTCGACGGCGGGGGCGTTGTCCCCCGCTTCTGCTGGGCCTGGCCGTACATGGAGGCCGTCCGGTCTGAGGCGTGACCGAGGGCGGCGGACAGGTCTAGCGGCTCCATCTTCCCGCCCTTCCAGTCGCTTGCCGCTTGGTGCCGGAAGCAGTAAGGCGTGATCGTTGCCCGCTTCCTCGGGAACCCCCGTTTCCCTGCCGCACGAACCGCCCCCGAATATGCCTTGGCGTCTGGTATCTGGATCGTCTCCCCCGCACGCTCCGCCAGCTCCACGGCGAACGGGTGCGCGGCAGGCCCCAACGGTATCGACAGCTTCCGCTCTGCCTGGCCGGCGTGCTCCCCGACCTTGGCGCCCGTGATCTTGACCACCAGGGCGCCGCCCACAACCTCGATGCTGACCCCCTTTGCCAGTTCCGCAGGCCGGCAGCCGGTGAGGGGCCCTATACGCCATCCTTCAACACCGTAGCATCAACCTCAAAACCTTCCCGGACGATTTGTCCGCAGCAGGGGCAGATGGGCTTCCCCTTCATGCGCATGACCGCCGAAAGCACCGTGCCGGCCTTGATGCCGACCCGCCGGGCTGCTTCGCTTGCTCCAATACCTTCCGATTCCATCAAAGCTAGTGCTAGTTGAGTCTTACTTAGTGGCGCCATGTTGTTCCTTTCAAGTCGAGAAAATTATAGCAGGTCTTGCTATTGACAGTTGCTTATAGCAGGTCTTACTATAACCACTCCAAAACACACAGGGACAGCACCATGCAACCGCAACCGAACACCACCACCCCGGACGCCATGTCTCCCGCACTGCAAACCACCCCCGCCACTTCGGAACGAATCGCGCAACGCTACCGGATAGGCCACTCCCTGCAATCGCCCTGGATTGTTGACCTCTGCATCAACCACGCCGAAACCATGACCGCCGAGGAGCTGGCGGCGGACATGCCCCGCATCCATGCGGCCCTGCTGCGCAATCTGGAATCCGTCCGCCGGGAAAAGGCCCTGGAACTGGCAGCGGGGGGTGTAGCGTGAGCGCCCCCGAGGCGCCTTGTCCCCTTCAGTCTGGGGACCGCATCAAGAGCCTGCACGCCGGGCGCCTGGGTGCCGTGGTGCGCACCTATGCGGATGGCTCCGCGTGCGTGTGCTGGGACAATGGAGCGCCCCAAGCCGAGGGCCTGGGCCATGAGCGCGTGCCGGCCAATCTCCTGGAGCGGGTGGAGGCGATGCCTTGGAACGCGTCCCCTGCCGCTGCTCCGCCCTGCGCACTGCGCGTTCTGGGCGATGCCATGCACCCCCGGTTCCGGGAGGGGGAGACAGTTCTTCTCACTGCGGGCTATGAGCCCAAGCCGGGGGATGATGTTGCGGTGAAGACCGCTACAGCCTGGCTCCTGCGGGAGTTTGTTGGCATTGCTGACGGTGCGGTGCATCTGACCGCCATCAACGAGGCATACGGCGCGTGCGCGATTCCGCTTTCAGAGGTGGCAAGCCTGTATGTTGTGTCCGGCAGGGTCAGCACGGGCCGTTACATCCAGGAGGAACGGTGCAACGCCCCCGGCAATAGCTTCGTCATTCGTGTGCGGGGCGATGCCATGGCGCCGAAATACACGCCGGGCAATTTCGCCATGGTGGAGCCGGGCGAAGCCCTGGACATTGGGGATGATGTCTTTGTGCGCCTTCACACCGGCCATA
Organism: Rhodocyclales bacterium; assembly: GCA_043743785.1. Taxonomy (GTDB): domain Bacteria; phylum Pseudomonadota; class Gammaproteobacteria; order Burkholderiales; family Rhodocyclaceae; genus JAQTNA01. The sequence goes on along the minus strand of JAYTVW010000103.1, from coordinate 19,877 downwards.
CGGAACTGTGCATCCTCAAGCATAGGGATGCGAATGAAATCCGTGTCGGAAGCTACGCGCACGAGGCCGAAACAGCGTACCGGGTGGAAGACGTTTCGTGGATTGCCTGGGTGGCCTATCCGGTTCCCGCGAAGGGGATTGAAAGCAGGATCAAGAACCCACGCAAGTATCTGCGGGTCTGCCGCAAGGGGATGGTTCGGCGCTGGAAGGAGAGCCAGCCGCGCCCGCTGATTGACGAAGGGAAAGGGCACAAGTTCTGCGTGCTCTTCATGAAGCGCGATGCAGGCGGAAGGCTGAGGGAGGTCCGCTCTCCTTGGTTCTCATCACGAGCCCGCGCCCACCAGGTGCTTGCCCTCATGAAGCAGCGCTACGGCGATGCGATCGTCTACGTCGACTAACCGCCCCCGCAATCAGATCCCCGACAGCCCGGCCATGTGCCGGGTTTTCTATTTCGGCGGCTGACTGGCACAATGGGTTGCATCGGCCCTGTTGTGTGTAGCTAGACGTGTAGCTAGAGTATGACTCAAAAAATATGCACTTGATTAACAAGGATTAAAGGTCTGTATGAAGCTTTCGAGCTGGAACGTGAATTCCCTCAAGGTGCGTCTGCCCCAGGTGCTGGACTGGCTGGCTGCTGATCAGCCGGACGTGCTGTGCCTGCAGGAACTCAAAATGGAAGACAAGGTCTTTCCGCTGGCTGCGATTGAGGCGGCTGGCTACCATGCCCTGTTCGCCGGCCAGAAGACCTATAACGGCGTGGCGATCCTGACAAAGGAAAAGGCCACGCTGGTGGCGGATGGCATCCCCGGTTTTGACGATCCGCAGAAGCGCCTGCTGGCGGCGGATGTGGCAGGCATCCGGGTGGTGTGCGGCTACTTTCCCAACGGCCAGGCCCTGGATTCGGACAAATACCCCTACAAGCTGGCCTGGCTGGCGGCCCTCACCGAGTGGTTGCAGACGACTCTGGCGGAGCAGCCCCGGCTGGCCCTGCTGGGAGACTACAACATCGCGCCGGAAGATCGGGACGCGGACCCGGCGGCGGGGGACTGCGCTACCCTGGTGTCGGCGGAGGTGCGGGCCGCCTTCCAGGGCCTGCTGGATTTGGGCCTGAAGGACAGCTTCCGGCTCTTCGAGCAGCCGGAGAAGGTCTGGAGCTGGTGGGACTACCGCATGATGGCCTTCCGCCGCAATATGGGCCTCAGGATCGACCACATCCTGCTCTCCGAGCCCCTGGCGACCTGCTGCCTCAGCAGCGTGGTGGACAAGGCGCCCAGGAAGCTCGAGCGCCCCTCCGACCACGCGCCGGTGGTGGCGGTACTGGACCTGTGAGCCTCATGGAACCCGCAATCGAAGCCAGTCTGCTTGAACTTTACCCGGTGCTGGCAAGCCTGCCGCCTGGCGCCCGGCAGCGCCTGTTCCAGGCGTCCCAACTCATGCGGGTGCCGGCAGGCAGCCTGCTTTTCGACGAGCGCCAGGCCTGCCAGGGCTTCCCCCTGGTGGCCGCCGGCTCCATCCGGGTGTCCAAGCTGTCCAGCCAGGGCCGGGAACTGCCCCTCTACCGGGTGGGGCCGGGTGAAACCTGCATCATCACCAGCTCCTGCCTGCTGGGCCGTTCCGACTACAACGCCCGGGGCATGGTGGAAGCGGACCTTACCCTGGTGTTCCTGCCGGCTCCCGAGTTCCAGGCCCTGCTGGCGGAGCCGGTTTTCCGCGACTTCATCTTCCATCTCTTTTCGGCGCGCATCGCCGACCTCATGCAGGTGGTGGAGGAAGTGGCCTTCCACAAGCTGGACCAGCGCCTGGCCAGCCTGCTGCTGGGCAAGGGCCGCTTGCTGCGCGCCACTCACCAGCAACTGGCGGACGAACTGGGCAGCGTGCGGGAAATCGTCAGCCGCCTGTTAAAGGGCTTCGCCGCCCAGGGCCTGGTGGCCTTGGGTCGGGAGCAGATCGAGATCCTCGATCCGGCGGGCCTCAGGAGTTTGTCCGGGAAATAGTTGCCGGCGCTCGATGGACGATGGTCGGGAGGCGCTATCTACTTAAAGGGGGCCACCATGAAATACCTTCTGATGCTTCTCTGGAGCCTGTGGGCACTGATGGCAGGGGCGGCGGATTTGGCGCTGATCCCCCCGGCCAACAGCTTGCTGGTGGATCAGGCGGAGGCGTTGAGCAGGGATCAAGCGGTGCTGCTGGAAGGGCGCTTGAAGCGCATTCAGGAGGGCGGGCAGGCCCAGGTCGCCGTGCTGGTATCAAAGGGCAGTCCGGGGGAGGCCCTGGCGGCCTACTCCCTGCGGGTGGCGGAGGCCTGGAAGCTGGGTCGCGCCGGCCGGGATGATGGCCTGCTCATTGTGCTGCTGCCGGCGTCCCATACCCTGCGCCTCGAGGTGGGCTACGGCCTGGAGGGCCTGATTCCCGATGCCCTGGCTGCGCGCTGGATTGGTGAGTCCCTGCCCCTGCTGAAAACCGACGGTGCCGCCGTCGCCTTGTCCTATTTGCTGGACCAGGTGGAGAGCGTCCTGCCCCATCTCGCCCCCAAGGCCGACGACAATTACCTGTTTCCCGACCATCCGGAATGGCGCCTACCCTTCCTGCTGGCATTTTTATCCCCCTTCGCGGTCTTCCCCCTGTTTTTCGGCCCTTGGGCCGCCCTCGCCAGCGCTCCGATACTGGCTGGATTGCTGGGCCGGGCGGCCTGGCTGCTGTGGGGCCTTTCCTCCCGCACCTGGGCGGTGGGGGGCGTCGCCCTCCTGTTGCCTTTCCTGTGGAGCCTCTTCCATCTGGGGGAAAAACGCATTAGGCGATTGCCGGAAATAAATGACCCCGATGGCGCCGGATTTTCGTTTCCCTGCAAGGCGCGGCAGCCTGCGCATGGCGAGCCATGTAATGGCGGACGCAACGCAGCAGGGGAACGAAAAGGCAAGTCAGCGGGGATATTTATTGACAGAAGTTGCCTTAGCCCCTGGCAGCGCCGTGGCCGAGTGCTGGCCGCCGTGTCAGCCGGATGCGCCATGGCCGGCTGGATCATGCTGTTCATCGGCACCGTCCTGTCGGCTGTGGGGCCAGACTATTTCTGGGTCGCGCCCCTGTTCGCCACCCTGTTCGGCCTTGGGCTGGGCGGTGGCTTGCTGCCCGAGGGGGCCACCCGGCAGGTACTCATGCTCGTCTGGCGCAGCTATTTCCATTTCATCTTCGCCCTGATCTTCGTCTATCTGGCCCTGCTGCCCCTCACGCCCCATCCAGGCCCCCTGGCCGCCACGGTGGCGGGCGTATTCACCCTGCTGGTGGCCCTGTCCCTCTACGCGGACAGCCAGAAGGGGCCGGTGGCGAAACGCTGGTCCCACCGGCTGACCGGCCTGACCCTGCTGATCGTGCTACCCGTAGGCCTCTGGCTACTGGTTCTGGCCGTCGTGGGCGGGAGTCTGGCCCAGGGCGCGGCCGGGGGCGGTGCCATCGGTGGTGTCTTGTGGTGGGCACTGAAAAACGGCTTCCTCGCGGCGGCGAGCGTGGGGCTGGGAGGCCGCTTCGGCGGCGGCGGAGCGAGCGGGGGCGAGTAGTGCCGTGCCCTGTGTAACCAAAGTTACATACCGGAACCGCCGGGACGTGGTCCAATGGCGCCACTCAACCCATCAAGGAGCTTCATCATGAAATCAAATGCTGGCGGTCTCGACCGTATTCTGCGTATCGTTGCCGGCCTGGTGCTGGTGGGTCTGGCGGCTACGGGCACCGTGGGTGCCTGGGGCTTCATCGGCGTCGTGCCGCTCCTGACCGGCGCCGTCGGCTTCTGCCCGGCCTACACCCTGTTGGGCGTGAATACCTGCGGCATGAAGAAGTAAGGTTTACGGGAAGGCCTCCGGGCAGCCCGCCGCCATTTCCCTCTTTTGGCAGCGGGTGGACCTCCTCCCGGCCCGGGGGCTGATGTCAAAACGCCGAAGTGCTGCAAGCGCTTCGGCGTTTTGATGTGTGGCGGGGTGAGTCTCAGCCTGTGGCGGAGAGCTGGTTGGCGATGGCGATGTAGCGGTCCACCGGCACGTCCTCGGCCCGCGAGGTGGGGGCGACGCCCAGGGCCAACAGGCCTTCCTCGCTGATGAGTCCCTTGAGGGTGTTCCGGAGCATCTTGCGGCGCTGGGAGAAGGCGGTCAGCACCACCTTGGCGAAGATCTCATGGTCCACGGCGGTAAGCTCGGAGACGGGCCGGGGTTCCATGCGCACGATGGCCGATTCCACCTTGGGGGCGGGTTCGAAGGCTTCCGGCGGCACGATGAACATCAGGGCCATGCGAAAGCGATACTGCAGCATGACCGACAGGCGGCCGAACTCGCTGCTGCCCGCTTCCGCCACCATGCGCTCCACCACTTCCTTCTGCAGCATGAAGTGCATGTCCTCGACTTTTTCCGCAAAGTCGGCCAGGTGGAAGAGCAGGGGGCTGGAGATGTTGTAGGGCAGGTTGCCGACGACACGCAGGGTGCCGCCCAGGCTGTCCGCCAGGGCGCCGAAGTCGAACTTCAGGGCGTCGCCCTCGTGGATGGTGAGCTGTGCCGGGGTGAAGCGCTTTTTCAGCCGGGCCACGATGTCCCGGTCGATTTCCACCACATGCAGATGCCCGAGGCTTGCTGCCAGGGGCGCGGACATGGCCGCCAGGCCCGGTCCGATTTCCACCATGGGCTGGCCGGGCTTTGGGCCGATGGCATCCACAATGGCATTGATGACGCCCTTGTCCACCAGGAAGTTCTGGCCGAAGCGTTTCTTGGCGGCGTGGCCCTGGTGGGTGCGGTTAGACATTGATCGGCTTCCACCAGAAGGCTAAACGCCGAGGCGCCGAGGCGCCGAGGAAAAGCTTTCCAGGTTGAGATTGGGGGCGGCCAGAATGGCGGGGGACGACGAGGGGCAATCTCATGGTTTTCTCGGCGCCTCTGCGCCTCGGCGTTTCAATACACATTTTCCCTCACCGTCTGGCGAACGCGGCGATGCGCGCCTCGACCAGGGGTACGGCGGCGAGGCCGGCCCGTTCGCCTTCGATGATGGCTTCGTTCCTGCTCTGGAAGCTGGCGGCGGCCAGGCCGCGGATGTTGGGGCGCACGATGATGTCGGCGCCGGCCAGTTCAGTCCTGGCGATGTTGTTGCCCATAATGGAAATGGTGTCCAGGAGGATGTCCAGGGTGCTCTGGTTCTTTTTGCCGCTGGGACGTTCGGAGATGTCCACGGCAATGACGATGTCGGCCCCCAGGTTGCGTGCCGCCTTGACGGGCACCGGGCTCACCAAACCACCGTCCACATACTCGCGGCCGCGCAGGGTCACGGGGGGGAAGACGCCGGGAATGGAGGCGGAGGCCCGCACCGCCTGGCCCGTGTTGCCGACCTGGAAAATGACCATTTCGCCTGTCTGCAGATCCGTGGCGACGGCGGCGAACTTGCGTTTCAGGCCTTCCAAGGGCTTGTTGGCCACCTGCTGATTGATGAAGCGTTCCAGGGCCTCGCCCTTGAGGATGCCCCGGTCGAAGAGGCTCCAGTCGGTGACGGCGCTCTCGTCCAGTTGCAAGGCAATCTTCTGCAATTCGAAGGGGCCGTAGCCCGCCGCATATAGGGCGCCCACCACGCTGCCGACGCTGGTGCCGACGATCATGTCCGGCACGATGCCGTGGGATTCCAGGGACTTGATGACGCCGATGTGGGCAAAGCCCCGGGCCGCGCCTCCCCCCAGAACGAGGGCGATCCTGGGCTTGGCCTTGATGGCCACGGGCCTGGGCGTTTCCGGGACGGAGGGGGTGGTGACGCAGCCGGCAAGCACGAGGGCGCTGGAAATCAGCATGACCCGGGTGAGCATCCCCAGGAAGCTGCCGACTTGTGAATTTCTCTGCGCCTCTGCGCCTCTGCGGTTCAAAAGGTCTTTACTCGTCAAACCGTGCGGCGCCGGCAGATGTCGATGGCGGCCTCAATCGCTGCAAACAGGCTGCCCGGGTCGGCGCGGCCGGTGGCGGCCAGATCCAGGGCGGTGCCGTGATCCACGGAAGTGCGCACGATGGGCAGGCCCAGGGTGATATTCACGCCGCCGCCGAAGCTGGCGTACTTGAGCACCGGCAGGCCCTGGTCGTGGTACATGGCCAGCACACCATCGCCCCGGGCCAGCTGGGGCGGGGTGAACAAGGTGTCGGCGGGGAGCGGCCCGATGAGCTGCATGCCCTCCGCCCGCAGTTTTTCCAGCACCGGGGTGATGACGTCGATTTCTTCCCTGCCCAGGTGCCCGCCTTCCCCGGCGTGGGGATTCAGGCCCGCCACCAGGATGCGTGGCTGGGCGATACCAAACTTCGTCTTGAAGTCGGCGTGCATGATGCGCAGGGTGGTTTCCAGCTCAGACGCCGTAATGGCGGCGGCCACGTCCTTGAGCGGCAGGTGGGTGGTGGCCAGGGCGACCCGCAAGTCCCCGCCGGCCAGCAGCATGACGACCCGGGGGGTGGCGGTCTTTTCCGCCAGATATTCGGTGTGGCCGGTGAAGGGCACGCCGGCATCATTGATGACGCCCTTGTGCACTGGCGCCGTGACCATGGCAGAAAATTCACCCGAGACGCAGCCCGCGAGCGCCCGATCCAGGATGGACAGCACGTAGGGTCCGTTGCGCGTGTCCAGGGTGCCCGGCACGGAAGGGCCGGCCAGGGGAATATGCAGGACTTCCAGTGTGCCGGGAAGGGGGGCTGCTTCAGGTGTGTAGTCGCTGACTGGTGCGCCCGCGCGCATGTAGATCAGATCCCGGTCCCCCAGGATCACCAGCCGGGCGGGGAATGCCTTCTGCAGCAAGTGTCCGCACAGTTCCGGCCCAATGCCCGCCGGCTCGCCGGACGTGATCGCGATGACCGGGAGTCGATTTCCTGACTCCTGAATCCCGACTCCTGAATCCTGCCTGCTCACTTGTCGTCCAGCTTGTATTCGACGTAAGTGCGGTCCCGCAACTGGCGCAGCCAGTCCTGGTAGGCTTCGTCGGATTTGCGTTCCCGCAGGGCCTGCCGGGCGGCATTGCGCTTGCGGTCGTCGGACACCTCTTCCACCTTGCGCTCCTGCACCTGGATAAGGTGGAAGCCGAAGGGGGACTGGATCGGCTGACTGATGGCGCCCGGTTTGAGGTCGATCATGGCGCGCTCAAATTCGGGTACCGTGTCGCCGGGATACAGCCAGCCCAGGTCGCCGCCCTTGGCCGAGGACAGATCGTTGGAATATTGCCTGGCCAGGTCGGCGAAGTCGGCGCCGTGGTCCAGACGTTCTTTGAGGATTTCCAGCTTGTGACGGGCTTCCGCCTCGGACACCAGCTCGTTGGTCTTGATCAGGATGTGGCGGGCGTGAGTCTGTTGAACCTGCTTGGGCAGGGCATTGCCGCCGCGCCGGTCTGCCAGGCGCAGGATGTGGAAGCCTGCCGGGCTGCGCAGAATAGGGCTGACTTGGCCGGGCTGCATCTTGACCAGGCTTTCGGAGAAGAGGGCCGGTACACGGTCCGCGCTGCGCCAGCCCACGTTGCCGCCATTCAGGGCTTCATTGCCGTCGGAATAGCTGGCGGCAGCCTTGGAAAAGGGCAGGCCGCCTGCCAGTTTCTCCACCACCAGCTGGGCCTTCACGTAAAGCTTCTGTAACTGCTCTGCACTGGCCTGTTCCGGGGCGCGCAGAAAGATGTGCTGGATCAGATATTCGTCCACACCACTCTCCGGCCGGTTGGCCAGGTAGTTGTCCACCTCGCCGTCGGAGACGACGATGCGGCCGTCTACTTCCCGTTCCCGCAGGCGGGCAATGAGCATTTCCTTGCGAATGTCCTCGCGGAAGTCGCCCCAGGCCAGGTCGTCCTTCTCCAGGGCGGCGCGGAATTGGGGCAAGTCCAGCTTGTTGGACTCCGCGATGCGCGCCAGCGCCGCGTCCAGTTGGCTGTCATCCACCCGGACGCCTTCTTCCTTGGCGCTCTGCATCTGGGCCTGGTCTACGATCAGGCGTTCCAGAACTTGCTTCTGCAAGATGTCGGCGGGGGGGAGTTCGGTGTTCTGCTGCCTGAGTTGGCGGGTGATCTGTTTTACCTTGGTCCGCAGTTCGCCTGCCGTGATGGCTTCGTTGTTGACGACCGCCACCACGCGATCTGCCTCGATCGGGGTGGCAGCGTGGGCGGCCGTCATGGCCAGGCACAGGGGTAGCAGCAGTCCTTGCAGGAACTTCATGGGAATCTCTCTGAGTGGTCCAGACGAAAGGGGAAGCATAGCGTAAATTCGCGCCAGCGACTCACTGCACGCCCGCCTGCGCGGCGGGGATTGCGGGCAGCAAGGGGCGGCCGGGAAATCATTCGACCCCGAACAGGGGGGCGCCGCGGGGTTCGTTGATCCTGCCATAACCGGCGACACTACGTTTCAGGATGTCCACCGGATCCGTGCCGATGCGCGAGAAACCGTTCAGTTCAAGCTGGACGAAAATCCCCGTGGTGTAGGTTTGGCCGGTCACGCTGGAAACTTGGTTGGCCGCCACGAAGCGCTGCATGGCCAGGCGCCCGACCCAGCAGCCGCCGTCATATTCCAGCCCCGCCACGGAATCCACCAGTCGTTTGTCGTGCACGGAGTAGTTGTAGCGGGCGACGCCGTACCAGCGGCCCCACAGGGGCCATTGGCCGGAAATATCGAAATCCCGCACACCGTCCGGCAGGGCGCCGGGGACCAGGCTGGCGGCGCTGTCGCGGCGGAAGCGATAGCTCAGGTTGAGGGACTTGAGGGGCTCCGGCTGGTAGCGGGTGCCAATGGTATAGCGTTCTGTATGCTTGTCCCGCGGGTTGTATTGCCAGGCGGAATCCAGGTAGGTGGCGGGCAGGAACTGGCCCGTCAAGCCGGCCAGCAGGTCGGCCTGCTTGCTGGTACGTGCCACTTCGCCGGGCAGCACGACGGTCTGGTTGCGGAAATAGTAGAGTTGGCCGATGGCCCCCCGGACCCGTTCCACGCCCGTCTCCGGGTCGATGACACGGGAGGTCAGGGCAGCGGTCAGTTGGTTGGCGTCGCCAATACGGTCGTTGCCCGAGTAGCGGCTTTCGGAAAAGATCTGGGCAAAGTTGAAGTCGGCAAGGCCCGTGTCAAAGACCGGAACCTGGCTTTGGCTCACGGAAGGCACGCGCAGGTAGTAAAGGCGCGGTTCCAGGGTCTGGACCAGGTTCTTGCCACCCCAAACCATGTCTCGTTCGAAAGTGACGGTGCTGTCCAGGCTGATGATGGGCACCGTGCGGGTGACGCTTGTGGGATCACCCGGGTTGGTGGTCTGGCTCAGGTTGTAACGGGTCAGGTGGTAGCCCAGTTTTGGCGTAAAGCTGATTCCGGAATTGGCCAGGGGCAGGGAAATCTGGGGGTAGAGGACGGTGCGCGTGCCCTGGGCCAGGTTCGTGGTGAGCGGGTCGTGTATGGAAAAATGGGTAAATTCGCCATTCAGGGCCAGGGCCGTGCCACCGAGGAAATTCGGCCGGCTGGCATTGAACGTGGCATAGGGTAGCTTGTCGTAAGTCTGGGCCACGTCCTGCAGGGGAATGTAGCGCTGGGTGCCCACGCTGGCACTCCACCAAGTGCTGCTGTAGGACAGGCTGGCCGCCCGCGTCAGGTAGGACAAGGAGGTGGTGGAAATGCTGGAGGCCAGGTCGGTGAAATAGGTCTTGTCCGAGGCGCCGTTCATGTTCAGGGCGCCGGAGAAGCCCAGGCCGAAATTCTGGTTGTGCACCACCGACCAGCTGCTACGGCTGGCGCCGAATACCGCATCTTTCGGCATGTACTCATAGCGCAGCGTGCCGGCACTGAAGGGTTCGGCATAGCGGAATTCGGTGTTCAATTGCTCGCCCCGCTTGCCCATGTGGCGTGGCGTGAGCGTGGCATCCATGTTCGGCGCGATGTTCCAGTACCAGGGCAGGGCCACATCCAGCCCGGTATTGCTGGAAGTACCCAGGGTGGGCGTCAGCAGGCCGGTGCGCCGCGCATTGTTCAGCGGGAAGTCGAGCACCGGGGCATACAGGAAGGGTACGTCCTTGAAATACAGGGTGGCGTTCTTGCCGTCTGCTTCGCTGCGGTTGTAGTCGAGGAGGAGCTCGCTGGTCTTGGCGTACCAGGCCGGGTCCGACGCCGTACAGGTGGTATAGGTGGCAGCCTTGAGGCGGTAGACATTCTCCCCCTCGAAATCCATGCGCTCGGCGTGACCATGGCCGCTGATCGGCGGCAGGCTCTGGCCCGGCGCCGGCTGGGGCTTGATGGTATAGGTGGGCTGCTCGAAATAGCCGGTGGCAGCGTCGAGTTTGCGCTGCATCTTCGGTCCGGTGACTTCGTTGGCGTCCGTGCTTAGGCGCACCTTGCCCTCGGCCTCCACTTCGTCCTCCTGCCGGCGATAGACGATGCGATCCGCTGTCAGAGTCTCGCCGACGCGGCGGATGACCGCGTCCCCCTCAATGATGGTGCGGTCGCTGTCTTCCGTGTGAATGCGTGTGCCGGAAGCGAAACTGGGGCGCGGGGACTTGGACGGCACGGGCGTAAGCCGCTGGGACGGCTTCAACCCCGGCAGTCCCCCCTGGGCCGTGGGGCGGGCAGCGCTGACGGGTACAGCGACGGCGGCCGCGACGGCCTTGGCCGACTTGCTCAGTGGCGGCATTCCGGCGACTGGCGGGGCGCTGATGGCCGCTTGCGCCCGGGGCGGCAGGGGACCGAGCAGGGCCGGATCCACCTGCAGAGGGGGAAGGGCGTCCGCCATGGCTCGATGGGGCTGAATGATCAACCCGCCGGAAACGCAACAAAGTACCAGCGGGATCAGGCGCCCGCGAAATAATTCAGCCATGGCGAATAATTACCGTGAAAGTCGCGCCAGCGACTCACAACGCTTCCCTCTCCCGCCGGGAGAGGGACTGAGGGTGAGGGAAACGGGCATGAACTCATGTTTCAAGGGGGCGTTCCTCAATTCATGCCCGTTTGTGTGGTCTGCGGTCCGGGAAGGGGCTTGCCGGACCATTGGCGGACGGCGGGCGGAAGGCCTGACAACAGGCGAATCCCTACCGGCCACAATGCTAGAATCCGGGATTCTAACACCACTGTCCTCACCCATCAGAAGCATGCAACGACTCGAACTCCTGCAACGCTGGCTGCACGACCTCTTTCCCGGCCGGGAATTCAGCGTGGCCCCGGCTTCGGCGGACGCCAGTTTCCGCCGCTATTTCCGCGTCAGCTTCGCCGATGGCGCCAAGCCCCTGGTGGTCATGGACGCGCCGCCGACCCATGAAGACAGCCGGCCCTTCCTGCATGTGGCCGATCTTTTTGGCAAGGCCGGTGCCCATGTGCCGGAAATCCTGGAAGTCGATCTGGCCCAGGGTTTTCTGTTGCTTTCCGACCTGGGTTATATCACCTACCTGGCGGCCCTGCAGACCGAGCCGAAGCTTGGCGCGCTCTTGTACAACGACGCCACCACGGCCTTGGTGAAAATTCAGTTGGCCAGCCAGCCCGGCCAGTTACCGGACTATGACCGGGCCTTGTTGCAACGGGAGCTGGACCTGTTCCCGGAGTGGTACATCGGCAAGCACCTCCAGGTAACGCTGTCCGATGAACACCAGAACGGCCTCAAGGAAGCTTTTGAGCGTTTGCTGGCGGCGAACCTGGCGGAACCCAAGGTCTATGTGCACCGGGATTACCACTCGCGCAACCTGATGTGGCTGGAAGGCGAGGCGAATCCCGGCGTGCTGGATTTCCAGGACGCGGTGTATGGTCCCATCTCCTACGACCTGGTGTCCCTCTTCAAGGACGCCTACATCGAGTGGGAGGAAGAGGAAATCCTCGACTGGCTGGTACGCTACTGGGAAAAGGCAAGGGCCGCCGGCCTGCCGGTGGATGCGGATTTCGGCGAGTTCTACCGGGCCTATGAGTGGATGGGCGTGCAGCGCCACCTCAAGGTGCTGGGTATCTTCGCCCGCCTCTCTCACCGGGATGGCAAGGACGCTTATCTCAAGGACATGCCCCTGGTGAGCAAGTACCTGAGGAAGACCGTGGGCCGCTACAACGAACTCGTCTCCCTCACGCATCTGCTCGACGAAGTCGAGAACCGGCAAGTGCAAGTGGGGTACACGTTTTGAAAGGCGTGAGGAGTTAGGGGTGAGGAGTTGAAGTTAGCGCGCCTTCGGCGCGGGGCAAGATCAATAAACGTCCGCGCATTTACCCCTCACTCCTTGCTCCTCACCCCTCACGCTATTCACCAATGAAAGCCATGATCCTGGCGGCCGGGCGCGGCGAGCGCATGCGGCCCCTCACCGATACCTGCCCCAAGCCGCTTCTGCCCGTGGGTGGCAAGCCCCTCATCGTCTGGCACATCGAGCGTCTGGCGGCGGCGGGTTTCAGGGAGCTTGTCATCAATCACGCCCACCTGGGGGTTCAGATCGAGGCGGCGCTGGGCAACGGCGCGCGCTTCGGCGTGTCCATCCGTTATTCCCCGGAAACCACGGCCCTGGAAACAGCAGGGGGCATTGCCACGGCCCTGCCCCTGCTGACCGATGGTGAAACGCCCTTCGCGGTGGTGAACGGCGACGTGTATTGCGACTACGACTTCGCCGGCCTCTCGCGGGCGGCGGATGAGCTCGGCGCCGACCTGGCCCGGTTGGTGCTGGCGCCCAATCCGGAACACAACCCCAAAGGCGACTTCGTCCTTGCCGAGGGCCGGATTTTCAACGAAGGCGAGCTTCGCCTCACCTTCTCCGGCATCGGCCTCTACCGGCCCCAACTTTTTGCCGGTACGGTAGCGGGCAAGCCGGCCAAACTGGCGCCCCTGCTGCGCCAGGCCATGGCTGAGGGGAAAGTGGCCGGCGAGTGTTTCACCGGCCGCTGGATCGATGTGGGCACGCCTGCGCGATTGGCCGAACTGGACGCGGAATTGTCAGTAGGGCGTCAATAAGCGCAGCGCATTGCGCCGGCTTTGCCGGGGGCGGATGAAAGGCGCAATGCGCGTTGCTTATTGACGCCCTACGTTCCTCAATCCTTCAGCGCCACCGGTACGCTATTCCATCAGCAGCGCCGACACATCCCTGCGGCTGTGCAGGACCCGCAGCACATCCAGCCAATCCGGCCGCTCGAAATAGAAAATCAGGAAGGGATAGCCGGTCAGCGGCCAGGTGCGTAGTCCCGGCAAGTCCAGTAGTTGGGCAAACCGGGGAGAGCCGGTGCCAGGATGGGTAGAAAGGTGATGGAAGGCTTCCTCGGTCGCCGCAACGAAACCGTCAGCGGCATCGAACGCCAGTTCAGACAAATACCAATCAATCGCCTCGTCGATGTCCCGGCGTGCCCTGGGGCGGAGGCGAATTTGGATCATGGCCGACGGGCATCGCTGATGCGCTGCCGCAAGCCCCCCCAGTAAGCCTCCTCGACCGGCGCTGCTTCGCCGGAGGTCAGGCCTTCCCGCAGCAGTTTCCGCAGATCATCCTTGGCGCGCCGGACCTGGTCGTTACGGATCAGTTCCCGCACATATTCACCGGATGAGCTGTAGCCCCCCCGTTCCACTTGCTGGTCCACGAAGCTTTTCAGGGTTTCGGGCAGGGAAATGTTCATGTTGGTCATGGCCGCATCCATCCCCAGATGGCGAAGCGTAAAGGAAGGCGAATCGTACCGCGCTCAATCCTCCAGCGCCACCGTCACCGTCTTGGGTTCCAGCACGCGCAGGAGGTCGTGGGGATGAACGCCCACGAGGAAGCCGCGGCGGCCGCCGTTGATGTAGATGAGGGGCTGGTCCAGGATGCTCTGCTCGATATAAACGGGCAGTTTCTTCTTGGTGCCGAAGGGCGAGGTGCCGCCCACCATGTAGCCGGTATGACGCTGGGCCACCTCGGGCTTGCAGGGCGCCACCTTCTTCAGGCCGGCCTGGCGGGCTAGTTCCTTGGTGGATACCTTGCGGTCGCCGTGCATGAGGATGATGAGGGGCCGGGCCGATTCGTCTTCCATCACCAGGGTCTTCACCACGGCGTGCTCGTCCACATTGAGTTCCCGGGCGGACACCGCCGTGCCGCCGTGCTCTTCATAGGCATAGGGATGGCTCGAAAAGGCGACGCCATGCTGGCGCAGGAAGGTGGTGGCAGGGGTTTCGGAGGAGTGGGGTTTGGACATTGGCAGATGAGCCTTGGACTAAAGACAAAAAACCCTACCGCAAAGGCGCAAAGGACGCAAAGTTTCGCAAAGGTGGCAGGCGTGGCCGGGGCGATGGTGCGGTGCGGAGTTCCTGATTCCCCCAGCGAAAAGCCATCTCTCGCGTTTTCTCTGCGCTCCTTGGCGCCTTTGCGTCTTTGCGGTGAGGTTTTGACTTTCCAGGATTTCTCTGTCTGGCCGTCTGGCCCGGCAGGGCGACGGGAGTGTGGAGGCCTCATGCTAGAATGGCGGCCCTTGATGGCGCATCCGCGCCGAGCTTTCGACAGAGTCCGTATTGTGACCGATCCAGCCCAGACCTACCCGGCCCCCGAACGCATCGTTATCGCCTCCCGCGAGAGTCCCCTTGCCATGTGGCAGGCGGAGCACGTGCAGGCGCGGCTCCGCGCATTATATCCGCAGTGTTCCGTGGAGATTCTCGGCATGACCACCCGGGGCGACCAGATCCTGGACCGGCCCTTGTCCAAGGTAGGCGGCAAGGGCCTGTTCGTGAAGGAACTGGAAGCCGCCCTGCTGGAACGCCGCGCCGACATCGCCGTGCATTCCATGAAGGACGTGCCCATGAACATGGAGCCGGAATTCGCCCTGGTGACGATTTCCGAGCGGGAAGTGCCCCTGGATGCCTTCGTCTCCAGCAAGTACGAGAGCCTGGCCGACATGCCGCCGGGTGCCGTGGTGGGCACCTCCAGCCTGCGTCGGGAGGCCCAACTCCACGCCCACTTCCCCTACCTGGCTGTAACACCCCTGCGGGGAAATCTGGGGACGCGCCTTCGGAAGCTGGATTCCGGCGAGTTCGACGCCATCATCCTGGCTGCCGCAGGGCTATCCCGTCTGGGCCTGGCGGAGCGCATCCGTGCCGTGCTGCCCGCCGAGGAATCCCTACCCGCCGCCGGGCAAGGCGCCCTGGGTATCGAATGCTTGTCCGACCGCCCGGAAGTGGCGGCCTGGATGGCGCCCCTGCACCACGCGGCGGACGCCGCCTGCGTATTGGCGGAACGGGCCGTGTCCCGGGCTCTGGCCGGTTCCTGCGAAGTGCCCCTGGGCGCTTATGCCATCAATGAAAACGGCGAACTCTGGCTGCGGGGCTTTGTCGCCACGCCGGACGGCGCCCGCTTTGCCACGGCCGAACTGCGGGGGCCGGCTGTTGACGCGGAAGCCCTCGGCAATCGTCTGGCGGATGAACTGCGCGCCCAGGGTGCGGAGGACATCCTGGCAGAAGTAGGCGGACTCAAGCCGGTGCACCTGCCGCCCGCTTGATCATGTCTTCCGCTGCCCTTTCCGCGCAGCCCCTTGCCTCTACGGCAGGCACTGTACTGCCTGCCGGCTGCGCGGGGGGGGAGCATGCTCCCCGAGTTCCTCGCTCGCCCACCCCGCTGGCGGGGCGCCACATCGTCGTCACCCGCCCGGCGGCCCAGGCCGCCAGCCTGGCTCGGGCCATCGAAGATGCCGGCGGCGTGCCGGTGCTGTTCCCGGTGTTGGCCATATTCGATCTTGAAGACACCGGCCCCCTGACGGCCCTGGCGGCGCATCTGGGTGACTATGATCTGGCGGTGTTCGTCAGCGCCAACGCCATCGACAAGGCCTTGTCCGTGCTGTTGGCCCAAGGCCCCTGGCCTGTCGGCCTCAAGGCTGCCGTCATGGGCAAGAGTTCCGAGCGGACCCTGGCCAGCTTCGGCATCACGAACGTCATCGCGCCGACAGAGCGCTTCGATTCCGAGGCCCTGCTGGCCCTGCCGGCCCTGGCGGATATGGCCGGCAAGAAAGTGATCGTCTTTCGCGGCGACGCCGGACGGGAGCTTCTGGGCGATACCCTGCAGCAGCGCGGCGCAAGGGTGGATTACATCGCCTGCTACCGCCGGGGCCGGCCGGAACTTTCCCCGGCCCTGCTGCTGGACCTATGGGGCCGCCGTGAACTGGACGCCCTCACCCTCACGTCCAGCGAAGGCCTGCGTAACTTGACCGACATGCTGGGGGAGGCGGGACGGGCACGGTTGGCCATCACGCCCCTGTTCGTGCCCCACCAGCGCATCGCCGAGGAGGCCCACCGTCTGGGCCTCGGGCGCGTCATTACCACACCTCCCGGTGACGATGGACTCGTCGCCGGACTGATTGATTTTTTCGAGACCAGCGGACCCGCATGACTACCGACGCCGCGAACCAGCATCCCGCCGACGAACAGCCGGCCCTCACCCGGCCCGACGGCGCCCCGCGCCAGCTCCCGGCGCCGGCCCCCCGCCGCTCCCCGCCCGGCTTTCTGCGCCAGCCCTCGGTCATCATCGCCGTGCTGGCTTTGGCTCTTCTGGGCTGGCAATGGCTGGAAACCCGGGAGAAACTCTCCAATCTTCAGCAGGAACTGGCCAAGCGCCTGTCCCAGGGCGACACGGTGGCGCAGGAGGGCCGTACCCTGGCCAAGCAGGGCCAGGAAACCCTGCAAACCCTGCAGGCTAAGGTGGGCGTGCTGGAAGCAAGAGTGGCCGACGCCCGGAGTCAGCAGCAGGCTCTGGACAATCTCTACCAGGAACTGGCCCGCAACCGGGACGACCGGCTGACGGCGGAAGTCGAGCAGACCATCAACATCGCCGCCCAGCAGTTGCAGCTGGCGGGCAACGTGCAACTGGCCCTGACGGCCCTGCAAAGCGCCGACGGCCGTCTTGCCGGCGTGAACCGGCCCCAGTTCCTGGTGCTCAGGAAGGCCGTGAGTCGAGACATCGAGCGCCTGCGGGCATTGCCCGTGGCCGACGTGCCCGGCATGGCCCTTAAGCTGGAAACCGTCATCGGCGCGGTGGATGGCATACCCCTGGCTTTCGAGGCGGAACCCCGCAGCGAAGCCAAGGCGGCCCAGGCTGCGGACAACACGGGCGGCTGGTGGTTCTCTTTGGGCAAGGAACTCTGGGGCGAGATGAAGCAACTTGTGCGTATCGAGCGCCTGGACCGTCCGGACCCGGGCCTCCTGGCCCCCAACAATGCCTTCTTCCTGCGGGAAAACCTCAAGCTGCGGCTGGTGAACGCCCGCCTATCCCTGCTGCAGCGGGACGGCAAGAGCTTCCGGGAAGATGCCCGCCAAGCCCGCGCCTGGATCGACCGCTACTTCGACAGCCGCACCCTGGCGGCCCAGGCCGCGCTCTTATCCCTGAAACAGCTGGGCGACACGGACATCAATACCGAGCTGCCCACCCTCAACGACAGCCTGGCCGCCCTGCGCAACCTCAAGGTCGTCAGCGAAAAATCGGGCAACCGATAGACCCTTTTTGAAACGCCGAGGCGCCGAGGCGCAGAGGAAACACTTGATGGGACATGCTGTATCGCCGTTCACCGGGGACAAACGTTTCATCGACTTCCGGTTCTCTCGGCGCCTCAGCGCCTCGGCGTTTAGTCACCTGTTTTTTTTTGGGTAAAAAATGCGCGCACTGATTTGGCTTATCGGCCTGTTTTCCGTGGCGGCGGGCCTGTCCATCGCCGCCCGCTACAACGACGGCTACGTCCTCCTGGTGCTGCCGCCCTGGCGCGTGGAAGTTTCCCTCAATCTGATGGTGCTGGCGGTGCTGGCGGCCTTCGTCCTGGTGTACCTGCTGGTGCGCCTGGTGATGAACACCTTGGCCATGCCGGGCCAGGTACAGGCCTTCCGTCGCCGCAAGGCCCGGGAAAAGGGCGTGCGGGCCGTGTACACCGCAGTCGTTAGCCTGTTCGAGGGCCGTTACGGCCAGGCCATCAAGAGCGCCGAGATCGCCGTGAACAGCGGTGAGGCGCCGGGGCTTGCCGCCCTGGTGGCGGCCCGGGCCGCCCACGCCATGCGGGACGAACCGCGCTTCGAATCCTGGCTGGCCAAGGCGGCCGCCCATGACGGGGAAGTGCGCGCCGCGCGCCTCATGACCCAGGCGGATCTGCATTGCCGTTCCCGCAACTTCGACGCCGCCACCGCCAGCCTGGAGGCCCTGCGTCGGGGTGGCCAGCGCCACATCGCGGCCCTGCGTCTAGCCCTCAAGGTGCATCAGGACGCGGGCCACTGGGAAGAAGTGCTGCGCCTGGCGCGGCAACTTGAGAAGCACAAGGCCATCGGCAGCGAATACGCCGCTATCCTCAAGGCCCGCTGCCACCAGGAACTCCTCAAGGGCCTGGAAAATGATCCTGCCGGCCTCCTGCGCTACTTTGACGGATTGCCGTCGGTCGAGCGCCGGGACAGCAAGCTGGCGGCCCTGACGGCAGGCAGCCTCATCGAAAGCGGCGACAGCGCCAATGTCCAACGCATTATCGAGCAATCCTTGGAGTCCACCTGGGATCCGCTCCTGGCGCGCCTTTACGCGAAATGCCAGGGCGGCGACGTGGTGGCCCGCCTGGCACAAGGCGAGAAGTGGCTCAAGGCCCATCCCCAGGAAGCCAACCTGCTCCTGACCTTGGGCAAGCTGTGCATCGAGCAAAAACTATGGGGCAAGGCCCAGAGCTACCTGGAAGCCGCTCTCGCCGTGGAACCGGGTCGCATTACCCACCTGGAACTCGCCCACCTCTTCGACCAGCTCAATCGACCCGAGTCCGCCAACCGGCACTACAGGGCGGCGGCGGCGTTCTGAGGCTCACGAAAAGAACCTCACCGCAAAGGCGCGAAGGCGCAATGAAACGTAAAGAAGGGCAGGAACCGATCGCTCTGCTTTTTTGTAGGTGCGCCCGGCACGGGCGCACCCTTGTGGGTGCAAGACCCGTAGGTTGTGCCTGGCGGCACAACCTACAACTACAAGGTTCAGATCACACCCACTCCTTGTGTACCAGGAAGTCGGTATACAGCTTCGCTTCCGGTGTACCCGCTTCCGGCTGCCAGTCGTAGCGCCACTTCACCACCGGGGGCAGTGACATGAGGATGGATTCGGTGCGGCCGCCGGATTGCAGGCCGAAGAGGGTGCCTCGGTCGTATACCAGGTTGAATTCCACGTAGCGGCCCCGGCGGTAGCACTGGAAGTCCCGTTCCCGCTCGCCCCAGGGCAGGTCCTTGCGCCGCTCCAGGATGGGCAGGTAGGCATTCAGGAAGGCGTCGCCCACGCTCCGGGTCATGGCGAAGGATGCGTCCGGCCCCAGTTCGTTGAAGTCGTCGAAGAATATGCCGCCGACGCCACGGGCTTCATTGCGATGCTTCATGAAGAAATAGCGGTCGCACCAGGCCTTTAAGCGGGGATGCAGCTCATCGCCGAAGGGGCTCAGGGCATCCTTGCAGGTCTGGTGGAAATGTACGGCATCCTCTTCGAAGCCGTAGTAGGGCGTCAGGTCCATGCCGCCGCCGAACCACCACACCGGCTCCGCCCCTTCCTTGGTGGCGATGAAGCAGCGCACGTTCATGTGGGTCGTGGGGCACATGGGGTTCTTCGGGTGCAGCACCAGGGATACGCCCATGGCCTCGAAGCCGCGGCCGGCCAGTTCCGGACGGGCAGAGGTGGCGGAGGGCGGCAGGTTGGCACCGAAGACGTGGGAGAAATTCACCCCGCCCCGCTCGAAGAAATTGCCTTCCTCGATGACCCGGCTGATGCCGCCGCCGCCGCCGGGCCGCTCCCAGGAATCCGTGAGAAAAGGCTTGCCGTCAAACGCTTCCAGCCCCGCCACGATGCGCGCCTGCAGGCCGGTGAAATAGTCTTTGATTTGTTGGGTATTCATGGGGCGCTCTCTGTGAAGGACTGTTAAACGCCGAGGCGCCGAGGAAAGACCAGAGAAGCAAAGCCAACGGCTGTTGGTGTTGGCCTCTCCAGGGTTTTCTCGGCGCCG